>NZ_VJON01000054.1 GCF_007556685.1 Tepidimonas charontis | reverse complement strand
TGTGCGTCGAGACGCACGAGACCTGGCTGGAGGACAGCCGTTACCTGAACATGACGCTCCTTTCGGAGCAGAAAAAGGAGGCGTTGAGACTGGCCGCCTGAAGCGGCCGCGCGCTGTCGTCATCGCTCCGGGCTACGCCCTCCGCGACAACGACAGCGCAAACAGGATCAACCAATTACCTGATCACCAATTTGCACAACTTGACGCACACAACTGCCGAGCCGAAGCCGTCAAGGCGTATCTGGTGAGCAACGGTATCCCGGCTGACAAGGTGCGCACCGAAGGGCGCGGCGAGCGCGAGCCGGTGGCCGACAACAGTACCCCGGAAGGGCGAGCGAAAAACCGCCGCGTCGAGGTGACCATCATCGAAACCCGCGCCCCAGCGCGCTGAGTGCCCCTTGGGCCAGCCGGTGCACCGGCTGGCGGGGATCGATGCGTCGCTGGACGGCAGCGGACCCTACTCACCGCCGTCGCCAGCGTAAAGCTCAGCTCACCACGCCCGCGGCGTGCGCCTGCTGGTCGGCGTGGTAGCTGCTGCGCACCAGGGCGCCCACTGCGGCGTGGGTGAACCCCATCGCGTAGGCTTCGCGTTCGAACATTTTGAACGTGTCCGGATGCACGTAGCGCCGCACCGGCAGGTGATGGCTGCTGGGCGCCAGATATTGGCCGATGGTCAGCATGTCCACGCCGTGCGCGCGCAGGTCACGCATCACGGCCAGGATCTCCTCGTCGGTCTCGCCCAGCCCCACCATCAGCCCGCTCTTGGTGGGAATGGCGGGAAACAGCGCCTTGAATTTTTTCAGCAGGTTCAGGCTGAACGCATAGTCGGAGCCCGGACGTGCCTGCTTGTACAGGCGCGGCACGGTCTCCAGGTTGTGATTCATCACGTCGGGCGGCGCGGCCGACAGAATCTCCAGCGCCCGGTCGTCGCGGCCGCGGAAGTCGGGCGTCAGGATTTCGATGCGCGTGGCCGGCGACAGAGCGCGTACGCGCTGGATGCAGGCCACGAAGTGCGCCGCGCCACCGTCGCGCAGGTCGTCGCGATCGACGCTGGTGATGACCACGTAGCGCAGCTTCAGCGCCGCGATGGTGCGCGCGAGGTTTTCCGGCTCGTTGGGGTCGAGCGGGGCGGGGCGGCCGTGGCCGACGTCACAAAACGGGCAGCGGCGCGTGCACTTGTCGCCCATGATCATGAAGGTGGCCGTGCCCTTGCCGAAGCATTCGCCAATGTTGGGACAGGAGGCCTCCTCGCACACCGTCACCAGCCGGTTGGCGCGCAGGATGTCCTTGATCTCGTAGAAGCGCGTGCCGGGGCTGCCGGCCTTGACCCGGATCCACTCGGGCTTTTTGAGCGTCGGGGCGGGCTCGACCTTGATGGGGATGCGTGCCGTCTTGGCGGCGCTCTTTTGCTTGGCACTGGGGTCGTACGGACGGGAGGGTGTGGGCGCCGCGCTCAGTGGCGTGGCGGTTGTGGCGCTGGCGTGGGAGTCGATAGCCATGGCAAGTGGATGGGGCAGCGGTTGCAGGTTAGATGAGGCCAGCGCACCGCGCCCGCAAAGCGACACCGCCGCGCGCGCCGACCGCCGTCGAGGGGCGAGCGTGCGAAACGGCAACTGGCGTGGCGTCAGAGACGGTCATGATCTTCGTCATTTGCGGTGGGGGCAGGTACGCGGCGCAGGGCCGTCAACGTGCATGTGGGGCCAGTAGCGCCACCAGCTGCTGCGCCAGGACGGCGCGCACGGTGCTCGACGCGACCTGCACGCCGATGGTAGCAAGGTCCACCGTGCGCAGTCCGGCGTAACCGCAGGGGTTGATACGCGAAAAGGGGCTCAGGTCCATGGCCACGTTGAGGGCCACGCCATGGTAGGTGCAGTGGCGGTGCACCTTGATGCCGAGCGCTGCGATCTTGCCCAGCCCGGCAAACGGGTTGGTGCCTGGCTGCGGTCCGGCCAGCGCCGCGTGTCCACCGGGGTCGTCGAGCCGGACATAGATGCCGGGGGCGCCCGCCACCCGGTGGCCGGTGACGCCAAATGCGGCCAGCGTGCGGATGATGGCTTCCTCCAAGCGGTACACATATTCCTTGACGAAGTAGCCGGCACGGCGCAGGTCCAGCAGGGGGTAGGCGACGATTTGGCCCGGGCCGTGGTAGGTGACTTGGCCGCCGCGGTTGGTGGCGACGACGGGAATGGGGCCGGGGTCGAGCACGTGCTCGGCGCGCCCGGCCAGCCCCTGCGTGAAGACAGGGGGGTGCTCGCACAACCACAGCTCGTCGGGTTGGCCGTCGGTGCGCGCGGCAGTGAAGGCCTGCATGGCCGCGTAGGTGGCGGCGTAGTCGGCCAGACCCAGGTCGCGCACGATCACAGCACCACCCGCACCATCGGATGGGTGGACAGCGTGCGGTACAACTCGTCGAGCTGCGCGCGCGAGGTCACGCGCACCACCAGCGTCAGCCCCAGATAGTTGCCGCCGCGGCTGAGGCGCTGCTCGATGGTGGTGGCGTCGAAGTCGGGGTCGAACTGACGGGCGACGTGGGCGATGGCGGCGACGAAATCGTCGTGGCGTGGCCCCATGACCTTGAGTGGGAAGTGGCAGGGGTATTCGATCAGGGAATCGGCAGGGCAGCTCATGGTGATGTACGCGCGCCACGTGCGCGTGCCGCGGGCGCGGGGATAGTTCGGGTTTATCCGTATAATAGGTGGCTTTGCCAGTGTAGCCAAAAGCCGCGCTGGGGCCGAGCCGCCGTCAGGCGGCCGTCATGCGTCGGGCCGACAATGTCCGGCGGCTACCACAGGTCGAGTCGTGCAGCACCCTTTGCAATCCGCGACCCCGGTGTCGGGTGATGGGCGCCGGGTGGCACCCGGTTGGGACGATGATGGGGTAGATGAGGGCGGTGAGTCGTCTTTCAAGCCCCTGAGTCCCGATGAGGCGGCGCAGTGGCGCCAGCGTCACCCGGCGCTGTCGGTGTGGCATGTGGTGGGCTGGCAAGCGCTGGTGTGGGGCTTGTCGGTGGCGTTGACGGCGGCGCTGGTGGTGCTGTGGTGGCCCCACAAAGGCGTGTGGGTGTCATCACTGGCCTATGGGGGTGCAGCCGCGCTGTTGCCGGCGGCCCTCATGGCGTGGGGGATGACGTCCAGCGCGTGGGCGCGGTGGCTGCGTGCGGCGCGCCCAGGCCAGGCCCGCGCGTCGCTGGCAGGTTGGTTGTGGTGGGAAGGGGTGAAGGTGCTGTTGACGCTGGCGCTGTTGTGGATGGCGCCGCGCTGGATCCCGGACCTGAGCTGGCCGGCCCTGGTGGTCGGGCTGGTGGTGGTGCTGAAGTCGTACTGGTTGGCGTGGGTGGCGCGGCCAGCGGCTCCGCACCGATCGGCAAGTTCTGAAACGCTGAAGTGAGTTGAGGCATGGCTGCTGAAGGACAAGGACCGACCGCGGGTGAGTACATCCGCCATCACTTGATGCACCTGACCAACAAGGAGCAGACGTTCATCGTCGACTTCTCGGTCATCAACATCGATTCGGTGGTGTTTTCGGTGTTGACGGGCTTGATCGGGGTCTTTTTGTTGTGGCTGGGGGCGCGTCGCGCCACTGCAGGCGTGCCGGGGCGCTTTCAGGCGGCGGTCGAGATCCTGGTCGAACTGGTCGAGACGCAGGCCAAGGGGGTCATCCACAATGCCGCCAGCCGCAAGGTCATCGCGCCGATGGCGTTGACGGTGTTCGTCTGGATCTTTTTCATGAACTTCATGGACCTGTTGCCGGTGGATCTGTTGCCGGGTATCTGGCATGCCGTGGGGCCGGCGTTGGGGTTCAAGGATTATTTGCGCGTGGTGCCCACCGCGGATCTGTCCACCACGTTGGGCTTGTCGGTGTCGGTGCTGCTGATGTGCCTGTTCTACAACGTCAAGATCAAGGGGCTGGGGGGCTGGGCGCACGAGTTGGTGACCGCGCCCTTTGGCACCAGCAAAAACCCACTGTGGGCCTTGCTGCTGGGCGTGGTGAACTTCCTGATGCAAATGATCGAGTTCGTGGCGAAGACGGTCTCCCACGGCATGCGGTTGTTTGGCAACATGTTCGCGGGGGAGTTGGTGTTCATGCTGATCGCGCTGCTCGGCGGTTTCGCTGCGCTGTCGTTCAGCGGGGCCCTGCTCTTCGTCGGACACCTGATCGCCGGCACGGTGTGGGCCATCTTCCACATCCTGGTGATCACTCTGCAGGCGTTCATCTTCATGATGCTGGCCTTGATCTATCTGGGCCAGGCGCATGACGCGCACTAACCTTCGTTTTTCCCTCAACCTTCCTCTCCAACCTCAAAAGGAATCATCATGGAAAACATTCTGGGTCTCGTTGCTCTGGCTTGCGGCATCATCGTCGGTCTGGGCGCCATCGGCGCGTCGATCGGCATCGCGCTGATGGGTGGCAAGTTCCTCGAGTCCTCCGCTCGTCAGCCCGAGCTGATGAACGACCTGCAGACCAAGATGTTCATTCTGGCCGGCCTGATCGACGCGGCCTTCCTGATCGGCGTGGCCATCGCGCTGCTGTTTGCCTTCGCCAATCCGTTCGCGATCTGATCCGTCCTGCGGTGAGGAAGGGTGCGCCCGGGCGGTGTTCCGGGCGCACGCCGCGCAAACCCGGCAACTCAACGCTGTACCCCTCCGCCCCCCATACAGAAAGGCGTTGCGATGAACATCAATGCAACCCTCTTTGCGCAGGCCATCGTCTTCGCGATTCTGGTGTGGTTCACGATGAAGTTCGTGTGGCCGCCGATCGCCAAGGCGCTGGATGAGCGCGCGCAAAAGATTTCCGAAGGTCTGGCTGCCGCCGAAAAAGCCAAGACCGAGCTGGCCGTGGCCAACAAGCGCGTCGAAGATGCCCTGGTGCAGTCGCGCAATGAGGCGGCCGCCCGTGTCGCCGACGCCGAGCGTCGAGCGCATGCCCTGATCGAAGAGGCCAAGGCCCGTGCCGCCGAAGAGGCGGCCAAGATCATCGCCGCCGCCAAAGCCGAGGCCGAACAGCAGGCGGTGCAAGCGCGCGAGGCGCTGCGCGAGCAGGTGGCGGTGCTGGCGGTCAAGGGCGCCGAGCAGATCCTGCGCCGCGAGGTCGACGCCCGCGCGCACGCCGAGCTGTTGCAGCAGCTCAAGGCCGAACTCTGAGAAAACCCGCACCGCGCGTCCGAAGGTTGAATCATGGCCGAACTCGCCACCATTGCCCGACCCTACGCCGAAGCGCTGTTCAAGGCCGCCGGGGCGCAGGCCGCCGACGCCTGCGGCTGGCTCGATGCGCTCGCGGTCGTTGCGGCGCAGCCCGCGCTGCAGGCCTTCGCGGCCGACCCGAACGTGCGCCCTGAGCAGGTATTCGACGTCATCGTCGGCGTCGTCAAGACGCCGCTGCCCGACATCGGCCGCAATTTTTTGCGCACCGTCATCGACAACGACCGCGTCCCTGCGCTGCCCGAGATGGCGCGGCAATTTCGTGCGCTGGTAAATGCCCAGCAGGGTGTGGCCGACGCCGTCGTCGAGAGCGCCTTTCCGATCGATGCGGCGCAGTTGGCCGAATTGCAGGGTGTTCTCGAAAAGCGCTTTGGCCGTCGGCTGCGCTTGCACGTGCAACTCAAGCCCGAACTGATCGGTGGCGTGCGCGTGGTGGTGGGCGACGAGGTGCTCGACACCTCCGTCAAAGCCCGTTTGGAACACATGCGTGTGGCGCTGACAGCCTGAGGCTGGCCCCAACGCCCTGTCAAGAACCTCCGCAAAGGAAAGCGTCATGCAACTCAATCCCGCAGAAATCTCCGAATTGATCAAGTCCCGCATCGAGGGGCTGGCCCCGTCGGCCGACGTGCGCAACCAGGGTACCGTGGTGTCGGTGACCGATGGCATCGTGCGCATCCATGGCCTGTCGGATGCGATGCAGGGCGAAATGCTCGAATTCCCGGCGGGCAAGGATGGCCAGCCGACCTACGGTCTGGCGCTCAACCTGGAGCGCGACTCCGTCGGTGCGGTGGTGCTGGGTGAATACGAACACATCTCCGAAGGCGACACCGTCAAGTGCACCGGCCGCATTCTGGAAGTGCCGGTGGGCCCCGAACTGATCGGCCGCGTGGTCGACGCGCTGGGCCGTCCGATCGACGGCAAGGGCCCGATCAACGCCAAGCTCACCGATGTGGTGGAGAAGGTGGCGCCGGGCGTGATCGCGCGCAAATCGGTGGACCAGCCGGTACAAACGGGTCTGAAGGCGATCGACGCCATGGTGCCGATCGGCCGCGGCCAGCGTGAGTTGATCATCGGCGACCGCCAGACCGGCAAGACCGCGGTGGCGGTGGACACGATCATCAACCAAAAAGGCCAGAACATGGTCTGTATCTACGTCGCCATCGGGCAGAAGGCGTCGTCGATCAAGAGCGTGGTGCGGGCCCTGGAGCAGCACGGCGCGATGGAGTACACCATCGTCGTGGCTGCCTCGGCGTCGGAGTCGGCCGCGATGCAGTTCCTAGCGCCGTATTCCGGCTGCACGATGGGCGAGTATTTCCGCGATCGGGGCCAAGACGCGCTCATCATCTATGATGACCTGTCCAAGCAGGCCGTGGCTTACCGCCAAGTGTCACTGCTGCTGCGCCGTCCCCCGGGCCGCGAGGCGTATCCGGGCGACATTTTCTACCTGCACAGCCGCTTGCTCGAGCGCGCCGCCCGTGTCAACGCCGACTATGTCGAGAAGTTCACCAACGGCGAGGTCAAGGGCAAGACGGGCTCGCTGACGGCGCTGCCGATCATCGAAACGCAAGCCGGTGACGTCTCCGCCTTCGTGCCGACCAACGTGATCTCGATCACCGACGGTCAGATCTTCCTGGAGACCAACCTGTTCAACGCCGGCATCCGGCCGGCCATCAACGCCGGTATTTCGGTGTCGCGCGTCGGTGGCGCCGCGCAGACCAAGCTGATCAAAAGCCTGTCCGGTGGTATCCGGACCGACTTGGCGCAGTACCGCGAACTGGCCGCCTTTGCGCAGTTTGCCTCCGACCTGGACGAAGCCACCCGCAAACAGCTCGACCGCGGTGCGCGCGTGACCGAACTGCTCAAGCAGCCGCAGTACAGCCCGCTGCCCATCAGCCTGATGGCCGCCTCGCTGTACGCCGCCAACAAGGGCTACCTGGACGACATCGACGTCAAGAAGGTGCTGCCGTTCGAGGCTGGCTTGCACGCGTACCTGAAGGACAAGCACGCCGCGCTGCTGGACAAGCTGGAGACGCAAAAGGCGATGGACAAGGACGCCGAGGCCGAGCTCGACGCCGCCATTCGCGCCTTCAAGCAGACCGGCACGTGGTGAGCACCGCCGTCCACGAAGCCCCCCGCAGGCAATAGGAGCAGCGATGGCAGCAGGCAAGGAAATACGCGGCAAGATCAAGTCGGTGGAAAACACCAAAAAGATCACCAAAGCCATGGAAATGGTGGCCGCCTCCAAGATGCGCAAGGCGCAGGAGCGCATGCGCACCGCGCGCCCCTACAGCGAGAAAATCCGCCAGATCGCGGCCAATCTCAGCCGGGCCAATCCGGAGTACGTGCATCCCTTCATGGTCGAGCATCCCGAGGCCACCGTCGCGGGCATGATCGTGGTCACCACCGACAAGGGTCTGTGCGGCGGCCTCAACACCAACCTGCTGCGTGCGGTCACCAACCAGCTGCGCGAGCTGCAGTCGGCTGGGCGCACGGCGCAGGTGGTGGCGATTGGCAACAAGGGCTTTGGCTTCATGAACCGCATCGGCGCCAAGGTGGTGTCGCACGTCACCGGCCTGGGCGACACGCCGCACCTGGAGCGCTTGATCGGGCCGGTGAAGGTGTTGCTCGACGCCTACGCGGAGGGCAAGCTCAGCGCCGTCTATCTCTGCTACAACAAATTCATCAACACGATGAAGCAGGAGCCGGTGGTGCAGCAGTTGCTGCCGCTGTCGGCACAAGCGCTCGAAGAAGGGCAGCAGAGCTACGACTGGGACTACATTTACGAGCCCGATGCACCCACCGTCATCAACGAGCTGCTGGTGCGCTATGTGGAGGCGCAGATTTACCAGGCGGTGGCCGAGAACATGGCCTCCGAGCAGTCGGCGCGCATGGTGGCGATGAAGGCTGCCACCGACAATGCCGGCAACCTGATCAACGAGCTCAAGCTCATCTACAACAAGACACGGCAGGCCAGCATCACCAAGGAGCTGTCGGAGATCGTCGCCGGTGCCGCGGCGGTGTGACGCCGCCCGGGTTGTCGTCCTCCCCATTTTTCGAGAACAAGGTTTCAATCATGGCTCAAGTTCAAGGCAAGATCGTTCAGTGCATCGGTGCCGTGGTGGACGTGGAGTTTCCGCGCGACCAGATGCCCAAGGTGTATGACGCCCTCAAGATGGAGGGATCGCCGCTGACGCTGGAGGTCCAGCAACAGTTGGGCGACGGCGTGGTACGTACCATCGCGCTGGGCTCGTCAGACGGCCTGCGCCGCGGCATGACGGTGTACAACACCGGCGCGCCGATCACGGTGCCGGTGGGCAAGGCGACGCTCGGCCGCATCATGGATGTGCTGGGCAACCCCATCGACGAGCGCGGCCCGATCGATCAGTCGCTGACCAGCTCCATCCACCGCAAGGCGCCGGCTTATGATGAGCTGTCGCCCTCCACCGAACTGCTGGAGACCGGCATCAAGGTGATCGACCTGATCTGCCCCTTCGCCAAGGGCGGCAAGGTCGGTCTGTTCGGCGGCGCGGGTGTGGGCAAAACCGTCAACATGATGGAGCTCATCAACAACATCGCCAAGGCTCACTCGGGTCTGTCGGTGTTCGCAGGTGTGGGCGAGCGTACCCGTGAGGGCAACGACTTCTACCACGAGATGATGGAGTCCAAGGTCGTGGTCGCCGACAACCTGAGCGAGTCGAAGGTGGCGATGGTGTACGGCCAGATGAACGAGCCGCCGGGCAACCGTCTGCGCGTGGCGCTCACGGGCCTGACGATCGCCGAGTCCTTCCGCGACGAAGGCCGCGACGTGCTGTTCTTCGTGGACAACATCTACCGCTACACGCTGGCCGGTACCGAGGTGTCCGCGCTGCTGGGCCGTATGCCCTCGGCGGTGGGCTACCAGCCGACGCTGGCCGAGGAGATGGGCAAGCTGCAAGAGCGCATCACCTCCACGAAGGTCGGCTCGATCACCTCGATCCAGGCCGTGTACGTGCCCGCCGACGACCTGACCGACCCGTCGCCGGCCACCACCTTCGCGCACTTGGACGCCACCGTCGTGTTGTCGCGTGACATCGCCGCGCTCGGTATCTACCCGGCCGTGGACCCACTGGACTCCACCAGCCGGCAGGTCGACCCCAACGTGGTCGGCGAGGAACACTACAACACCACCCGTGCCGTGCAAGCGGTGCTGCAGCGCTACAAAGAGCTGCGCGACATCATCGCGATTCTGGGCATGGACGAACTGTCGCCGGAAGACAAGCTGGTGGTGGCCCGCGCCCGCAAGATCCAGCGCTTCTTGTCGCAGCCGTTCCACGTCGCCGAAGTGTTCACCGGCCAGCCGGGCAAGTACGTCCCGCTGAAGGAGACCATCCGCGGCTTCAAGATGATCGTCAACGGCGAGTGCGACCATCTGCCCGAGCAGGCGTTCTACATGGTGGGCACCATCGACGACGCGTTCGAGAAGGCCAAGAAGCTCGCCGGGTGATTGAGTGCGCACCGGTTCGCTCCAAGGGCCGCCTGCGGGTAGCCGGCCCGGAGCGGGCGGGGCGCGATGGTCTGGCACTGCCTGTCCAGCGTCGGTGTCGCGCAATGGAGATCTGAGATGAATACCATACAAGTGGAGGTGGTGAGCGCCGAAGAGTCCATCTTCAGCGGTCCTGCCAAGTTCGTCGCTTTGCCGGGCGAGATGGGCGAGCTGGGCATTTTGCCTGGGCACGTACCCTTGATTACCCGCATCAAGCCGGGCGCGGTGCGCATCGAGAAGGCCGACGGAGAAGAGGAGTTCGTCTTCGTGGCGGGCGGCATCCTCGAGGTGCAGCCCAAGGTCGTGACGGTGTTGTCCGACACCGCCATCCGCGGCAAAGACCTGGACGAAGCCAAGGCCAACGAGGCGCGCAAGGCGGCCGAAGAGGCGCTGAAAAACGCCAAGAGCGAGGTGGACCTGGCCAAAGCGCAGGCCGAATTGGCCGTGATGGCAGCGCAGATCGCCGCGCTGCGTCGCTTCCGGCAAAAGCGCTGACACTCGTCCGGCGGCTTGCCGCCATGCGTTGCGTGTAGCGCCGCGTGCCCGCCCTTCGATGCGCCAGCGGTTCAGTCCATCACTCCATCACACCGCCCCCGTGGGCGGTATCGTCTTTTGTGGCCAAGCCAGCGCGCGGTCCGGTGACGGCGGTTGGCCCCGTCCGCCCTGGTGGCAGCGCGATGGCCATCTGCAAACCATCGGCGCGGCCTTGTGGGCCCGCCGGGGCCGCGGTGGGCGTATCGAATGGACCCGCGAGCGCTGGGACACGCCGGATGGCGACTTCATCGACGTGGACCACATCACGCCGGCGACGGCGTCGGCGTTGCTGCTGCTGTTCCATGGGCTGGAAGGTTCCTCCGCCAGCCACTACGCGCGGGCGTTCGCGCGCGAAGCTACCCTCCGTGGTTGGGCGGTGGCGGTGCCGCATTTTCGGGGCTGCTCCGGAGAGCCGAACCGAGCGCCGCGTGCCTATCACTCGGGCGACTTCGAAGAAGTCGGCTGGATGATCGAGCGCGCGGCCGGCCGCTGGCCAACGCTGAGCTGTGTGGCCGTGGGCGTTTCGCTAGGAGGCAACGCCCTGTTGCGCTGGCTGCAGGAGGCGGGCACGACGGCTGCCACCCGCCTGTGCGCAGCCGCCGCGATTTCCGCGCCGCTGGACTTGGCGGCGGCCGGCGCGGCCATCGACCAGGGCCTCAACCGCGTGTTGTATGCGCGTATGTTCCTGCGTACCATGCGGCACAAGGCGCGAGAAAAAGCGCGGCGCTACCCCGGGTTGTTCGATCTGGAGCGTGCCTTGGCGGCGCGTACCCTGCGCGCCTTTGACGACGCCTTCACTGCGCCGCTGCATGGTTTTCGCGACGTGGACGATTATTGGCGCCGTGCATCGGCCAAGCCACACATGCGGACCATTCGGGTGCCGACGCTGGTGCTCAATGCACGCAACGACCCCTTTGTGCCCGCTGCAAGCCTGCCCAGCGCGGCGGAAGTGGGGCCGCATGTCCAGCTATGGCAACCCGCTGCGGGCGGCCACGTGGGTTTTGCCGCAGCAGCGTCGCCGTGGGACCTGCGTGGTGATGTGGGTGCGTTGCCGCAGGCGGCGATGGACTGGCTGGCGCGTGCTGCAGGCTGGCGGTGCGAGTGCCACAATCCGATGCACAACGAATACCACGGGTAGTCGAGATGGACGACATCGTCAAGGCGGCGATGGCCAAGTGGCCCCACGTGCCCGACTGCTACGGGTGGCTGGGGCTGGACGCGCGCGGGCGTTGGTGGATGCGTGATGAGCGCGCGCAAGCCGCAGGCCCCTTTGCTGGCGCGGGGGCCAACGCTGTCAGCCGGGGTGCCGAGCTGCGTCATGACAAACTCATCGCCTTCATCGGGCGCAACTACGCCGTCGATGCCCAGGGCCGTTGGTTTTTCCAAAACGGTCCGCAGCGCGTGTATGTGGAATTGGAGCTGACGCCATGGGTGTGGCGTCTGGCGCCGGATGGGGCGGTGTACAGCCACACGGGCGCGGCGCTGGCGCAGGTCAGCGACGTCTTGCTGGACGAAGTCGGTCGCCTGTATCTGGTGGGCGATCTTGGGGTCGGGGTGGTGCACACACAGGATATGCACCTGGCGGCGCAAGCCGTCGAATCCGGTCGGTGGTTGCCGCAGCCGTGTCTGGCCGCAGAGCTGCCCGTGCGCTACGGTTTTGTACTTAGCCCGGCCGCCGCCCGTCGCGCCAGCGCGTCCAACGCCAGCAAATAACCGTCGGCGCCGAAGCCGATGATGCTGCCCGCCGCCACGGGCGCCACCCAAGAATGGTGCCGAAACGCTTCGCGCGCGTGCACGTTGGACAGATGCACCTCGAGCACCGGCATCGGCGCCACCCCCTTGATGGCGTCGTGCAGTGCGATCGAGGTGTGCGTGTAGGCCCCCGGGTTGAACACGACACCCAGCGCCTGGCCGCTGCGATGCAGCGCCCCCCACTGGTGCAGGTGGTCGATCAACACGCCCTCATGGTTGCTTTGGGCGCATTCGACCTCCAGCCCCAGGCGCTGCCCGTGTTCGCGGCAGCGGGCTTCCAGATCGGCCAGGGTGTCGGCGCCGTACACACTGGGCTCGCGCACACCCAGCAAATTGAGGTTAGGGCCATTGAGCACCAAAACCCGTGCCATGGCTCGATCGTGCCCGCTGGTGAACGAACGCGCTTACTTCGTTTCGGCCGCGGGGGCCTCGGGCTCGGGGAAGTTGGCGCCACCCTGGTTGGCCATGAAGACCACGGCGCGCGCGATCTCGAGATCGCGGAAAGCGCCACCGCCCTGTGCGCCCATCGCGCCTTTGCCTTTGAGCGCCGAGTTCAACAACGTCTCGTAACCCTGAGCGATGCGCGGCGCCCACGCCCCCTTGTCGCCCAACTTGGGCGCACCCACCAGGCCGGCTTCGTGGCAGGCCGCGCACTGCGCTTTGTACACGTCCGCACCGGCAGCCAGCGGACGGTTGGCGTCACGCAACTCGACGCGCCCGACCTTTTGGATGCGCTGAGCAGTGGCGAGCTCCGGATTGGCCACGCCAGCTTGCGGCTTGGTATCGCGGGTGACGTAGTACACCAACCCGATGATCAAAAAGACGGGAACGACGAAGGCGAAAACCGCCGTCCACCACAACTGTTTCGGGTTCTGGATGGGGCCGGTGTGATTGTCGTGCGCGTGCTCGCTCATGGTTTCCCTTTGATGGCTCTGGCGAAAGCCGCACCGCTTGCGCGCTGCAGCGCGGTGCGTGCTCAAGGGTCGATAAACCAAAACATTATAAGATGCTGCTAGCGGGCCGACGCGGCGCAGCGCGGGGCTGGTAGAATCCGAGCGGTGTTGCGGCTGTAGCTCAGTGGATAGAGTGTCGGCCTCCGAAGCCGAAGGTCGTGGGTTCGATCCCCGCCAGCCGCGCCAAATCAAGCACGTATGAGATCCCGGGATGATGACATGCCCGAGTTTTAGACCATTGATGACGGCTTCGACGCCGATTCTGCCGCCGATCTCATCGGTCGACCGATGGTCATCTCCTCAAAAGCGACTTTGCCATGGCCCGTCCGTGGCCCAGCCGTAGCCCACGGCGGCTCGATTCGCTTCCCTTCGTGACCATCGGTCTCGTGGCCCATTGAGACTGTTCCGTCGGCAACCAGCGACGTCCAGCGCAGCGCACGCCGACGAAGTCATTCGGCTTGACTGGCGTTCCCGGGCACGTGCTCGAACAGATCCCCCACGGACACGTTGAACAGGGTGCACAGGCGATCGATGGCATCCAGATCAACGCGGGTCGCTCGCTCGTAGTACAGCAAAGTGACGGTGTTTCGGTTTAGGCCCGTCTGACGGGCGACATCACTGATCTTGAGCTTGCGCTCGCCCATCAAGCGCGAGAGATGGCAGCGGATCATGTTTGTCTCTGTAGAAAAGTTTGATGCAGGATAGCACAACGCTGTTGCAAACGCCAAAATCCATGCTATAATGCGAGACAGGATAGCAAAACATCATTCACGATGTCGTTTGGCTATCCTGTACACCCCGGCGGCCACCCAAAGTGCCCCACTTATGGCCACCCAAACTGCTCCACCCGGCCAGGGGTGACCTGATGCATTGATTGGTGTCTGTCAGTCATCCAATAACCTACAGGCAGGACGTTACTTTCATCTCCTCACCACCGAGGGGACCACTGGAGTGAACGTCTTGAAGCCACACTTGCAAACCACCATCTGGACGCTGTTGCAGGCCAACGCCAGCCAGCGAGAGATCGAACGGGTGACGGGCATTTCCCGCCACACTATCCGCGCCTACCAACAGCGCTTCGCCGCCGAACAGTCAAACTGCCCCGGGGTGGCCACCGGCTCTGAGGCCGTGGCCAGTCAAATTGCCCCACCCCGGCCACCGGCCTCTCTGTCGGCGGCCACCTCCCTGTGCGAACCCCACCGTGAGTTCATCGATGCCCAGCTACGGCTTCGACGCAACGCCATGGCCATCTACCAGGACCTGGTCGACCATCACGGCTTTGCCGGTCAGTACAACTCGGTCAAACGCTTCGTGGCCAAGCTGCGCCACAAGGTGCCCGAACAGTTCGACCGCCTGTCCTTCCTGCCCGGCGAGGAAATGCAGGTCGACTAC
>NZ_VJON01000053.1 GCF_007556685.1 Tepidimonas charontis | reverse complement strand
CACCTTGAGCCGCTCGATCTCCCGCTCGCTCATCTCGATGCGCTTGTCCACCCAGCCCTCCGCTTCCAGACCAACAAGCGGACATTTCTACTTTGCCGGAAGCGGACATTACTATCTTGCTTCTACAGCCGCGTCGCCGCCCCCTTGGCACCATGGCGTGTTTCGTGTACCATGGGGAGTATTGGGTGCAACCCACCGTTGCCTGCTTGGCCCCGTGTTCCATGACCGCCGTTCAAGACCCCGAGCGCAAAAAAGCCCTGTTGCTGCGCCTCAAGCGCGTGGAGGGGCAGCTGCGCGGTATTCAACGCCTCATTGAGGCCGACACCGACTGCGAGCAAGTAGCGCAGCAGCTCGCTGCCGCACGCAAGGCCTTGGACAAATCATTCTTCATGATGGTGGGCTGCGTCATGGCCCAGGGCGATACCCCACCAGACGACGTGGCCGAGCTGCTGTCGCGTTTTGCCTGAGCGCCCTGCGGCGGCCATAATGGCAGCGATGAAGCCGATTCAGCTCTTCGACCCCGACTCCTGCACCTACACCTACGTGCTGTTCGACGTCGATACGCGCGACGCGCTCATCATCGACCCGGTGGACGAACAGCTCGAGCGCGATTTGGCGGTGCTGCGCGAATACGGTTTGCGCTTGCGCTGGGTGCTGGAAACCCACGCCCACGCCGACCACATCACCAGCGCGCTGCGCCTGGCCGAGCACACCGGCGCGCACACCGCGGCGCCGGCGGCCTGCGGTATCGCCACCGTACAGCGTGCCTTGCACGATGGCGACGAGCTCGCCTTTGGCGCGCAGCGCCTGCGCGCGCTGGCCACCCCGGGGCACACCGCCGGCAGCATGAGCTACTTCTGGCAAAGTGATGCCGCGCGGCACGTCTTCACCGGCGACACCTTGCTCATCGATGGCTGCGGCCGCACCGACTTTCAATCCGGCGACCCGGCCGCGCTGTACGACAGCATCACGCGCGTGCTGTTTGCGCTGCCCGACGACACCGTCGTGTGGCCTGGGCACGACTACCACGGCCGCACCCATTCGACCATCGGGCACGAGAAAGCGCACAATGCCCGCGTAGCCGGGCGCTCGCGCGACGAATTCATCGCGCTGATGAACGCCTTGAAGCTGCCGCGCCCGCGCCGCATGGACGAGGCGGTGCCGGCCAATTTGCGTGGCGGCGTGCGCCACGATGCCGCCGGGGCCGAAATGGAGGCGCCGCGGCCGGCGCCCGGTTACGCCGGCGACATCGCGCCTGCGTTGGCCTGGCAGTGGGTGCAAAGCGGCCAGGCGCTGCTGGTGGACGTGCGCACCGACGCCGAGCGCGAATGGGTCGGCTACGTTCCGGGGGCGGTGCCGCTGGCCTGGAAGCAATGGCCCGGCATGCAGCCCAACCCCGCGTTCGACGACGGGGTGCGTGCCTTGGCGGCCGAGGGCAAGCCACTGCTGATGCTGTGCCGCAGCGGCGCGCGCTCCATCGCCGCGGCGCGGCGTGCCACCGAATTGGGTGCCACGGCCTACAACGTTTTGGAGGGCTTCGAAGGTGACCCCGACGAGCACGGACAGCGCGGGCGGCGCGGCGGCTGGCGCTATCGCGGCCTGCCGTGGCGGCAAAATTGATCGGGCCCCGGTGTGCCGCGCGTGGCGGCGGGGCGTTATGATGTTTTCATGACCGCCCCCGACCGTGCCGTCGTCGACTTTGCCGCTGCCAGCGCCGCGGCAGCGTCCACCTTACTGGCGCTGGACGTGGGCAACACGCGGCTGAAATGGGCGCTGTTCGATGCGCCGCAGCCCGGTGCGCGCATGCTCGCGCACGGCGTGCAGTTTCTGGAAAATATCGAAACCTTGGCCGATGGCGATTGGCGGGCCTTGCGCGCGCCGCGCTGGGTGCTGGGCAGCATCGTGGCGGGGGCGGGGGTGCGTTACCGGGTCGAGGAACAACTCGAGCTGTGGGACGCCCCGGTGCAGTGGGTGGTGCCCTCACAGGCGGAGGCTGGCCTCGTCAACGGCTACGACCATCCGGCACGCCTAGGGTCGGACCGCTGGGTGGCGATGATCGGCGCGCGCCAGCGCCTGTTGGCACGCGGGCAGGGCGAGCGGCCGTGCATCGTCGTGATGGTCGGCACCGCTGTTACCGTCGAAGCCATCGACGAGCGCGGCCGCTTTCTCGGCGGCATCATCTTGCCGGGTCACGGCATCATGCTGCGCGCGCTGGAGTCCGGCACCGCGGGGCTGCACGTGCCCACGGGCGAGGTGCGGCCCTTTCCCACCAACACCAGCGATGCGCTGACCAGCGGCGGCACCTACGCCATCGCGGGGGCGGTGCAGCGTATGGTCGACAACGTGCGCGTCCATTGCGGCCAAGAGCCGGTGTGCCTGATGACGGGCGGCGCCGGCTGGAAGATGGCGCCGCACATGACGGTGCCGTTCGAGCTGGTCGAGGGCCTGATCTTCGACGGCCTGTTGGCCATCGCGCGCAACCGCTTTGCGCCGCTGCTTGCCCCGCTCCATGCCAACGTGCCTGCAGCGGCGGGGGCGCACGTCGGGCGCTAGTGCAGCGTTTGCGTTTCTTGACACCCGCTCCCTCGATCGAGGGGCTGCAGAAGCGGCCCGGGCCGGAGATTGCGCCGTCTTGATCGCCGACGTCCCGAGCCCCTTTGGCTCGATCGGTTCGAGCAGTTTCGCCGACGCGCTGTCTGCACAGGACGTCGTCCTTCGCATCTTGTGCTCGTCGATGAATCCGACGCGATGCCGGTCGCTCGCCATCTCGTGGGGGGATGCGAGCATGCGGCGGCTGCGTTTCTTCGCTGCCACGATGGCACTTTACAGAACCGCTTCGAGTCCCTTGCGCTCGATCAGGTTGAGCAGCTTCAAGGACGGGCCGCTTGGCTTCTTGGCGCCGATTTCCCACTTCTGGACGGTGGAAAGGCTGGTGTTCAGCACGGCAGCGAACACCGCCTGGCTGACATGCGCCTTCTCGCGCAGCGACTTGATCTTTTGCGGAGGCATCTCTTCGACGCCGAGATGGCACAGCGCGTCGAATTCGCGCATGCGGCGCTTGCTGATCAAGCCGGCCTCGTGCAGGCCACGGACGGTTTCGTGCATCTCCTCGATGATTCGGCTCTTGCGCTTCGTCGTTGCCATGTCGTACCTCCACGATCTCGCCGGCGGCGAGGGCTTTCGTAATCTGCCGGTCATCGAATCCCAGCAGCTCTTTCGCCACTTCCTGGAAAAACTTCAACTCGTCCCTGTCGATGTTGGCGCGCTCGTTCTTGCCGAAGCCATACAGGAAGAACCAGCGATCGCCGAGATTGGTGGCGACGATCGTCCGCGCACCACCACGTTTCCCCCGTCCCGGCAGCGCGACACGCTTCTTCACCACGTTGCCGCCAAGGTCGGCGTCGACGAGCCCTTCGGCCATCTCGGAGACGGCCTGAAGCAGGGATTCGTCGGCCAAGCCAGCCTTTTGCATCCAGCGGGTGAACGTCCGGGTCCGGAATACGCTTCTCATCCAAAAATCATATCACTTGGTGCAGTAGATGGCCACGGAAGTTCCGGCAGATGCGCCGTTGAGCCGGTCGGCCACCAGCCCAAGCGCTTTGTGACACCGCCGCCAAGCGGTGGTGCGATCACCGCCAAAGCGCTGGCGGATCTCCCACCACCCCCATTCCTCGGCGCGCATCCAGACGAAATGTCGCTGCTTCTCGGTGAGGCACTGCGCCCAGCGTATCGTCTCCTCCAGGCGGTCGATGACGATCGGGTCAGGCATCCCGCTCAAGGGACGCGTGCTACGACGCCAGTCCCGCGTCGAGCTTGGCCGCGGGTGTGCCTCCAGCACCGGAAAGCGCAATCTCCGGTCCCGGCCGCTTCTGCGGCACCTCGATCGAGGGAGTCAGGTGGAGACACCCTGAACCACCCTGTCGGGCAAGGCGAGATGGACGGTTTGGTCGGTGCGGGAGCCCCACGCGAAGGCGCTGGGGTAGACCACGGGTGCGTACTGGCAGCACCTGGAAGGTCACCTCACCCAGCCGGGTGAGCATGGTTTTGAGCTTGAAGCTGCGGGCGTCCTTGCGCCGTGTGGCGGTGCGCTCATCAGGTTGGGCAGCGACAAACGCACTGCGCTCGACTTTGGCGGCTTCATTGACGAGGATGTGCAGGGCTTCAGGGGCGCTGTCGGGGCCATCTTCGAGCCATGCGGCACCAGCGGCTTGCGGGGCCTTGGTTTCGACGCGCATCAGTCTGACGGTCACACACCTTCGTCGACGTCATGGCGTCAAATCCACCAGCGCTGCGTGCTCGGCGGGGGACCGGCGGTGCGACGCGCCTGCGCTCCTCGCTTAGCCGATAACGGACAAAGTGGAATGGACAGAAAACAACGATGGACAACCCATACCGGCCATAAACGAGCTGCTGACACGCCACAGCCAGCGCCGCCCGCGGCAGCGGCGCCCACTCAGCCGCCGCGTGCCAGCCACCGCTCGGCCAGCCGCACCCAAAACGTCGCCCCCAGCGGGATCAGGGCGTCGTTGAAGTCGTAGTGCGGGTTGTGCAGCGTGCAGGGGCCGGCGTCATGGCCGGGGCCGTACGCCGCGCGATGCGCGCCGTCGCCGTTGCCAATGAAGACGTACGCCCCCGGCTTGGCCTGCAGCATGTAGGCGAAATCCTCTGCGCCCATCGTCGGCTCCTGCGCCACGACGGCGTCGGCCCCAACGATTGCGCGCGCCACCGCAGCGGCAAACGCCGCTTCCTCGGCGCTGTTGACCGTGGGCGGGTAATTGCGCCGAAAGGCGAACGTTGCTCGCGCCCCAAACGCCGCACACAACTGGTGCGAGAGTTCGCGCATGCGCTGCTCGATCAGGTCCAGCGCCTCGGTGCTGAAGGTACGCACCGTGCCCTGCAACGTGCAGCTGTCGGGCACCACATTGGTGGCTTCGCCGGCCTGGATCTGCGTCACCGAGATCACGCCCGGCTCCAGCGGTCGCAGATTGCGCGTCAGAATGGTCTGGAAGGCCTGCACCAGCTGGCAGGCCACCGGTATCGGGTCCACCGTGGTGTGCGGCAGCGCCGCGTGGCCGCCCTTGCCGTGGATGGTGATGGCAAATTCATTGCTGGAGGCCATCACCGGCCCCGGGCTGACGGCAAAATGCCCCACCGGCAGCCCGGGCCAGTTGTGCATGCCAAACACCGCTTGCATCGGAAAGCGCTCGAACAGCCCGTCGGCGATCATCTCGCGCGCGCCGCCGCCGCCTTCCTCGGCGGGCTGAAAAATCAGGTACACCGTGCCGTCGAAATCGCGCTGGCGTGCCAGGTACTGCGCGGCGGCCAGCAGCATCGCGGTGTGGCCGTCGTGCCCGCAGGCGTGCATGCGTCCGGGATGGCGGCTGGCGTGCGCGAAGGTGTTGGCCTCCGTCATCGGCAGCGCATCCATGTCGGCGCGCAGGCCCAGCGCACGCCCGCAGGCGCCGCCGTCGCGCCCGTGCAGCACGCCCACCACGCCCGTCTTGCCCAGCCCGCGCTCGATCGGAATCCCCCATTCGGTCAGCAGCGCCGCCACCCGCTCGGCGGTGCGCACTTCGGCAAAACACAGCTCCGGGTGGGCGTGCAGATCACGGCGGATGGTCGCCATGGCCTCGGACTGGGCAACGATGGGCTCGATCAGTTTCATCCCCGCATCCTAGCGCGAAGTGGCATGCCGTGGGGGTTTGGGGGGCGAGATCGCCTCGACCTCAGGCCGAGGCGGCGCGCGCGGCGCCTCGGATCGTGACCTCTGCATTCCGATTGCCTATCATCGGCCCCCATGGATACCTTCACGGTCGGCGCCAGCCCAATCGAGCACACCATCCTGGGTGCGTGTCCGCACGACTGCCCCGACACCTGCGCCCTCGTCACCACCGTGCGCGCGGGCCGCGCCATCCGCGTGCAGGGCAATGCCGCCCACCCCCAAACCGGGGGCGTGCTGTGCACCAAGGTCAGCCGCTATCTGGAGCGGGTGTACCACCCCGAGCGGCTGCTGCAGCCGCTGCGCCGCGGCGGCCCCAAGGGGGCGGGGCGGTTCGAGCCGGTCAGCTGGGAGCGGGCGCTGGACGACATCGCCGAGCGCCTGCGGGCAATCGCCGCGCGCGACCCGCAGGCCATCCTGCCCTACAGCTACGCGGGCACGATGGGGCTGGTGCAGGGCGAGTCGATGGCGGCGCGGTTTTTTCACCGGTTGGGTGCTTCACGGCTGGACCGCACCATCTGCTCGGCCGCCGGCGCCGCCGGGCTGGAGTACACGCTGGGTGGCAAAGTCGGCATGCCAGTGGAGCACTTCGCCCACAGCCGCCTGATCCTCATCTGGGGCAGCAACAGTATCGGCAGCAATCTGCATTTTTGGCGCATCGCGCAGCAGGCCAAGCGTGCCGGGGCGCGGCTGGTGTGCATCGACCCGCGCCGCACCGAAACCGCCGAAAAATGCCACGCGCACATCGCGCTGCTGCCGGGCACCGACGCCGCGCTGGCCTACGCGTTGATGCACGAGTGCATCGTGCACGGCTGGGTGGACGAGGACTACGTGCAGCGCCACACCCTGGGCTGGGAGGCCCTGCGTGCCCGCGCCCTGCAATGGCCGCCGCAGCGCGCCGCCGCCGTCTGCGGTGTGCCGGCGGCGCACATCGAGGCACTGGCGCGCGACATCGGCACCTGCGTACAGCAGCGCGCCCCGGTGGCCATTCGGCTCAACTATGGCATGCAGCGTGTGCGCGGCGGCGCCAATGCGGTGCGCGCGGTGGCCTGCCTGCCAGCCGTCATCGGCGCTTGGCGCCACCGTGGCGGCGGCTTGCTGCTGTCGAGCTCCGGTTGGTACCCCGTGCAGCGCGACGTGCTGCAGCGGCCCGATCTGCTGCAGCGCAGCCCCTGCCCGCAGCCGCGCATCATCAATATGAGCACCATCGGCGACGATCTGCTGCGCCCGTCGTCGCCCGCCTTTGGCCCCGCCATCGAAGCCCTCATCGTCTACAACAGCAACCCGGTGGCGGTGGCGCCCCAATCGGGCCAAGTGGTGCGTGGCTTTGCCCGCGACGACTTGTTCACGGTGGTGCTGGAGCAGTTTGCCACCGACACCGCCGACTACGCCGACTATGTGCTGCCGGCGACCACGCAGTTGGAGCACTGGGATATCCACCTCAGCTACGGCCACACCGACGTGCTGCTCAACCGTCCCGCCATCGCGCCGCTGGGGCAGGCGCGGCCCAATACCTGGGTGTTTCGGGAGCTGGCGCGGCGCCTGGGTTTCGATGAGCCGTGCTTTGCCGACGACGACGAGACCCTGTGCCGCCAAGCCTTTGGCGAGGCAGTGGATTTCGAGACTCTGCTGCAGCAGGGCTATGCGCCCTTGCCGCTGCCGGATGCGCCCTTCGCCCGAGGCGGCTTTCCCACCCCGTCCGGCAAGTGCGAATTCGCCAGCCCCCGCCTGGCCGTGCTCGGCCTGGACCCGCTGCCTGCGGTGCTGCCCAACCACGAGCCGGCGGGGGCCGACGCGCGCTATCCGCTGGCCATGATCTCGCCGCCGGCGCGGCATTTCCTCAACTCCACCTTCGTCAACGTCACCTCGCTGCGCGACGCCGAGGGCGAGCCGCAGCTGGAGATGCACCCCGACGACGCCAGCGCCCGCGGCATCGCCGATGGCGACTGGGTGGAGGTATTCAACGAACGCGGCCGCCACCGCATGCGTGCACGGCTCAATGGCCGCGCTCGTCCCGGGGTGGTGGTGGGGTTGGGCATCTGGTGGCGCAAATTCAGCGCCGATGGCACCAACGTCAACGAACTCACCAGCCAGGCGCTCACCGACCTGGGCCGGGCGCCAACCTTTTACGACTGCGCGGTACAGGTGCGCCGTTGCACGGCGGCGCCGGCGGTGCAGGGTTGACGCCGCGCGCGGTGTCGCCGCGCCCTCAATCCTCCAGACCCTCGACCAAAGCCGCGTAGCGCTGCATGGCCTCGTCGCGGCTGAGTCCCTTGAGCTTGCTCCATGCGTCCCACTTGGCGCGCGCCACCACGTCGGTCAGGCTTGGCTTGGGCGTGGTGTTGTCGCCCTCGGTAGCCTGCTTGTACAGCGCATACAGCTGCAGCAGCGTGGCATTGTCGGGGCGGCGCGTCAGGGTCTTAACGCGTTGCAGGGCGGCGTCGAAGGCGGCTTGGGCGGTCGTCATGAGCAAATGATACGAACGTTCGTGCGAAATGGCAAGTGTCCCTGGGAGCGCCGTTGCGCACCGTACGCCGGGGTGTCGCACGATCGGTGCGCGTGACGCAGGGCGTTTGCCGAGGCTGCGTCGAGTGCCAAAATGGCAGGTGATCGACGAGCTGCGTGGCTCCCGGACACTCGCGGGGCCAGGGGAGGTATAGATATGCAAAAAGAGGAGATTGGCACCACCGACAGTGCCGATCGGGCCTGGTGGACCGCATGGTGCCCCCGGTTGGCGGGTCTGCTCCTGACCGTGGCTGTCGCGTGGCCAGCGCACGCGCAAATCGAAGTCAACCGCGCCACTGCCGAAGCGTTGATGCAACTGCCCGGCATCGGTCCCGTGCGCGCCGAGCGCATCGTGCAGGCGCGGGCGCAGCGGCCCTTCACCGACTGGGCCGACTTGCAAGCGCGCGTAGCGGGCATCGGCCCCAAGACCGCCGAGACGCTGTCTCTGCACGGCCTGCGGGTGCAGGGCCGCAGCTACGGACAAGACGTGGCCCAGGGCAAAGTTATGCCAGCACCGCGCTCCGCTGCGCAGCGCGAGCCGCCGAGGGCGGGTGAGGCGGCGCTGTCGAGTCGCCCGGCCGCACCGGCCCGGTAGAATGCTTGCGCTCTCAGCCTGTGCGTCACCGCGCCCACATGTCCCGCCAACCCATCCTTCTGCTCGGTCCCAACGGCCAAGTCGGCTGGGAGCTGCAGCGCAGCCTGGCCGTTTTGGGTCCCGTCGTGGCCGTGGATCGGCACGGCGCGCGCGCGCCGGACGGCGGCGAGCCGCTCTGCGGCGATCTCAACGATCTGGAAGGCCTGCGCCGCACGGTGGCGGCCCTGCGGCCGGTGGCCATCGTCAACGCCGCTGCCTACACCGCCGTCGACCAGGCCGAGCGCGAACCGGAGCTCGCCCATCGCATCAACGCCGACGCCCCGGCCGTGCTGGCGCAGGCTGCTGCGGACTGCGGCGCGTGGCTGGTGCACTACAGCACCGACTATGTATTCGACGGCAGTGGTGTGCAGCCCTGGCGCGAGGACGCGGCGACCGGCCCGCTCAACACCTATGGCCGCAGCAAACTCGCTGGCGAAGACGCCATCCGCGCCAGCGGCTGCCGCCATCTCATCCTGCGCACCCAGTGGGTGTACGGCGTGCGCGGCGGCAACTTCGCGCGCACCATGCTGCGCTTGGCGCGCGAGCGCGAACGCCTCACCGTCGTCGATGATCAATTTGGCGCCCCCACCGGGGCTGACCTCATTGCCGACGTCACCGCGCACGCGTTGCACCGGCTGCTGACCAGCGGGCAGGGTGGGGGGACTTACCACCTGGCTGCCGCTGGCTACACCACGTGGTACGGCTACGCCTGCACGCTCATCGAGGCCGCGCGCCAGCGCTGGCCCGAGGCTGGCTGGCGTGTGCAAACCATCGACCCCGTGCCCAGCAGCGCCTTCCCGACGCCGGCGCGCCGCCCGCTCAACGCGCGGCTGGACACCGCCCGGCTGCAGCACACCTTCGGGCTGTACCTGCCGCCGTGGCAGCAGGGGGTGCGGCGGTGGGTACAAGCGCTGTCGACGCCGTGATGTGGCCATGCCGCCGTGATCGCCTCTGTTGGGCGATCCCAACGCAGGGCGCGGTCGTCCTTGACGGGTGATGACTGGCGTGCTACCGTCAAAAGAAAAACCGCCAACACGTGATAAACGATTACGCAGGAGGTCCCTTGAATCCGATCCGAACCGCCTCTGTCGCGCTGGCGGGGTTTTTCCTCGTGGGCTTGGCTGGGTGTTCGCACGCGCCCATTCCCGTTGCTGAAAACTTCCCCTATACGGCACAAAAAAAGGTGCGCTCTGCGGGGCACTGGGATGCTGTTGCCCAGCATGTGGTGTCCAACACGCTGGCGCGGTTGGCGCAGACACCTGCGGACGGCATGGCGTTGCACGTGGGCCTGCCGTCGTCGCCCTCGGCCTTCGATCGCGCATTCCGTGAGCTGCTCATCACGCGCTTGGTCAACGATGGCAAGACCGTCGTCGAACGCGACGACGCGCCCGTCAAAGTGAGTTATCAAGCGCAGGTCGTGCGTCACAACAGCGATCGTCCGCACTTCGTGCCCGGGCTATTCACCGCCATCACCTCCGGCGTGTACGTGGCGCATTATTTGGGCGTTCACGCCCACCAAGACGCGGCCATGGCTGGCGGCCTGGGTTATGCCGTGATCGCCGATGTCGCCGCCAGCCAATACACGGGCGGGCCGACCCACACCGAAGTCATCCTCACCACCACCATCATGCAAGGCGATCGCTACTTGGTGCGCAACACCGACGTCTACTACGTCGAAGACAGCGACGCCACGTTATTTCAAGTCGTGCGCGGCCCGGTGACCCGCGAATACAAGGTGGTGTCGCAATGAGAATCCTCGCTGTACTTGCTTCCGTGGCGGCCTTGATGGTGGCTGGCTGTTCCACCAAGCCGCAGGCCACGCTGCCCACGTACGAATACGCCGCCGCGCACCCGTTCCTGCAGGCCAATCGCGAGGCCATGACCAAATTGCTGTCCGGCTTGCCGGCGGCACAAGTCTCGCCCCTGTTGGTCGCCACCATCGTCGATGTCAACGACCTGCGCGTGTCCTCGCCGCTGGGCCGCACCTTGTCGGAGCAGTACAGTTCTGCGGCGGCTGCGGCGGGCGTCGACGTTCGTGAAATGAAGCTGCGCGGCGATGTGTTCGTGCGCGAGCAAACCGGCGAGCTGCTGCTGTCACGCGAGATCAAGGATATCGCCCGGGTACACCAGGCCACGGCGGTGTTGGTCGGCACCTACTCGGTCGCTGGACAGTACGTCTACGTCAACGTCAAATTGGTGCGCTCCGAGACCGGCCAGATCTTGCGCGGCTATGATTACGCGTTGCCGCTTGACCGCGATGTGCAGCGCTTGCTGCGCAAGCCCAGCGGCGAAATGTGATACGCGGCTGCGCAGGCAGTCGCTTTCCTTCCCACAGCAAAACCGCCCGGCGCCCCAACGCCGGGCGGTCGTTCGTCATGCGCAAAGGCATCATTCTGGCCGGTGGCTCCGGCACCCGTTTGCACCCCGCGACGCTGGCCGTCAGCAAGCAACTGCTGCCGGTGTACGACAAGCCGATGGTGTACTACCCGCTCAGCACCCTGATGCTGGCGGGCATCCGCGAGGTACTCGTCATCAGCACGCCGCAGGATACGCCCCGCTTTGCCCAGCTGCTGGGCGACGGCAGCCAGTGGGGCATCCACCTGCAGTACGCCGTGCAGCCCAGCCCGGATGGGTTGGCGCAAGCCTTCCTCATCGGTGCCGACTTCGTCGCCGGCCACCCGAGTGCCCTCGTGCTGGGCGACAACATCTTCTACGGCCACGATTTGCAACCCTTGCTGCAAGCCGCCGACGCCAAGACGCAGGGGGCCACCGTCTTTGCCTACCATGTGCACGATCCCGAGCGCTACGGCGTGGTCGAGTTCGATGCCGATGGCCGAGCACTCAGCATCGAAGAAAAACCACCCCGCCCCAAATCCAACTACGCCGTCACGGGGCTGTATTTTTACGACGAGCAGGTGGTCGACATCGCGCGCGCCGTACGCCCCAGCGCCCGCGGCGAGCTGGAAATCACCTCCGTCAACCAGGCGTACCTCGAGCGCGGGCAGCTCAGCGTGCAGATCATGCAGCGTGGCTATGCGTGGCTGGACACCGGCACGCACGACAGCTTGCTCGACGCCGGGCAGTTCATCGCCACCCTGGAGCGTCGTCAAGGTCTCAAGATCGCGTGCCCCGAAGAAATCGCCTGGCGCCAGGGCTGGATCGGCGCCGAGCAGCTGCAGCGCCTGGCCCACCCCCTGGCCAAAAGCGGCTACGGCCAGTACCTGCTCGGCCTGTTGCGTTGAACCCTGCCACCTCCGTCATGCCGTATACCGTCAGTCCCCAGGGCCATCACCGAAGCGCAACACCGCGATACCCGTCATGCCGTACACCGTTGTTCCCACCGCCATCCCCGGCGTGCTGATCCTGGAGCCCAAAGTCTTTGGCGACGCGCGTGGCTTCTTCTTTGAGAGCTACAACCAGCGCGACTTCGAGGCCGCGACGGGCTTGGTGGGCATCACCTTCGTGCAGGACAACCACAGCCGCAGCGTCCGCGGCGTGCTGCGCGGGCTGCACTATCAGCTGCCGCCCAAAGCCCAGGGCAAGCTGGTGCGCGTGGTGCGCGGTGCGGTGTTCGACGTGGCGGTGGACATCCGCCGCGACTCGCCCACCTTCGGCCGCTGGGTGGGCGTGGAGCTGAACGAACACAACCACCGCCAGCTGTGGATTCCGCCCGGGCTGGCGCATGGCTTTTTGACGCTGACCGACTGCGCCGACTTTCTCTACAAGACCACCAACACTTACAGCCCCGAGCACGAGCGCTGCATCCGCTGGGACGATCCCACCGTCGGCATCGAATGGCCGCGGCTGGACGTGGGGCCGATTCTGTCGCCCAAGGATCAGGCAGGGCGTGCGTTGACGGATGCCGACCTCTGAGCCCACGTCGGTGCCGGCAGCAGGCACGCCAGCGCGGCCGTCTGCGTTGCGCGTCGCCATTTTGGGCACCCGGGGCATTCCAGCGCGCTACGGCGGCTTCGAGACGTTTGCCGAGCAGCTGGCGGTGCGCTTGGTCCAGCGCGGCTTCGAGGTCACGGTTTACGCCGAAGCCGATGGCCCCGTCCAGCCCGACCAGATGTACCGCGGCGTGCGTGTGCGCTTCCGCCGCCGCCGGCGCTGGGGTCCGGCGTCCGTCATCGCTTACGACTGCGCGTGCCTGTGGGACGCCCGCCGTGGCTACGATCTGGTCTATATGCTTGGCTACGGCGCCGCCTGGGCCTGTTGGTGGCCTCGTGTATGGGGCACGCCCGTTTGGATCAACGTCGATGGTCTGGAGTGGGCGCGCAGCAAGTGGAGTGGGCTGGCGCGCCTGTACTTGCGCCTGATGGAATGGGCGGCGACCCGCACCGCCACATGCCTGATCGCCGATGCCGATGCGATCGCGCGCCGGTTTCGCCAGCGCTACCCGCGCGGCGCGCCGTGCACCACCATTGCCTATGGCGCCGACGTGGTCGATCCAGCCCAGGTCCCCGTGGAGCCGCTCGCCGCCTGGGGCCTGACCCCGGCCCAGTACGCGCTCGTCGTGGCGCGCCCGGAGCCCGAAAATCACATCCTGGAAATCATCGAAGGCTTTCTGCAGCACGGTGGACAGTGGCCGCTGGTCGTGGTGGGCGATGTCAGCGGCGCCACCGCCTACCAGCGCCGATTGTTGGCGCTGCGCAGCCCGCGCGTGCGTTTCATCGGTCCGGTCTATGATTCGGCCGGGTTGACGGCACTGCGGGCACATGCAGCCGTCTATCTGCATGGTCACTCGGTCGGTGGCACCAACCCATCGCTGCTGGAGTCGATGGCTTGCGGCAGCCTGGTCATCGCGCACGACAACCCCTTCAACCGCGAGGTGGCGGGGGATATCGCCGACTATTTTGACAGTCCCACCAGCTTGGCTGCTGCGCTGGAAAAGCTGTACCGTCAACCGCCCGCCGTTTTGCAGCGACGGCGCCGTTGGGCGCGGGACATCATTCGGCGTCGCTACGATTGGGACCGCATTGCCGACGCGTACGTTCGTCTGATCCGCCGACAGACCGGCCATGACCGCGCCCCTCATTGACATCTTGCTGGCGACCTACAACGGTTCGCTTTTTCTGCGGGAACAAATCGAATCCCTGTTGGGACAAGACTACCCTGCGTTTCGTATCTTGGCCAGTGACGACGGCTCCTCGGACGGTACTGCTGAAGTGCTTGCGGACTATGCGCAGCGCTGCCCCGAACGTGTCGTTTTGGTTCCCAACCCTCGGCCCGGTCGGGGGGCGTTGCGCAATTTCGAGCACCTGATGGCCACCAGTTTGGCGCAGGGCTGGGCGCAGTGGTTTGCCTTTGCCGACCAAGACGACATTTGGCTGCCGAACAAGCTCTCGCTGAGTGCGGCGCGTCTGCACGCTTTGGAAGCCGACGGCGACGGAGTCGATTTACCCTGTCTGGTGCACACCGACCTGTGCGTCGTCGACGCCCAACGCCGCATCGTGCATCCCTCGATGGCGCGTTATGAGGGCCTGAATCCGGCCGCTGCGACCCCACAGTCTCTATTGAGCGTCAACGAAGTCACGGGATGCACGCTCGTGGGAAACCGGCGTCTGCTGGAATTGGCACTACCGCTGCCAGACGCCGCCATCGTCCATGACTGGTGGTGCGCTGTGATCGCCGGCAGTGGCCGCCGTGCCTACATACCTCGGGCCACCGTGCACTACCGCCAGCACGATGCCAATCAGATCGGTGCCCGCAATCGTCGGTTGTGGTCTCGCGTGCGGCGCGCTTTGATCGATGGTGCAGGGGTGTGGCAACGGGTGCATCAACTCGGCGCACAAACGTGGCACCAGGCGGTTGCGCTTCAACGGCGTTTGCGCGAGCGCGGCCTCGACGATGGCTATGTGGCCGCGTATCTGCGCTGGCGCGCGTTGCCACGCCTCGTGCGCCTGGCCGACTACCGGCGATACTACACGGGTCCCGAACTCGACCGCTTGAGCCGGTGGTGCTTGTGGCGGGCTTTCGACATCGAACCGTTGCCACCCGGCGGTCGATGACCCTCTCATACGCCATCCATGACCGACCTGTACGACGTGACCACAACTCCACACCGGAAACTCGGCGAGCTGCTGCTGGCCGCTGGTAAGCTATCGCCACCGGATCTGCAGCGGGCGTTGCAAGTGCAACAATCCGTCGGGGGGCGAATAGGCGAGCTGCTGATCCGACTCGGCTTGGTCTCCGAGGCGGATGTCTATGCCGCACTGTCGCAGCAAAGTGGCATCCCACTGGTCAGACTGGAGGCTTTCCCGACGACCCAGCCAGACTGGGGCCCGCTGAACCCGGCCTTCCTCATCGCGCACCATGCACTGCCCCTGGGGGATGTGCGCGTCGACGATCCAACCCTGGTGTTCGTCAGCAGCGACCCGCAAAACCCCGTACTCGTGCAGGGGTTGCAGGTCGCATTGGGGCACCCGCCCAACCTGCGCTTCGGACTCGAGTCCGAAATTATGCAGCGCCACAACGAGTGGCTGCAGACGGCGGACGATCTTGTCGAGGAAGGTGACGTCGGCGGGGTGTCTGGTGCGACTGAATTCATCGAGCACCTGCGTGATCTGGCCTCTGAGGCGCCCATCATTCGGCGGGTCAACGACATCGTAGACAAAGCCGTTGCGCTACGTGGTCGCCCCTGAAATATTCATAACCGCATGATTTTTCTTGTGTTATTGTCTGTTTGCGAGTACAATTTCCCCCAGATTTGATGGTCTGATGCGCCGTTTTCTGGGAGTTTTTCGATGTTTGCCTGCCCCGCCACCGAGGACTTCTTCCGCTTG
>NZ_VJON01000052.1 GCF_007556685.1 Tepidimonas charontis | reverse complement strand
CAGCTATCCACCCCGACGAGCGTGCCCCCAGCGCAGTGCAGTTCCTGCGTGACGCCGTGGCGTACTACAACCGCCTGGGCGTGACGATCAAGCGAGTGCTGACCGACAACGGCCCGGCCTTCCGTTCTAAGCCATTCCGGCAGGCTTGCCAGCAACTGGGCATCGCGCACAAGTTCACCCGCGCGTATCGGCCACAAACCAACGGCAAGGCCGAGCGGTTCATTCAGTCGGCGCTGCGTGAGTGGGCCTACGGCTGGACCTACCAAACCTCCGAGCAGCGGCGCCAAGCGCTTCACAGCTGGCAGCACCACTACAACTGGCATCGCCCGCACCACGGCATAGGCCGCGTCGCGCCTATGTCACAGCTTCCAGTTCTTCGGAACAACCTCTTGACGGCTCACACCTAGCGTACATGGGTGCAAATTCGCTACCCGTGAGCAGGCCAGGCAGGCGGTGATGGACTGGATAGCCTTCTACAATCACCGCAGGCCGCATTCGTCGCTGGGCTACCTCAGCCCGATGCAGTACGAGCAGCGCTGGTACGAGGCTCAGCGTAAAAAGGCCGCGTGAACCGTGGGTTAAGAGCTACACGAAACAGGGGCAAGGTCAGCACGTACAGCGCCCACCCGCTGTAGTGCGTCTGCAGCTCGGCCAGTGGCAACTCGGCCGGCGCCTCCGGCAACTCCGGAAAGACGACACGACAGCGCTGGCCGTCGCTGCTGCGCTCGAGCAGCACACAGGCATCACCGTCGTCGAGCAACAAGATGGCGGGCAGTAGCTCGGCGCGCAGACGCTCGATGGGCTGGCGGACGAAGCGGCTGCTCAAGCCGACGCGATGCGCGGCGCGCTCGAACAGACTCGGCACCAAACGCCCCTGCACCAGCGGCAAGCCGGCCACGGTGCCCTCGGCACTGGCGGGCAAACCGTGCGCGCGCGCCACCACCAACAAACAGGTCAACAACGGATCGACCTCGGCCCGCTGTGCTGCAGAGGCTCCATGCGACACCTCGGGCTCCTCGGGCGCCGTGATCATCGAAACGCTCCCACCGTCATCGAACGACTCCTCCGCCCGCCGCGAGGCAGGGTCACGGCGCGTGCACAGCGAACACGGGCACCGGTGCGTTCCTGCCCATGGTCTGCCGCTTTACGGCGGCAGACACCGGCCACTGCCTTCAGTGCTAAAAATGAGTATAGCCGCAATCAGTCGGCCAGCAGCAGCGCCGGCTCGTCGCTGGCCACCACCTGCTGCGCCCAGGCGCGCAGCTTGCGTGTGTCGCTGCGCAGCACCTGTTGTTTGACGGCCAGAATCTGTGTCGGATGCATCGAAAAACTGCGCAGTCCCAACCCCAGCAGCAAGCGTGTCATCGTCGCGTCACCTGCCATCTCGCCACACACGCTCACCGGCTTGCCCGCCTCGACGCAGGCCGCGATGGTGTCAGCCACCAAGCGCAGCACGGCCGGGTGCAGGGGATCGTACAGGTGGGTGACGGACTCGTCCACACGGTCGATGGCCAGTGCGTACTGGATGAGGTCGTTGGTGCCGATGGACAGAAAATCGAAGTGACGCACGAACAGCCGCACGGCCAGCGCCGCCGCCGGCACCTCGATCATGGCGCCGATGCGCACCGGTCCATAGACGGCGCCGCGGCGGTCGAGCTGCTCGCGCGCCTGCGCCAGCATCGCGTGCACCTGCCGGATCTCGCCCAAGTGCGCCAGCATCGGGAACAGGATATTGACCTTGCCGTGCGCTGCCGCGCGCAAAATGGCGCGCAGCTGCGTCAAAAACATGGCCGGCTCGGCCAGGCTCCAGCGGATGGCGCGCAGCCCCAGGGCGGGGTTGAGGTGCTCGTCGCGGCGGTGATGATCCAGCGGCTTGTCCGCGCCCACGTCCACCGTGCGGATGGTGACGGGCAACCCGTGCATGCCCTCGACCGCGCGCCGGTAGGCCTCGTACTGCTCCTCCTCATCCGGTAGTCGGCCACCGCGTCCCATGAACAGAAATTCGGTGCGAAACAGCCCCACGCCGACGGCGCCCACCGACAACGCCGGCACGGTATCCTCGGGCTGCTCGATGTTGGCCAGCAGTTCGATGCGCTGGCCGTCCAGCGTCACCGCCGGGGTATTTTTGATGCGCGCCAGTCGCTCGCGCTCCACCACCCCTTGCCGCTGCTTGTAGCCGTATTCGGCCAGCAGCATCGGCGTCGGATCGACGATCAGCACGCCGGCGTCGCCATCGACGATCACCCAGTCGTCCTGTTGCACCAACTGGCTGGCGTTGCGCGCCCCCACCACGGCCGGGATGTCCATGCTGCGCGCCACGATGGCGGTGTGGCTGGTCTTGCCGCCGACGTCGGTGACGAAGCCGGCGAAGACACTGTGCTTGAATTGCAGCATGTCCGCCGGGGCCAGGTCGTGCGCAATCAGCACCAGCGGGTCGCCTGTGGTGGCGCCGTCGCCCACGGTGGGGGCTGCCACGGGCGAGCCCACCCCCTGCAACACGCGCAGCATGCGCTCGACGATCTGCTCCAGATCGGCTTTGCGTTCACGCAGATAGGGGTCGGTCATCTCGTCGAACTGACGCGCCACCTGCTCAAACTGTGTCGTCAACGCCCACTCGGCGTTGTAGTGGCGCTCGCGCACCCAATGCTTGACCCCGTCTTGCAGCTGCACGTCTTGCAACAGCATCAAGTGCACTTCCAGCAGCGCGGCCAACTCGGCGTGCGCCTCCATGCCATCGTGCACCAAGCCAGCACGCAGCTGCTCGATTTCGGTGATCACCGCATCGCGCGCGCGCCGCAGCCGCGCCAGCTCCGCCTCGGCCTGCTCGGGCGCGATGAAGTAGTGCGCCACATCCAAGCGGCTGGAAGCCACCAGCACGGCGCGTCCAATGGCCACACCGCGCGAGACGGCCTGCCCGTGCAGGGTAAAGGTCATTCTCCCTCTCCGAATTTATCGTCGATGAGGGCCAGCAGCGCGGCCATCGCCTCCTCTTCCTGCGGCCCGTCGGTCTCGATGTCCACCGTCGCGCCCAGGCCAGCGGCCAGCATCATCACGCCCATGATGCTCTTGGCGTTGACGCGTCGCCCATTGCGGCTGAGCCATACCTCACATGGAAAGCTGCTGGCCAGCTTGGTCAACTTGGCCGAGGCGCGGGCGTGCAAGCCGAGCTTATTGCTGATGGTCGCGGTGCGTTGGATCATGACTGGGACGGCGAGACTGGTTTTGCGGTGCGGTGGGCGCCAGCGGCATGACCCCCTGGGTGCCACCCAGCGTGGCGCGCGTCACGAGCGCATCGAGCGGCTCGTGCCGGTAGGTGACGGCGCGCAGCAGCATCGGCAAATTGACCCCGGTGACCAGGCGTGTGTGTCCCCCCTCGAGCAGCCGGGTGGCGACGTTACACGGCGTGGCACCAAAGACGTCGGTCAGCACCAGCGTGTCCACCGCCCCGTGCAGTGCCAGCAGCGCACGGGCGCGCTGTAGCGTGGTCTCCGGCGCCTCGTCCGCTGGCACGTCCAGTGCATCCACGTCCGCCCCTGCGTCGGGAAAGACGTGCAACACGCACTGGCGCAAGGCAGACGCCAACGGCGCATGGGCGATGACCAAAATGGCGTTCACGACGGCGGTGCTTGGCAGAGAGGACGGCCAATATCTTATCGGTGATCCACTCAATGGTCTCAGCGCCAGCGCAGGCCGGCGAAAAAGAGCTCATGTGCCTGCGCATCCAGCGCTGGGCCCAGGACGGCCAGCTGCACCAACCAGCGCCCGTCGCTCGCCCAATGCAACTCGGCCGGCAACGCCTGGCCATCGCCATCCCGACCACTGCCGCGCCAGCAGTGCGCCACGGTGGCGCCCGGCGCGATGCACGGCACCGCCTGCCACGCGGGTGGTGGGCCGCCGTCCTCGGCCTGCACGCCCAAGGCGGCCCAGTGCGCACGTTGCCAGACGTCGATCCAGCGTGGCGCCACCTCGGCCCCTGCGGCACCCGCGGTCGGCAGCGCCACCACCGCCACCGAAAAGGTGCGGCCCGCGGCACGGCAACCCGCCATCTGCAGCGTTACCGGCGGCGCGGCCGGCCCGGCCAAGGGCACCTCGCGCGCCCCCTGGTCGGCCTTGCAGGGCAACCACACCGTCAGCGGCGTGCCCGCCGGCTGCACGGCCCGCCAGTCCAGCGCGGGGCTGCACGCACTGGCCCACACCCCGGCCAGCCCCAGCGCCAGCGGCCGCCACAACCGCCACCCCCAGCCACACCGGCCGCTCGGCCGCGCCGGCGCCGGCGCGCCGGTGGGTGGACGCGTCGGCGACAGCGCGGTGGCAGGATTTGGCATGGGGCGGCACAATGACATGGAACGGATCGTAGCGCAGACGGTCTGACCATGAGCCACAGCCTTTTGGCGCCCTTTGACACCGACCTCACCCCTGTGCCCCGACCATGACCACGTCCGCCCTTGCCGCTCGTCCTGCAGCCACTCTGCCCGTGCCCGCCTCGCTGCCAGAATACGCGCGCGCGGCCACCGCGCGCGGCGAGCCGCTGGTGGTGATGGTGACGCTGGCGGGCTGCGCCTTCTGTGAGGTGGTGCGGGGCCACTACCTGGAGCCGATGCTGCAGCGCGGCGAAGTGGTGGCGGTGCAGCTGGATATGCGGGATCGCCGCACGCCGGTGCAGGATTGGCAAGGCCGGCCCAGCACGGGCTACGAATTGGCACGTGCCTGGCGTGTGCGCGTCGCGCCCACGCTCTTGTTTCTGGACGAGCGCGGTCGCGAACTGGCTGAGCGTCTGGAAGGCATGGGGGTGGCCGACTTCTATGGCCCCTATCTGGAGCAGCGTTTGGCACAAGCCCGCGCGCAGTTGCGCAGCCGACGCTGACGTCACGCCGGCAGTGCGGGGACCACGCCGGGCAAGCGAAAGCGCCCGATCTGCTGATGCAGCTGTTGGACCTGCATGTCCAACGATTTGACGACGGCCACGTTTTCCTCCACGAGCGCCGCGTTTTGCTGGGTGATCTGATTGAGTTGGTCGATCGCTTCGCGCACCTGCCCCAAACCCTCGTTGAGCTGGGTCGCAGCGCCGTCGAGATCGTTCATGCGACCGGCGACGGCCTCGATATGGGTCAAAGCGCTGCGCACCGCTTCATCGGCTTGCTGAGCCTGCTGGGCACTGTCTTGCAGGCCCCCCACATTGGCCTCCAAAATGGTGCGCACTTCGCGCGCCGCCTCGAGAATGCGCTGCAACGCGTGGGCCACACGCTCTTGCTCTTGCATGCGGTGCATGTGCAGCAGCAATTGAGCCCATATGTGTCACTACCGCGAAGAGTACCCAATGCCTTGTCGAGGTACGTTGGTTCAGGGAAAAACCTCATCCCCGGTCGCACCCTCCAGGCGCGCCGCGCACACGCGCGCGCGGCCCTGGTGTTTGGCCTCGTAGAGCTGGGCATCGGCCAGCCCCAGCAGCAAAGCGGGGTGGGCGCCGCGCAGGGCTGGCCCCTCGCGCGCCGCCACACCGAAACTGGCCGTCACCACGGGGGCAGTGCGGCTGTCCCGGTGGGGAATGGCCAGATCCCGCACCGCCTGTTGCATACGCTCGGCCAACGCCTGAGCGTCGGCCAGTGGTGTGTCGGGTAACAGGCAGGCGAACTCCTCGCCGCCGTAGCGCGCCACCATGTCGGCGGGGCGGCGCACATGGGCGCGCAAAGTCTGCGCCACGTGGCGCAGGACGGCATCACCGGCCTGGTGGCCGTAGTGGTCGTTGTAGGCCTTGAAGTGGTCCACGTCGGCCAGTATCAGGCTCAGCGGTGTGCCCAGGCGCTGGGCCCGGCCCCACTCCAGCGCCAGCCGCTCGTCGAAATGGCGTCGGTTGGCCACCCCGGTCAGCCCGTCGATGAAGGCCAGCGCGCGCAACAGGTCGGACTGAAATTTCAACGTCAAATGGGTGCGCACGCGCGCGCGCACCACCGCCGGGTTGACCGGCTTGGAGATGAAGTCCACTGCCCCGGCCTCCAGACAGCGGCTCTCGATGTCGGCGCCCTCGTGCGCAGTGACGAAGATGACTGGTGTGTCGGCACGGTCGCGCGCGGCACGCAAGCGCCGCAGCACCTCGAAGCCATCCATGTCGGGCATGACGACGTCGAGCAGCACGAGGTCGGGCTGCTGCTCGCGCACCAGGTGCAGCGCCTGCTCGCCGCGGGTGGCCATGAACAACTGGTAGGGACCGGTCAAGGCGCGGTACAGCACCTGCAAATGCACCGGTTGATCGTCCACCAGCAACAAGCGCGGTTTGCGCGCCGGCCACGCCTGCCCCACCTCCAGCCGGTCGGCAGGCGTCTCAGGAGGACGCGGTTCCGGGTGCGCCATTCATGCCGCTCCCGGCGCCGCCAGCAGCGTCGCCACCGCCTGCTGCGCTGCCTCGAAATCCAACCCTTCCATCGCCTGGTGCAGCGCCGCCCAGCGCGGGTCGGCGGCCACCGCAGCGTCGCTGAGCATGCGGTCGTGCACCTCCAACGCCTCCATGTCACCTTGCTGCAACAGGACCTGCAGCCGCACCAGCTCGGCGCGCCAGTTGGCCGGGTCGGCAGCGGCGGTGTCGCGTGGTGCCTCCACTTCCGCCGGCACCAGCCCGCGCTCTTGCATGACCTGCAGCACGCGCTGCAAGGCATCGGCGCTCATCTGCAGCTCGGCGGCCAGTGGCGGCCACCAGGCGCTGCTGTCCAGAGGTGTGGCCGCAGGACCCTCGGCGGCCGCCAGCACCGCCTTGACGGCTTGCTCGGCGCGCGCGGCGCATTGCGCCAGCCTCACCGCCCCCACTGTGCTGGCCGTACCCTTGAGGGTGTGCAAGGCCGCCACCAGCGCGGCGTCGGGCACCTGCCCCAGACGGGCTTGCAGGTCGGCCTGCACCGCCGGCAAACCCTGCACGAAGCCACGTACCACGCGCTGATACAGCACCGGGTCGCCGCCGAGGCGCTGCAGCGCAGCGTCCACCTCGACCCGGTCGGCGTCGGGCCAATCGCGCGCGGCAGGGGCATCGGCCAACGCGGCATCGGCGGCTGGCAGCCCCTCGGCCAGGGTTGGCGCACTCGCCAGCGGCGCAGCGGCACCGTTGGCTGGCGCAGCATCCATCGCCGGCCCTTCCTCGTCGCGCACAGCGTGCGGCGCCCAATGCCGCAGCACCTGCACCAATTGGTCGATGGCAAAGGGCTTACCGACGTGGTCGTTCATGCCCACGGCCAAGCACGCCTCGCGGTCGCTGGCCATGGCGTTGGCGGTCATGGCGATGATCGGAATGGCGGTCAAGCCGAGCCGCTGGCGAATCACCACCGTGGCTTGCAAACCATCCAACACCGGCATTTGCATGTCCATCAGCACCACATCGAAGGCATCGGCGCGGCGCTGCAGCGCATCCACTGCTTTTTGGCCGTTGTCGGCCACGGTCACCTCGGCGCCCTCACGCCGCAGCAGTTCGGTGGCCACCTGCTGGTTGATCGGGTTGTCCTCGACCAACAGCACGCGCAGGCCGCGCAAGCGCTGGCGCACGGCACGCGCCGTCGCCTTCGCCGACGCCTGCTGGGGCGCGCGCGCGTCGGCCACCGCGTCGAACAGCATGCTGGCCGTCACCGGCTTGACCAGATAGCCGTCCAGCACGCCCGCGCTGCCGGCATCGGTGCCATCGAGCGCGTCGCGCCCGCTGGCGCTGACCATGATGAGCACACTGCGCGTGGCCGGCGACGGGACAGCCGGGTGTGCGGCTTCCCACTCGCGCCACGCCCGCGCCAGCGCCAGCCCGTCCATGCCCGGTAGCGTCCAGTCGATGAAAACCACATCGTAGCGCTGCCCCCGTTGCAGACACGCCAGCGCCGCCTCGGCATCGGCCTGCATCTCGCACTGCCACCCCAGGGCGCGCAGCGCGCCGCAGATGACGGTGCGTGCTTCCGGGTGATCGTCCACCACCAGACAGCGCAGGCCTTGCAGGTCGGGCAGCGCCGGGCGCGGCTGCAGCTCGGCAGGCACGGTCTGCGCCACCGGCAGCGCGATTTCGAAGGCGAAGGTGCTGCCTTGGCCGGGCGTACTGTCGAGCGTGATCTCGCCGCCCATCAGCTGCACCAGCCGCTGGCTGATCACCAGCCCCAGCCCGGTGCCGCCGTATTGGCGGGTGATGCCAGATTCGGCCTGATTGAAGGCCTGGAATAGGCGCTGGCGCTGCTCGGGGGTGATGCCGATGCCGGTGTCGATGACGGCGAATTGCAGGCGCGCGACAGGCGCGCCGTCCGGTCCCGGCTCCAATGCGATCAGGCGCACGCGCAGCGTCACGCTGCCCTGATGGGTGAATTTGATGGCATTCCCACCCAGGTTGATGAGCACCTGCTGCAGTCGCAGGGCGTCACCGATGAGCACGCGCGGAATGGTGCGGTCGATGTCGAACAGCAGCTCCAGGCGCTTGCCGCGCAAATTGGCGGCGTACAGCGTGGCCAGGTCGCGCCAGAGGCGATCGACGGCAAAGGGCTCGCAATGCAGTTCGAGCTTGCCGGCCTCGATCTTCGAGAAGTCCAGAATGTCGTTGATGATGCCCAGCAGCGACTTGGCCGCGGCTTCGCTTTTTTCCGCGTAGTCGCGCTGGCGCGCGTCCAGCGGCGTGCCCAGCAGCAGCTGCAGCATGCCCAGCACGGCGTTCATCGGCGTGCGAATTTCGTGGCTCATGTTGGCCAGAAACTGACTCTTGGCACGGCTGGCCTCTTCGGCGGCGCGCCGTGCTCGCTCCAGCTCGGTGACGTCGAATCGCAGCCCCACCGTATGGCCGTTGGGCAGTCGCCGCTCGACGATGCGCAGTGCCGTACCGTCACCACGCTGCACGACGCGGTCGGTGCGGCCAGCGCGAAAATCGGCCACGCGCTGCGCCAGCCACGTCTCGGCGTCGGTGCCGGGCGGCAGTTTGATTTCACCGCGCATCAAGCCGGTGCGGATGAAGGTGTCGAACGACACCCCTAGTTGCAATATGTCACGCAAGCCGGCGTGCAGCGCGTAGAACTGGTCGTTGGCCCACAGCAGGCGTTCCTCGGCATCGAACACCGACAGCGATGCGCCCAGCGCCTGCAGCGCGTTGACGAGCAGCTGCTCCTTTTCTTCCGCAACGGCGCGCGCGCGCTCCAAGTCGGTGATGTCGATGCGAAAGCCAACCGTGTAGCCCTCGGGCGTGCGGCGCTCGATGATGCGCAGCACCCGTCCGTCGCTCAAGTGCTGGGTCAGTTCATAGTTGCTCTGGCGGTGCTGCGCCACCCGCTCGGCCACCCACGCCTGAACACGACCGACGGCGGCCGTATATTCCCCGCGCTCGGCACCATAGCGCACGATCTCCTCGAAGGTGCGGCCCGGCTCCATCAGGGGCGCGGCCAACGGGTAGTAGTCGCGATAGCGCTGATTGCAAAAGACCAGCCGGTCCTCGGGGTCGTAGAGGGCAAAGCCCTCGCCCAGCGTCTCGATGGCGCTGCGCAGCAGGCGCTCGGCGCGTGCAGCGGCTTCCTCGGCCGTTTTCAGCGGCGTGATATCCAAATTGGTGCCATAGATCGCCAGGCGCTGCGCATCCTGTGGATCGGGCTGACGACGCGCCCGGGTGACCACCCAGCGCCAGCTGCCGTCGCGGTGACGCAGGCGCAGCGTGTACTCCAGGGTTTCTTCGCTACCGGCCATGATGCCCAGCAAGGCCAACTCCAGCCCCGGCAAGTCGTCCGGATGCACGCGGGCGGCCCATTCGTCGCGCATGACGCGCGGCGGCGGCGGGCCGTCATCCGTGCGCCAGCCCAACATGCGCCACCACTGCGCGTCCACGTAGGCGTGGCCCGTGTCGGGGTCCATGACCCAGGTACCTGCCCTGGTGGCCTCCAATATCGCTTGGAGGCGCGCGCGCGAAGCGGCCAGGGCCTGATCGGCCAGCTTGCGCGCGGTGATGTCGAATCGAATCGACAGGTAGCGCTCGATCTGTCCCTGCGCATCGAACAGCGGCGCCACGATGCTGTCCACCCAATACAGGTCACCGCTCTTGGCGCGGTTGCAGATTTCGCCACGCCACCCGCGGCCACTGCGAATCGTGACCCAGAAGTCGCGCCAAAACGCCACATCGTGCACGCCCGAGTTGACGATGCGGTGCGGCGCGCCGATCAGCTCGTCGCGCGTGTAGCCGCTGATGCGGCAAAATGCCTCGTTGACATCGACGATGGTGCCATCGGGCGCGGCCTGACTGACGATGGCGTGCTGGCGAATCGTCTCCATCAAAGCCGTGGCTTCGGCCAGCGCCACTTGCAGCCGCTCTTGCGCGCGCACGCGCTCCGTGATGTCGGCCTCCACCGCCATGAAACCGGTGCATACGCCAGCGGCATCGTGCAGCGCAATCACATCGATCGCGACCCAATATTCGCGCCCATCCTTGGCGCGATTGAGGATATCGATGGTCACGTCGCGCCCGTCACGCACCGCCTCGCGCAGCGCTTGCAGCGCGCGCGGGTCACTGCGCGGGCATTGCAGTAACGCCCCAGGCTTTTGTCCCCGCATCTCGTCCAGGGTGTAGCCGGTCAAGGCCTCGGCTGCTGTGTTCATCCATGTCACACGCCCGCTGCGGTCGGTAAACAACACGGCGTTGTGGGTGTGCCGCGCCACCAGAGCCAGGCGCTGTACATCGCTTTGCAGCAGCGCCAGCCGCTCGCGTTCGCTGCGGCGCAGGCGGTACGCCGCGCTCACCGCCCAAGCAGCCAACAGCGCCACCGGCAGCGCCCCCACCGCTACCCAGTGCGCCGCCCACGACTGCGCGCTGCGTTCGACCTCAGGCGTGCTGCGCACGTACAAGTCGAAGGCGCGCCCGGCCAGGACGACGCGCCGGTGAGCCCCCGCCTGCGCAGCGCCTCTCCAGTCGGCCTCGGCGCCGACGCGTTGCAGTACACCGTGTCGGTCGGAGTCCAGCAGCTCCACGCCGCGTGGGCCCGGCTGTGGGTCGGAGGGCAAATCCTGCAGCGGCGGCGTGCGCGCCGCCTGCTGTGAGGCCGCGTGATCGACCCAGTGCCAGTCGAGTGCACTGACCACCATACCCGCCTCGCGCGCCAGCTCCTGGGCAGGTACGCCCAGGACAACGAAACCCTCCAGCAGGCGCTCGCGGTCAGCGGGGGCCGCTGGTGTCCAGCCCCCGCTGTACACCGGCAAGACCAGCAAAAACCCGTATGCCCCCTTGGGTGCATTGGCCAGCCACACCGGCGCCGACAGCGTCGCTTGCCCGCTGCGTGCAGCCTGCTGCATTGCCTGCCAACGGATGGGATCGGACGACAACTCCAGCCCTACCAGATGCTCCTTCCCCGGTGGCTCGATCCAGTCGATCAGAAAATGGTCGTCCGTGGGGGGACCCGCTGGGCGAATGGGACGCGCTCGCACGGGCGTGGACAGGCCGCGCCGATTAACGTCGGCCTGCCAGCGAGGCACATCCGCCTGGGCCACGCGACGCACGAAAGCGATGCCCGACAGCGCCGGGTAACGCTCGGCCAATTCCTGCGGGGCCATGAACGCGCGCGCTTGACGCCAGTCACCCTCGGGATGGGCGTGTAGCCAGCCGCGCACGGCCAACAGCAGGGTGGCATAGCGCTCAACCGCTTGCTCCAGCCGCGCCTCGACGACGATCAAATCGCGCTCCAAGGCAGCCTGCAAGTCGTCCCGATCCTGACGCTGCAGCCACAGGCTGCCCGCCCCCCCCACCATCAAGACCGCCACGATGGTGGCGATGATGACCAGCAGCAGCCCCCAAGCCCGCCCCTGGGAAGGAGCACCATCACGGGGCTGCAATGACGCGGGCGACATGGGGCCTCTCCTGACGTGCGCGTGATTGTCGGCGTCAGCTCGGGCGCCCGCCCAGCACGCGCGCCAGCTCTGCGGCCAGCCGCTCGGCATCCAGCGGCTTGGCCACGTAGCCGTCGGCGCCCGCGTCGAGCATCCGCCGCCGGTCTTCGGGCAGATCGTACGCAGTCACCATGATCACCGGCGTACGCGGCCGCCCAGCGCGCTCCCAGGCGCGCAGCTCGGCCAACGCCTCCAGCCCGCCCATATCGGGCATGGTCACATCGAACAAGGCCACATCGAAGTGTTGCGCCTGCAGGGCTTGCAGGGCCTTGCGGCCATCGGTCACCAGTACCCCACTGTGCCCCATCTCGCGCAAAAGGCGGGTGGCCAGTCGCAAATTGAGGGCGTTGTCGTCGGCCACCAGCACGCGCAACGGACGGGAACATTGGGCAGGCGAAGTACTCATAAGCCGATGGTAACGGCAAAATAGCGCCCGGCACAGACGTGGTTGACATCGCTCTGGGTACTACATGGGCTTGCCTCGGCCAGTCTGGTACCGCACCCAGACGCCTCCTGTGATCGGACGGCACGCGGTGCCGCAACGGGTGCGCGAGCCCTCGCCCAGCCGCCTAAGGAGGCGCACCCGGCGCTTGGCCATCCACCCCGTTTGATACGAGGAGAAGCACCCATGACACCCCGATGGCGACCTTGGCTGTTGACCGCGCCGCTGTGGCCTACCTTGACTGCGCTGAGCGGCTGTGCCGGCGGCGAGCAGGCCCCGGCTTCGACCTTTCGGCTGCTCGATGGCCGCACGCTGACGCCTGCCGAATGGCAAGGCCGGGTGGTGCTGGTCAACTTCTGGGCCACCACCTGCGCCAGCTGCGTCAAGGAAATGCCGCAATTGGTGCAGACCTATCAGCGCTTCCGCGAACGCGGCTTCGAAACCATCGCCGTGGCGATGAGCTACGACCGGCCGGAGTGGGTAGCCAATTTTGCGCGCACGCGCCAGCTGCCATTCCCCGTGGCCTTGGACAGCGATGGAGCGCTGGCTCGCGCCTGGGGCGACGTCAAGCTCACCCCCACCACCTATGTCGTTGACCGGCGCAGCCGCATCGTCAAACGCTATGTGGGCGAGCCCGACTTCAATGCACTGGCCGCCCTGTTGGAGCAGCTTTTGAACGCCAGCTAAGGCGCGTCGCGGCCAGCGCACGCAGTCCATTGGCGCGAGCAACAAGCGCCCAGCGCGGCCGATTTTCAGCGCACAGCGCGCAGCGCACCACGACGCCACCTCTGGCGCACCCGCTCATCGAGGCCGAGCGCATCGCGTATGTGCCCTGCGCCGAACTCATCGGCCCCGCGTCCTCTGCCCTCGGCGTCGTCACCCGTGGCCAGAGACGCCCGATCGGGAGGGATCTACGCGGAGCCGACGCCACCCGTCACTCGCGGTAGGCATCGTGACAAGCCTTACAGGTGGCGGCCGCGTCACCGAAGGTCTTCTTGATCGCATCCAGGTTGCCGGTGCGGGTGGCCGCTTCCAGGTCTGCCACTGCCTTCATCATCTTGTCGGCCCCAGCGCGGACTTTGTCCATCTCCATCCACGCCTCGGGTTTGGTGCGGCTCTTGATCTTTTCCGTCTCGGGCGTGAAGCCGGCCCAGGGCAGCTTGGACAGCATGGCGACGATGGCGGCGTTTTCCTGCGCCACCTTGGCGTCGAACGGCACCCGGCCCTGCACCATGGCGCCGATGCGGGTGAAGTGCGCCCCCATGACGGTAAAGGCGCCTTGGCGATACTTCACCGCGTCTTCCGGCTTTTGGAACTGAGCGTGGGCCGCACCGCTCAGAGCGAGGGCGACGGTGGCAACGATGAGATGTGGTTTCATGCGATCAACCTCCGGTGTGGCATTCAAGGAACCGACAGTGTATGCGCATACGGCAAAATATGCTGGCGTGTTGTTGCGCCGCTACAGCACCTAGCGATGGATCCCAGGGGCGGCAGCCCAGTTCCGCAGCGGCAGGTTCTCGACTCACCTCCGCCCGCCGGCGCCGGCGCGACCCGGGATGGCGCCGGCGGTGAAGACGCAATGCGGACGTTCGGCCGGCTGGATGGGGCCGTGCGGCCAGGCGCTCAGGCTGCATCGGCGGGCTTGCCGCCGCACGTGTGTTTTGCAGGAGATCGTTCGTGACTCGCTCCGATCTGAACCCCTGGGCCGATAGCGCCCGGGTACGCATCCGGGTCTGGGATTTGCCGACACGGCTATTCCACTGGCTGCTGGCAGGTGCCGTCGTCGGCTTGGTCATCACCGGTAACCTGGGCGGCAACTGGATGACGTGGCACCAGCGTTTGGGCTACGCGGTGCTGGCGCTGTTGCTGTTTCGCCTGGTCTGGGGATTGATCGGTGGGCGCTGGTCACGGTTTGCCCAGTTTCTCTACGGCCCATGCACTCTGTGGGCATATCTGCGCGGCCGCGCCAGTCCCGACGTCGAGGTGGGGCACTCTCCGCTGGGGGCGCTGTCGGTCTTTGCGCTGCTGGTGGCGCTGGCGGTGCAGGTGGGCACCGGACTCATCAGCGACGATGAAATCGCCTTCGTCGGACCGCTGGCGCATCTGGTGGCCACGGAAACCGCTTACGCCGCCACCGCCTGGCACAAGGGCTGGGGCAAGGTGCTGCTGCTGTCACTGGTGGGGCTACACCTGGCCGCCCTCGCGGTGTACCACTGGGCGCTGGGCAAATCGCTGGTGCCGCCCATGGTGCATGGCGACAAATGGTTGCCGCCGCACATCCCGGGCAGTGCCGATGGCTGGACACAACGGTTGTTGGCGCTGGCCGTGGCGGCTGCCTGCGTGGCCGCCACCGTCTGGATCGTCAACCTGTCCCCGGCGGGGTGAGGCGGGGGCAGCCGCCACGCGAGCGCATGAGCGGGTGCACATCAACCCATCCCGCGGCGACGAAGTCGAATCGGCGGCACGACGCCGTATGATTGCGGCATGGGTGAGGCCACGGACGACCCCCACGACCCTACACATGAGGCCCCAGAGGGGCCACACATTGCTCTGTACAGTGTCGATGGGCACGACAGCGCTGCGCTGAACGTCGTCCGCGCTCTGTTTCTCGAATATCAAGACGATATCGGCATCGACCTGGGCTTCCAAGGCTTTGCCCAAGAATTGGCCGAATTGCCCGGGGCCTATGCGCCGCCGCAGGGGGCGCTGTTGCTGGCCACCGTGGATGGCGAGCCGGCCGGCTGCTGTGCGCTGCGCCCCCTGCTCGACAGTGACCACGGCGTTGCCGCCGAAATGAAGCGGCTGTTCGTGCGGCGCGCCTTTCGAGGCTTTGGTCTGGGGCGGCTACTGGCCGAACGCATCGTACTGCTGGCGCAACAAGCTGGCTACGATTGCGTGCTGCTCGATACCCTGCGCGAGATGGAAGCGGCCCGCTCGCTCTACCACGAGATGGGTTTCGTCGAAATTCCGCCGTATTACCACAACCCTCTGCCGGGGGCCCACTACCTGAAATTGTCCTTGTAGAGGACACCTCGGTTGGGCGCGCCGGCACCGGCGCGCTGACACGCGCCGGGTGCCACCCGCCCAAAGGCACGATCCGCAGGCAGGTGCTTGTCTGTCCGTGCTGAGGCGCCCAGCCCTCCGTGCTAAGGCGCCCTGCCCACAGCCTTGAGACGCCTGGTCCGCGCTCCGGCCTGCAAAGCAGCTGCGCGCAGCGAACGCGGGCATCGGTCGCGGCGGGGTCGGCTTCAGCCCGTCTGCACCTCAAACCCCACCACATTGCGCTGCTGCCGACTGAACTCGATGCCGACCAGATGCAGCGGCCGCCCGTCGGCGCGGTATTTGTCCGCATAGCCCTTGGCGCGCAGCTGCGCCAGCGCTTGCCCGGTGGCCTGGTCGGGCACCACCTTGAACTCGAACAGATAGATGCGCTCGGGGAGCTTGACCGTCAGGTCGATGCAGCCCTGGTTGGTGACGTCTTCGGCAATCAGCTCCAAGCCCAGCGCGGCCAAGTGGCTGTAGAAGACGCTGGCCCAGTAGCCTTCGTACTGGGTGATGGGGTTGTGGCGGTACCAGTCGTGTGGGATGGCGGCGTAGAGGCTTTCCAAGTGGCGACGCAGGCCGGTGTGGTCGCCCGCGGCCAAGGCGTCATACAGGCGCCCCACCGCCTCGGCAGCGCGCGCTGGCTCGCCAAAGAGGGCTTTGAACAACACATCGTTCAAGGCGCTTTCGACTTCACGGTTGGGAAAACTCAACCGGTACTCGGTGCGCGCACCGATGCGGCGCTGGCCGTGGAAGGTGAGATAGCCGGTCTGCCACAGCAGCGCCTCCGGCGCCATGGCCTCCACATCGAAGCTCGACAGCAGCGCCTCATCGGCCACGACATCGGCCAGCCGCGGTGTGAAGGTGCGCCGCCGCGTCAGCTCCTCGACCAAAAAGGTCGGCGTGCCGGTCTCGAACCAGTAGGGGCGAAATTCGCGCTTGTCAAACAGCAGCAGCACATCGAACGGGTTGTAGACCGCCTCGCCCAGCCAGTTGTAGCCGTTGTACCAGTCGCGAATGGCTTGCCGGTCCAGCCCCTGCAGCTCCGGTGCGAAGACCGTGTCCACATCGGCTTCGGTGTAGCCGCAGATGGCCGAGTACTCGGCCGAGACGGTGATGTCGCGCAGGTTGTTCAGCCCCGAGAAGATCGAGCCCGTGCTGAATTTGGACACGCCGGTCAGAAACGCAAAGCGGATGTGCGCGTCGCTGTCTTTGATGACCGAGTACAGATTGCGTAGCCCCTCGCGCAGGGTTCGTGCCACTTCGGGCTCGCTGAGGTTGTCCAGGATCTGCCCCGCCCGCAGTTTTTTTGGACACGGAATTGGGGTTGTCAAGCGACACGAAGATTTGACCCCCTGACGACATCTGGAATTGACCCCCGGGTTAATCAACTCTCTGACGTGATCGGGGTGGGGGCAGCGGCCTTGTGCAGAAGGCCGCTGCGGCGCTTGTCGC
>NZ_VJON01000051.1 GCF_007556685.1 Tepidimonas charontis | reverse complement strand
ACGCTGCTGCCTGGGTGACACCATGAAAAAAGCCCCGGGCACCAGGGGGGCCAGGGGCTGCGCAGCGCCAGGAGCGCTACCTGTGGCGCGCGAGGCCGACCGAGCCGGCGGCCTCAGGCGCTGGTCTTGGTGGCGCGCGGCGCCTTGGTCACGTTGCTGGCGGTGCTGACCACGGCCTTGAGGTTGGCCTCGGCCAGTTCGGTAGCCTGCTTGACGGCTTTTTGCACCGACTCCATGGCCGCAGCCGCGGTGGAGACCGCTTGCTTGACGGCGGCCACGGCCGGCTCGGTGCCTTGCGGGGCGTTCTTCACGGCGCTGTCCAGCGCGGCAATGAACTGCTTGTGCGACTCGGCCGCCTGGGCCTCGGCCACCTTGGTGAATTCGGCGCTGACGCCGGTGGCGATGTCATACAGGTGGCGGTTGTACGAGGCCACCTTTTCGCCCAGCGGCTCGAGCATGGCGTTGTGCAGCGCCACCAGGTCTTGCATGTCCTTGACGGACAGCAGCGCTTGGGTGTGCTCGGCGGTTTCGGCCAGCAGCGTTTTGGCGGTTTGCAGGTTGAGCTCGACGAGTTTTTCGACGCCGGCCAGCGCCTTTTCGCTCAGGTCGAACAGGGTGGTGGCGTTTTTCTTGTGCAGGGAGGCGATTTGGTCGATGGTCATCATGGCAGGACTCCTTGGAGCAGGTGGTGAGGGATGGCGGCATGCCGCGCGCTGCCCCGTTGGGCCGGCCATCCGTTCCGCCAGCGGATGGCTTCTATGCTGCGCTGCAACATGGGTACGAGTATAGGGGCTTGGTGGCGAAATGCAAGGCTTTTTGTTGCATTGCAACAAAAAAGCGACGAACGGCCATCACGGATGTGTCGAGCGCCGATCGCATGTGGCGGCGCGGTCTTCACTGCGACGGCTGCAGCGGCAACTCGACGCAGCGCAGGTCGGGATCCTCCGGGTGGGGACGAATCTGAAAGCCCAGCCGCTGCACCAGCGCCAGCATGGCTTGGTTTTCGCGCAGCACGGTGCCGACGATGCGCCGCGTGCCGTGCGCGCGCAGGTAGTCGATCAGACGCTGCATCAGCAGCCGCCCGAGGCCGCGACCCTTGAGGTCGGAGCGCACCAGGATGCCGTACTCCGCGGTGTCGTTGTCGGGATCGCAGATGCCACGCACCACGCCGATAGTTTCCTGCCCGCCGTCGGGGGTGGGGCGGGTGGCGATGAAGGCCATCTCGCGGTCGTAGTCGATTTGCGTCAGGCGGGCGAGCTCGCTGTGTTCGATGCTGCGGCGGCTGTAGAAGATGCGCAGGCGTATGTCCTCGGGGTCCATTTTTTCCAGGAAGGCCAGGTGCTGGGCCTCGTCTTCGGGGCGGATCGGGCGCACCGTCAACGGCGTGCCGTGCCAGTCCAGCGTTTGCACCAGCTCCTGTGGGTAGGGGCGAATGGCGAAGTGCCGCGCGCCCGCGGGACAGTCGGCGCTCACGCGCACGCGCGCATCCAGCGCGATGGCCCCTTCGGCATCGACGATCAGCGGGTTGATGTCGATTTCGGCGATCTCGGGCACGTCGGCCAGCAGCTGCGACACCGCCAGCAGGGTGCGGTGGATGCTGGGTCGGTGGGCAGGCGGCACGTCACGGTAGCCGCGCAGCAGGCGCGCCACGCGCGTGCGCTCGATGAGCGCTTCGGCCAGCGTGACGTTGAGCGGCGGCAGTGCCAGGGCGCGGTCGGCCAGCACTTCCACTGCGGTGCCGCCTTGACCGAACAGGATCACCGGGCCGAATAAGGGGTCGATGCTGGCGCCGACGATCAATTCGTGCGCGTGGCGGCGGCGCACCATCGGCTGCACGGTCAAGCCTTCGATGCGCGCGTGCGGTCGTCGTTCGGTCACACGCTGCAGCATGGCGCGCGCCGCCTCGCGCACCTCCTGCGCGTCGTGCAGGTCGAGTCGCACCCCGCCGACGTCGGATTTGTGGGTGATGTCCTCAGAGAGGATTTTCAACACCACGGGGTAACCCAGCGCATCGGCGGCGGCGGCTGCCGCATCGGGGTCGGCGGGCACGGTACGAATCGGCGTGACGGGCACGCCGGCGCAGGCCAGCAACGCCTTGGCCTGCGGTTCGGTGAGCCACTGTCGCCCCGCTTGCAGCGCCTCCTGCACGATGCGGCGAATGCCGCCCAGGTCGGGTGTCAGCCCCTCGGGCAGTGCCGGCGGCGTCTCCAGCAGCTCGGCCTGGTGGCGGTGGTACTGGCGCAGGAAGGAAAAGGCGCGCACCGCCTCTTCCGGTGTCGGAAAATCCGGCACGCCAGCGGCGCGAAAACGCGCGCGTGCCGGCTCCACTGCCCCGTGGCCGAGCCAGCAGCCCAGCACGCGCGGCGGGCGTTCGGTGACCAGCGGCAGCAGCGCCTCGGCGATGGTCTCGCTGGGCACGATGGCGGTGGGAGCCTGGATGAACAGGATGGCGCTGTCGCGGTCGGCCGTGCGCAGCACGCGCAGCGCATCCACGTAACGCGTCGCCGGCGCGTCGCCGATGATGTCCACCGGGTTGCTGCGCGACCAGTTTCCGGGCAGCACCGCGTCGAGCTGGGCGATGGCCTCGGGCGACAGCGTGGCCAGTTCCACGCCCATGTGCGCCGCGGCGTCCGCCGCCATGACGCCAGCGCCGCCGCCATTGGTCAGCACCAGCAGCCGCTCGCTGCGGTTGTCGCGAAAGCGCGCCAGCAGCTCCACGGCCAAAAAGAGTTGGTGCAAAGTGTTGACGCGCAGCATGCCGGCGCGCGAGATGGCGGCATCGAACACATCGTCGGCGCCAGCCAGCGCCCCGGTATGCGACGCCGCGGCCCGGCTACCCTGGGCGGAGCGGCCCGATTTGACCAGAATCACCGGCTTGTTGCGGGCGGCGGCGCGTGCCGCCGACATGAATTTGCGTGGGGCGCTGATCGATTCGACATACATCAGGATGGCGCGGGTGCGCGCGTCGCTGCCCAGGTAGTCGAGCAAGTCGCCGAAGTCGACGTCGGCGCCGTCGCCGAGTGAGACGAAGTGCGAAAAACCGATGCCGCGATCGTTGGCCCAGTCCAGCACGGCGGTCACCAGGGCGCCCGACTGCGACAGAAAGGCGATTTGTCCGGGTCGCGCGTCGGCGTGGGCGAAGCTGGCGTTGAGTCCCAGGTGCGGCACCAGCATGCCGATGCAGTTGGGCCCCAGAATGCGCACGGTGTGGCGGCGCGCGGCATCCAGCATGGCTTGCTTTTGCGCCGCGCTGAGCCCGGCGGTGACGACCACCGCCGCTCGCGTGCCGCGCGCCCCCAGGCGCGCGATGAGGCCGGGTACCGTGGCCGCCGGGGTGCAGATAACCGCCAGGTCGGGGGCGACGGGTAGCTCGTCCAGATCGCGCGCCACCGGCACACCCAAATCGGGTTGCCGCGGGTTGACGGCCCACAACTCGCCCTGAAAGCCGCGCGCCAGATTGCGCCAGACGGTGGCGCCCACGCTGTGCGCGCGATCGGAAGCGCCGAACACCGCGACGCAGCGCGGGGCAAAGAGAGATTCCAAGTTACGAATGCTCATGGACGACTTTCTCGTGGCATGGTCCGGGCAGCGTTGGCGGGTTCACACGGTGTCGGCGCGGTTGGCGAGGATGAGGGCGTGGCGGGTGTCGAAGTCGCCGCAGGTTCCGGGGCGGGCGTCGTGTGTGCTGGGCCGCCGGCTGCCGGGCTCGCGGTCTGGGACACCTCCGCTCGCCGCAGCAAACCCGCCTGACCACCGGGCCCCATCCAGGCAATGAGCGACGAGCGCATCGCTTCTTCCACCGACAGATCGATGGGTGTGACCCAGTCGCGCGGCACGAACACGGTGTAGCCACCAATCATGTAGCCCATCGGCAGGTACACCGCCACCCGGTCGCCGCGCAAAAAGCCGGCCGGCAGGTCGGCCACCGTTGGGCGTGTTACCAACCCCACCGCCTCCCACTCGCCGCCGGGCGGACGCAGCACCACCACCTGCTGGGCGGGGCACCTTTGGCGTGCGGGGCGAAGTAATCGGCAAAGCTTTTGAGCGAGTTGTAGATGCTTTTGACCACCGGCAGGTTGGTGAAGGGCAGCTCCACCCACTGCAACAGCCGCGCCGTGGCTTGCGTGGACACCAGAAAGCCCGCCAGTAGCACCAGCGCCGCCGTCAGCAGCAGCCCCAGGCCCGGCACGTAGAACTCACCAATGAGCGGGCGCAGCAGCGTCAAGGTCACCCGTTCCGACCACACCGCCAGCGCGTACAGAACATAAAGCGTAATGCCGATCGGCAGCACCGTCAGCAGGCCGCGCAGAAAGTATTGAGACAGGGTTTTCATCTTCACCGCGGACGGTGTCACAGGCTGGTGACACCGTGATGTCAGGAAGGATCCTGGGCCAGCGCCGCGCGGTACAGCGCATCGCGCGGCGCTCCGGTGATGGCGCTGGCCAGACGGGCCGCACTGCTGGCCGGCAACTCTGCCCGCAACAGCGCCAGCACGCGCAGTGCCTCGGGCGACACGGCGGCGGTGTTGGCGTCGGGTGCTGGCGCCGCCGGCGGGTGCACGAGCACCGCAAACTCCCCGCGCCGCCGTTGTGGTTCGGCGTCCAGCCAGGCGGCAAACGCAGCGCAGGGCAGGGTCGCCACCTCTTCGAACTGTTTGGTCAGTTCGCGGCCTACGGTCAGCGGCCGCGTGCCGAAGGTGGCCAGCTCCCTGGCCAAGGTATCGATGCGATGCGGGGCCTCCAGCAGCAGCAAGCCGGTGTTCAGCGCGCTGCAGCGCTGCCAAGCGCGCTGGCGGGCTGCAGCGCGCGGTGGCAAAAAGCCGACGATGGTCACCGGCCCCGCGGTCATACCGGCCACGCTCAGCAGTGCCGTGACGCTGCTGGCGCCCGGAATCGGCACGGTGCGCAGCCCCGCGCGCTGCACCGCGGCGCACAGGCGCGCGCCGGGGTCGCTGATGCCCGGCGTGCCGGCATCACTGACGTAGGCCACGCGCTGGCCAGCGCGCAACCGTGCCAGCACGGCGTCGGTCATGCGGGCCTCATTGTGTTCATGCACGGCCAGCAGCGGCGCGCGCAGGCCGTAGGCCTGTAGCAGGCGCGCGGTGTGGCGCGTGTCCTCACACGCCACCACGTCAGCCAGTTGCAGCACGTGTAGCGCACGCAGCGTGATATCGGCCAAATTGCCAATCGGTGTGGCCACCACATACAGCGCCCCGGCTGGATAATGCTGTCCCTGCGCGACATCCATCAACGGCATGGAGTCGAGGCGGCCAGCGGGGGATGGGTCAGGCAGGTTCACGATGAAGCAGCAGCCAACGAAGAGGGCGACGCAAGGATCGACGCGGACGACGCCACGGGCTGCGCCCAGCACGCGCGTGCGCGGCAGCACGGCCGAGACGCTGGCCCTGCAGTATCTGCAGGCGCACGGCTTGGGCTTGGTGGCGCGCAACGTGCGCAGCCCCGGGCGCGGCGGCGGCGAGGTCGACCTGATTATGACCGAGCCGGATGGCACCTTGGTATTCGTCGAGGTACGCCAGCGCAGCAGCGCGATGCACGGCGGCGCTGCTGCCAGCATCGGCTGGGTCAAGCAGCGGCGCATCGTCTTTGCGGCGCGCCACTTCCTGGCACGCCTGCGCAAGACGCCGCCGTGCCGCTTCGACGCCGTGTTGGTGGATGGGGAACTCGATGGGAGGCAGCCGCCTCGCATCCACTGGATCCGGGCGGCCTTCGATGCGGCTGCCTGGGACTGAGCCGATAAGATACGAGGCCATGCTTTTGCACCGCATCCAACAGCACTTCGTCGATGGCGCTGACCTGCAATTCCAGTGCGCGCGGGCGGTGGGGCCGGCGTTGGAGGCTGCGGCTGCGGTCTTGTTCGCTGGCCTGACCGGGGGCGGCAAGGTGCTGGTGTGGGGCAGTGGCGTGTCGGCGGCCTTGGCGCAATCGTTTGCCGCCCAGCTCGTCGGGCGCTTCGAGCGCGAGCGCCCTGAACTGGCGGCGCTGGCCCTGGGCACCAACGCCGCCATCGTCACAGGGCCGATGGGGGCGGAAGCGTCCGCCTGGCCAATGGTGCGTCAACTGCGCGCGTTGGGTCTGCCGGGTGATGTGCTGGTGTTGATCGTGGCCGGCGCGCCGGGCGCGGATGTGCTGGCGGCGCTGGCCGCCGCGCACGAGCGCGACCTGAGCGTGGTGGCCTTGACCGGCGCTCGCCCCGGCGAGATGCTGACGGCCCTGCGCGAGAGCGACGTGCTGGTGTCGGTGCCCACCGAGCGGGCCGCGCGTGTGCACGAGGCGCATTTGGTGGCGCTGCATGCCTTATGCGACGCGCTGGACGCCCAATTGCTCGGCGACGAGCAGGAAACGGAGACTGTGGAGCCATGAACCGATCGTTGTTTCGCCTGGCCGATCGAGGCTGGACTGGGATGGCTGCATGTGTGGTGGCCGCCGTACTGTTGCAATCGATGAGCGGGTGCGCCCCGCTGGTGGCCGGTGCCGTGGTCGGTGGCACCGTGTTGGTGGCCACCGACCGGCGTACCACCGCCACCCAGTTGGAGGATCAGACCATCGAGCTCAAAGCGGCCAATCGGCTGCGGGAGCAGTTGGGTGAGCGGGCGCGCATCAATGCCACCAGCTACAACCGGCGTGTGCTGCTGACCGGCGAAGTCGCCTCCGAGGCCGATCGGCAGACGGCGCTGCGGGTGGTGCAAGGGGTCGAAAACGTGCTCGGTGTGATCGACGAACTGGCGGTGATGGGTTCGCCGTCGCTGACCGCGCGCTCGGCCGACGCCTTGGTCACGGCGCGCGTCAAAGCGGCGCTGCTCGATGCCAAAGACCTCTCGGCCAACGCGTTCAAGGTGGTGACCGAGCGGGGTACCGTGTACCTGATGGGCCTGGTGACGCGGCGCGAGGCCGACCGTGCCACCGAAATCGCGCGCGCAATCCCCGGTGTGCAGCGCGTGGTGCGCGTCTTCGAATACATCACCGACGCCGACTTGGCGCGCCTGCAGCCGTCCAAGCCGGCAAGCAGCGAAGCCACCGCGCCGCGCTGACAGGTCATGCCAGCGGCGGCTGGCCCTAGCCCGGGCGCTGCCGACCGGCTGGCTGGGGTGACTCAGCGCCGCAAGCGCCGGATCAGGCTGGACGTGTCCCAGCGCCCGCCGCCCATGGCCTGCACGTCGGCGTAAAACTGGTCGACCAGCGCCGTCACCGGCAGGGTACTGCCGTTGCGGCGGGCTTCCTCCAGCACCAGGCCCAGGTCTTTGCGCATCCAATCGACGGCGAAGCCGAAGTCGAAGCGGTCTTCCACCATCGTTTTGCCGCGGTTGTCCATTTGCCAGCTTTGTGCGGCCCCCTTGCCGATGACGTCCAGCACCAGCGCCATGTCGAGCCCGGCGCGCTGGCCGAAGGCGATCGCCTCCGACAAGCCCTGCAGCAAGCCGGCGATGGCGATCTGATTGACCATTTTCGCCAGTTGCCCGGCGCCACTGTCACCGATGCGGGTGACGGCGCGCGCGAAGGCGGCGATGACCGGCCGGGCCTGTTCGAACGGCTCGGGGTCGCCGCCGCACATCACGGTGAGCATCCCGTTTTGCGCTCCGGCTTGGCCGCCGGATACTGGCGCGTCGATGAAATGCTGGCCGCGTGCGCGTGCGGCCGCGTAGAGCTCGCGCGCCACGGCCGCCGAGGCGGTGGTGTGGTCGATGAAAATGGCGCCGGCGGACATGCCGGCCAAGGCGCCATCGTCGCCGAGCACGACGTTGCGCAGATCGTCATCGTTGCCCACGCAGGCGAAGACGAGTTCTGCACCGTGGGCGGCTTGGCGCGGCGTGGGCGCAGCGGCCACCCCCAGGTGGGCAAAGGCCTGCACGAACGCCTGTGCTTTGGCCGCGGTGCGGTTGTACACCGTGACACGGTGGCCAGCCAGCGCCAGGTGCGCGGCCATGGGGTAGCCCATCACGCCCAGGCCAAGGAAGGCGACGCGGCGCGCCGCAGTGGGTTCATAGTGGGCTTTGGGGTGGACGACGATGGAGGTCATGGGTCTCGGACGGGTGACAGTGCCGGTGGGGGGTTAGACGATTTTCAGGTGTTCGGTGCCGGCGGCCAGGTCGCTGTTGCGCGCGCGCTGGCTCTCCAGCTTGATGCGCAGCTTGATGTCGTTTTGCGAGTCGGCGTTGCGCACCGCGTCTTCGTAGGAAATTTGGTGCGCCTCGAAGGCGTCGAACAAGGCCTGATCGAAGGTTTGCATGCCGACTTCGGTGCTGCGTTTCATCACTTCCTTGATTTCCTGGATTTCGCCTTTCATGATCAGATCGGCGATCAGGGCGCTGTTGAGCAGCACCTCGACGATGGCCACACGCCCCTTGCCGTCCTCGCGTGGCAACAAGCGCTGCGCGATCATGCCGCGCAGGTTGAGCGAAACATCCTTGAGCAGCTGCTGGTGGCGGTCGTGCGGGAAGAAGTTGATGATGCGCTCCATGGCCTGGTTGGCGCTGTTGGCGTGCAGTGTGGCCAAGCACAAGTGGCCGGTTTCGGAGAACGCGATGGCGTGCTCCATGGTTTCGCGGTCGCGGATTTCGCCCATCAGGATCACGTTGGGGGCCTGCCGCAGCGAGTTCTTCAGTGCCACCTCCCAGCTGTCGGTGTCGATGCCGACCTCGCGCTGGGTGACGATACAGTTTTTGTGCGTGTGCACGAACTCGATCGGGTCTTCGATGGTGACGATGTGCTCGTGCGTGTGCTCGTTGCGCCAGTCCACCATCGCCGCCAGCGTGGTGGATTTGCCGGTGTCGGTGCCGCCAACGACGATGCAGATGCCGCGTTTGGACAACGCCAATTGTTTGAGGATTTGCGGCAGCCCCAGCTCGTCGATGGTGGGAATCTTGGCCGGGATGGTGCGCAGCACCAGCCCGACCTTGCCCATCTGGACGAAGGCGTTGACGCGAAAGCGCCCGATGCCGGCCGGCGCGATGGCGAAATTGCACTCCTTGGTGCGTTCGAATTCGGCCGCCTGTTTGTCGTTCATGATGGCGCGCGCCAACGCCTGGGTGTGCTGGCCGGTGAGCGGCTGCGGTGAGACCTTGGTGATGACCCCATCGACCTTGATGGCTGGCGGGAAGTCGGCCGTCAGGAACAGGTCGCTTCCATTGCGCGTCAGCAGCAGCTTTAGTAATTCATGAATGAAATTGATGGCTTGGTCACGTTGCATGGCGGAGCCAATAAAAATTGGATTGTAGAGACCTTTGTATCAAGCGCTGCCAACGACGCTTGAAGGCAAGCAGATGTCGTCACTCATAAAACAAAATTTTCGGGATGCTTGGCGTGAAACCGGGCTTCGGCCGATGTGATGACTCGCCGCTTGACCAGGTCCATCAGAGCTTGGTCGAGCGTCTGCATGCCGTATTGCTGACCGGTTTGGATGGCCGAATACATCTGGGCGATCTTGTTCTCGCGAATGAGGTTGCGGATGGCTGCCGTACCGACCATGATTTCGTGCACCGCCACCCGGCCCTGTCCGTTCGCCGTTTTGACCAGTACTTGCGAGATCACTGCCACCAGCGACTCCGACAGCATGGCGCGGATCATGTCTTTTTCCTCGGCTGGAAAGACGTCGACGATCCGGTCGATGGTCTTGGCGGCGCTGGAGGTGTGCAAAGTGCCGAACACCAGGTGGCCGGTCTCGGCCGCCGTCATCGCCAGCCGGATCGTTTCCAGGTCGCGCATCTCGCCGACCAGGATCACATCGGGGTCTTCGCGCAGCGCCGAGCGCAAGGCCGCTGCAAAGGAGTGTGTCATCGGCCCGACCTCGCGCTGGTTGACCAGGCTTTTTTTCGACACGTGAACGAACTCGATCGGGTCTTCGATGGTGAGGATGTGGCCGGGGTCGTGCTCATTGCGGTGGTCCACCATCGCGGCCAGCGTGGTCGATTTGCCGGAGCCGGTGGGGCCGGTGACCAGCACCAGACCGCGTGGCTTCATGGCCAAGTCGGCAAAGATGCGCGGCGCATTGAGTTCTTGGAGTGTCAGCACCCGAGACGGGATGGCCCGGAATACGGCGGCCGCACCACGGTACTGGTTGAAGGCGTTGACGCGAAACCGCGACAGGCCGGCAACCTCAAAAGAAAAGTCACATTCGAGAAATTCCTCGTAGGCTTTGCGTTGGGCATCCGTCATGACGTCGTACACCATCCGGTGCACTTGTTGATGGTCCAGCGGTTCGACATTGAGCCGACGGACGTCGCCATGAACCCGTATCATCGGCGGCAGTCCTGCCGACAGGTGCAGATCGGATGCCTGGTTTTTGACGGTGAAGGCCAGCAGTTGGGTCACATCCATCTCGACGGTCTCTCTCGTTGCCGACGTGTTACAGCACACACCTCAGCTGCCAGTGAGGTTTTGACGTTTCATTATGACAACGATTTTCAGCAATCTCCAAGCCGTGCAGCAGCGCATCGCGCGCGCCTGTGCGGCCTGTGGGCGTGACCCCGCCACCGTACGACTGTTGGCGGTGTCGAAAACCTTCGGACCGGAGGCGGTCGGGGAAGCGGTGGCCGCCGGCCAGCGTGCCTTTGGCGAAAACTACGTGCAAGAGGGCGTGGCCAAGATCGAGGCCCTGCGCGAAGCCGGGGTGGGCGCCCTGGAGTGGCACTGCATCGGCCCGCTGCAGAGCAACAAGACCCGTCTGGTGGCCGAGTCCTTCGATTGGGTGCAGTCGATCGACCGTCTGCGCATCGCGCAGCGGCTCGATGCCCAGCGGCCCGCGCATCGGCCACCGCTGCAGGTGTGCATTCAGGTGAACGTGGATGGAGGGCCGACCAAAGCCGGTGTTGCGCCCGAAGAAGCGTTGGCGTTGGCGCGCGCCGTGGCGGCGCTGCCCCGGCTGTGTTTGCGCGGTGTCATGGCCATACCCGACCCGGCACCTGACCCACGGGCGATGCGTGCCGTATTCGAACGCGTGGCCGAGGTGTTCGCCAACCTGCGCACCGCACTGGGTGCGCCAGCCACGTTCGACACCTTGTCCATGGGGATGAGCGACGATTTGGAAAGCGCCATCGCGGCTGGCAGTACGATGGTGCGCGTGGGCAGCGCGATCTTCGGTCAGCGCACATACGCGGCAGACATTCCGCCGGCCAACAACGCAGCGTGCCGATGAGCCCCTCGTCCGCCGAGCTGACGATACGGCACCGGCCGCATTGAGCGCCCCTCGCACAGGCAGCGAGCTCGAGGGGCCGTCAGTCCAACGCCATCAAGCTGGCGTTGCCGCCGGCGGCGGCGGTGTTGACGCTGATGCTGCGCTCGACGACGATTGGCAGCAGTGGGGTCGCGTTGCCATCCCAGCGGTAAGCCGGGACCACTGCACCGGGGCGCTCGGCCAGTGCGGCCTGCAACTGCAGCAGTGCGCGGGCATCACCACTGAACAAGGCCACCTCCGCCGCGGGCGCAGACGGGACGCCATCCGTCGGGCAGGGCAGCGCCGTGGCGCCGTGGGTGCGCGCCCAAGCGACCATGGCGTCGCGGGTGGCTGGGTCGGGGCCAACGCACAATACCCGCTGGCGCGGCCGCAGCCGATAGATGTCCTGCTGCCCGGTGGGCCCGCGCAGCGTCACCCCCGTTTGCCAGGCGGTGGGATTGGTGGCGCCGCTGAAGGCCAGCGCCCGGCTGATGGCGTCACCGGGCGCGTTGGCCAGCAACGATCCCAATCTGCAGAACATCCCCATCCGCACGCCCGAGGGGCGGCGCGTTCGCGAGGCCTTCGTGGCGCCCCCGGGCTGGTCCATCGCCAGCGCCGACTATTCGCAGATCGAGCTGCGCATCATGGCCCACCTGAGCGAGGACGCGGCCTTGCTGCGCGCGTTTGCCGAAGGGCAGGATGTGCACCGCGCCACGGCGGCCGAGGTGTTTGGTCTGCCGCCGGAGCTGGTCAGTCCCGAGCAGCGCCGCTATGCCAAGGTGATCAACTTTGGCCTCATTTATGGCATGAGCGCCTACGGCTTGGCCAAGGCGCTGGGCATCGACGCGACGGCGGCCAAGAACTACATCGAGCGCTATTTCGAGCGGTTTGCCGGGGTGCGCCACTACATGGACCGCACGCGGGCCCAGGCCAAGGCGCGCGGCTATGTGGAGACCGTGTTCGGCCGCCGCCTGGTGCTGCCCGAAATCAATTCCCCCAACGGGCCGCGGCGGGCTGCAGCGGAGCGCGCGGCCATCAACGCGCCGATGCAGGGCACGGCCGCCGACCTGATCAAGATGAGCATGGTCGCGGTGCAGCGCGCGTTGGACGAGCAGCAGCGCCGCACGCGCATGGTGCTGCAGGTGCACGACGAACTGGTGTTCGAGGTGCCGCCGGAAGAGATCGACTGGGTGCGCACCGAGGTGCCGCGCCTGATGGCCGGCGTCGCGACCCTGCGCGTGCCGCTGGTGGCCGAGGTGGGCGTCGGCGCCAACTGGGAGCAGGCGCACTGAAGGCGCGCTGCCCACGGGTCAGGGCAGGCTGCCGCCCGGCCCGGTGGCCAACCCGATCAGCCGGGCCTGCTGTGGCCCGTACGCCTCGGCGCTGCGGCAGTCGGCCGCCAGTAGCTTCTGGTACACGGCGGTCGCGGTCGGTGGCGGCAGCATGGCGCGCAGGTAGCACGTCAGCGTCAACTGCTGCGCGCGGCTGAGTTCGGTGGCGCAAGTCTGGCGGCCAAAGTCCGCGTCGGGCGGAATCTGGCTGAACACCACCCGCGCCGGCGTCGGGCCATCGGCCATGTGCCTCTGGGCGCCGGCGGCAAACACCAGCCAGCACGGGGTGCGGCACAGACCACCGGGCGCAATCGCCGTGTCCCAGCCCCGGTTGCGCACCATCGCGCCGATGGTGATGGCTTCGCCCACGGCCCCGTCCACGGCGCCGAGCACGAGCGTGCGGCGTTCGCAGCGCTGCCGGTCCAACGCATCCAGCGCCTGGCGCAACCGGGGCACGGCGCCGGCATGGAGCGCACCCTGCCAGCGCAGCTCGCAGGCCGCACCCGTCTGCGTGGCCGTCACCGACCCTCCGTCGTAGCCGAAGTCGCGGTCCGACGTGGCCGGCGCCGAGGCGGCGCCGGGGCGCGGTGCCGGCGTGCCACAGCCCGCCAACGCGGCGAGCACCGCCAAGCCCGCCCCCCAAACCGACCACCGCCACCACGGGCGAAGGGCGGTACGGGCGGCGAACCGCCCGTCCGTGAGGGGCGGCGGGGCGGACGCGCGGACCGGGCGCGGCCGTTGCAGGGACGTGGCGCCAGCCTACCAGATCCGGACCCGCATCCGCCCCCTCTCAACGCAGGCGGAAGCGCCCCACCTGTTGCGTCAGTTGCTGCGCTTGCTCGCGCAGGGCAGCCGCGGCGGCCGATGCCTCTTCCACCAAGGCGGCGTTTTGCTGCGTCACCCCGTCCATGAGCGCGACGGCCTGGTTGATTTGCCCCAGCCCATCCGCCTGCTCGGCGCTGGAGGTGGCGATCTGGCGCATCAGCTCCGTGACGCGCTTGATGCTGTGGACGATCTCGGCCATCGTCGCGCCGGCGGCATCGACCTGGTCCTTGCCTGTCCCCACCTTGGTCACCGAGTCGCTGATCAAGGCCTTGATTTCGCGCGCGGCCTCGGCGCTGCGACTGGCCAGATTGCGCACCTCGGAGGCCACGACGGCAAAGCCGCGCCCGGCCTCGCCGGCGCGCGCGGCTTCCACCGCGGCGTTGAGCGCCAGGATGTTGGTCTGGAACGCGATGCCGTCGATCACGCCGATGATGTTGGCGATGCGCTGCGACGACTCGTTGATGTCGTTCATGGTCTGCACCACCTGGCGTACGACGTCCCCGCCGCGCTCGGCGATGGCCGACGCCTTTTCGGCCATGTCGTTCGCCTGCTGCGCATTGGCCGCGTTCTGGTGCACGGTGCTGTTGAGCTGCTCTGTGGCCGACGCGGTCTGCTCCAGCGAGCTGGCCTGCTGCTCGGTGCGCTGCGACAGGTCCAGCGTGCCGCTGGCGACCTGGCTGGCGGCACTGGCGATGCTGTCCGCGGCCGACACCACATTGCCGATCAGTTCGCGCAGCCCCTGGCGCGCCTGCTCCAGTTGTTGCAGCACATGGGCGATCTCGTCGCGGCCGTCGGGGACGATGGCGCGCGACAGGTCGCCCGCCGCGATTGCGGTGGCCGTCTCGTCGGCGATGCGAAAGCCCGTGGACATGCGCCGCAGGGTCGCCACCATCAGCACCGTCATGGGCAGCGCACCCAGCAACAGCACCGCCACCACCAGCGCCAGGTTGAAGTGGTAGCGCCGCTCGGCGGCATTCGCTTCCTCGTCGGCACGCCGGTGCTGCAGATCGCGGAGCTTTTGCATCGCGGCTTCGAACGCCGCGCCTTCGGTGCGGCCGGCCACCAGAAAGGCCTGCATGACCTCGGCGCCAAAGTTCTCGGCCCGAACGGCCTCCAGCGCCTGGTCGCGCTTGGCCTGCCAGGCCTTGCGCGCGTCCATCACGGCTTGATAGAGGCGCTGCTCCTCGTCGTCCATCTGCGGCAGCATCGATTCGATGGTTTTCAGCGCCTGGTTGTTCGATTCACGTTGCTGTTTCACCACGTCCAAGTGCATCGACGTGGGATGGTCATGCAGCGCGCGGGTTGGGCTGTCCGGCGCGTGCTGGAAGGCCAGCAGGACGTGCAAGCGGTTGTCGTAGTAGTTGCGCAGCAGCGTGGTCAGTGCTTCGCTGATCGCCATGCGGTGGGCATGCACCTCGCGCAGGCTGGTCTTGGCCGTGTACAGCCCCCACAGCCCGGCACTGACCACGAGGGCGAGCACGACCAGATAGCCGACGATGACGGCAAAGACCCGCTGAGTCAGGCGCAGACGGTTCAGCAAAGCGTTCATGGATGGGTGAGTCAGGGGGAGGCCGAGCCGGGGGGGCGCAAAACCCGCTTTGCACCCGGGTTATCCCCCGTGCGCCGATGCGTGGCGGCCAGACCAGACAATAGCACTGTCAGGATATCGAAGGCCCAGGTGTCGTGTCCCGGCTGATTGGTAACACGTCTGTTGAACAGTTCGGGGTGTGATCGCTGCCATTGTATCATGGCCTGGATGGGGCTGACATGCCCCAAGGCTTTCTGTGGCGGTTGGTGATTGTACAGCCAGACATACCGCAGGATGGTGGCCTCAAGTTCTTCGCCGCAATGGAAGTGATGGGTGCGCAGGATGTCGGCGATGCGCCCGTTGAAGCGTTCAACCATGCCGTTGGTCTGCGGGTGTTTGGGGCGGGTCAGGCGATGCTCAATGCCTAGGGCCTGTTAACACTACGTGCTAACATACTGCGCATGGAACTTACGCCTGCGCAATTCGCGCGTATTGAGGATTGCCTGCCGCGGCAGCGGGGCAATGTGTCGCTGGACAACCTTCAAGTGCTCAACGCGATCCTGTTCGTGGCCGAAAATGGCTGCAAGTGGCGGGCCCTGCCCAAGCGGTTCGGCAACTGGCACACGATCTACACGCGGATGAACCGGTGGGCCAAGGCCGGGGTCCTGGATCGGGTCTTCGAGCGCATGCAGGCCGAACAGCTGGTCCGGGTGCGGCTGGAGGCGGTCAGCCTGGACAGTACGATCGTCAAGGTCCACCCGGACGGCACCGGCGCACGAAAAAAAACGGCCCGCAGGCTATCGGCCGCTCCCGCGGAGGCTGGACCACCAAAATTCATATGGCTGCCGCGGATTCCCGCTGCGCGTTAGCCTTCTCGCTTTCGCCGGGCCAGGCGGGCGATGCCCCAGCCGGTCGCGCCCTGCTGCATGCCCTGCCACCCCTGCCCGCGCGCTGCCATCTGGTCATGGATCGCGCCTACGAGGGCAATGAAACCCGGCAGCTCGCGCTGGATCTGGGCCTGGATCCGGTCGTGCCCCCGCATCCGCTGCGGACCCAGCCATGGGCGTACAACACCGAGATCTACAAGCGCCGCAACGAAATCGAGCGCCTGTTCCGCCGTCTGAAAGGGTTCCGCCGCATCTTCAGCCGCTTCGACAAGCTCGACGTCATGTTCGCGGCCTTCATCCACTTCGCACTGATCGTCGAATCGTTGCGATAGTGTTAACAGGCCCTAGCTCCTCGCAGAGCTGATCGAACTGATGCCTGCCGGTCGGCGTACGCTCTCCCCGTGTGATGAAGCGATCCGTGAATTCCTTGCCGTTGTCGGTCAGGATCGTTCGGATACGGAAGGCAGCGGCCTTGTGCAATTCCTTCAGGAAGCGCCAGGCGTTGGTAGCGCTCTTGCTGGCATAGACACGCACGAACACCCAGCGGGTGGCGCGATCAATGGCCACAAACAGGCAGGTAACGCCGCGTGGTTTCGTCCGCCATCTGCGGCAGGTACTTCACATCGATGTGGACGAAGCCGGGCTCGTAGGCCTTCAACGGCTTGGTCCTGGGGCGATCCACGCTCAATGCCTCGCGCGCCGACACTCCATGGCGTTTGAGCATGCGGTGCAAGGCAGCGCGTGAGATGGTCGGATGGGTGAACTCGCGTACGACTGCCAGCAGGTCATCCAGCGAAAGGCCCAGGCTTTTACGCAAGACGAGCACGATGGACTCCTGGGCCGACGTCAGCGTGGTTTGCAGTCGATGAGGGGTATGGGAGGCGTCATGAACCGATGCACACTTCTTCCAGCGGGCTGGTGGTGCAGACACTCACGCCAAAGCGCTGGGCCAGAACCCTCATGGGCTCCTTGCTGACCTGGATCTCGGCGCGGATCCTGGGTGTCGTGGTGAAGTTGTGTGCGTCAAGTTGTGCAAATTGGTGATCAGGTAATTGGTTGATCCTGTTTGCGCTGTCGTTGTCGCGGAGGGCGTAGCCCGCAGCGATGACGACAGCGCGCGGCCGCTTCAGGCGGCCAGTCTCAACGCCTCCTTTTTCTGCTCCGAAAGGAGCGTCATGTTCAGGTAACGGCTGTCCTCCAGCCAGGTCTCGTGCGTCTCGACGCACA
>NZ_VJON01000050.1 GCF_007556685.1 Tepidimonas charontis | reverse complement strand
CGCCTCATTGCGGCCGTGCGCCTCATCGGCCGGTGGCTCGCCCAGCGGCGGCCAACCGAGACCAGTGGCGCCAACCCTGCCCAGCTGCGGCTAAGGGCGGCGTGAAAATGAATTTTTCAGGGACGACGCTTTAGTCCAATGGTCATGCAATCGTTCGCCATGCGGGTCAAGGATGATGGTCGCAATGTTTTGCGCGTCTTCAACAATGTTGCCGTCTCGCCGGATTTCGGCCAGCGGGTTGGTGCGTGATGGTGTGGTCGTAGCCATCGAAACCTCCGAAGGAACAAGCGGGCACCGCGCCCGCACCCCTTAGAGAATGGGCCGGAACAAAAAAGCCCGGCGCGAAGGCCGGGCAACTTCCCTCACGGGACGGGGCGGATGTTTAAAGTTCGACCTCGGCTTCGCGCACCGGTTCCGGCTGCCGCTGCTGCTGCCGCTCGCGCAGCGGCTCAAGCACGTAGTCGCAGGCCTTATCGGCTTGCCGCGCCGCCTCGAACAGCGCATGCTTGCCATCCTTGCCGCGCAGCACCTTTAGCCACGAGTCAATGTAAGCGGCGTGATTGGCATCGTCACGCTCAATGCCGGTTTCCGCCGCGGCAAACGCGCTGCCAAGCTCAGCAATCAGCTCCTCTCTGGCGTACCGCTCGGTACCAAATCCATCGAATTGTGCGATGCCTTCACGGTTCAGGCGCTTTTCGTGGCCGGTTGCGTGAATCAGCTCGTGCAGCAGCGTGGAACGGAATTCAAGACTGGACTTAAATTGCTCCATCGCGGGCATCACCACGCGGTCATCCCGCGGAAGGTAACATGCGCTGTCGCCGGGTACGAATTGCACGGTAAGGCCAGTGCTTTTCATGTGCCCGACGAGCGCGGCCAGCTGTTTATCCAGCTGCAGCGCGCTGGCGGCTGGCTTTTCCAGCGGATTGGCCTCCAGATATTCCTCCAACCCCCGCGCTTGCGCGACGTTATTTTCCAGCGGATTGGCCTCCAGATATTCCTCCAACCCCCGCGCTTGCGCGACGTTAAACACCACGGCGTATTTGGCAATCACCGCATCCAGCACCCGTTGCGCCGAATGCCACGGCAGCGGATTTTTTATGCCCGGGCCGCGCGCGGAAAGCTCCTCCACCGCCACCTGCTCGCCGGTGGCAAGCGTGGCGGTTTTGTCATCCGCGCCGACAACCCGCACCCGCATGTCGCCATGCAGCACCTCCACGTCTCGGCGGCGCCAAAACGGCAGCCGATCCCAATACTCCACAGCGTACCCCTTCGAGCCCTTTTCCGGCCCGGCGCCCAGCGCCTGCAGCTGTTTAAACGTGAAAAACCGCGGATCGTCGTAGCCAGCCTCGCGCATCACGGTTAGCAGATACAGCCGATTGCCGCCGCGGTACACGTGGCCGGTTGCGCCGTTGCGCGGCAGCAGCAGCGCAGTATCTTTGGCCGCACCCCAGCCTTTACGCCACGGCATCACCCCGCGCTCCAGGTGTTCGATAATCGAATTGGTGACTTCCTGCCGCACGTCGCGGCGCGTTGTTTCCTGTGTCGTCATCGCACACCTCACACCACATCGTCGTCGTCAACCCATATATCGACGCGCGACTCGAGGCTTTTGTCACCACACGCATCCGCGTCGTCCAGTTCCAGCAGCGCGGCTTCGTCCAGCGTTGCCGCCAGCACTTCCTCAACGTCGCCAAATTCGTTTTCGATCACAATGGTATGCATCGCTTGCTGCTCCTCAAAATTCAATTTCAATCTCGGGCTGACGGTTGCGCTTCGGGCTGCGCTCGAATTGCTTCTCCTCGACCGGCAGTTCGCGGGCTTCCTGCTTTTGCTCGGCCTCTTGCGCAGCTTCCTGCACCCGGCTGCCAGCGGGCTGGGTAACAAGCTCACCCATCGCCTCGCGCACAAATTCTGCCGAGGTTTTGGCATCTTTAGCTAGCACCATTCGCAGTTTCGGGTCTTGCCGCATCCGCACAATTTCTTCGTCGCGCACCAAAATCACATCCAACCCCGCGGGCGTCAGCTGCCCGCGCTCGTTTACAAGCTGCCGCTCGACTAGCACTTTGTGCTGCGCTTCACCGGCCACTACCACCGCTTCGGGGTTGGTCCAGTCCGTTTGCGCCAGCGCTTGCAGCACGTCGCGCGGCAGGCCGCGCATGGTGCGGTAAGCAGCTTCCTTGCGGTCGGCGGGCATATCCACCGCAAACCGGTCGGCCATCATCAACCGGGTTGGATCGCGCTCCGATCCGGCGGTTATCAGCCGAAGCCCGGCACGCTCCAGCGCTTGCGCGGCAGCGGTATCGCGACCCCAGCGCTCGTCGATTTCCACGATTTGAGCGCCTTTAAGCAGATCGGCCCCCAGCTCGCGCTTTTCGCCCTCGATGCCGCGTTCCACCGCGGGGCGGGGCGAAGCGGTCAGCTGCTGCCCTATTGCAGCGCGGCGGCCACGCTCCCAGGCGTACAGCACCTCGGGCTCCACGTTGCGCAGGGGAAGGCCCATGCGGCCCGCGATTTCGGCGGCGGCGGTTTTAAACGCGGTGTCGCCGGTCAGCAGCAGGCCCTTATCGGTATCGAATTTTTGCGCGGCAACACGCAACGCCGCCTCGATGTCGCGGGCGTCGGTGCGCTGGACATTCAACCGATTGCCGACATCGCGGAATACCGTGGTCGTGCCACGCTTAAACGCCACCGCTTCGCCTTCTTGCTGCATCACAAGCTCGGACAGCAGCCGTTCAGGCGGCGGGCTTTTTAGAAACCCGTCCACCGCAGCCTCGATGTCGCACTGACTGCACTCCCTCAGCAGGCTTTCCACAACCGGATCGCCCGGCTCGCGTTCATTCAGCTCCTCAAGCCACCTGCGCCACGACTTCGGCTTTTGCAGCTGCTCATCCAGCGCTCTGGCGGCAGCATCCTTTTCAAGAACATGGTCTTCGAACTCGCGCGCAAAATCGAACGCCACCGCCGCATATGCGGCTCCGGGCGAAAGGCCCTTGGCCTCGTATTCCTTCACGGCGCTGGCCCGGCGCGTCTCCTGATCGCGCATGAATTGCACGGCCTTTTCGCGCCATTCCTTTTCATGTTCTGCAATCGCGGCGTTGCGGGCCTCACGCACCGGCCCCCACTCGGTGTCGTAGCGCTCGAAGATTTCCACGCGCCGACGCTGCTCGGACGACATCTCAGCAAAAGCTTGCTCAAACGGTTTCATCGCATCTGCTCCAGTCACGCGGGCACGACGCCCGCACCCTATAGAGAACGGGGTGGAACAGAAAAGGGCCGCGCTGCGCGCGGGGACGGGGGCAAGGGAAGGCCGATCGCGTGATCCTCGAATTTGAATTCTCGCGTCATGTGCCGTATCATACAAATGCGGGCGCGGTACCCGTGCGTAAGCGAAAGGAGAAAGCATGTACGCTTTGGAACGCATTTTCGAGATTTTGTCCTACGAAATCGACGACGGGCTGGCTAAGGCCATGATCGTCGCGAGCTGGGTGCTGGAAGCCGTCATTCTTGCATTTCTCATCTAACAAAAAAAGGGGGGGCAACGCCCCCCCGGTTTGTTTTGGATCAATCATCGATGCGCATCCGCATACCGGGTGCCGCCCCGACGTGCCCGTCGGATTGCAGCGGACGGCGGTTGCGGCGGGCAAACGCAGACATAGCGTCGCTTGCATCCGATGCCTTGTCGGCTGCTTTTAGCAGCGCCCGGCTAAACTTGCCTGCGCTTGCTCGCGCGCGCATTTCGCGCTGCTTGTCGCGCTCCTCGTCGCGGTAGTCCCGCCAGCCCGCGTCCGGTCGGCCTGCCGCCGCGGAGGCCTGCGCTTGTGCTTGCTGCGCACCGCCGCCGAGGCCTGCGCCCGGGCCGCCTGCCGCGCGCGGATCGTGGAACGCCGGGGCATTCGCCGCCGCGTGCTGCGCTCCACCCCCGCCGCCCGGCAGCTGACCGGGCCGTTGTTGCGCGCCGCCGTGCGGCTGCACCACGGTAGCACTGCCGCGCTTGTGCATTGCGCTTGCCCCCGCTGCAGCGCCAGCCCCGGGCGCGCCAGCGCCCGATCCGCCACCGCCGCCAAAGGCCGCCCGCGTCGCTCCAGCCATCGAGCCGTCGCCGCCGCCGCCGCCGCCAGCCGCGCGGGTGATGCCGGAAATAGCGCCGGTCGGCGCGAGTCGAGCAGCGGCATGTGTCAGCGCTGCCGAAGTTCCGCTCATCGCGGTCGCGCCTACACGCGCGCCGCCCGTGACAGCTGGCATAGTTGCAGAAGACGCTGCGCCCGCGGTATTAGCTAGCGACATGCTGGCAACACCGTTGAGCATAGACCCGGCAAGCGACGGAAGCATATAGCTCATCGCAGAAAACACCAGCGAGCCGCCCGCAATTGCTAAATAGTCGCCAAATTTGATAGCGCCGTTACCAGTATTTTGTCGCAGCGACGACCAGTGCTCGATAATTCCGTCTGCAAAGCTTTGCCCGAACCCGACCAATAGCGTTACCACGATAAGCTTGCCGCCGACAGACATTGCATAGCTTAGGTACTTTTCAGAAAAATTCATGGTCCAGCGCGAGCCGGAAAATCCCAGCATCAGCGCCCCAGCGCCGATGACCAGATACGATTCCAGCATCGTCACAATAAATTGGATGGCGATGATGGCAAACGCGATAACCACCAAAAACGCCGAAATGACCATGATCAGGGCTGGGAGCAGGTTTCGCCCGATAACACCGATGGCGTTCCACCATCCACCACTAAGTTCGTTACCGACCTGATCGCCAAAATCGCCGAGCATTTTGCCTGCCGCATCCACCCCATAGTTAATGATCCGAGACGGCGTGAACGTTTGCAGGTCCAGCCCGGATATCGTGGCTCCGGCCTGCAGGAACGATTGCTGGATGGCCGGAATCCAGGATGGCGCGTATTGGATAAGGGTGTAAAAGAACCCGATAGCAACCACCTTGAACGCCAACCCACCGAATAACTCGCTGAGCTCGGATTTCTTTAGCACTGTTTGTGCGCCGAACCAAACGAACTCCAGCACCACCAAAGCACCGAAGATTTTTTGTGCCAAATCAATGGCCCGATCCATCCACGTGGCGGTTAGCGCCGATGATTGGCTTAGTATTGCGTCCAGTACGCCCGCAGTTTGGGCCAGGGCCGCCCCCGGCCCGGCCAGCAGCAGTACGGCAAACAGTATCCAGCGACGGCTCATGATATATCCCCCCCAATTAAAAATACCGGCGATTGCCGCTGCGGAAAAATTCCTGCACGGCGTCCTCTTGCCGTTTCTTTTCCTCGATTTCGGTTTGCATGTAATTCAGACGGGCCTGTTCCGCCGCGACAATGGTTTGGTGCAGCGACGTGATTTCATTGACCATCAGCCCGGCGATTTGGTTTGCCGCCTGCAGCACCTGCATCCGCCCTTGCGCAGACTGCGACGCGGCTTGGATTTGCTGCAATGCCTGATGCGTGCTGCGCATATTGTTGATGTTGAGTCCCGCTTGCCGCAGCGCCTCCCCGATTTGGTTGCGCACCCCCTGCCGCCAGCGCTTGATATCAGCGATGTACTCGCCGACACCGGACTTTGTGTAGTGCGACGCGAACGACGACAGTGCGTTGACCGATGCATTCGCAGCCCCCTCGACTGCGCCGACGGCCTCCACCAGGTCTTCGATTTGCACAAAAATCGACGGCCACATTTGCTGCGGCAAGTTTAGCGTGTTTTGCAGCATGTTTTGATACTGCTGTATCATTTGCTGCACCTGCGCCACGTTTTCGGCGTAAATTGCCACCAACTCGGCGTTGTTAGCAAGCTGCGTGACTTCCGTTGCCATCCCCGCCGCGCCTCCGGCGCGAACCGGAGCCGTGGCGAGCGTCAGCGCCGCCGCAAGGCAAGCAGCGATGGTGGTGGTACGTGCTTTCATGGGCAACTCCTTTCTTTCATTCCATGTCCATCCAAGCCTGCGCCGCATCGGGCAGGCCTCGTTCGTGCAGCCACTGCGCAGGCCACCCCTCCGGATCAGCGGCACGCAGGGCGGCGATGCGCTTAAGCGATATTTTGTCTGACACCCCGACAAACGCCAGTTCCTCAGCCGTCAACCCCAGTTCGAACACCCGGCGCCCGTCCGGATGCACGTGGTAATACTGGCGCTTTGGCGTCATGGCGGCGACAATTTCAATTTGCCGCCGATTGAGCCCGATCGCCTCATAGAACGGACGCACACTTTCCGTCAGCGCTTCAGCATTTGCGAGCAGGATTTTGCTTGGGCACGATTCGAAAATGGCATCCGCGATACCGCTGGACGCCAGATCGTTGAGCGATTGCGTGGCAAACACCACCGCAACATTGGCCTTGCGCAGCACCTTCAGCCACTCCCGAATCTTGGCGCGGAATACCGGATGCCCCAGCATCAGCCAAGCCTCGTCAAGGACCAGCAGCGTCGGCTGGCCCCGGAATCGAGTTTCAAGTCGGTGGAACAAATACGTCAAGACCGGAATAACAATTTTTTCGCCCCGCTGCATCAGGTGCTCAAGCTCGAACACCTGAAAATACGCCTCCGCCAGCCCGTCAGTTTCCGCATCCAGGAGCGCCCCGGCTGGGCCGCGAAGGGTGTAATACTCCAGCGCTTCGCGCAGCGCCTGGTCTTGCAACACGGTGATGTAATCTGTCAAGGTGCGATGCTGCCCGCCCGGTGTTTGCCGGGCCAGCTGCACGACAGCGCGGTAAAGCTCTTTGCGCATGCCCGGATTGCATTCCACCCCTTGCAGTGCCGCCAACTGCTCCAGCCACTCCGACGCCCACGACTGCTCCGCCTCGCCATCGATAGCTTGCAGCGGACAAAACGCCAGCGTCGCATCCTCGCCCGCGATGTCGTAGTGCTCGCCTCCCGCGGCAAGCACGAGCGTTTGCATCGAGTAGCCCTTGTCAAACGCAAACACCTGCGCGTCGCGGTACTGAAACTGCGCTGCCGCGATGCTTGCCAGCAGCGTGCTCTTGCCGCTGCCGGGCGGGCCGACGATGACGGCGTGGCCCAGGTCGCCGTCGTGCAGCGACAGGCGGTACGGTGTCGAGCCGTCAGTTTTTACCAGCAGCAGCGGGCCGCTGTCCGCGGGGTAAAAGGGGCACGGATGCTTGTCCGGGCCGGGCCACACGCCGGTAAACGGCAGGAAATGCGCCATGTTCAGCGTATGCACGACGGGGCGGCGAACGTTGGCATACGTGTTGCCAGGCATGCTGCCAATGTAAGCTTCTATCGCATTCACGTCTTCGATGGCCGCATCAAACCCGCGATTGACAATTTCCTTTACAATCGCCCGCGCGGCATCGCGGGCGGTTTGTGCATCGTCATGTGCCACCAGCACCACGCTGGTCCAGTAGCCGAATCGCACTAGCCCTGACGAATTGATGCCTTCCGCTTCCACGGCATCTTGCGTCATCGCTTCGGCATCGAGGTTGGTGTGCGAAGCTTGACCGCCGTTAGCCTGCCGCAGCAGATTCATCAGCGAATACCGCTTTTGCGCCCATTTCGAGCGGTACTTTTTAATCGCGGTGTCGGCTTGGCGCTGGCCGAGCATAATAAATCGGTTGGACCATCGGAACTCTACCGGCAGCCGCCCGATGAAATCGAGAATACCCGGATGCGATGACGCGGGCAGACCGTGAATCGAAATCGCAACCACTGTTTTATCGCCCACACGCGGTTCAAAGCCCACCGTTACACCGCGGCGCCCGAGTACCGCGTCCAGATACATGGGCACTTCGGGAACGATAAACCGCTCGCGCTGCTCGAAGGTTACGCATTCCTGCAAATACGCAAGCAGCGGCGAATCAAGTGACCCGTCGGGCAACACCCGGTCGGTCAGGCGGCGGATTTTAACGACACCCGAGAAACGATCGGCGATTTCCGCGATCGCGCTCTTAAAGCGCTGCAAATTGCGCGTTTCCACGCCTGCCGTATCGCCGCCCTCGACAAACATCGCCTCCGTTTTGCCCGCCGCATCGGGGTCCGGGTGCCACAGCAGCGACAGCACGTGGCGCGTTTCAAAGCCCGCGCTTTCCCCTTCGCGCGCTAACGCACGGGCTTGCGCGATGAGTTTGGTGGTGCGGTCCGGATAGTGTCCCGCCAGCACCGGCTCAGGCGAGATGCGGCGGGTGGCGTCCATATATACCGCCCAGCCGTCGGTGAGGCGCAGGGCGGCATTAATGCGCGCTGCAACGGACACCAGTTCCTCACGCGTGGCGGAATCGAGGTCGGGGCCGCGCACTTCGAATGCGGCAAGGAACCCCCCGGATTTGGTCAGCGCGATGCCATCATCGACCAGCCCGGCCCAGGGCAACACGTCGGGCAGGCTCTTGATGTTTTTGCGAAACTCTTCCAGCAGCATGTTTAGTCCTTTCCAATTCGTGGCGGTGCAAATGGGTTGGTGGCCGGTGCCAGCCATTTGCGGTAGCGAATGGCACGAATAGCAGTCTTGGAAAACTGCGGGTCTTTTTCGGCCATGCGTTGCAGCACCCACATGCCCACAATCCACAACCCGACGCCTACCGCAACCGACCACCACCGGAACAGGGAAATGATAAAAATTCCGGCGATGATGGCAAGCATCAGCACCAATTCACGCTCCCCCCCGGCGAGCAAAATAGGCCGGGTAAGGGAGCGGTGCACGGTAACTTCCCAGCCCTCCGGCGTTTCCGTTGCCATGCTCCCGCCCCTTGATTAAATCAGCGCGCCGGAGTTGGTCAGGCCGAGCGTGGTCAGGAAGTTATTGCCCAGCACAATAATTGCCACGCCGAGAACCACATACAGCAGCCGCTTCGCAATGTTGCCCAGCTCGTCGCCGCCGAACACCAGCGCCGCGCCTGCGGCAAGGAACGCCACCACGGAAATCGCGGTGGCAACCGGGCCGGTCAAATTGTCTTTAAGTGTGGTTATCGCACTGTCCCACGGCAGCTCCGTTGTACCCGCGAATGCGGCGGGGGCGGCCAGGGCAGCCGCACCGACGATCGCGGCGCGGTGGCGCAGGCGGCTGGCGGTAAAGTGCTGGCGGATATTGGTCAGCAGAGTTGTTTTCATGTCAAGGCTCCTTTCAGGTTTCAAGTTGGTTGGCGCGGGCACCACGCCCGCACCCTATAGAGAACGGGGTGGAACAGAAAAGCTTCAGCGCTCAAGTTCCGCCCCCCGCGCCCGCACCGCGGCATGGAACCGGCGCTCAACTTCGTCAGGCTTGCTCGCACGCTCGATGTAGCGCCGCACCGCCGCCGCCCCGCCTTCGCGCCACAGGTCCCGCGCGTCGGTGCCGACGGGGTAGCTGTTGCCGAGAAAAGCAATGTCAGCCTCGGTTTCGCGCGCGACAGCAATTAGTTTGGGCAGCGTCGGAGACTTAACATGGCCGCCACGATCCACACCGATGTCGTTGTCCGCGGCTATTACCAGACCATGAAGCGCATCGTATTCGTGCTGATGCAGCCACCGGGCGACATTAACAACATTGCCCGACGAAAAGCAGCACACCGCATGCCCGGCGCCGGATGCGTGTACCGCCAGCGCGGTCATGACGCCCTCGCATAGCACAATCGGCTTGCTGTTGCCGTCGCCGCGCGATATATTCATGATCCAGTCGCGCAGGTTGACCTGACCGTGACCGGCCTGGATGTCGAGCGGCGGAAACAGCAACATCGCGGTATCAAGCCGCGATCCGCGCAGCATAAGCTTGTCGGTGCCGAAGCTGTTTTTAGCTGGCAGCAGCAGTTGCGCACCGCACACTTCCAGTGTGTGCGCTGAACCATCAGCCGGTCGCAGCATGGGCACCACCATCGCGCCGGTATAGTCGCCTCGCGACAGCTGCACAAAGCCGGGGTTGGGCAGCGGATGACCGTCGCCCTTTGTTAAGTGATGGTGCGTGTCGGGGGCGGGGGTACCCGACTTAAGCATCGCCAGCACCTTTTCACGCACCTCCTGCGGCGCGGGGCCGGGTTTGGCGATCGCTTGGGGTACCGCCAGTGGCGGGCGGGTGTTTAGCATCTGCACACGCTCAAAAAACGCGTGCCCGGGTGCCCAATATGACTTGTCGCCCGTCGCGGTGTCGTAGCCCTCCCGCCACGGCGCGCCCAGCTTTAGCCCGCCGCGGAAACTCCAGACCCGCGCAATACCGTCTTTCACCAGCACGCGGCAGGCGGCGCTGGTGCCGGTGCCGTCGTTGGCAAGCACAATGCCGCCGGTCGTGCGGCCATGAAACTCCCAGCCATACTCTGACTGCAATTGCTGCAGCACCGCCGCCTCGATTTCCGCATCGCTTCGACGATCGCGCACCGGGGGAGGAAGCGCTGGGCGCTCGAGGCGAAAGCCGTTTTCAAGCAGTGATTCGAATTTGGCAAGCCCGATTTCATGACCGCGAATCGGGCCTTTACCGCCGCGAGAAGCGATTTCGCGCTCCGCGAACGGCTCGCCCAGTTTTAGTCCGCCGGGCAGACCGAGATGCCACAGCATAAGCCTACCATCGCGTGTTGCCATCGCGCGCGCTAGCCCCTCGATTTTGTCGCCGGGCAGACTAAACGTGGCGGAAATGTTGCCCACCCGAGTTTTGCTGCATTCCACACGGTGACAGCCGGTGGCGCGCTCAATCAAATCTTTCACATATTCCACTTCCATCGCGCTGCGCGATGCAGCGCCTGCGGTTACATATCCAAACGCCATGATTACCACCTTGGTGCGAACGGGGTTGCGGATTGCGCCACCAGGAGCGGCGCGGCTGTAATGGCTGGGCGGCGTGTTGGTGCAATATGGGTTGCGCCATCACGCGCGGCACCCCATGCCGCCAGCACTTTTTGCGCATAGCGCGCGCCAACCGACGAATCCGTGCGGCCCGTGTTGTACATCGCCAGCGCTGGAACAATCGCCCCGTCGGTTTCGCCTAAATTGCGAGCGAGGATTTCCGCGCCGGCAAAGGCGTTGATACACGGATTGAACAGGTGTTCGCGGTCAATGCCCGCACCGCGCAGGCGGGGCAAATGAGATGAATTGACCTGCATCAACCCGATGTCGTGCGTACCGTTGCGGTTCGCGGTATTCACCGCACGCGGGTTCAGCCCCGACTCCACCCGGGCGATGGCGTGCACCAGCCCGGGCGGTGTACGGAAATGCCGCTGCGCCGCATCCAGGCATCGCGCAACCACATCGTCGCCGGGCACAACAAACGCAAGTGCGGCAAGCGCTTCGGCCAACATCGCATTACTCCTTATATTCCGGCAGCGATACCGACTTGTTGACCATGATGTTAAACAGATACCCAGGCCGGATTTCCAGCGTCGGCGCAACATTCAAATTTTTGCGCAGCACTTGCGAAGCCGTTTCGTTCAGCGAATTGGCAGCAGCGGCTGTGGCCTGCTGGCTGGCCGTAGGCGTGTTAAATGTCCCCTGATTTTGCGGTTGCGCCTGCTGCGCCGCAGCCCCGATCAGGCTAACCAGCAGCGCATTACCCCACGTGCGCCAAAAATGGGTATCCACCTTGTCGCGCATGCCTGATGCCCCTTGCGCATCCGTTCCAGGCATTCCGGCAATATTAATGCGGCGGCCGTTGGGGAAAATCATTTCATCCCATGCGACCATCACCCGTTCCTGTCCGTAATTGATGTCGGACGAATACCGTCCGACAATCCTGGTGCCCGCCGGAATCAGCAGCTTGCGGTAATCAAACGTGTCATAGACCGGCTGCCGAACTTGGGCAATGATGGAACCGGGCAGGTCCGAATTAATCGCCGACAGCAATACCGCCGGAATAATCGTCCCCGCCGCGATTTCGTAACCGGGCCGCTTGTCGCGCACGGTGTTTTGCAGATAGCCGTCGTCCGTGGTGGTAGCGGGCGTTTGCGCGGCAGCAGGGGCGACTTTGGCAACCTCGTGCCGCACCATTTCGCGCAACGCGGCGCGGTCGGCGTCCAGCGAACGCTCACGAGCCTCAGCAACCGGCGCAGCAGCAGCAGCGGCAGCGGTGGGGCGGCCCATCGCACCCGTAGCGGCAGCTACTTTTTGCAGGCCCCGCAGCCCCGCCGACGGCGAAGCCGCGTCGTCTAGCAGCTTGGCGGTGTAGGCCTGGTCCTCCGCGGTTAACCGGGCGCGCAGTCGGTCGTAATAATGCTTCTCGCGCCATTCCAAGTACTGCTCCCGAGGCGACGGCGGGGCGGCAGTTGCAGGGCCAGGCGGCGGCTGAACAGCCACAGACGCGGAGTTAGGAACGGCGCTCGCACTTGCAGCGGCAGAAGCGCGCACGTCCGGCGCGTTGCCCACAGTCGCCACCTGTCCCGCCCCTTCATCATCACCGCCCGCACCAACACCGCTGCTTTTGGGTGCGGTGGGCGTGGTGCTAATACCAAACACGATGCCGCCAACCAGCAGCGCCACCGCGCTGGACGCAATAAAAAGCCCTTTGCGCGACAGCCCCTTTGTTGGCTTCGGTTCAGGAGCAATGCCTTTGGCCTTTTCCGGCAGCACAATACCATTTCCGGCGACATCCGCCGTCAGGTCTTTGTCGTCGTACACGCTTTCCATGTGGCCCTCCTTTCTTATTCCACATCGCGACGAACACAATCCACCAGTTTGGCGTTATCCCCGACCGATGCCGCCAGCACAATGTGCTTTTGCGCGCCATCGACCACCACATATTCGCCTTTACGCCGGAAGTTGAGTAGCGCAAAGCTAGCGCCATCCTTGGCAAATACGCCCGGGAATTCCGCCGCGTCGGGCTTGAGCTTGATAAACGTATGCGTGGCCGACGAAAACACTTGCTGCGGCACAAAGTCGCGCGCCGCACGGCTATTCGCTTCGCAGCGCCAGCTGAAGTTCAGCTTGGTCGGATCAAGCGTTGCCCCCGGCGCTTCCGCCACAATCGCCTCTTCCCGCTTTTGCGCAGCGCGGACAGCGGCTTCCTCGCGGGCGCGACGGGCGTCTGCTTCGGCTTGCTCGATGCGCTTCTTCAAGCGCTCAATTTCGCGCGCCTCGGCGGTTTGCGTGCGCAGCATGTCGTCAGGATCGTAAAAGCTGGTCATGGGCTGGTATTCGTCTTTTTTGCCGATCGCGTGCAGGTAATACACGCGCCCCGCGTCGGTGGTAATGACGATATTGGTTTGAATACCGCCTTGCGTGGGCTTAATCAGGACAACAGGCGTATCGCCTGCCGTGGTTTGCTGGGCCATCCATCGCACGGTGTCGCCAATCGCCAGCGCGGTAATGCTTTCGCCGGGAATCAGCCGGATGGCGCACACCTGCAGCGGTGCGCACGGAATAACGGGACGCGAATAGCCATAAGGCACCCGCACATCGCCCCCTTGCCCGAGCAGCGCATCGGCTTGCCCGGTTTGCTCCCAGCGCCGGACCGCATCGGCCAGCGCTTTGTCGCGTGGGCTCTGCGCCGCTTTTTGCGCGGGCACCCGCGGTTGCAGGGGCGGCACGGACACTTCCGGCGCTTGCCGCGTTGGCTGTGTAGGCGACACGGCAGCCGGAGCGGAAACAAGCACTTCCTCCGCCGCCGCCCGCTGCGCGAGCGCTTGGGCGGGAGAAGCTGGGGTTTCGCTAGTCACCGGCGGCGGCGAAACATGCAACTGCGCCTGCGCAGCAGCGCAAGCGGCGATGGCGGCAACAGCAACAACGGTTCGGTTCAGCATTTCAAACTCCTTTCGTTCCAATTTCCAGTTCAAATCAAATTTCCTTTTGCCATGACACTTGCTTGACATACATACCATACGGATTCCACATCATGAGCTCGGGCTTGGCCGCAAGCTTTTCCGAGAACCCCACCGCAATCAAAGCTCGCCATTTTTCGCGGCGCACGGTGTCACCGGGACGGGCAACGGTTTCCACCCAATCAACTTGCCACGTATCGCCACCCGCAGGAAGCACAGTTTTGATTTCAACCGACACCTGAGTTTGCTCGCGCAGCTTGGGCATGCGGTCGTCCTCAAAAAACGGCTTTAGCGCGGCGGCTGCGTCGGTTGCCAACATGGCGTAAACGCGATCGAACAACACCTGCTGCGCCGTAAAGTCGGTCAGCAGCGTACGGGCGTTCCACACCCAATTGCCGATTTGTGCCCGGACAACACGTTCGTCGCGCTCCTGCCCGCGCTGCAATGCGCCGGGCTTGGCAACAGCGACCGGAGATCCGAGGTTATCGACCGCAATAACGAACGGCTGGATTTTGGTTTGCGCACCAATCCAGGTAACACCCAGCACCGCCAGCGCCGCCACACCGATAGCCGCAGTCGCGGCCAGCCGCCAGTTACGGGCTTGGGTGAGTAGGTGCCCGTAGCGCTCGTCCCACTCGCGGCGGGCAGACAAGTACGGGGTAGCCGCCGGTGGGGGCGGCGGCGGGGAGGCAGACTTTTTGCGAAACATCAACACACACTCCTTTCAGCATTCAGCATCGTCACGCGGGCAAGCCGCCCGCACCCTATAGAGAAAGGGGTGGAACAGAAAAGCCGAGTTACGCCGGGCTCTCCTCCCCCGGACTTGCTGGCCGGTCCGGGTGAACAGTGGGCGGTGGTGGATAAATATCGAACTCGCTAGTTAGGTACGCACCATCGAAAAATTCGCAGTCGCGCGATCGGGAACACACTCGCTCTCGGGGCAACACGCGACCTGTAGCTTTGCACCACCACCCACCAGGCGCTGCCGCAAGCTGGTTGCATTCGATACACGCCACTTTTTGCCCGGGATAAGTAAGCAGGGCGCGGAAATCGCCTATGCGCGTATTTACTTCCGACTCAACCGCGTCAAGCTGTTCCACATGTACGCCAGCTATATGCTCGCGCCACATAAAACCCGATATTTCCATATAATGGTTGCGGGCAAAGTTTTCGGCCTTTTTTATTTCGGCAGGCGACATTGGACGGTCGGGGTCTGCCTTGATAACAAAGAACATTTCACCGGTTCTGCGATGGCGGGTGTGATAAAACCTAACACCGCGGCGGCGCATCTGCACATACCACTTCCAAGCAGCAGCAATACTGAATTCATCAGGGCGCGTTGACATACATAGAACCTCCATTAACAACAGCGCGGCCAACAGAACCGCACCCCATAGAGAAAGGGGTGGAACAGAAAAAGGGCCGCGCTAGCGCGCGGGGGGGGGTGGAGGCAAGGGAAGGCGCGGGTGGATGGCGTGCTAGCGCTGGGCGGTGCGCAGCACAGCCGTTTTTTGTTCCACCTCTTTCTCTACGGGACGCAGGCGGCGTGCCTGCGTTACCGAGAGAGTGCGATGGCTATTGACATCATGGCGGCATTTACTCAGGAGCCGCCCGAACTTGACTTCATCTGGCCGGGCTTTCTGGCTGGCACCGTGGGCGCACTGGTGGCCCCCGGCGCCACCGGCAAGAGCTTTTGGGCGCTGCAGGCGGCGATGGCCGTGGCATGCAACGCGCCTGGCGGCGACTTGCTGGGGCTGGCGCCCAAGCACACCGGGCAGGTGATGTATTTCGCAGGCGAAGACCCCAAGCCGGTGCTGGTGCGGCGGTTGCACGCTATGGGCAGGCATTTGAGCGAAGTCGCGCGGGAAGCCATCGCCGAAAACCTGACGATCGAGCCGATCCTGGGCAAGCGCCTCAACATCATGGATGAGGCGCAGCTGGCAGCCATCGTGGATCAATGCGCCAACACCCGGCTTATCGTGCTGGACACCTTGAGCCGCATCCACACGCTCGACGAGAACAGCAACGGCGACATGGCGCGGCTGGTGACCACGCTGGAGTACCTGGCCGCGCAGACCGGCGCAGCGGTGCTGTTCCTGCACCACGTCAACAAAAACAGCACCCGCGAAGGCCAGGCCGACCAGCAGCAGGCCGCGCGCGGCGCCTCCGCCCTCATCGACAACGTCCGCTGGTGCGGCTACGTGGCGCGCATGACCGAGGAGGAAGCGCAGCACTGGAGCGATCGCTCAGACCTGCGCCCGATCGGCGAGGAGCGGCGGGGCTATTTCGTGCGGTCCGGCACCAGCAAGCAGAACTACGACATGCCGCAGCCTGCGCGCTGGTACTGCAGGCACGAGGGCGGCGTGCTGCTGCCGGTCGATTTGTTCAAGGCTGGCGGCAAGAAGGGAGGTCGCCGTGACGAAGCATGAACTGACGCACGCGCGGCTTGACAGGGCGCACTGCCTTGCGCCGGGGCTGTTTCGCGGTCTTAAGCGCGGCGAACGCAAGCACGCCAAGCTGCACGTGGTGTACGACTACGGCGATGGGCGAAGCATCGAGTTCAGCGGCCCGGAACCGCTCGGCGCCGACGACTTGCGCGTGCTGCAGGGGCTGGTGGCGTTGGCGGGCCCTGAAGGCCTCGTGCTGACACCAGAGCCCAAGACCGAGACTGGGCAGCAGGTGCGGCAGGCCTTGGAACTCAAGTGGGATGCCGTCCGGCAAAACGCCCTGGTGGTCAAGGGAAGCTATCGGGCGCTGGCGCGCGAGATTGGCTACGCTGACGACGGCGGCAGTCAGTTTAAAGCCATCCGCGAGTGCATCGAGCGGCTCTGGAAGGTGTCCATCGTCGCGCAGGCGGGCAGTAAGCGGATGGGCTTTCGGCTGCTGTCGGACTACGCAAGCGATGAGCAGGACGGCAAGCTGTTCGTGGCGCTCAACCCCATGATCGCGCTTGCCGTCATCGGCGGGGGGCATCACGCCCGCATCGACATGGCCGAAGTACGGGCGCTGCGCACCGACCCCACGCGGCTGATCCACCAGCGGCTGTGCGGATGGATCGACCCAGGCAAGTCCGGGCGGGTGGAGCTTGACACGCTGTGCGGCTATGTCTGGCCGGACCAAGCCTCACCCGAGGCGATGAAGAAGCGGCGGCAGACCGCCCGCAAGGCGCTGGCCGAGCTCGAAGCGCTGGGCTGGCGGGTGACCGAGTACGCGCGCGGCAAGTGGGAGATCAAGCGGCCAGCCAAGCCTCGCCCCCCTGGATAACTTTCCCCAACCGTTCTGTCAGACTTACTCATTCCTGCTTAAACAGGAACAAAGCTGACTTCCTGCTTCATCGGGGCTGGTTTCGCCGCACTCTTGCGAGCGCGGCCAGCGCCTTCCCCTCCACAGGCCGACACGGCGGAACTCGCCGCGTATGTGGCAAGGTTTCTTGCCGCATTCAGATCCCGGTCATGGCGTGCGCTCATCGGGCAACAGTCGCCCTTCGCGCTCCCAGCGGCGAAGAGTCTGCGCCGAGACGCCAAGCGCTTCGGCAGCCTCATGTATTGGTACGAGCTTGCGAGACATGATTAAAGTGTATACAAACGCGCAACTATAGTCAAGTATTTAACGAACAGTTGGAACCCCCGGCATAACGTTCCCCAACCCCCGGCATAACGT
>NZ_VJON01000005.1 GCF_007556685.1 Tepidimonas charontis | reverse complement strand
GGGAGACAACGTCACCATCACCGTCAAGCTGATTGCGCCGATTGCGATGGAAGAAGGCCTGCGCTTTGCGATCCGCGAAGGCGGCCGCACGGTCGGCGCCGGCGTCGTGGCCAAGATCATCGAGTGACGTGAGGGTTCGGGCCGGTCGGCGATGCCGGCCGGCCGCTGCAGGGGTATAGCTCAATTGGCAGAGCGTCGGTCTCCAAAACCGAAGGTTGGGGGTTCGATTCCCTCTGCCCCTGCCAGCTGGTGAATGCCAAGACATCGCCGGCCCTGATGTTTCAAGCCCGCCCGTGTCTTCGGACCGTAGCGGGCTTGTGTTTCTGGAGCGTGGCGCAGGATGCGCCCTTGACGTGTGTAGAGGTGTGGGGACGATGGCCACAACGGATGTCGAAACCGTCGGCGGTGGCGCCGACAAGGCCAAACTGACCGCCGCCGCGGCGCTGGTGCTGGCCGGCTTCGTCGGCTTTTACCTGCTGTCCGCGCAAGGTGCGTGGGTGCAGTGGCTGGTGCTGTTGGTGGCCTTCGGTGCGGCGGTGGCGCTGGGCTTGACCGCCTCGCCCGGGCAGCGGCTGATCGCCTTCGGTCGCGACGCCGTCAAAGAGGTCAAAAAGGTCGTCTGGCCAACGCGCAAGGAAGCGGGCCAGATGACGGCCTACGTATTCGCCTTCGTGGTGGTGATGGCGCTGTTCCTGTGGCTGACCGACAAATTGCTCGAGTGGGTGCTGTACGGCCTCATTCTGGGTTGGAGGTGACGGAGATGACAGAGACGAATTCGGCGTCGAAGAGCGCCAGTGCGGCACCGGCCGAGGGTATGCGCTGGTACGTGGTGCACGCCTATTCGGGCATGGAGAAGGCCGCCGAGCGCAACATCCTGGAGCGGGTGCAACGCGCGGGCATGCAGCACAAGTTCGGCCGCATCCTGGTGCCGACCGAAGAAGTGGTCGAGATCAAAAACGGCGTCAAACGCACCACCGAGCGCAAATTCTTCCCCGGCTACGTGCTCGTCGAGATGGTGATGGACGACGACACCTGGCACTTGGTGAAGAACACCAGCAAGGTCACGGGTTTCGTCGGTGGCGCGCGCAACCGTCCGACCCCCATTTCCGAAGAGGAAGTGCAGAAGATCATCGGCCAGATGCAAGAAGGCGCCGACAAGCCGCGCCACAAGGTCGAGTTCGAAATCGGCGAGATGGTGCGTGTCAAGGAGGGGCCGTTTGCCGACTTCAACGGCGCCGTCGAAGAGGTGAACTACGAAAAGAGCAAGTTGCGCGTATCGGTCACCATTTTCGGGCGGGCGACGCCGGTCGAGCTCGACTTCAACCAAGTCGAGAAGGTGTGAGCCGGCTGGGCCGCGCCGGCCTGGGTCCGTTTGCGCGCCGTCAGCGCAAGCGCTGAAAGTTCGCTATAATCTAAGGTTCTTCGGCTCGCGCCGGCAGGTGCGAGCTTTTCCGCTGCCGGTGTCGGCCTGGTGGCAGCGGCGGTCACGCGTGACGCGAAGATCCAGGTCTTAGGTGCGAGGAGGCCGCCCGCCGGGGGTGGCCGTCGGAACTCGCAGGAGAAACGCACAATGGCCAAGAAAATCGTCGGCTTTATCAAGCTGCAAGTGCCAGCGGGTAAGGCCAATCCCTCTCCCCCCATCGGTCCGGCGCTGGGTCAGCGCGGTCTGAACATCATGGAGTTCTGCAAGGCGTTCAACGCGCAGACCCAGGGTATGGAGCCTGGGCTGCCGCTGCCGGTGGTGATCACCGCCTACGCCGACAAGAGCTTCACCTTCATCATCAAGACCCCGCCGGCGACCACGCTGATCAAGAAGGCGATCAAGCTCGACAAGGGTTCGTCGAAGCCGCACGCGCAGAAGGTCGGCAAGATCACGCGTGCCCAGCTCGAAGAAATCGCCAAGACCAAGATGAAGGACATGACCGCGGCCGACTTGGATGCGGCGGTGCGCACCATCGCCGGCTCGGCGCGCTCGATGGGCGTCATCGTGGAGGGGGTGTGAGATGGCGAAGCTGACCAAAAAGCAAAAAGCCCTGCAGGGCAAGGTCGATCCGACCAAGCTGTATCCGCTACCCGAGGCGCTGGCCATCGTCAAGGAGTGCGCCACCGCCAAGTTCGATGAATCGATCGACGTGGCGGTGCAGCTCGGCGTCGATCCGCGCAAGTCGGACCAGGTGGTGCGCGGGGCGGTGGTGCTGCCCAATGGCACCGGCAAGACCAAGCGCGTGGCCGTGTTCGCCCAGGGCGCGAAGGCCGAAGAAGCCAAGGCGGCCGGCGCCGATATCGTCGGTTTCGACGATCTGGCGGCGCAGGTCAAGGCAGGCAATATCGACTTCGACGTCGTGATCGCGGCGCCGGATGCGATGCGGGTGGTCGGTGCGCTCGGTCAGATCCTGGGTCCGCGCGGCCTGATGCCGAACCCGAAGGTCGGCACCGTGACGCCGGACGTGGCGGCGGCGGTGCGCAACGCCAAGGCTGGTCAAGTGCAGTTCCGCGTCGACAAGGCCGGTATCGTGCACACCACGATCGGGCGCCGCTCGTTCGACGCTGAAAAGTTGCAGGGCAACCTGGTGGCGCTGATCGAGGCCCTGAACAAGGCCAAGCCGGCGGCCTCCAAGGGGCAGTACCTGCGCAAGGTCGCGGTGTCGTCCACCATGGGGGTGGGCGTGCGGGTCGATCCGCAGTCGATCGGCAGCGCGTCCTGAGAACGGAGTATTCGAGGTGGCGCCGGCGTGCTGGCGTCGCCTCGGCTGGTGGGTCTGTCGCGGCGGTGATGCCGCTGTGGCAGAGCCATCCAAGACCGCTGGTGCGGGTGTGCCCGCCTAAATGTCGCTCCACGGGGCGGCAGCCAGCGCAGATGGCGATCCCGCCGCGGATGGAATCGAATGCCGGGATGCGTTCCCGGGGCGGTTTCCAGAAACGGTTGATCGCTGCAACCGCTGCACGGTGTCCGCTGGCGCCGTGTTTTTAAGGAGTCAACCTTGAGTCTGAACCGCAGTGAGAAGCAAGCCGTCATCGACGAGGTGGCGGCCCTTGCCGCCAAAGCGCAGACGCTGGTGATGGCCGAGTATCGGGGCATCACGGTGGCGGACCTGACGAAGCTGCGTGTCGAAGCCCGCAAGGCTGGGGTGTCAGTCGCCGTGCTGAAAAACACCCTGGTGCGGCGCGCGGTCGCCGGCACGCCGTTCGAGGTCGCCGCCGGGCAGATGACCGGTCCGCTCATCTACGGCTTCTCGGAAGACGCCGTGGCCGCCGCCAAGGTGGTGGCCGAATTCGCCAAGACCAACGACAAGATGGTCTTGCGCGGCGGTGTCTATGCCGGCAAGGCGCTGGATGTCGATGGCGTCAAATCGCTGGCCAGCATTCCGTCCAAGGAAGTGCTGTTGTCGCAATTGTTGGGGCTCATGCAGTCGCCAATGTCGCGCTTGGCGCGGGTCGTCGCAGCCCTGGCCGAGAAAAAGGGCGAGGCGCAGCCCGCTTGAGCCGCTTTCCGTATCCGATTCGTCCCGTTTTTAGGAAAACATCATGGCATTCGATAAAGACGCATTCCTGGCCGCTCTGGACACCATGACGGTGATGGAGCTCAACGATCTGGTCAAGGCGATCGAAGAGAAGTTCGGCGTCAGCGCCGCGGCGATGGCCGCTCCCGCTGCGGCCGGCGCCGCCGCGGCCCCCGCCGCCGAGGAAAAGACCGAGTTCGACCTCATCCTCAAGGAGGCCGGTGCGAACAAGGTGTCGGTCATCAAGGCGGTGCGCGAAATCACTGGCCTGGGCCTGAAGGAAGCCAAGGATCTGGTCGATGGCGCGCCCAAGACCGTCAAGGAGGCGATGCCCAAGGCCGACGCCGAAGCCGCCAAGAAGAAGCTGGAAGAAGCCGGCGCCAAGGCCGAGCTCAAGTAATCGGCCCCGTGCGCAAGGGCTGGAGCGCCGCATCGAGGCCTCCAGCCTTTGCCGCTTGCAGAGCGCACGGCAAAACGGTTGGGTACGACCGCTTTGCCGTGTCTTCTGATTCCGACTGCAGCAAGACCGCTTGGTACGGGCCCGCGTGCAAGGCGTGGGCCGTCAGCCGACAGACCGGTGGGGGCCGGTCGCCAAGATAGCCAGCGCGGCGCGCCGCCGATGCGCGCCACCCAGTCGCCGCAGACCTCATGTCCGGAGATCTCATGGCCCAGTATTCCTACACCGAACGCAAGCGCATCCGCAAGAGCTTTGGCAGCCGCGACAGCGTGTTGGAAATCCCCTACCTGCTGCAGATGCAAAAGGACGCCTACACCGCGTTCCTGCAAGCCGACGTGCCGCCGCGGCAGCGCAAATCGGTCGGCTTGCAGGCGGCGTTCGAGTCCGCCTTCCCGATCGTGTCGCACAACGGCTTCGTCGAGATGAAGTTCGTCGAGTACACGCTGGGCAAGCCGGTGTTCGACGTGCGGGAGTGCCAGACGCGCGGTCTGACCTACGCCTCGGCGGTGCGCGCGCGCGTGCAGCTCATCATCTACGACCGCGAAGCCTCCACGCCGCAGTCCAAGGTGGTCAAGGAGGTCAAGGAGCAGGAGGTCTATATGGGCGAAGTGCCCCTGATGACCGACAAGGGCTCCTTCATCATCAACGGCACCGAGCGGGTGATCGTGTCGCAGCTGCACCGCTCGCCCGGGGTGTTTTTCGAGCACGACAAGGGCAAGACGCACAGCTCGGGCAAGCTGCTGTTTTCGGCGCGCATCATTCCCTACCGCGGCTCGTGGCTGGACTTCGAGTTCGACCCGAAGGACCTGCTGTACTTCCGCGTCGACCGTCGCCGCAAGATGCCGGTGACCATTCTGCTCAAGGCCATCGGCCTGACGCCCGAGGCGATCCTGGCCAACTTCTACGTCAACGATCACTTCCGCCTGATGGACAGTGGCGCGCTGATGGCGTTCGTGCCGGAGCGGCTCAAGGGCGAAGTGGCGCGCTTCGACATCACCGACCCCAGCGGCAAGGTGGTGGTGGCCAAGGACAAACGCATCACGGCGCGCCATGTGCGCGAGCTCGAGCAGGCCGGCACCACCCACATCAGCGTGCCAGAGGATTATCTGATCGGGCGCGTGGTGGCGAAGAACATCATCGACCCGGACACCGGCGAGATCATCGCCAAGGCCAACGATGAGCTGACCGAGACGCTGCTGAAGAAGCTGCGCGCCGCTGGCGTGCAGGAGCTGCCCTGCATCTACACCAACGAGCTCGATCAGGGGCCCTACATCAGCCAGACGCTGCGCATCGACGACACCATCGACGAGTTCGCCGCCCGCGTGGCGATCTACCGCATGATGCGCCCGGGCGAGCCGCCCACCGAGGACGCGGTGCAGGCGCTGTTCCATCGCTTGTTCTACAACCCGGAAACCTACGACCTGTCGCGCGTGGGGCGCATGAAGTTCAACGCCCGCGTCGGGCGCGACTCGCCCGATGGCCCGATGGTGCTGACCAACGAGGACATCATGGCCGTGGTCAAGATCCTGGTGGATCTGCGCAACGGCAAGGGCGAGGTGGACGACATCGACCACCTGGGCAACCGGCGCGTGCGCTGCGTGGGTGAACTGGCCGAAAACCAGTTCCGCACCGGCCTGGCGCGCATCGAAAAGGCGGTCAAGGAGCGCCTGGGCCAGGCCGAGCAAGAGCCGCTGATGCCGCACGACCTGATCAACTCCAAGCCGATTTCGGCGGCACTGAAGGAGTTTTTCGGCGCCAGCCAGCTCAGCCAGTTCATGGACCAGACCAACCCGCTGGCCGAAATCACGCACAAGCGCCGCGTCTCGGCGCTGGGCCCGGGCGGCTTGACGCGCGAGCGCGCTGGCTTCGAGGTGCGCGACGTGCACGTCACGCACTACGGGCGCGTGTGCCCGATCGAGACGCCCGAAGGCCCCAACATCGGCCTGATCAACTCGCTGGCGCTGTACGCCCGCCTGAACGAGTACGGCTTCATCGAGACGCCGTACCGCCGTGTGGTGGACGGCAAGGTGACCAACCAGATCGACTACCTGTCGGCCATCGAGGAAAGCAAGTACATCATTGCGCAGGCCAACGCCGAGCTGGACGAGGAAGGCCGGCTGGTCGGCGAGCTGGTGTCGGCGCGCGAGAAGGGCGAGTCGGTGCTGACCACGCCCGACCGCGTGCAGTACATGGATGTGTCGCCCGCGCAGATCGTCTCGGTGGCGGCGTCGCTGGTGCCGTTCCTGGAGCACGACGACGCCAACCGCGCGCTGATGGGCGCCAACATGTCGCGCCAGGCGGTGCCGGTGCTGCGGCCGGAAAAACCGCTGGTGGGCACCGGCATCGAGCGCGTGGCCGCGATCGACTCCGGCACCGTGGTGGTGGCCAAGCGCGGCGGCGTGGTGGACTACGTGGACGCCAACCGCATCGTGATCCGTGTCAACGACGACGAGGCGGTGGCCGGCGAAGTGGGCGTGGACATCTACAACCTGATCAAGTACCAGCGCTCCAACCAGAACACCAACATCCACCAGCGCCCGATCGTCAAGAAGGGCGAGCGCATCCATAAAGGCGCGGTGATCGCCGATGGTGCCTCCACCGACCTGGGCGAGATCTCGATCGGCCAGAACATGCTGATCGCCTTCATGCCGTGGAACGGCTACAACTTCGAGGACTCGATCCTGATTTCCGAGAAGGTGGTGGCCGAGGAGCGCTACACCAGCATCCACATCGAGGAGCTGGTGGTGATGGCGCGCGACACCAAGCTGGGTCCGGAGGAAATCACGCGCGACATTCCGAACCTGTCGGAGCAGCAGCTCAACCGGCTGGACGAGTCCGGCATCATCTATGTGGGCGCCGAGGTGCAGCCAGGCGACGTGCTGGTGGGCAAGGTCACGCCCAAGGGCGAGACCACGCTGACGCCGGAGGAAAAGCTGCTGCGCGCGATCTTCGGCGAGAAGGCCAGCGACGTCAAGGACACTTCGCTGCGCGTGGAGCAGGGCAGCCAAGGCACGGTGATCGACGTGCAGGTGTTCACCCGCGAGGGCATCCAGCGCGACAAGCGGGCGCAGCAGATCATCGACGACGAACTCAAGCGCTACCGGCTGGACCTGAACGACCAGCTGCGCATCGTCGAGGCCGACGCCTATGACCGGCTGGAAAAACTGCTGGTGGGCAAAAAGGCCAACGGCGGCCCGAAGAGGCTGGCCAAGGGCGCGGTGATCACGCGCGAATACCTGGCCGAGGTCGACAAACACCACTGGTTCGACATCCGCGTGGCCGACGACGACGTGGCCGCGCAGATGGAGTCGATCAAGAACGCGCTGGAGGCCACGCGCCACGGCTTCGACCAGGCCTTTGAAGAGAAGCGCCGCAAGCTCACCCAGGGCGACGAGCTGCCCGCAGGGGTGCTGAAGATGGTCAAGGTTTACCTGGCCGTCAAGCGCCGCCTGCAGCCCGGCGACAAGATGGCCGGCCGCCACGGCAACAAGGGGGTGGTGTCGAAGATCGTGCCGGTGGAAGACATGCCCTACATGGCCGACGGCACGCCGGTGGACATCGTGCTCAACCCGCTGGGCGTGCCCTCGCGCATGAACATCGGCCAGGTGCTGGAGGTGCACCTGGGCTGGGCGGCCAAGGGGCTGGGCGAGCGCATCGGCGAGCTGCTTGAGCGCCAGGCGGCGGTGGCCGAGATCCGCGCCTTCCTGGACAAGATCTACAACTCCACCGGCCGCAAGGAAAACCTGGACGAGCTGTCGGATGAGGAAATCGTGGCGATGGCGCGCGAATTGACCAAGGGCGTGCCCTTTGCTTCGCCCGTGTTCGACGGCGCCAGCGAGGAGCAGATTCGCGCCATGCTCAAACTCGCCTACCCGGACGAGGTGGCCAAGGCCAAGGGCCTGACCGAAAGCCGCACCCAGGCGCAGCTCTACGACGGGCGCACCGGCGATCCGCTGGAGCGCAAGACCACGGTGGGCTACATGCACTACCTGAAGCTGCACCACCTGGTGGACGACAAGATGCACGCGCGCTCCACCGGCCCGTACTCGCTGGTGACGCAGCAGCCGCTGGGCGGCAAGGCGCAGTTCGGCGGCCAGCGCTTCGGCGAGATGGAAGTGTGGGCGCTGGAGGCCTACGGAGCCTCCTATGTGCTGCAGGAGATGCTCACCGTCAAGTCCGACGACGTGCAGGGCCGCACCAAGGTGTACGAGAGCATCGTCAAGGGCGAGCACGCCATCGACGCCGGTATGCCGGAGTCGTTCAACGTGCTGGTCAAGGAAATCCGCTCGCTCGGTATCGACATCGAGCTGGAACGCAACTGAAGCGCTAAATCGAGGACGAAGCCATGAAATCCTTGCTCGACCTGTTCAAGCAGTTCACGCCCGACGAGCACTTCGACGCCATCAAGATCGGCCTGGCCTCGCCGGAGAAGATCCGGTCGTGGTCGTTTGGCGAGGTCAAGAAGCCCGAGACCATCAACTACCGTACCTTCAAGCCCGAGCGCGATGGTCTGTTCTGCGCCAAGATCTTCGGTCCCATCAAGGACTACGAGTGCCTGTGCGGCAAGTACAAGCGCTTGAAGCACCGCGGCGTCATCTGCGAGAAGTGCGGTGTGGAGGTGACGCAGACCAAGGTGCGGCGCGAGCGCATGGGCCACATCGAGCTGGCCGCGCCGTGCGCGCACATCTGGTTCCTGAAGTCGCTGCCCAGCCGCCTGGGGCTGGTGCTGGACATGACGTTGCGCGACATCGAGCGCGTGCTGTACTTCGAAGCCTACGTGGTGGTGGACCCGGGCATGACGCCGCTGAAGAAGTTCAGCATCATGTCCGAGGACGACTACGACGCCAAGCGGCGCGAGTACGGCGATGAGTTCGTCGCCAAGATGGGGGCCGAGGGCATCAAGGAGCTGCTGCAAAGCATCGACCTGGACGCCGAGATCGAGCGCCTGCGCAACGACCTCACCGGCTCGGAAGCGAAGGTGAAGAAAAACGCCAAGCGCCTGAAGGTGCTGGAGGCGTTCAAGAAGAGCGGCATCAAGCCGGAGTGGATGATCCTGGAGGTGCTGCCGGTTCTGCCGCCGGACCTGCGTCCGCTGGTGCCGCTGGACGGCGGGCGCTTCGCCACGTCTGATCTCAACGACCTGTACCGGCGCGTCATCAACCGCAACAACCGCTTGAAGCGCTTGTTGGAGCTCAAGGCGCCCGAGATCATCGCGCGCAACGAGATGCGCATGCTGCAGGAAGCCGTGGACAGCCTGCTGGACAACGGCCGCCGCGGCAAGGCGATGACCGGCGCCAACAAGCGTGCGCTGAAGTCGCTGGCCGACATGATCAAGGGCAAGAGCGGGCGCTTCCGTCAGAACCTGCTGGGCAAGCGCGTCGACTACTCGGGCCGCTCGGTGATCGTGGTGGGCCCGACCCTGAAGCTGCACCAGTGCGGTCTGCCCAAGCTGATGGCGCTCGAATTGTTCAAGCCCTTCATCTTCGCTCGTCTGGAGCAGATGGGGATCGCCACCACCATCAAGGCGGCGAAGAAGGAAGTGGAAGCCGGCACGCCGGTGGTGTGGGACATCCTGGAAGATGTCATCAAGGAACACCCGGTGCTGCTCAACCGCGCGCCCACGCTGCACCGACTGGGCATCCAGGCCTTCGAGCCGGTGCTCATCGAGGGCAAGGCGATCCAGCTGCATCCGTTGGTGTGTGCGGCGTTCAACGCCGACTTCGACGGCGACCAGATGGCCGTGCACGTGCCGCTGTCCATCGAGGCGCAGATGGAAGCGCGCGTGCTGATGCTGTCGTCCAACAACGTGCTGTTCCCGGCCAACGGCGAGCCCTCCATCGTGCCGTCGCAGGACGTGGTGCTGGGCCTGTACTACGCCACGCGCGAGCGCATCAACGGCAAGGGCGAGGGCATGGTCTTTGCCGACGTCGATGAGGTCGAGCGCGCGCTGGCCGCCGGTGTCGTCGAGCTCACCAGCCGCGTGAGCGTGCGCCTGACCGAGTGGCTGAAGAACAAGGAAACGGGCGCGTTGGAGCCGGTGACCAAGCTGCGCGACACCACCGTTGGGCGTGCGCTGCTGTCGCGCATCCTGCCCAAGGGGCTGCCGTTCGAGCTGATCGACAAGCCGCTGAAGAAGAAGGAAATCTCCAAGCTCATCAATGCGTCCTTCAGGCGCTGTGGCCTCAAGGACACCGTGGTCTTTGCCGACCAGCTGATGCAAAACGGCTTCCGTCTGGCCACGCAAGCCGGCATTTCGATCTGTATCGACGATATGCTGGTGCCGGCCGAAAAGCCAGCCATCATCGAGCGTGCCGAAGCCGAGGTCAAGGAAATCGCGCAGCAGTACGCCTCGGGTCTGGTGACCGCGGGCGAGCGCTACAACAAGGTGGTCGATATCTGGGGCAAGGCGGGCGACGAGATCTCCAAGGTGATGATGGAGCACCTGAAGAAGGAGAAGGTGATCGACCGCCACGGCAACGAGGTCGAGCAAGAATCGTTCAACTCGATCTACATGATGGCCGACTCCGGCGCGCGCGGCTCCGCCGCCCAGATCCGCCAGCTCGCCGGCATGCGCGGCCTCATGGCCAAGCCCGACGGCTCGATCATCGAGACGCCCATCACGGCCAATTTCCGTGAGGGGTTGAACGTGTTGCAGTACTTCATCTCGACGCACGGCGCACGCAAGGGGCTGGCGGATACGGCGCTCAAGACCGCCAACTCCGGTTATCTCACGCGCCGTCTGGTGGACGTGACGCAGGACCTGGTGGTCACCGAAGAAGACTGCGGCACCAGCAACGGCACGCTGATGCGCGCCATCGTCGAAGGCGGCGAGGTGATCGAGAGCCTGCGTGAGCGCATCCTGGGCCGCACCGCGGCCGAGGACGTGATCGATCCCGAGACCCAGCGCGTACTGGTGCCGGTCGGCCAAATGCTCGACGAAGACGCGGTCGATCTGATCGAGCAGGCCGGCATCGACGAGGTGCGCGTGCGCACCGTGCTGACCTGCGAGACGCGCTACGGCGTGTGCGCGCGCTGCTACGGGCGCGACCTGGGCCGTGGCGGTCTGGTCAACGTCGGCGAGGCCATCGGGGTGATCGCCGCGCAGTCGATCGGTGAGCCCGGCACGCAGCTGACCATGCGCACCTTCCACATCGGGGGGGCGGCTTCGCGCGCGGCGGTGGCCTCCAGCGTCGAGGCCAAATCCAACGGCATCATCGGCTTCAACAGCACGATGCGCTACGTCACCAACGCCAAGGGCGAACAGGTGGTCATCGCGCGCTCGGGCGAGATCGTCATCCACGACGACAATGGCCGCGAGCGCGAGCGCCACAAGGTGCCCTACGGCGCCACGCTGCTGGTCAAGGCCGACCAGCGCGTCAGCGCCGGCACGGTGCTGGCCAACTGGGATCCGCTGACGCGCCCGATCATCACCGAATTCGCCGGCGTGGTGAAGTTCGAAAACGTCGAAGAAGGCCTGACGGTGGCCAAGCAGGTGGACGAGGTCACCGGCTTGTCCACGCTGGTCGTCATCGACCCGAAGCGTCGCGGCGCCACCAAGGTGGTGCGGCCACAGGTCAAGCTCATCGACGCCGAGGGCAAGGAAGTCAAGATCCCGGGCACCGACCACGCGGTGACCGTGACCTTCCCCGTCGGCGCGTTGATCCAGGTGCGCGACGGCCAGGCGATCCACCCCGGCGAGGTGCTGGCGCGCATCCCGGTCGAAGGGCAGAAGACGCGCGACATCACCGGCGGTCTGCCGCGCGTGGCCGAGCTGTTCGAGGCGCGCTCGCCCAAAGACAAGGGCATCCTGGCCGAAATCACCGGCACGGTGTCCTTCGGCAAGGAAACCAAGGGCAAAGTGCGGCTGCAAATCACCGACCCGGACGGCAAGGTCTGGGAGGAGCTGGTACCGAAGGAAAAGAGCATCCTGGTGCACGAGGGCCAGGTGGTCAACAAGGGCGAACTCATCGTCGATGGTCCGGCCGATCCGCAGGACATCCTGCGCCTGCTGGGTATCGAGGAGTTGGCGCGCTACATCGTTGACGAAGTGCAGGACGTGTACCGCCTGCAAGGGGTCAAGATCAACGACAAGCACATCGAAGTGATCGTGCGCCAGATGTTGCGCCGCGTCGAGGTCGAAAACCCCGGCGACAGCCACTACATCGCGGGCGAGCAGGTCGAGCGCTCCGAAATCCTCAACACCAACGATGCCCTGCGCGCCGCTGGCAAGACGCCGGCGACGTTCCGCAACCTGTTGCTGGGTATCACCAAGGCGTCGCTGTCCACCGACTCCTTCATCTCGGCGGCCTCGTTCCAAGAGACCACGCGCGTGCTCACCGAAGCGGCCATCATGGGCAAGCGCGACGAGCTGCGTGGCCTCAAGGAAAACGTCATCGTCGGACGCCTGATCCCGGCCGGCACCGGCATGGCGTTCCACGAGGCGCGCCGCGCCAAGGAGCGCATGGACGAGGAGGAGCGCCGCGCCATCGCCGAGGCCGACGCGATGTCGCTGGCCAGCACCGAAGGCGACGAGGGCTGAGCGGTGCTGACCGCTGCGGCGACACCGGGTGGCTGCGCCGTCCATGCCGAGCCCGATCGCGCTGGCTGAGCAGCTGCCCGAGGTGGCGCGCGCCGTGGCGGCGGTGCGCCAGGGTCGCTCGCTGGCCGAGGTACTGCCCACCGTGCCGCAGCGCCTGCGCCCTGGGGTGCAGGCGCTGACTTTTTTGGCCATGCGCCGTGCCGGCCAGACGCGCGCGTTGCTGGCGTGCCTGACGCACCGGCCGCCTGCGGCGCGCGTGGCCGCGTTGCTGGAAGCGGCGCTGGCGCTGTTGATCGAAGGAGCGGGCTATCCGCCCTATGCCGTCGTTGACCAGTCGGTGCGGGCCTTGCCCGCGCTGCGCGCCGGCGCGCTCAGCGGCTTCGTCAACGCCTGCCTGCGGCGCTTTTTGCGCGAGCGCACCGCGTTGCTGGCGCGCGTGCAAGAAGACGTCGAGGCGCGCTGGAACCACCCCGCCTGGTGGGTGCAGCGCCTGCAGCGCGACCACCCCCGCCACTGGCAGGCGGTGCTGGAGGCCGACGATCGCCCCGCGCCGATGGTGCTGCGCGTCAATCGGCGCCAAGGGACGCGTGATGCGTACCAGGCGCGCTTGGCGGCGCTGGGCTGGGCGTGCGAGCCGCTCGGTGAGGATGGGCTGGTGCTGGCCCAAGCGGTGCCGGTGGCGCAACTGCCCGGCTGGGCCGACGGTGCCGTTTCGGTGCAAGACGGGGCCGCCCAGCTCGCCGCCCCCTTGCTGCTGCAGACCGGTTTGCCCCCCGGGGCGCGTGTGCTGGACGCCTGCGCCGCCCCGGGCGGCAAGACGGCGCATCTGCTCGAGCGCGCCGACATCGCGTTGTGGGCGCTGGACGTGGACGCGGCGCGCAGCGAGCGCATCCGCGAGACCTTGCAGCGGCTGCGCTTGCCCGCGGCGGGTAGCCGTGCCCAGGTGCTGACGGCGGACGCGGCCGATCCTGCGGCGTGGTGGGACCGCCGCCCCTTCGACGCCATCGTCCTCGACGCACCGTGCACGGCCTCGGGCATCGTGCGGCGGCACCCGGATGTGCGCTGGCTGCGCCGTGACAGCGACGTGGCGGCGCTGGCCGCACAGCAGCAGCGCCTGCTGCAAGCGCTGTGGCCGCTGCTGCGTCCGGGCGGCTGCCTGCTGTACGCCACCTGCTCGGTCTTTCGCGCCGAGGGCCAGGCGGTGATCGAGACGTTTTGCCAGCAACGGCCCGACACGCAGCGTCTGCCGGCTCCCGGGCACCTGCTGCCGGAAGGGCTGGCGGCGGATGCACCCGGGGGGCGAGCGGCGCCCGCCAGCGCCGATGATACGGACGCAACGACAACCGGTACGCGGCCGGGCGCCATCGGTGACAATGCGCGGCGTGGCATGGACGGATTTTTCTACGCGCGGTTGCGCAAAGCCTGAACCGATGTGGCGGCAACGGCGCGCCGCCGTTGGCGCGCTGCTGGGCGCGCCGCTGGCGCTGGGCAGCGGGCTGACGTGGCGCACGGCCGCCGCCCAGGCCACCGCAACCGACGGCGCGGCGCAATGGCGGCTCGAGCGCGACGCCGACGGCCTGTACCTGAGCGCGCGCGTGCCGCTGCGCCTGCCGCCGCCTTTGGCTGACGCGCTGCAGCGCGGTGTGCCGCTGCATTTCGTCTGGCACGTCGAAGTGTGGCGCCCCCGCTGGTACTGGACCGACCGCTTGCTGGGGCAGGCCAGCCGCACGGTGCGCGTGGTCTTTCAACCGTTGACCGGTCGCTGGCGGCTGAGCGTGCACGACGGCTCGGCAGTGAATGATGGCCAGGCGACGCTGCACCGCGCGTTGGATACACTGGAAGAAGCCTTGGCACTGGCCCGCTCGGTGCAGCGTTGGCGGGTGGCCAGCGCCGTCGGCCTGCGCGGCGACGAGCGCGTCAGCGTCGAATATCGCATCGACACCGGACGTCTGCCGCGCCCGCTACAGTGGCTGCCCGGTCACGGTGCTGCGGATGACCTGCCCGCGTGGCGTATCGTGTTGCGTGTGCCCAGTGCAGACACGCCAGCCCAGATGAGCATCGAACCCGGGGAGCGCGATCCATGAGCGATGCGCGCGCGCGTGACGCCATTCGGGCGCGCAACCTGCGCTGGTTTTTGGCGTTGGGCCTGGTGTTCATCCTGGCCGTTGGGCTGGTGCTGTTTTATTTGCTGGCTCTGTCCACCGATCACCGGGCGCTGGAGCCTGTCACCTACACGCGCCTGATCGTGCTCAACGCCGCGGTGGCCGTGGTGCTGGCCGCGGTGTTGGTGTGGTTGGCCGTTCTTTTGGCCATCCGCCTGCGCCGCCGGCGTTTCGGCAGTGTGCTGTTGTTCAAATTGGCGGCGATTTTTGGCCTGGTCGGGGTGGTGCCGGGGGTGCTCATCTATGGCGTTTCGGTGCAATTCGTCAACCGCGCCATCGAAACCTGGTTCGACGCCCGTGTGGAGACGGCGCTGCGCGCCGGCCTGGAGCTGGGGCGCACGGCGCTGGATACCGTCAGCGCCGACTGGGCGGCCAAGACGCGCGCGCTGGCCAGCACCCTGGCCAGCGCCGGCGACGGCGCCGCTGCGGTGCAGCTGGAGAACTGGCGCGAGCAAATGGGTGCCACCGACGTGGTGCTGTGGAGTGCACAGGGGCGGGCCGTGGTCAGTGTGGGGGCGTCGCGCTTTCGCTTGGCGCCGCAGCGTCCGGCACCCACCTTGTTGCAGCGTGCGCGCAGCGAGCGGGTCGTCACGTGGATCGAAGGCCTGGAGGAGCTCGAAACCCTGCGCGATCCGCGCGAGGTCGGCGCGCTGCCGACTGCGGCACTGCCGCGCGTGCAGGCGCTGGCGCTGGTGCCTGCCCTGGGCGCCGGCTTCGGCGCCGACGAAGTGCGTTACGTCCAGGTGACGGCGCCGCTGCCCACCGCCCTCGTGGTCAACGCGCTGGCGGTGCAGGTGGCCAACCGCGAATACCAGGAGCGCGCGTTGGTGCGCGACGCCTTGCGCCAGATGTATGTGGGCACACTGACGCTGGCGCTGTTTTTGGCCGTCTTTGGCGCCGTGTTGTTGGCGGTGCTGCTGGGCAACCAACTGGCGCGGCCGCTGCTGTTGCTGGCCGAGGGTATGCGCGACGTGGCGCGTGGCGACCTGGGGCCCAAAATGGCGCTGCCGGCACGCGACGAACTCGCTGGCCTGACGCGCACCTTCGCACAGATGACACAAGAATTGGCTGATGCGCGTCAAGCGGTGCAGGCCTCGATGCAGCAGGTCGATGCCGCGCGGGCCAGCTTGCAAACCTTGCTGGACAACCTGACGGCAGGGGTCATCGTGCTCACACCCGACGGGCGGCTGCGCAGTGCCAACCCCGGTGCGGCGCGCATGCTGCGCGTGCCCTTGATCGACCATGTGGGCCAAGTGCTGGCCGACATCGACGGCTTGCGCGCCTTTGCGGCCTGGGTGCAGGAGCAATTTGCCCGCTTTGGCGCCGATTCGGGGGAGGCCGAAGAAGGCGCGCATTGGCAACAGCCCTACGAATGGCGCCTGCCGGGGGCGTCGGCGGGTGGCCCCGATGGCGCGCACATGCGCACCCTGGTGGTGCGCGGCGCTGGGTTGCCCGGTGGCGACCGCCTGCTGGTGCTGGACGACGTCAGCGATCTCATTTCGGCGCAGCGCGCGCAGGCCTGGGGTGAGGTGGCGCGGCGCTTGGCGCACGAGATCAAAAATCCGCTCACCCCCATTCAACTCTCGGCCGAGCGGCTGGCCATGAAGCTGCAGCCGCGCCTGCAAGGCGCCGACTTGGCGATGCTGCACAAGGCCGTGCGCACCATCGTCGAGCAGGTCGAGGCGATGAAGCGTCTGGTCAACGAATTTCGCGACTACGCCCGCCTGCCGCCGGCGCGACTCGCCCCGCTCGACCTCAACGTGCTGCTGCGCGAAGTGGCCGCTCTGTACGAAGCCGCGCCCGTGCCGCTGGTGCTGGACCTGCAGCCCGACTGCCCGCCCGTGCTGGCCGACGCCCACCAAATACGCCAAGTCATCCACAACCTGGTGCAAAACGCGCAAGACGCCACGCCTGCCGACGGTGGCGGTAAGGTGACGCTGCAAACCCGCCACCGTGCCGGCAGTCCCTGGGTGCGCGTGCAGGTGCTCGACGACGGCCCCGGCTTTGCCGAGGCCATCCTGCAACGTGCCTTCGAGCCCTACGTCACCACCAAAGCCAAAGGCACGGGCCTGGGGCTGGCCGTGGTCAAAAAAATCATCGACGAGCACGCTGGCCGCATCGAGCTCGCCAACCGGCGCGAGGGCGACCAGATCAACGGCGCGCAAGTCTCGCTATCATTACGAGTTGCAAATACGCAACAAACCTTGCAGGGGGTCCCCGCAAACGGGTGAGAGGACACGATGGCAAACATACTGGTCGTCGATGACGAGCTGGGCATTCGCGAGCTGCTGTTCGAAATCCTCGATGACGAAGGACACAGCGTCGAACTGGCCGAAAACGCCGCGCAGGCGCGCGCCGCACGGCTGCGCGCTGCGCCCGACTTGGTGCTGCTCGACATCTGGATGCCCGACATGGACGGTGTCACCCTGCTCAAAGAGTGGGCCGCCAATGGCTTGCTGACCATGCCGGTCATCATGATGAGCGGCCACGCCACCATCGACACCGCAGTCGAGGCCACCCGCATCGGTGCCATGGCGTTTCTGGAAAAGCCCATCACGCTGCAAAAACTGCTGCAGGCGGTGGACAAAGGGCTGGCGCGCGGCACGTTGCGCACCGTGGCCAACAACCCGGCAGGGTCCAACGCCGCAGCCAGCCAGGCGACGGCTGGCGAACCCGGCTCGAACCAGGCCCAGGGCACCGTGCCGCGGCTGGTGGCAGTCAACGGAGCTGCTGCCGCGGCTTCGGGCAGTCCAGACGGTGCGGGCGCGCACGTCGGCCATGTCGCGGCGGTGGCGGGTGCAGCCGGCTGGCACGTGCTCGACCTCGATGCCCCCTTGCGCGAGGCGCGCGATGCCTTCGAGAAAGCCTACTTCGAGTTCCACCTGGCCAAGGAGCAGGGCTCGATGACGCGGGTGGCGGAAAAAAGCGGGCTGGAGCGCACCCACCTGTACCGTAAGCTCAAGCAGCTCGGCGTTGATCTGTCGCGCCTGAAGCGCAATGCGGCCTAGGGCGCGCAGGGCACACGCGGCTTGCGGTACGCGCGCTTCACGCCCGCGGGTGTCGGCGGCGTCAGACGTCATCAGCGGCGTGTACCCGGCCCTGCCTGGGTTCCTGCGCCGCCCGCGACGGGCGGCCAATATCTGGTTATAATGCATGCCTGTTGGCCCGGTAGCTCAGTTGGTAGAGCAGCGGACTGAAAATCCGCGTGTCGGTGGTTCGATTCCGCCCCAGGCCACCACCATTCAACGCCCAACCCTCATCGGTTGGGCGTTTTGCTTTGGGCGAAGCTTCGCTTTCGTTTCCGGGTTCCGCCACACCACGCGGGGCTGCGGGCCGATCTGCGTGTGCCACGCCGTGGCCACCCGGTGTCCTGAAGTCGCCCAGTTCGATGCCCAGCGGTTCGACAACCAGGCCGAGGGCCACTCGGCGTTGATAGCGGCCCTGAAGCCGCTGGACGTGGCGCTGGTGGTGATGGAGGCCACCGGCGGCTACGAGACAGAGTTGGCCTGCGCGCTGCAAGCGGCCGGCCTGCCCGCGGCGGTGGTCAACCCGCGCCAGGCGCGCGACTTCGCCAAGTCGATGGGCCGTCTGGCCAAGACCGACGCGGCAGACGCGCGGGTGCTGGCCGAGTTCGCCGCGGTGCTGCTGCGCCGCGAAGACCTCGCCCGCTTCCTGTGCCCGTTGGCCGACCCACAACAGCAGTGGCTGGCCGCGCTGGTCACACGTCGGCGGCAGCTGCTGGCGATGCTGCTGGCCGAGCGGCAGCGGCTGCAGATCACGCCCAAGGCGCTGCATCCGAGCATCGAGGCCATCATCGCAGCCATCCAGGCCCAGCTCGACGACATCGAGGTCCGGATGGTCGGCCACGTGCGCACGCACTTCGCCGAGCTCGACCGATTGCTGCAATCGGCCAGCGGCATCGGCCCGGTGGCCAGCGCCACGCTGATCGCCGAGTTGCCCGAACTCGGCCGGCTCAACCGGCGCGAGATCGCTGCGCTGGTGGGCATCGCACCGATGGCCAACGACTCCGGCGCAAGCCGTGGCCGGCGACGCATCCAGGGCGGCCGCTTCGACGTGCGCCGTGTGCTGTACATGGCCGCACTGACCGCCAGCCGCCGCAACCCCGTCATCAAGGCCTTCTACGAACGCCTGATCGCCGCCGGCAAATGCCCCAAAGTCGCCTTGGTCGCTTGCATGCGCAAGCTGCTGACCGTGCTCAATGCCATGGTCAGAACCAACAAACCTTGGGATAACGCGCTTCACGGCGCTTGACTCGGAAGACGGTTACTCATACCTCGTTGGACAAGACTCCAGATTGCGCTCCAAGCAGGGTATTGGCATACTATGCCAATCTTTCCTGTATGAAGATCGCCTTGCCGACGCGCAATGTTGTCCTTACCGATCACCAGGCCGCGCTGGTAGAGCATTTGGTCGCCTGCGGCCGCTACCAGAATGCCAGCGAAGTGCTGCGCGAGGGCTTGCGTCTCGTCGAACAACGCGAGGCCGAGGACGCCAGCCGCCTCGAAGCGCTGCGCACCGCCGCCAAGGCGGGCATCGCCGATGTCGAGGCGGGTCGCTACAAGACGTTCGATACCCGGGAATCCTTGCGCGCTCACCTGAAGGCTTTGACAGCCCAAACGCTCGTCCAAGCATGAGCGAGCCGTGGCGCGTTCGCCTGGCCGCCATTGCTGAGGCCGATCTGCTCGACATTGCAGCGTGGACGACGGAGCACTTCGGTTCCCCGCAGGCCGCGTTCTACATCGAGACCGTGACACAAGCCATCGAGGCCTTGCACGAGGGACCCGACATCCTGGGGGGCCAAAGCGAGGGACGACATCGGGCCCGGCATTCGCACCCTGCATGTGGCGCGGCAGGGCAGAAAGGGCCGTCACTTCGTCATGTTCCGAGTTGCTCCGGGGCGAGTCATCGAGGTGCTGCGCCTACTTCACGACAGCAGGGATCTGTCGAGGCATTGGCCCAACGATGACGCCGCAATCCAGTGAGTCCGTGTGCAGCGGGGCTACAGCGTGCTCCTGCGGTGGCGAGGGTGTCAGGATTTTTGTGTGGGGGGCCTACCATGACGACTTCCAGGAGCCCCCACACCACGCAAGAAGAACCCCGCTGTCGCGAAGCCGGACGCCATCCTCCCCGACGAGCTTCTTGAGAAGCTGATCCCCGGCCCGATGGACGCTGCCGGCGTCGAGGCCGTGTTCCAGAAGTTGAAGAAGGTTGTGATCGAGCGTGCCCTGGGCGCCGAGCTCGGCATGCACCTGGCCAGCCCCGAGGGCGGCCGCGGGAACCATCGCAACGGCCGCAGCGGCAAGACCGTGCTGACCGACGACGGGCCGCTGCGGATCGAGGTGCCCCGCGACCGGGCCGGCAGCTTCGAACCGCAGCTGATCCCGAAGCACGAGCGGCGTTTCGCCGGCTTCGACGACCGGATCATCTCGATGTATGCCCGCGGCATGTCGGTGCGCGAGATTCAGGGCCATCTGGCCGAGATGTACGCCATCGAGGTGTCACCGGAGTTCATCAGCGCCGTCACCGACGCGGTGATGGCCGAGGTGGGCGCTTGGCAGGCGCGGCCGCTGGAGCCGATGTACCCGGTGGTGTTCTTCGACCCCCTGCGGGTGAAGATCCGCGAGGACGGCGTGGTGCGCAACAAGGCGGTGTACCTGGCCTTGGGCGTGCTGCCCGACGGCACGCAGGACATCCTGATCGGCGTGGCCGACGGCCTGAAGGGCCTGCCGGAGGCACTGGAGGCGGTGTTTCCGGCCACGACGCTGCAGACCTGCATCGTGCACCTGATCCGCAACAGTCTCGATTACGCGAGCTGGAAGGACCGCAAGGCGCTGGCGGCGGCCATCAAGCCCGTCTACACCGCGCCCAGCGCGGAGGCTGCGGAAGCTGAGCTGGACGCGTTCGAGGCAGGCCCTTGGGGCCAGCACTTCCCGACCGTCGTGGCGGCCTGGCGGCGGGCCTGGGGCCGGGTGATCCCGTTCTTCGCCTTTCCGCCCGAGGTGCGGCGGATCATCTACACCACCAACGCCATCGAGAGCGTGCATTCGCGGCTGCGCAAGATCATCAAGAGCCGCGGGCATTTCCCGAGCGACGAGGCCGCCACCAAGCTGATCTGGCTGGCCCTGCGCAATATCACCGCCGACTGGAAGCGCTCGAGCAGGGAGTGGAAATCGGCAATGAACCAGTTTGCGATACTGTACGGAGACCGCTTCATCCTCACGCCGCGCTGAGCGGCACAAAGGCTGATTCAGAAAACCGCCTCGCACACAAAAATTCAGACCGGCCCTCGTTGCACGCCATCGCGCCCATGCTGACCGTCACCACCCTCAACCTCAACGGAATCCGCTCTGCCGCCAGCAAGGGGCTGGAGGACTGGGTCGCCGCCACGGCGCCGGACCTGCTGTGCGTGCAGGAGCTCAAGGCCCAGCCCCCCGACATGGCCGGCCGTTTCGACACCCTGGCGGGTCTGCGAGGGTATTTTCACTGCGCCGTCAAGAAAGGCTACTCGGGCGTTGGAATCTATAGCCGGTACGAACCCAGCGACGTCGTCATCGGCATCGGCGTGCCCGAGTTCGACGCCGAGGGTCGCTACCTGGAGCTGCGCTTCGACACCCCCGCGCGGCGCTTGAGCGTCGTCAGTGTCTATTTCCCCAGTGGATCGTCGAGCGACGAGCGCCAGCAGGCCAAGTTTCGTTTTTTGGATGAGATCACGCCACAGCTGGCGCGCCTGGCGGCCGAGCGTGAATGCCTGGTCTGCGGCGACATCAACATCGCCCACACCGAAAAAGATCTGAAAAACTGGCGCAGCAACCAGAGGAACAGCGGCTTTTTGCCCGAGGAGCGCGCCTGGATGACCCAACTGCTCGGAGGCGGCGCGTGGGTGGACGTGTACCGCCGCCTGTACCCGGACGCCGAGGGGGACGGGTACACTTGGTGGAGCCAGCGCGGCCAGGCGTGGGCCAAAAATGTGGGCTGGCGCATCGACTACCAGCTCGCCACCCCGGCGCTGGCGGCGGTGGCGCGCAGCGCGTCGGTGTACAAGGCGCAGCGCTTCAGCGACCACGCGCCCTTGACCGTCCGCTACGAAATGGGGTTGTGAGGCCTGCTTGTTGCGCGAAAGCGACAGTTTGGTCGGCATTGGGGGCAACCCTAGCCGAAACCCGCTCCGTATCTGGTGAAATACGGTCTAGCCTCCACGCGGAGGCCGGTCGGGCAGACCCCGGCCCCCGTTTCCCACTCTGGACAACTCTTGGAGAGATCGAATGAAAAAGACGTTGATCGCCCTGGCCGCCGTTGCGGCCACCGGTGCGGCCATGGCCCAATCGTCCGTCACCCTGTACGGTGTTGCAGACATCGGCATCACTGACACCAATGCCACGGGTACCAAGCTGAAGCTGGACAGCTCAGGCACGATGAACAACACCGGTTCCCGTTGGGGCATTCGTGGCACGGAAGATCTGGGTGGCGGCCTGAAGGCCGGTTTCAACTTTGAGGCGCAGGTGTGGCTGGACGACGGTGCGGTCAAAGAAAGCACTGTTCCTAATAATCCTCCTAATCCTAAAAATGGAAATTACTTCGACCGCGCTGCTTACATGACGCTGTCTGGCGGCTTCGGCGAGCTGAGCCTGGGTCGTCGTCTGAACCCGGCGTTCCACACCGCCGCGGCTTGGGAACTGACCGGCGCGGCCAACTACTCGGCCGTGTCGAGCCAGTTTGGCGCCGTGCTGGCTGGCGTCCGCACCAGCGACATGATCATGTACACGTCGCCCAACATGAGCGGCTTCGTGGCCCAGTTCGGTCACCGCTTGAAGGGTGATAATGGCACCAAGGCCAGCAACGACCTGTCGCTGCGCTACGCGCAAGGCCCGCTGTCTGTGGCCTTCAACTACAACAACAACGCCGGCCGCACGGGCAACAACAAGCACCTGGGTGCGAGCTACGACTTCGGCGGCTTCAAGCTGGCCGGTGCGTGGATCGATCCAGCGGGTGCTGCGAAGGGCTTTGCGATCGGTGGCAGCACCACCGTCGGTACGGTCACGCTGACGGCTGACTTCGTCCGCGACACGAAGGCCAAGGACACCGACTTCGTGTTGGAAGCCAAGTACCCGCTGTCCAAGCGCACCTTCGCTTACGCCGCTTACCTGCGTGACGGCAAGAAGAAGGATGGCGCCTTTAAAGCGGCCACGGCCCGCAAGGATGTTGGCGGCTTCGGTCTGGGCATCCGCCACAACTTCTGATCGACGGTCGTCTGACGGCTGAGAAACCCGCTGCTTCGGCAGCGGGTTTTTTGTTGGAGCGGGGCGTGAGGTGGGGTGTCTGAGGACCGGGCGTGTTGCGCATCTGCAACGATTGGGGTGCCCAAAATGGGGGAAAACCCTGATCGTCAAGAAAATGCCACTACCATTGGCTCGTGTGCCGCAGTCCTCGCGGAAAGCGGCGAACACCCTCAACCCGTCGAAAGGTGAACCTCATGAAAAAGACGCTGATTGCGCTGGCCGTCCTGGCCGCCTCGGGGGCTGCCATGGCCCAATCGTCGGTAACGCTGTATGGCGTGGCTGACATGGTGATTCACAAAGACAAGGGCCAACCCACCAAGCTGAAGAGCGACGGTGTTTCCTTCAGCCATTGGGGCATCAAGGGCGAGGAAGATCTGGGTGGCGGTCTGAAGGCCGGCTTCCTGTACGAGCAAGCGATTGCCCTCGACAACGGCGCTGCCGGCCCTGGCTTTGACCGTCAAACCTACCTGAGCCTGTCGGGTGGCTTCGGCGAGATCAAGCTGGGCAAGATCTGGACGGCGTACGACGACATCAGTGGCGCCACCGACGCGGCGTTCAACGCCATCGTTTTGAGTCCGGTGTGGTTGATTTTCCAAAGCCAGTACGGCTACACCTATAACCCCAACAACGGCATTTACTATGCCACGCCGTCGTTTGGCGGTTTCAGCGGTGCGGTCAGCACCAACCTGCGCGAAGGTAAGGCCAACAGCCGTGTCTCGGCCTTCCACGTCAAGTACGAAGGTGGCCCGCTGTTCGTCGCGCTGGGTTATCAGGATGACGAGCCGAACAACGAGAAGTACACCCGCATCGGCGCGTCCTACGACCTGGGCGTGGCCAAGCTGCTGGGCACCTACGGCCGCGTCAAGAACGAGGATGTGGATGAGTGGTCGGTCGGCGCCGACGTGCCGGTCGCGACCAACCTGGTCGTGTCGGTTGGCTACGCGCAGAGCAAGAAAGACGGCGGCAAGGCCGAGCGTGGCTGGAGCGTGGCGGCTGCCTACGCTCTGTCCAAGCGGACCACGGCGTACGCCGGCTTCTTTGACGCCAACGCCGCTGCCGTCAACGGCCGCGCCGGTGCGCCGGACAGCCGCTTTGGCATCGGCCTGAAGCACACGTTCTGATTCGTGCGGCCGTCAGGCCGCTGACCCCGTCAGAGCATCCAGCCGCCAGAATTTTCTGGCGGCTTTTTTGCATGTGCGCTGGAAATACGCGCCTCGCGGGGGGGGGCGCGTGCCAGAAAGACGTAAGTGTCAAACCCGCTGCTGGTGGTATCTGCCATCCCCCCGGCTGATCACCGCGTCGGTGGGCAGCACCGCGTCGGCCGGCAGGGTGTCCAGCCGGCCCACCTGTTCGTACAGCGGCGCGAAGTCGATCTCGGCCAGGCGCAGCAGGTCCTCCAGCCGGTCGAGCACGAAGTAGGTTTGCTGAAAGTCGTCGATGCGGTAGCGGGTGCGCATCACCCGCGCCAGATCGAAGCCCAGGCGGTGGGGTGAGGGGGATTCCAGGCAAAAGCGGCTTTCGGATGCGGAGGACACGATGCCTGCGCCGTAGATGCGCAGCGCGCCGGCCTCGCGCACCAGGCCAAACTCCACCGTGTACCAGTACACGCGCGCCAGCATCTCCAGCGCCCCTAGGCGCTGCGCCCGCAGGCCGCCGTGCCCGTAGGCCTGGATGAAGTCGGCCATGACCGGGTGCATCAGCATCGGCACATGGCCAAACACGTCGTGGAAGACGTCGGGCTCCTGGAGATAGTCCAACTGGTCGGCGCGGCGGATGAACTGCCCGGCGGGAAAGCGCCGGTGGGCCAGGTGCTCGAAAAAGACGTCGTCCGGCACCAGCCCCGGCACGGCGACCACCTGCCAGCCGGTGTGGCGCATCAGCACCTCGGACAGGCGCTCGAAGTCCGGGATGCGGTCGGGCTCGATGGGCAGGCGGCGCATGCCGTCGACGAAGGCGTCGCAGGCGCGCCCGGGCAGCAAGGCCATCTGGCGGCGGTAGAGCGTGGCCCAGGTGGCGTGTTCCTGCGGGGTGTAGGCGGCCCAGTTTTGTGGGATGGTCCAGTCGGGGCTGGCTGGGCGGCCAGCCTCACCGGCCGCCCAGCCGTGCAGGGCGGTGGCGGTGGTGTCCATGATGGTCTCCTCGGCAGGGCAATGCCCTGGGCTGCAGCGGACGGGGCGCTTCAGGCGTCGCGCGCGCCCAGGGCCGCTGCGGCGGCATCGATCCAGCGCGCAAGGGCAATGTCGCGCTCGGTCAGGCCGCCGGCGTCGTGGGTGGTCAAGACGATGTCCACCCGGTCGTACACGTTGAACCATTCCGGGTGGTGGTTGCGGCGCTCGGCCTGAAGGGCCACGCGCGTCATGAACCCGAAGGCGGCGTTGAAGTCCGCAAAGCGCAACGTGCGCTGAATGGCGTGGCGTTTGGCGTCGAAGGTCCAGGCAGGCACCTGGGCCAGGGCGGATGTCAGCGCAGCGCCTTCGAGTTTGGTCATGGCAGGGGTCCTTCGGGTGGGGTCAGGCGGCCGCGGCTTCGACTTTGAGGGTGCCGCGGCGGATTTGATCGCGCTCCAGGCTTTCGAACAGGGCCTTGAAGTTGCCTTCGCCGAAGCCTTCGTCGTTTTTGCGCTGGATGAATTCGAAAAACACCGGGCCCAGCACGGGCTGGCTGAAGATCTGCAGCAGCAATCGCTTGTCCCCGTGCGTGGTGCTGCCGTCGAGCAAAATGCCACGCGCCTGCAGCTCGCCGACCGGCTCGCCGTGGCCGGGCAGGCGTTCGTCCAGCATTTGGTAGTAGATGTCGTTGGGGGCCGTCATCAGCGGCACGCCGGCCAGCTGTAGGGCGTCCACGCTGCGGATGAGGTCGTCGGTGAGCAGCGCGATGTGCTGGATGCCTTCGCCGTTGAATTGCATCAGGAACTCTTCGATCTGGCCGTTGCCGCCGGAGCCGCCCTCTTCGTTGAGCGGGATGCGGATGAGGCCGTCGGGGGCGGTCATCGCGCGGCTCTTGAGGCCCGTGTATTCGCCTTGAATGTCGAAGTAGCGGATTTCACGGAAGTTGAACAGGCGCTCGTACCACTGCGCCCAGTAGGCCATGCGTCCGCGATAGACGTTGTGCGTGAGGTGGTCGATGATTTTGAAGCCGTGCCCGACCAGGTGGCGTCGCGCGGGGTCTTCGAACTCGGGCAGAAATTCGAAGTCGATGTCGTAGATGCTCTTGCCGTCTTCGTAGCGGTCGATCAGATACAGCGGCGCGCCGCCGATACCTTTGATGGCCGGCAGGCGCAGCTCCATCGGGCCAGTGGGGATGTCGATGGGTTGCGCGCCCAGCTCCAGCGCGCGGTAGTAGGCGCGGTGCGCGTCGCGCACGCGAAACGCCAGCCCGCAGGCGCTGGGCCCGTGCTCCTGCGCAAAGTAATCGGCCAGGCTGCGGGGCTCGCGGTTGATGATGAAGTTGATCTGCCCCTGGCGCCATAGCTCCACATCCTTGGAACGGTGGCGCGCGATGCGGGTGAAGCCCAGCGCCTGAAACAGCGGCTCCAGCACGTTGGGGGTGGGCGCGGCAAATTCGACGAACTCGAATCCGCACAGCCCCATGGGGTTGTCGAAGAGGTCGGCCACGGTCACGACTCCTGCACTGAAATTGAAAGCCGGAAGCATATGTCCGTGTCGACGCAATGGGCTTGCGTTTCGACGACCGGAAAACCCGCAATCATGAAAAATCGTTGCGTGTTTCGGGTAAAACCCGCACTGTTCTGACCCAGGAGAGCCCCATGACGCCCAGCCCTTCCATCGACGCGGTGGACCGCCGCATCCTGGCCCGTTTGCAGGAGGACGGGCGCATCACCAACCAGGCCTTGGCCGAAGCCGTGCATCTGTCCCCGGCGCAGTGCAACCGCCGCCACCGCCGGCTGGAGGAGCGCGGCTTCATCCGCCGCTACGAGGCGCGCTTGGACGCCGCGCGCCTGGGGCTGGGGGTAACGGCCTTCGTCCACGTGACGATGGAGCGCGGCCACATCCGCGAGGTGGAAAAATTTCGCGACCAGGTGCGCGCCATGGCCCAAGTGCAGGAGTGCTACGCCGTCACGGGCGACTTCGACTACGTTCTGAAGGTGGTGGCGCGTGATCTGAAGGCGCTGTCCGATTTTTTGCTGGGAACGCTGGCCCAGTTGCCCGGCGTCAATGGTGTGCGCTCGAGCGTGTGCCTGGACGAAATCAAGTGCACCAGCGCACTGCCGCTGTGATGTGCGCTCGCCGCTCGGGAGCCCTGCACCGCGCGCGCCGGTTAGCCGCGGCCGACGAACGGCATCTGGGTGGCCATGACGGTCAGGAACAGGACGTTGGCCTGCAGCGGCAGGCGCACCATGGTCATGAAGGTTTGCACCACGGCGTCCATGTCCATGCGCGCTTCGGGGCGAATGCTGCCGTCGGCCTGCGGCACGCCGGCAGCCATCGCGGCCGTCATGTCGCTGGCGACGTTGCCGATGTCGATTTGGCCGACGGCGATGTCGAAGGCGCGCCCATCCAGCGCCGCGGCTTTGGTCAGCCCGGTGATGGCGTGCTTGGTGGCGGTGTAGGCGATGGAGCCCGGGCGCGGCGTGTGCGCCGAGATCGAGCCGTTGTTGATGATGCGCCCGCCACGCGGGGTTTGGGCGCGCATCAGCGCAAAGGCGGCGCGCAGACAGTAAAAAGCCCCGTCGAGGTTGGTGGCGACGGCGCGCTGCCAGTCGTCGAGCGTTACCTCGTCGGGCAGCGCGGCCGGGGTGAAAACGCCGGCGTTGTTGAAGAGCAAATCGAGCCGGCCGTGGGTGGCGTGCACGGCGTCAAACGCGCGTTGTACGTCGGCCGGATCGCTGACGTCGGCCACGAACGGATGCGCACGCGTCGCCGCTGCGGGACTGGCGGCGGCTGCGGTGGCGTGCAGTGCGTCGGCACGTCGGCCCAGCAGCCAAACCGTCCAACCCTCTTGCAGCAGGGCCAGGGCGCAGGCGCGGCCGATGCCGCTGCCAGCGCCGGTGACGACGGCGATACGGGGGCGTGTGTCCATGGCTGCATTGTCGCGCACGGGCGCGCCACTGCGCAAACACCGCGCCAGACGTGACCGCCGGCGGTGAGGGGGTGCCGATCGGCCAGCGCCCGGTGCCGCTCGGGGCAATCGGTCTCGCGCGATGCTTGACGCCATGAGCGTCGACTCTGACAACGATTCCGCACCGTGCCCAGCCGCGCCGGCTCCGGCTTCGCCCCTGCAGCCGCGCACCGCGGCCGAGTTGTGGGCGCTGTTGGACCGACCCCAGACGCGTGCGCTCACTGCACGCCACCTGGGTGAAGCGCTGGTGCAAATGGGTTTTCTGAGCGAGCAGCAGCTGCGCGAGGTGCTGGTGACGCAGCACGAGCAGCGCCACCTGGGGGTGGACCGCCAGGTGGGGGACTGGTTGATCGAGCGCGGCTTGGTGTCGGAGACACAGTTGCATCAAGCCATCGCCACGTGGTTGGGCAACCACACCGTCGATCCCACGCACTTTGCCTTCGACCGCGAGGCCGTGGCGCTGGTACCGCAGGCGCTGGCGCAGCGCGAATCGGTGGTGCCGCTGGCGCTGCGCGGCGACGAACTGGCGGTGCTGATGGCCGATCCGCTCGACCAACGGCTGCTGGAGGAGCTGCGATTCCTCACGCAGCGCCGCCTGCGGCCGGTGCTGGCCGCACCGGGTACGCTGCCAGCGGCTTTGGCCCGGGCCTACGAGACGACCCCGGCACTGTCTGGACTGCAGCCCGCACGCCACGGCGAGCACGTCGGTGCAGAGGCGAACCGCCGGCGTCTGACGGCGCACGATTGGCTGGCCGATTTGCAGCAGGCCGCCGAGGTGGGCGCGGAGCAGCAGACCGATGTCGTCAGTGAGGCCGACAACACCCTGGTGCGCCTGATCAACAGCCTGATCGAGGAAGCGATCGCGCAGAAGGCCTCCGATATTCACATCGAGACCGAGCCGCCGCCGAAGCCGGTGCGCGTGCGGCTGCGCATCGACGGCGAGCTCAAGCGCTACATGGAAATCGATGCGCGCTTTCGCTATGCCCTGGTGGCGCGCATCAAGATCATGGCCGGCATGGACATTTCGGAGCACCGCAAGCCGCAGGACGGCAAGATCGACTTTGCGCGCTTCGGTGGCATCAAGACCGAGCTGCGCGTGGTCACGGTGCCGACCACCGCTGGTCTGGAAGACGTGGTGCTGCGGCTGTTGGCGGCTTCCAAGCCGATGCCCTTGGATGGCATCGGGCTGTCCGAGCGCGACTTGGCCGATCTGCGCCGCATGGCGCTCAAGCCCTACGGCCTGATTTTGGTGTGCGGGCCCACCGGCAGCGGCAAGACCACCACGCTGCACTCCCTGATTGCTGACATCAACACCGAAGACCGCAAAATCTGGACCGCCGAAGACCCGATCGAGATCACGCAGGCTGGGCTGCGCCAGGTGCAGATCAATGCGCGCATCGGCTGGACGTTTGCTGCTGCGATGCGCACCTTCTTGCGCGCCGACCCGGACGTGATCATGATCGGCGAGATGCGTGACGAGGAGACCGCGCGCATCGCCGTGGAGGCGTCGCTGACCGGGCACTTGGTGTTGTCCACACTGCACACCAACAGCGCGCCCGAGAGTATCACGCGACTGCTGGAGATCGGCATTGATCCGTTCAATTTTTCCGATTCGCTGCTGGCCATTCTGGCGCAGCGCTTGGTGCGTCGCCTGTGCAAGCATTGTGTGCAAAGCCGCCCGGCCACCGACGACGAGCTCGAAGCACTGGCTACGCACTACCTGAGCTCCAGTGCCGAGCCGGGCGCATCGCTGGATGTGGCGGGGCAGATCGAGCGCTGGCGTGCGGCTTACGGCGTGGACGTCGGCGCTCGGCGCGTCGTGCGCGCCTATGTCAAGCGCGGCTGTGAAGTCTGCGAGGGCCGGGGGTACAAAGGTCGCCTGGGCATCTATGAGTTGATGCTGTGCGACGATGCGATTCGGCACCATATCCGGCATCGCTCGCCGGCTGGCGATATCCGCGCCGCGGCGCTGGCGGCGGGCATGCACACCTTGCGCCAGGATGGCATCGAAAAGGTATTGGCGGGTCTGACCGATTTGTCCGAGGTCATCGCCGCCACCAATGTGTGACGGCGCACTGCCTACAATGGCGGCCATGCTGCGCTATCTGACGATCCCGGTCACACCGTTTGCCCAGAACTGCTCGCTGCTGTGGTGCGAGGCCACGCGGCAGGCGGCGGTGATCGACCCCGGGGGCGACATCGACACCGTGCTGGCCGAAAGCGATCGCCTGGGGCTGGCGTTGGGCCAGATCTGGCTGACGCACGCGCACATCGACCACGCCGGCGGTGCCGGCGAGCTGGCCGAGCGGCTGGGATTGCCCATCGTCGGCCCGCACCCAGGCGACCAATTCTGGATCGACGCCCTGCCGCAGCAAAGCCAAATGTTCGGTTTTCCGCCCGCGCGGGCGTTTACACCGACACGCTGGCTCTATGACGGCGATACCGTCTCGGTGGGCGAGTGCACCTTGCAGGTGCGCCATTGCCCAGGGCACACGCCGGGGCATGTGGTGTTTCATAGCGCCCAAGCCAAGCGCGCGTTCGTCGGCGACGTGCTGTTTGCCGGCAGCATCGGCCGCACCGACTTCCCCGGCGGGGATCACGACCAGCTCATCGCCAGCATCACGCAGCGTCTGTGGCCGATGGGCGACGATACGGTCTTCATTCCCGGCCATGGCCCCGAGAGTACCTTTGGCCGCGAGCGCCGCAGCAATCCCTTCGTCGGCGGCACCTGACCCAGACGGGGCTGCAAACGAGGCGCCACAGCCGCCCGGCCTCCCCGGGCAGGGGGCGCACGCGGTCGGGCGCGGGGCAGCACCGGCGGTCAACCGGCGCGCCGCGCCTGCTCGTACAAGCCTTCGACTTTGGGGATGTTGGCCTCCAGGTCGCGGATGCGGTTGGGTCCGCTGGGGTGGGTGGATAGAAACTCCAGCCCATTGTTGCCAGTGACGGCGGCCATCTTACGCCACAGCGAGACGCTGGCGCGCGGATCGTACGCGCCGCGGGCGGCCAGTTCCAGCCCCACCAGGTCGGCCTCGGTTTCGTCCTCGCGGCTGAACTTCAGACTCAGCAACTGGGTGCCCAGGTCGGCGGCCAGCCGTCCGACATCGCCCAGCCCCAACAGCTGCGCGCCCAGCGACAGGCCGAGGCCGGTGGCCTGGGTCTTGGCGATACGCTCGCGCGCGTGCTCGCGCAGGGCGTGCGCCATTTCGTGGCCCATCACCATCGCGGCTTCATCATCGGTCAGCGCCAACTGGTCGAGAATGCCGGTGAAAAACGCGATCTTGCCGCCGGGCATACAAAAGGCGTTGATCTGCCGGCTGCCGATGAGGTGGACCTCCCACTGCCAGCGGCTGGCGCGCGGATTCCACGCGGGGGTGTGCGGCAGCAGCCGCCGCGCCGTGGCGCGCAGCCGCCGCAGCTGCGGGTGGTCGTCGGGCGCCAGCGCGCCTTTGGTGCGCGCTTGCGCCAGCAGCTGCTGGTACTGTTGCGCGGCGGCGCTTTCCAGTTGCTCGGCGCTGACCAGCTTGCGCATCGACGACGGCGGCCCCACATCGACCTGGGCCAGGCCGGCGGCCGGAGCCAGCGCCAGCCCGGCGCCGCCGGCGGCCAATGAGGTCAGAAAGCCGCGGCGCGGCAGACAAGAGCGGGCCAGGCACATCCAGCACATGGGCCGATGATAGGCCATGGCGGGGTTGGAGGGCGACGGGCGCCACCGTGGCCCGTGCCCTGCGTGCCGTGATGCCCGCGGGTGCCGAGGGCAGGACGTATGATGCGCTCTGTGCGGGTGGCATCGCCGCGCCGGCTCGGCGTCACGGGTTGTCTCGGGATGGCGTGGGGGGTGCCGACTGCCCGCTCGTGGTGCGACGCGCGGCGCGTCGTGGGTCGCTTGAGCTGTGGGGTCTGTGTCCGTCGTGTCATCCACATCGTCGCTCCACTTGGCACGTGCGCCTGCCAGACGCTGGCCTCTGCGGCGCTGGGCGCGGCGCAGCCGGGCGCTGTTGTGGGACCGGCGCGTGCTGGCGTTGGCGGCGCTGGGCTTCTCGGCGGGCTTGCCGCTGTTGCTGATTTTTTCGTCGCTGTCGCTGTGGCTGGGTGAGGCGGGCGTGGAGCGCCGCGCGGTGACGTTTTTCAGTTGGGCGGCGCTGGCGTATTCCTTCAAGTTCGTTTGGGCGCCGCTGGTGGACCGCTTGCCCCTGCCGGGGCTGACCGCGCGCCTGGGGCGGCGGCGTGCCTGGCTGCTGCTGGCGCAGTTGGGTGTGGTGGCAGCGATTCTGGGTATGGCCAGCACCGACCCCGCCGCCGGCGGGACGGCCTTGGTGCGGATGGCTGCATTCGCGGTGCTATTGGGCTTCATGTCGGCCACGCAAGACATCGTGATCGACGCTTACCGCATCGAAATCGCCAGCGCACGCCGCCAGGGCGTGTTGTCGTCGGCCTACATCGCCGGCTATCGGATGGGCATGGTGGTGGCGGGCGCCGGGGTGCTGTATCTGGCCGCGGCCTGGGGCTCGGCCAAAGGCCAGTACGTGTATGGCGCCTGGGCGGCGGCCTACGCCTGCGCCGCACTGGCCATGGGGGTAGGGGTGCTGACCACACTGCTGGTGCCCGAGCCGCCGGTGGACGCCGACGTGGCACCGCGCCCAGCCGTCCAGCACGCGCGCCTGCTGGCGGTATTTGTGGCGGCGGTAGTGGCGTTCGTGGCGCTGTTTTGGGGCTGGGGGGTGGCCTGGGGCCCCGTGTCGTGGGGGCCGTTGGGTGCTTTTCTGTGGGAGGCGGCGCGGCTGGCGGTGGCGCTGGCCGGCGCCGCGCTGACGGGGTTGACGCTGGTGCGCCTGGGGGTGGCGCCGCCGGCGGCGGTGCGCGCCACCTGGGTGGAGCCGGTGCGGGCGTTTTTCGTGCGCCACGGCTGGGCCGACGCGGTGCTGCTGCTGGCCATCGTGGGGTTGTATCGGATGTCCGACATCGTGCTCGGCGTCATCAGCAACGTCTTTTATCAGGATGTGGGGTTTTCCAAGCCGGATATCGCCGCCGCGGTGAAGACCTTTGGGGTCGTCGTCAGCATTGCGGGTGGCTTTTTGGGGGGGCTGCTGGCGGGCGGCTTGGGCGTGCTGCGCGCTCTGTGGTGGGGGGCGCTGCTGTCGGCACTGACCAATCTGGCCTTCATCGGCTTGGCCCTGGCTGGACCACAGCGCTTTCTTCTGTACGCGGTCGTTGCAGCCGACAACCTGGCCGCCGGCTTTGCCAGTGCCGCCTTCGTGGCTTTTCTGTCCAGTTTGACGCAGGTGCGCTTTACGGCGGTGCAGTACGCCATTTTCAGTTCGCTGATGACGCTGCTGCCCAAGACCTTGGGCGGTTACGCCGGCACGCTGGTGGATGCCTTGGGCTACCCGGGCTTTTTCGTGTTGACGACGTTGTTGGGACTGCCGGTGTTGGGATTGGTGACCTGGGCCGGGCGGCGGCTGCCCACGCAAGCGCCGGCACGCGGATGATGTCCGGCCAGCCTCCCCCAAACAGGGGAGGTCGGGGGGGCGCTTTTTCCCTCGATAATCTGATCAAGCTGTCACATCGACCAGGGCAACCTGGGTCCAAGGCTTGGCCGTTGTCCGTACAACAAACAAGGCAGGGAGGCGGTGCGCAGCCCCTCGGCGTGGCGCCGGGGGGCGGTCGCGCCCGGTCAAAGGATGAGCCGGCGTGGGTGGGTGTGCGGCACCTTGACCCCAACGACGTCCTGATGGACTTGACCGGCCCCAGCGGCCGGTTTTTTTTGCCGAGATCACGAGCCTGTGGCAGTCGTCCGCGGCGGGTGGGCGGTCATGCGGCCCTTGCCCGCCGGTCGCAGGCAAGCCCGCTTGGCTCAGTCCTGCGCAGCCGTGGGTTGATTGCTTGCGGGGTGCGCAGATGCGCTGGCGGGGCGTGGCACCGGCCGTGGTTTGCCGTGCTCGTCGATGGCCACATAGGTCAGCGTCGCCTCGGTGACCTTGACGCATTGGTAGTGCGGGCGCTGGCGTTCGGCCCACACCTCCACCCGCACCGTGATCGACGTGTGGCCGATGCGCACCAAGGTGCTGTAAAAGCTCAGCAAGTCGCCCACCTTCACCGGCTGTTTGAACAAAAACTGATTGACGGCGACGGTGGCGAACCGCCCGCCCATATAGCGGGCCGGAATCACCGATCCGGCCAGATCCACCTGCGCCATCACCCAGCCGCCAAAGATGTCGCCGTTGGCGTTGACGTCGGCCGGCATCGGGATGACGCGCAGCACCAGTTCTTTGTCGGTGGGCAGGGCAGCAGGGCTTGCGGGTACGATCGGGTCTGTTGGCTTCATCGATTCCATAGCGGAGATTGTCGTTCATGCGTGGTCGATCGACCCTGGCGCGTGGCCTGCCCTTGCCGGCGCCGGCGAGCGAGGGGCATCCGCAAACCTCCGATGCCGCGGTGCTGCGCGCCCTGCTGCCGTACGTCTGGCCGTACCGGCTGCGGGTGGCGGCCGCACTGGCGCTGATGGTGGCGGCCAAGCTGGCCACGGTGGGGGTGCCGGTGCTGTTGAAGGTGCTGGTCGATGCGCTCACCCCCGGTGCGCCGGCAGCGGCAGCCTGGTGGGCCGCGCCAGTGGCGCTGGTGCTGGCCTATGGCGCTCTGCGCCTGAGCGCGACGGCGCTGACCGAGCTGCGCGAGTGGGTGTTTTTGCCGGTGACCGAGTCGGTGACGAGGGCGATTGCGCGCCGGGCGTTCGATCACCTGATGGGGTTGGGCTTGCGCTTTCACCTGCAGCGCCAAACGGGGGTGCTGACGCGCGACATCGAGCGCGGCACGCGCGCCGTGCAGTCGTTGGTGTCGTATTCGCTGTACAGCGTCTTGCCCACGCTGGTGGAGGTGCTGCTGGTGCTGACCTTGCTGGGGGCGGCCTTTGGTGCCTGGTATGTGGCGGTGACGTTAGCGGCCTTGGTGGCGTACGTGGCCTTCACAGTGCGGGTGACGCAGTGGCGCACCGGCATTCGGCGCCAGATGAACGAGGCCGAGTCGATCAGCAGCGGGCGCGCCATCGACGCCCTGCTCAATTACGAAACGGTCAAATATTTCAACAACGAGGGCTGGGAGGCCCAGCGCTACGACGACAGCCTGCTGCGACTGCGGCGTGCGCGTATGCGCACCCAGGCGTCGCTGTCGCTGCTCAACGTCGGGCAGCAGGCCATCATCGCGGTGGCGCTGGTGGCGCTGCTGTGGCATGCGGTGGCGGCGGTGCAGGCCGGCGCGATGACCCTGGGTGACCTGGTGATGGTCAACGCCTTTTTGCTGCAGCTGACCATGCCACTGAACTTTCTGGGGGTGTTGTACCGCGAGATTCGCCAGAGCCTGACCGACCTGGCGCGGTTGTTCGATTTGCTGCAGCAGCCACTGGAGGTACGCGATGCCCCCGACGCCCGCCCACTGCGCGTGAGCGGCCCGCCCGAGGTGCGCTTCGAGGATGTGCACTTCGCCTATGAGCGCGAGCGCGTGATTTTGCGCGGCGTCAGCTTCACGATACCGGCGGGGCGCACGGTGGCGGTGGTGGGCGCGTCGGGGGCGGGCAAATCGACGCTGGCGCGACTGCTGTTTCGCTTCTACGACGTGGGCCGGCCCGGAGACAGCGCCGGTGCCGGGCGCATCCTGATCGATGGGCAGGATGTGCGCACGCTGACGCTGGACAGCCTGCGGCGCGCCATCGGGGTGGTGCCACAGGATACGGTGCTCTTCAACGACACCATCGAATACAACATTCGCTACGGCCGGCCAGAGGCCGATTTCGATGCGGTGCGCGAAGCCGCGCGCGCGGCGCACATCCTGGCGTTCATCGAGCGCCTGCCCCAGGGGTGGCAGACCGTGGTGGGTGAGCGGGGCCTGAAACTCTCCGGCGGCGAGAAGCAGCGGGTGGCGATCGCGCGCACGCTGCTCAAAGACCCCCCGATCCTGATCCTGGACGAGGCCACGTCGGCGCTGGACTCGGTCAGCGAACGCGCCATCCAGGGCGAGCTGCGGCGGCTGGCACGCAACCGCACCACGCTGGTGATCGCGCATCGCCTCTCCACCATCGTCGATGCGGATGAGATCGTGGTGTTGGAGCACGGCCAGGTCATCGAACGCGGCACCCACGCTGCGCTGCTGGCCGCCGGCGGACGCTACGCACAGCTGTGGGCGCTGCAGCACAGCGCCGCCGCTGCCGCCGAGCCCGTGGCTGCAGCAGCGGGAGATCACGATGGAAACCAAGTGGCTTGAGGATTTCGTCAGCCTGGCGCAGACGCGCAGCTTCAGCCGCGCGGCGCAGTTGCGCCATGTCACCCAGCCGGCGTTTTCGCGCCGCATCCAGTCGCTGGAAGCCTGGGCCGGCGTCGATCTGGTCGATCGCTCTTCCTACCCGACGCGCCTGACCGAGGCCGGCAAAACCCTGTACGCGCAGGCGTTGGAGATTTTGCAAGCCTTGCAGACCACGCGCGCGCTGCTGCGCCAGCACACGGCGGTGGCCAAGGATACGATCGAGTTTGCCGTGCCGCACACGCTGGCCTTCACCTTTGTCCCGGCGTGGTTGTCGCGCCTGCGCGCGGCGCTCGGCCCGCTCAAAACCCGGCTGGTGGCGCTCAACGTGCACGATGCCGTGCTGCGGCTGACCGAGGGGGGCTGCGATCTGCTGTTGGCATACCACCACCCCTCGCAGCCGATTGAGCTCGATCCGGCGCGCTACGACATGTTGCCGCTGGGGCGAGAGGTGCTGGCCCCCTTTTGCCGCCCCGATGCGCAGGGCCGGCCGCTGATGGCGCTGCCCGGCAGCGCCCGTGCGCCAGTGCCCTATCTGGCCTATGCCCCAGGGGCCTACCTGGGACGGGTGGTGGAGTGGGTGCTGCGCCAACGGGGGGGTGCCGTGCACCTGGAGCGGGTGTACGAGACGGACATGGCCGAAAGCCTCAAGGCCATGGCCATCGAGGGCCACGGCGTGGCCTTTTTGCCCGCCAGCGCCGTGCAGCCGGCGCTGGCCGACGGACGCCTGGTGCTGGCCAGTGGGGACCCAGGTTGGCAGGGGGAGCTCGACATTCGGCTGTACCGCGCGCGCGGTGATCGCTTGAAACCCGTGGCGCAGCGTTTTTGGGACGACGTACAGCGTTTACACGCGGCGCTGCCGGCGTGAGTCGAGAGGGCAGCCGCCGTGGGCCGCGGCACGCCCCTGCCTTGGGTTTACCCGCTACCGCTGGCACGTCGGATGCTAGTAAGATTCGCGTCACCGTTTTCTCATCCGGAAAGGAATGCTCGCATGAAAAAGCATCTGCTGGCTCTGGCCCTGACGGCTCTGGCGGCCACCGCCGTCCATGCCCAGGCCAACGACACCCTGGCCAAGATCAAGTCCACCGGCTCGGTCACGATGGGGGTGCGCGAATCGTCGGGCGTGCTGTCCTACACGCTGGGCGATGGCAAGTACACGGGCTACCACGTCGAGATCTGCCAGCGGGTGCTGGCCGACATCCAGAAGCAGCTCGGGCTGGCCAAGCTGGACATCAAATATCAGCCGGTGACCTCGCAAAACCGCATTCCGTTGGTGCAAAACGGCACCGTCGATATCGAGTGCGGCTCCACCACCAACAACCAGGCGCGCCAGCGTGACGTGGCGTTTGCCGTCACCACCTTCATCGAAGAGGTGCGCATGGCGGTCAAGGCCAACTCGGGCATCAACTCGATCAAGGACCTCAACGGCAAGACGGTGGCCACCACCACCGGCACCACCTCGGTGCAGACGCTGCGCCGTCACGAGCGCGCCGGCGGCGTCGATTTCAAGGAAGTGTATGGCAAGGACCACGCGGACAGTTTCCTGCTGTTGGAGTCGGGCCGCGCCGATGCGTTCGTGATGGACGGCTCGCTGCTGGCGGGGCTGATCGCGCGTTCGAAGAACCCGGCGGACTTCAAGATCGTCGGTGAAGTGCTCAGCGTCGAGCCGATCGCCATCATGTTCCGCAAGGACGACCCGGCCTTCAAGAAGGCGGTGGACGACAGCATCATCGCGATGATGAAGTCCGGTGAGCTGGCCAAGATCTACGACAAGTGGTTCATGCAGCCCACCCCGCCCAATGGCGTGCGCATGAACATGCCGATGAGCGAGGCGCTCAAAGCGGCCATCGCCAATCCGAACGACCGGCCGATGGAGGCCTACGCGGCCAAGTAAGGCCTGGGTTTCACACCGCCGAACCCCGGGGGCGTGGGCACCCGGGGTCTTTTGTTTTCGACGGGAGCGATTCCGATGCAATGGGATTGGCAGGTGTTCTGCGAAGACACCATCACGCGTGAGGTGCAGCCGCGCTGCTTTGGACCCGAAGGCGATATCACCTACCTGGAGTGGATGCTGTCGGCTTGGGGCTGGACGGTGTCGGTGTCGGTGCTGGCGCTGCTGGTGGCGCTGCTGGTGGGCAGCGTCATCGGCACCCTGCGCACCTTGCCCAACAGCCCCTGGGTGGTGCGTTTTGGCAATGCCTGGGTGGAGCTGTTTCGCAACATTCCGCTGTTGGTGCAGATCTTTCTTTGGTACCACGTGATTCCGGCGCTGTTGCCGCCGCTCAAAGCGGTGCCCGGCTTCGTGTTGGTGGTCATTGCGCTGGGGCTGTTCACCTCGGCGCGCATTGCCGAGCAGGTCAAGTCCGGCATTCAGTCGCTGCCGCGCGGGCAGCGCTACGCCGCGCTGGCACTGGGGTTGACCACGGCCCAGACCTACCGCTATGTGCTGCTGCCGATGGCGTTTCGCATCATCATCCCACCGCTGACGAGTGAGACGATGAACATTTTCAAGAATTCGTCGGTGGCGTTTGCGGTGTCGGTGGCCGAGCTGACGATGTTTGCCATGCAGGCGCAGGAGGAGACTGCGCGCGGCATTGAGATCTACCTGGCGGTCACGGGGTTGTATATCGTCTCGGCCTTTGCCATCAACCGCTTGATGGCCTGGATCGAGCGGCGCGCGCGCGTGCCGGGCTTCATCGCCGCCGGCGGCGCGGGAGGGCACTGACGATGCTGACGCAATTCGACTGGTCCTTCTACAGTTGGGAGGTCATCAACGGCTTCGTGCTCAAGGGGCTGCAGTTCAGCGTGATGCTGACGGTGGTGGCCACCGTGGGCGGCGTGGCGTTGGGTACGGTGCTGGCGCTGATGCGCCTGTCGGGGCGCACGTGGTTGGCGTTGCCGGCCACCGTCTACGTCAACGGCATGCGCAGCATCCCGCTGGTGATGGTGATCCTGTGGTTTTTCCTGCTGGTGCCTTTCGTCATCGGGCGGCCGATCGGGGCGGAGCTGTCGGCCATCATCACCTTCATTGCGTTCGAAGCAGCCTACTTCAGCGAAATCGTGCGCGCCGGCATTCAGTCCATTCCCCGCGGGCAGGTGATGGCGGGGCACGCGCTGGGGTTGACCTATGGGCAAAACATGCGCTATGTGATTTTGCCGCAGGCGTTTCGCAACATGCTGCCGGTCTTTTTGACCCAGACCATCATCCTGTTTCAGGATACCTCGCTGGTGTATGCCATCGGCGCCTACGATCTGCTCAAGGGATTCGAGGTGGCGGGCAAAAATTACGGCCGACCGATCGAAGCCTATCTGGCCGCCGCCGTGGTCTATTTCATCATTTGTTTCAGTCTGTCGGCGTTGGTCAAGCGGCTGCACGCGCGCATCGCCATCATTCGCTGAAGCGCGCCTAGGCGCGTCATCTTCGCCCATTACAGAGGAAGTCGTCATGGAACGACCGATGATCGAACTCAAGCACGTCTCCAAGTGGTACGGCCCGGTGCAGGTGCTCAGCGACTGCTCCACCACCATCGCCAAGGGTGAGGTGGTGGTGGTGTGCGGCCCGTCCGGTTCCGGCAAGTCCACACTGATCAAGACCATCAATGCCCTGGAACCGATCCAGCAGGGCGAAATCTGGGTCAATGGCCAGCCGGTTCATGACCCCAAAACCAACCTGCCCAAGCTGCGCAGTCACGTGGGTATGGTGTTTCAGCATTTCGAGCTGTTTCCGCACCTGACGGTGACCGAGAATCTGACGCTGGCGCAGGTGAAGGTGCTGGGGCGCAACCCCGAGGATGCCAAGAAACACGGCTTGAAATACCTGGAGCGGGTCGGCTTGCTGGCCCACAAGGATAAATATCCGGGGCAGCTGTCGGGCGGTCAGCAGCAGCGCGTGGCCATCGCACGCGCGTTGTCGATGGACCCCATCGTGATGCTGTTCGATGAGCCGACTTCGGCCTTGGATCCGGAAATGGTGGGTGAAGTGCTGGAGGTGATGGTGGGTCTGGCGCAAGAGGGCATGACGATGATGTGCGTCACCCACGAAATGGGCTTTGCGCGCAAGGTCAGCGACCGCGTCATCTTCATGGACGTGGGTGGCAGGATCCTGGAGGATTGTCCGAAGGAGGAGTTTTTTGGCAATCCGCAGGCGCGTCAGCCGCGCACCAAGGATTTTCTCGACAAGATCCTGTCACACTGAAAACAGCGGCGCCCCGGCGCCCGCGCGGCCGCCGCGTTCGTCGATCCACCCGGCGCCGCGCCACACGTCAGCGCGAGCGCCGGGTCCGGTGCGCCTCTTTACATGGCCGCGGGTACGCGCGCGACGGTGGCGCGCTTCTCCAGCGTCCACTGGTGCAGCGAACCGTCGAAATTGCGCGCCGCTGGGTTGCCCAGGATTTCCGAGGCGATGAACCAGGGCAGCGACGAGTCGTTGCCGCTGTTGCAATACGTGATCAGCGGCTTGGCCGGATCGATGCCCTGCGCTTGCAGCACCGCGCGGTAGGTGTCGGGCTGCAGCAGCCGGATGACGCCACCGCGCGTGACGAACAGCGTCTCCAGCGGTACATTGCGTGCGTTGGGAATATGGCCGTAGGCGTAGACATAGTCACGCTTGAAGATGCCTAGGTACATCGAGGTCGAGCGCGTGTCCATCAGCTGCACGTCTTGCCGCTCGGCGGCTGCCGCGACGTCGGTCGAATCGGCTACGTAGCGCGCGAACCGGTCGGCCGTGGCCGCCCAGTTGCCGGCCTGGTTGCTCGGTGCCTCTTTGCTCCACGGACGGCCTTCCAGCAGCCACGCCACCATGCCGCCGTCCAGCATGGCCACCGGGGTGTCGGCGTAAGACTTCAGCAGAATGTAGGCGCGTGCCGCATCGTTGAAGTCCGAGATCTTTTGGCCTTCGGGTACCAGCACGATCGGCTTGTCGGCCAACACGCCTGCGGCTTGCAGCACGCGCTCGAAGGCTGCGCGCTCGGGCAGCATGTACTTGACTTTGAGGCCGCGGATATCGCGTTCGGTGCGCAGTTCCTTGGCCGCCAGCAGCCGCGAACCAGGGATGTGCCCACCGAACTCCTCCAGCACCTTCTTGCCATCCTTGGTGGTGGCGATTTCCGGTTCGCTGGTGAAGGTTTTGGGGTCATTGCGGATTTCCAGTACTTGGACTTTGTCCAGATGGTCGGCCAGCCACTGGGTGCTGACCACTGGGCCCGGCAGGATGCTTTGCGCCCAGGCACTGGTGCCAAGTACGGCAGCGCCGACGGTGGCGCCGAGGTGACGTAGCCATGTCCATTTCATGATGTGTTCTCCTCTGTTGGGGACGGGGTCGGAAAACGGAGCGGAGGACGCGCCACCGGGGCACGACTTACGGAAGCAAGCCGAGCCGCTGCAGGCGCGCGGGCAGGGCGGCATCGATGTGCGCCAACACCTCCACACTGCGGTCGGCCCAGACGCTGCGTCGGCTGCGGCCACGGGCAGCGGCCAGCAAGGCGGCGTCCCGCGCTTGCAGCAGCGTCACCAGCTCGTCGGCGAACAGCTGCACCATGGCCGTGAGCCAGCGCGCCAACGGCGCCAATCGGCCGTTGACCTGCAAGCGAAACGACGGCAACCGGCGCGCCAACGCCGCCGCGTCGAGCCAGCGCCCCGCAGTGACCCAGCGGTTGGTGGTGAACCAGTGCAGCGGCTGGCCACGCGCATCCAGTGCCAGCGCCACCAGATGCACGTGAGCGCCTGGCCGCGGGCCGTCCCAAAACACATGAAAGTGCCCGTGTTCCTGGTCGGCCGCGTCGCCCCAGCGGGCGGCGGCGTCATGGCTGTGGTAGAAGGCCCGTGTGCCGTGCACCACATCCACCATATCGTGCGCTGGGTAGTGGCGCAGCGCCTCGAAACGCCGAGCACCCGCGAGCGCGGCCTGTGCCAACGATTGACCGCGCCGCGCGTAGGCGAGCGGAATCGCCACCGCTTGCTGGGCCCACTCGTGCAAGGCGGCATTCATGGCCGGCGGCGGGCAACGTCAGCGGCTGGGCGCGCACGGGTTGGCCGGAGCGCAGGGGTTGTCACCGCCTGCGCGCTTTTTCTTCTTCTTGGGCGTGCCGGGCGCGCAGGGATTGCCGGGTGCGCACGGGTTGCCAGCGCTGGTTGCCGCGGGTTTGTCGGTTTTGGGCGCTTGCTGCGCCATCGCAGCCGGGGCCACCAGACTGGTGGCCACCAACAAGGCGCTTAGCTGTTGCGACAGAGAGGTGGTTCGGTTTCGCATCGCATGTACTCCTTGGTCACCAAAAAACGGAAGCGGGCCATCGACCGACCGGACCCGCCCGCCCCTGGTCGGGCGGTACGCCGCGCCGGGGGCAGCAGCCAAGCCGGCGTGGATGCGTGGTGTGCGACGGGGTGGTTCATGCACGGTGGGGCGGTGCCGCTGCAGTGGAGCGTGGCTTGGAGAGGACGGAGCGGGACGCCAGTGTCTGCGGCCGGGAGACGCAGACGTGCGCATCTCATCGAGCCGTCGCCCCGTGGCTCCCCGCAGCCGACGGTGGCGTGCACCCACCCTCACCACACACGGCCTCATCGGCGCCGATGGGGCCGCCGTAGCGCTGCTCGAACCAGCGCCCCAGGTAGTGCACGCCGACCAGCGCCGCGGCCATGGCGGCGATCAGCCACCACGGCGAGATGTCCCAGGCGTCGTGCACCGTATCGCCCGATTCGACCTCACCCATGGCCATCAGTGCCTCGATGGCGGGGCCGTACAGGCCGGCAAAGGCGAAGGTGCCAACGATGAGGCCGACGAAAAATACCACCGCGTCCAGCCGACCCGACGCCACCCCCACCACCGATGTACCCGGGCAGTAGCCGCCGATGGCAAAGCCCGCGCCCACCAAAACGCCGCCCAGAGCCGAGGCCACCACCAGCGACGTCGGGACGAAGACGGCCTCCAGGTCGAGCATGCCCAGCGAACCCAGCACTTGCAGGCCGGTGGCGGCCACCACGATGGCCGTGAACATGACTTTGAGCACCGACCAGTCGCGCAGCGTGAACTGCCCGGTGAGTTTGCAGGGGCTGCCGAAACCCGCGTTTTCGAGGATGTAGCCGAAGGCAAAGCCCACCAGTAACGCCGACCACACGGTTTCATTCAGCGGAAACATGGCTCACACCCCCTTGACCAGGCGGCTGACGATCAGCCCGGTGACGAAAAAGGCGCCCAAAAAGACGAACGCTGCGATCGACAGTGTGGCGGCGCCCGACAGCCCCAAGCCACTGGTGCAACCTGCTGCCACCCGGGCGCCGAACCCGGCCAGCAAGCCGCCGATGAGTGCGGTGGCCACGCGCTTGCCGGCACCAACGCGGCGCGCACCGTCGAGCTGCACGCGTACACGCCCAGCCATGAAGGCGGCCACCAATGCGCCGAGCAGCACCCCCACCACCTGCCACGTGATCCAGCCATCGAGCACGCCCGGCTGAGCCATGGCGCCCAAATAGGGGTTGGCGGCGACGGCCTCGGGTGCGGCTTGCAGGCCCAGCCATACGCTCAAGCGGGTGGTAAAACCCGTGGCACCCAAACCGTGTCCGGTCAGGACGAACGTTGCCAGCAGCGTCAGACCCAGCGCCACCCCGGCCAGCCAAGGATTCCAGAAAGGTTTGGGGGTCGTTCTCATACCGAAACAGAAGTTGGAAACCGCGTCTTCAAATGCATCGATTCCGTACCCGGCACAGTATAACGAGAGGTTGAGAAAACGCAAGTGGTCGCCGTGAGGGCGATCGGTGGTGGCGGCAGGCCGCCGGTGGCCTGCGTGGATGCCGGCGTCGGCGGTGGGCCCGCTGACGCTGGTGCGACAATGGCGCATCATGACCAATGCTGCCCCTGAACTTTTGACCCTGACGCGACCGGATGACTGGCACGTGCATTTGCGCGACGGCCCCGCGTTGGCGACCACCGTGCCGCACAGCGCGGCGCAGTTCGCGCGCGCCATCGTCATGCCCAATCTGCGCCCGCCGGTGACCACCGCCGCCCAGGCCGCGGCCTACCGCCAACGCATCCTGGCCGCGGTGCCACCCGGGGTGCGCTTCGAGCCGCTGATGACGCTGTACCTGACCGACAACCTGCCGCCGGACGAGATCCGACGGGCTCGCGAGGCGGGGGTGGTGGCGGTCAAGCTCTACCCGGCCGGCGCGACGACGAACAGCGACGCCGGTGTGACCGACATGCGCAAAACCCACCGCACGCTCGAGGCCATGCAGCGCGAGGGGCTGCTGCTGTTGGTGCACGGTGAGGTGACCGACCCCGAGGTCGATATCTTCGACCGTGAGGCGGTTTTCATCGAACGCGTGCTGCAGCCGCTGCGGCGTGATTTTCCCGAGCTGCGTATCGTGCTGGAGCACATCACGACCCAAGACGCCGTGCAGTACGTTCAGGCGGCGCCGCGGCATCTGGCGGCGACGATTACGGCGCACCACCTGTTGTACAACCGCAATGCGCTGTTTGTCGGCGGCATCCGCCCGCACTACTATTGTTTGCCGGTGCTCAAGCGTGAGGAGCACCGGCGTGCCCTGGTCGCTGCCGCCACCAGCGGTGACCCGCGCTTTTTTTTGGGCACCGACAGCGCCCCGCACCCGGCGCATCTGAAGGAGCACGCCAGTGGCTGCGCCGGCTGCTACACCGCGCCGGCGGCGCTGGAGCTGTATGCCGAGGCGTTCGAGGCCGCGGGCGCCCTGGACAAGCTGGAGGCGTTCGCCAGTTTGCATGGCCCCGACTTCTACGGTTTGCCGCGCAACACCGAGCGGGTGACGCTGCGGCGTACACCCTGGGCGCTGCCGTCGTCTTATCCGTTTGGCCAGGCGCAGCTCAAGCCGCTGCGCGCGGGCGAGACGCTGCGCTGGCGCCTGATGGCGAGCACTGCCTGAGGGCGCGCCGCAGCCCTTGTCGATCAGGGGCAGGCGAGCCGTGGCGACCGGGGTTGCGACTGCGGGATGGGACGGCCAGGGCAAGGAGGGCCAAGGCGATGCGGATACTGACGTGGAATGTGCAGTGGTTTCGCGGTATGGACGACGTGGTCGACGTGCGGCGGGTGCTGGCCCACGCCATGGATTGGGGCGGTCAGCCCGAGGTGTTGTGCTTACAAGAGGTGGCCCAGCACATGCCGGGGCTGGCCGGAGCGGGCGAAGCCGACCAGGTGGCCGCGGTGGCGGCGGCGCTGCCCGGCTACGAGGTGTTTTACGCGCCGGCCGTGGACGATTGGCGCCCGGGGCGCGCGGCGCGGCAACGCTTTGGCAACCTGATCGCCAGCCGGCTGCCGGTGTGGCAGGCGCAGCACCGGGTGTTGCCCTATCCGCCCGACGCCAGCGTGCCGTCGATGCCGCGCGCGCTGGCGGCGGTGACCGTTCAGGCGCCATGGGGGCCGCTGCGCGTGGGCTGCACGCATCTGGCGTATTACTCGGCGCGCCAGCGCGTGGCACAGGCGCAGGCCCTGTGCGATTGGCAACGGGAGGCCGCAGCGGTGGCGGCCCAGCCGCCGCGGGCCGACGCCGAGGATGGCCCCGACACCCCGTTTCAGCTGCGCGTGCACACCGTCGATGCGCTGCTGTGCGGCGACTTCAACAGCCCGCCCGGGGGCGATGCGTGGCGGGTGCTGGCCGGAGTCGATGCGCCGCCTGCGGTCTTTCACGATACCTGGACGCTGGTGCATGGGCCCGAGCCGCAGCCGCCCACCTTTCGCGTGCACGAGACGGGCGCCGTGCCGCTCGCTTGCGATTTCATTTGGGTCACCCCGGGGCTGGCGGCACGGGTGTTGGGCGTGCGGGTGGACGGCGCCACCACACTGTCGGATCATCAACCGGTTTGTGTGGAACTTTCGAATGATGGGCCAGTCCGAGTCATGCGATGATGGCGATGGGAGGGGGCCGGCGGCGCTGGTGCGTCGGCGGCGCTGTCGTGCGCTGGCTTGAGATGGGTGCACGCGCCCCCATCTGGGCGTGGCGAGTAGCCCGGGCCGGGCGCGTGCGATCGTCGCAGATGACCCTGCGACGCCAGCCTCCTTCGCGTCGATCGATGTTTGTCCGACCCCCAGTTACTTTGACGGAGAACCCATGAAACGCATCCTGTTGCTGGTCTTGACCAACCTCGCCGTGATGGCGGTGTTGTTGATCACCACCCGCATCCTGGGCGTGGACCGCTTCCTCACCGAAAATGGCCTGAATCTGACCGCGCTGGCCGTCTTCTCGCTCGTGATCGGCTTCGGTGGCGCGTTCATTTCGCTGCTGTTGAGCAAGCCGATGGCGAAATGGTCCACCGGGCTGGTCATCATCAACCAGCCGCGCAATGCCGACGAGGCCTGGATCGTCGAGACGGTGCGCCGCTTTGCCGAGAAGGCGGGCATCGGTATGCCCGAGGTCGGTATCTACGAAGGGGAGCCCAATGCATTTGCCACCGGGGCGTTTCGCGACAACGCGCTGGTGGCGGTGTCCACTGGCTTGCTGCAAAACATGACGCGCGAAGAGGTCGAGGCGGTCATCGGGCATGAGGTGGCGCACATCGCCAATGGCGATATGGTGACGATGACCCTGATCCAAGGCGTGCTGAATACCTTCGTGGTGTTCTTGAGCCGGGTGATCGGTTATGTGGTGGATAGCTTTTTGCGCCGTGGCGACAGTGAGCAGTCCGGCCCCGGCATCGGCTACCTGGTCACCAGCATCGTGATGGAGATCGTGCTCGGCTTCTTGGCAGCGATCATCGTCGCGTGGTTCAGCCGCCAGCGCGAATTCCGCGCCGATGCGGGGGCGGCGATGCTGATGGGCCGCAAGCAGCCGATGATCAATGCGCTGGCGCGGCTGGGCGGTCTGCAGCCGGGGGCCTTGCCGCAGGGTATGCAAGCGCTGGGCATCACCGGCACGTTCGGTAAGCTGTTTGCCACCCACCCGCCGATCGAGGAGCGCATCGCCGCGCTGCAGGCCCTGTGATCGGGGCACCCCGATGAGACGCGCCTTCTCGTGCCGGTGCGCGGCACGCCCCATGTGCCCCGCCACCCGGTCGAGCAGGCGCGGTCGCGTGTCAACCGTAAGCCACGGCGGCGCTTGGGGTGCGGTCCGGGGCTGGGGCCGGCACCCCGAGTAGGTGGCAGCCGAGCGCTTCGCCGACGCGGATGCCATCGACGGCGGCCGACAAGATGCCGCCCGCGTAACCCGCGCCTTCGCCGGCGGGGTACAGCCCGCTGGTGTTGAGGCTTTGGTAGTCGGGCCCGCGCGGAATGCGCAGCGGCGCCGAGGTACGCGTCTCCACGCCCGTCATCACCGCGTCGGCGCGGTCGTAGCCCGGCAGCTGGCGAGCGAAGGCGGGTAAGGCCTCGCGCATCGCTTCGACGGCGTAGGACGGCAGCACGGCGGCCAGGTTGACCAGGGTGACCCCCGGCCGGTAAGACGGCTCCACCGCGCCGAGCGCGGCAGAGGGGCGGTCGGCCAGAAAATCGTCCACCCGTTGCGCGGGCGCGCGATAGCCGCCGCCGCCGGCCGCGAACGCCGCGCTTTCGAGCTGGCGTTGCAGCACCACCCCCGCCAGCGGGTGCACCATCTGCTGCGCGGCCCAGCGTTGGCTCTCGTGCGCGTAGGTCTGGCCGGCGGCGTCGCCAAAGGCCCAGCGCCAGGTGGCTGCATCGAAGTGGGCGAAGTCGGCCGGCGTGATGCCCACCACCAGGCCGGCGTTGGCGTTGCGCTCGGCGCGCGAGTATTGGCTCATGCCGTTGGTGACGACGCGTTGCGGCTCGCTGGTGGCGGCCACCACGGTGCCGCCGGGGCACATGCAAAAACTGTAGACGGCGCGCCCGTTGCGGGCATGGTGCACCAGCTTGTACGCAGCAGCGCCCAGCAGGGGGTGGCCAGCGTGGCGCCCCCAGCGCGCGCGGTCGATGTCGCTTTGCGGATGCTCGATGCGCACCCCGATGGAAAACGGTTTGGCCTGCAGCTGCACGCCGGCCTGATGCAGCGCCTCGAAGGTGTCGCGTGCACTGTGGCCCAGCGCCAGCACGACGCGCTGCGCCGGCAGCGTGAGCTCGCGGTCATGCGCCAAGTCGCGCACCCGCAACCCGATGAGGCGCTGGCGGCCATCGCCCAGCGGCTCGGTGAGTAGCTGCTCCACCCGATGCTCGAAGCGCACCTCGCCACCCAGGCTCAGGATGCGCGCGCGCAGCGCCTCCACCACCTTCACCAGCTTGAAGGTGCCGATGTGCGGTCGCGCATCGAACAGGATGTCGGGGGGCGCGCCGGCCTCGACGAACGCCTGCATGACGCGCCGCCCCAGATGGCGCGGGTCCTTGACCTGGCTGTAGAGCTTGCCGTCGGAAAACAGGCCCGCACCGCCTTCGCCAAATTGCACGTTGGAGGCCGGATCGAGCACGCCATGCCGCCACAGGCCCCAGGTGTCACGGGTGCGCCGTCGCACCGGGCGTCCGCGTTCCAGCACGATGGGGCGCAGCCCCATCTCGGCCAGCGTCAGTGCCGCAAAGATGCCACATGGCCCGAAGCCGACCACCACCGGGCGCTCGCCGTCGGCGGGCGCCGCGCTGGCACGCGCGGGCGGCTGCCAGCGCATGTCGGGCGTGGCCTGCACGTGGGGCTGGCCCGCCAGGCGCTGCAGCACCGCGCTTTCCTGCGCCGCGTCGGCCAAGGCCACATCGACGATGTAGACCGCGCGCAGCGTCGCGCCCCGAGCGTCGAAGCTGCGCTTGAAGACGTGTAGCTCGGCGATGGCGTGCGGGGGCAGCCCCAGCCGTTCGGCGGCGAGGGCGCGCAGCGCTGCGAGCGGGTGCGGTGGCGGCGCGCGGTCGGCCTCGGTTTCGGCCGGGGCGTCGGCGGCGCGGCGCGCTTCGACGGGCACTGCCTGCAGGGGTAGCTTCAATTCAGACAAACGGATCATCACGACTCCCGAAGGCCCATGGTGATTGGGCAGCTGGCCGCGATCATACGCAAGCCCTTGGGTGGCGGGCCCCCAATGGGGTTGCCGATACGCCCGGGCTCGGGTGGGTCATGGGTACTGCGAGGCGGGTTGGGTGGATGCCCCAGGGCGAGACGCGGGCAGCGGGGTCGGCTGCCCGCTGCGCGCCGCCGCCCGTTGTGGGACAATCGGCGTGGTGAAGCCCGCCAGACCGTCGCTGGCGCATCGGCCCGCAAGGGCGCGCTGGAGGAACGTCCGGACTGCACAGGGCAGCGTAGGAGGTAACGCCTCTCCACCGTGAGGTGAGGATCAGAGCCACAGAGACGAGCCGGTTCAGACCGGGGTGAAACGCGGCAATCTCTACGCGCAGCAACACCAAATAGGCCGATCTGGGGGCCCTCGCCCCCTGCCCGTGGCCCGCGGGTCGTGTCGGTGGGTAGGTGGCACCGAGCCGACCGGGTGACCGGCGGCCCAGAGGAATGACGGTCACGCCGGGGCTTGCCCCCGGCGCACAGAATCCGGCGTATCGGCGGACTTCACCTTTTTCATGGCCCTGCCGTTTCAGGGGGCGCCGTCGATGAGCCAGCGCACGAAGCGCTCGGCTTCCTCGGCGCTGAGGCGTTCGTGCGCCGGCACGCCGCCGAACAGATGGTGTTCGCTCAGCCGTGCCGCCAGGCGGGCGATTTCAGCCTCGTCGCCGCGTGCGCTGGCATAACGGCGGGCCAGATCGGCGATGGTGGGGGCCTTGCCGCGCGGCGGCGTGCCGTGACAGTTCAGGCAGCCCTTCTCGACGGCCAAGGCGCCGGTGGCGTCGGCGGCCGCGGTCGCGGGCAGGGCAAGCGCGATCCACAGCAGCAGCCGTGGGGTCAGCACAGGGGCGCTGGTGAAGCGAAACCGTCTCATGGGTCGTATCACGGGTAGGTCAGGGGCGCGCCGATGCGCGACGCCGCAAGTGCTCGACGTGGGCGAGCAAGGAACGCTTGGCCACGGGCCACAGGGCCGGGGCGACGTCATCGTAGGCCAGGCGCACCCAGGTGTCCAGGTCGCCGTCCGGCGCGACCTGCAGGGCCCGGGCCACTTTGGCCTCGCGCGCCAGCCGGTGTGCCCGCAACCGCGCGATGGCGGCGCGTGCGCCTCCGTGCTCCGGGCTGCCGGGGCAGTCGGCGCTGCGCGGAAAGTCGCCCAACACGTGGCCATGTGCCGGCAGGATGAAGGCAACGCCCCACTGCGCGCAGACCTGCTCGAGCCGGTCCAGCGAGGTCAGGTACTCCCCCATGTCACCATCGGGCGGGTCGATGACGGTGGTGCTGCCGTTGAGGATCTGGTCGCCGCTGAACAGCAGGGCATCCTCTTGCAGCAGCAGGCACAGGTGGTTGGCGGTGTGGCCGGGGGTGTGCAGCACACGCAGCGTGTGGCGCGGCGCGCCATCGGCACCGTGCAGCACCAAGGTTTCGCCGTCGGCCAGCGCCCGGTCGGGGGTGAAGCGACTGTCGGGACGCGCCGTTGGGGCGCTGGGCAGACCCAGCACGGCAGGCGTGCCTTGGCCGCGCTCGGCGCACAGGCGCTGCAGCGGGCGCGCCGCCGGCGCATGGTCGGGGTGCGAGTGGGTGCAGACGATAGCGCGGATGTCGCCCGCGCAGGCATCAAACAGGCGCTGGATGTGGGCCGCGTCGTCCGGGCCGGGGTCGATGACGAGATAGCCGGTGTCCGGTTCGCCCACCAGGTAACTGTTGGTGCCGGGGCCGGTCATCACGCCGGCGTTGGGCGCGGTCAGGCGCCGTAGGTGTCGGGCTAGGGCCACGGGGGCGTCGTGGCGCCAGTCCAGCGTGTGGGCGAGCTGTCCATCGGGGCAGGTCAGCGCCAGTTCGCCAAAGGGCGGATCGTGTTCCATGAAGCGGGCTTCTTGGCCGTTGAGCCAGCCTGCCCGCGGGCAACTGGTCCATTGCGGGCCAGGCTGGCCGCGGCAGGCCGCCAGCAGCGCCGCCGCACTGGCGTAGGGACGCAACCGCTCCAGCGTGCGCACCGTGGGGTAGACCATCGGCAGCGTGCCGCGCGCGTGTTGTTGCAACGCCTCGGCGGGCGTCACCCACACCGGCGCAAACTGCTCGCGGTCGTCACTGCGCGGGGTCTGCTGCGGCGGCATCGGAGCGACGAAGAAGGCGACGTCGAAGCGGCGCGGCAGGTCGCGGTCGGTGACCCAGCGCGCCAGCCAATGCACGTCGTCCAGGGCGAGCCGCAGGCCATGCTGCGCGCACTGTGGCAGAAGCGGCGCGTGGCGCTGTAGCGGCGCCAGCGTGGCGTCGTCGACCCAGCGCCCGTGGGCGTCACGCGCCAGCAGCACGCCCACCTCTTCGAAGGCCTCGCGCAGCGCCGCCAGCTGGGCCGCGCGGGTGGCCGCGTCCGCGGACGCCGCTGGAGCGACGGCGGCATCGGGTGCCACGTGGGCGACGGTGTCCCATTCCCCCGTGTGCGCGGCACGTTGGTCGGCTGCCTCGATGACGCCGCCGGGAAAGACGTAAGCGCCGGGCGCGAAACGCGCCTGGGTCGAGCGGCGCGTCATCAGCACCTGCAGGCCGTCGACGCCATCGCGCACGAACAAGACGGTGGCGGCTGGACGCGCCGGCGCCGGCGCAGCGGGGGCATGCAGACGCAAGGCAGGGCGGATCATGGGCAGCGTGTGACCAAGGTAACCAAGTGTGACCGCGCGGCGCGGCAGCCTCGCCAGACGTGCGGGGCTGGGGCACAATGGTAGTCGCAGTTGCCCACATCCGATTTTTCAGGAGTACGCGATGAACGCTTCACCTTGGCCTTCGATCGTTCGCCGGGCGTGGCCGCTGGCGCTGGCGGCGGCGGTGGCCGTGGCGGGATGCGCCAACATGTCCGAGGAGCAAAAATCGGGTACCGCGCGCGGCGCCGCCATCGGCGCGGCGGCTGGGGCGGTGCTGGGCGCCGTGACCGACGGCAGCCGCGGGGCGGTGCGCGGCGCGGCCATCGGCGCCGGCGCCGGCGCGCTGGGCGGCTATGTCTGGTCCACCCGCATGGAGCAGCAAAAGCGCGAGATGGAGGAGGCCACGCGCGGCACCGGCGTGCAGGTCACGCAGACCGCGGACAATCGGCTCAAGCTCGAAATTCCCAGCGATATTTCGTTCGACGTCGGCCGCGCCGACATCAAGCCCCAGTTTCGCTCCGTGCTCGACACCTTTGCCGACGGCCTCAAGCGCAACCCGGCCGCTCGTGTGACCATCATCGGCCACACGGACAGCACGGGCAGCGACGCCATCAACATGCCGCTGTCGATCAACCGCGCGGCGGCGGTGCGCGACTATCTGGTCACGCGCGGAGTAGCGATCGGGCGCATCGCCATCGACGGGCGCGGCGCGCGTGAGCCGATCGCCAGCAACGACACCGCCGAGGGACGCGCGCGCAACCGCCGCGTCGAAATCTTCGTCTCCGAGCAGGGCAGCTGATGCGCGTGCGCTTCACCAAGATGCAGGGGGCGGGCAACGATTTCATCGTGCTCGACGAGACGCGTGAGCGGTTGGGCTTGAGCGCGGCGCAGTACCGCTGGCTGGCCGATCGCCACTTCGGCGTCGGGGCCGACCAAATCCTGAGCGTGCGTGCAGCGCCCGACCCGTCGGTGGACTTCGAATATGTGATCCACAACGCCGACGGTGGCGAGGTGGAGAACTGCGGCAACGGCGCGCGCTGCTTCGTGCGTTATGTGCACGACGCCGGCTTGACGCAGCGCCGCACCGTGCGGGTGCGCACCCGCGCCGGGGTGCTGACGCTGGCGCTGCAAGACGACGGGCGGGTGACGGTGGACATGGGGGCGCCGGTATTCGAGCCGGCGCAGGTGCCGTTCGTGGCCGAAGGGCTGCCGCGCGAGCCCGCGGGCGACTGGTGGCGCTGGTGCGTGCCGCTCGGTGGCGCCGATGGGGCGCCCGCAGCAGCGTCTGATGCGGCGGCACCCCCTGTGGGCGCGGCGTCTGGCGTGGTCGATGGCGCCGCTGCGGCCGGCGCGCTGTGCATCGCCGTGTTGTCGATGGGTAACCCGCACGCCGTGCTGCGCGTGGACGACGTCGAGCGCGCCCCCGTGGCCACGTGGGGGCCCTGGTTGGAGCGGCATCCACGCTTTCCGCGCCGGGTCAATGTGGGTTTTTTGCAGGTGGTCGATCGCGGCCACGCTCGCCTGCGGGTTTACGAGCGCGGCGCGGGCGAAACGCTGGCCTGTGGCACCGGCGCGTGCGCGGCGGTGGTGGCCGGCATTCGGCTGGGCTGGTTCGATGAGCGGGTGGACGTGCAGCTGCGCGGCGGTGTGCTCACCATCGAATGGCCGCGGGGCCAAGGTCTGCAGGCGGCGGTGCGCATGACGGGGCCGGCCGAGCCGGTATTTACCGGCGAAGTCGAGATTCCGCCGCTGCCACCGCAGCACGGTGCCTGAGGTGCCGGATTGCGCCCCTGCCGCTGGCGCCGGACAGGGATTGCGTGCCGCTCGTTCGCGCGTCCCAACCGGGTCGAGGTGGCGCCTGGTGCGGCCCCCTGGCGCGTTGTGGACGCCGGGCCTCGTGCGATGGCGTGTAGGCGCGCGTCCTGCGCGACAATGCGCAGCCGAGCCCCGGCCCCGGGGGCGTTCTCTGTGTGGAGGAGTGAAAGCCATGGCACCCCCGTCCGCTGCCGCGTTGCAGCCGATCACCGAAGACGACATCGCGCAGTTTCTGCTCAATACCCCCGACTTTTTCGAGCGCCACGCCGAGCTGCTGGCCACGGTGCAACTGACCAGCCCGCACACCGGCCGGGCGGTATCGCTGCTGGAGCGCCAGGTGGAAATCCTGCGCGAGCGGCTGCGGCAGTGGGAGCTGCGCACGGCCGAGATGATTCGCAACGGGCAGGACAACATGGCCTTGCTCGACCGGCTGCAGCGCTGGACCTGTCGGCTGCTGGCGGTGCCCACCCCGGCGGCGTTGCCAGAGGCGGTGACTGAGGGCTTGCGCGAAGCGTTCGATGTGCCTCTGGTGGCCTTGCGCTTGTGGGGGGTGGGGCCGGCATGGCAGCAGGCCCCGTGGGTGCAGGGCGTCAGTGACGATATACGGGCCTTTGCCTCGTCGCTGCAGGAGCCGTATTGCGGCCCCAACCCCGGGGTCGAGGCGGTGCAGTGGGTGGCGGAGCCGGCAGCGGTGGCGTCGGTGGCGCTGCTGCCTCTGCGCCAGGCCGAGGCCGATGCAGCATTCGGTCTGTTGGTGCTGGCCTCCCCCGATGCACACCGTTTCCAGGTGCAGGCCGGCACCGAATTTTTGCGGCGCATCGGCGCGCAAGCCGCCGCCGCCCTGTCGCGGCTGCTGCCGGCAGCGTCGGCGTAAACGTCTCGCAAGGCTCGGGCCATGGATGCCGACGCCAGCCTCATCGAAGCCTATCTGACCCATGTGCGGGTCGAAAAGCGCCTGGCGGCCCGTACGCTGGCGTTGTATGCACGCCACCTGCAAGAGCTGCATGCGCGCGCACGGGCTGCCGGTGTGGCGCTGGCGGCGGTGGAGCCGGCCCTGGTGCGCCGCTGGGTGGCGCAAATGCATGCGCAGGGGCGCCAGCCCCGGGGGCTGGCGCTGGTGCTGTCGTGCTGGCGGGGCTTCTATACCTGGCTTGGGCGGCAGGGGCGCATCACGCGCCATCCGCTGGTGGGCGTGCGTGCCCCCAAGGCCGACAAACCCCTGCCCAAAGCGCTGTCGGTGGAGGCAGCGCTGCGGCTCGTGACGCAGACGCCGCCGGTCGCACCCGGGCCGCACGAGGCAGTGGCGGATGCACTGCGCGCGCGCGATCAGGCGCTCGGTGAGCTGCTGTATGGCAGCGGGTTGCGCTTGGGCGAGCTGCTGGCGCTGGACGTGCAGCCGGGGCGCCGTGATCGTGGCTGGGTGGACCTGGAGGCGGGTGAGGCGCACGTGCTTGGCAAGGGTGGGCGTTGGCGCACGGTGCCCGTGGGCGCGGCGGCACTGGCGGCGCTGCGGCGCTGGCTGGCGCAGCGCCCGGCGCTGGCGCCGGCGGCGCACGAGCCAGCGCTGTTCGTTGGCGCGCGCGGCGCGCGCCTGACGCCGCAGGTGGCGCGTCGCCAACTGGCGGCGTGGGCGCAAGCAGCGGGCGTGCCGCAGCGCGTGCATCCGCACATGCTGCGGCACAGTTTTGCCAGCCATGTGCTGCAGTCCAGTGGCGATTTGCGCGCCGTGCAGGAGCTGCTCGGCCACGCCGATATTCGCACCACGCAGATCTATACCCGGCTCGACTTTCAGCATCTGGCTCGGGTTTACGAGGCCGCGCACCCGCGCGCCCACTCGACACCGGCGGCATCAGCCGGGGGTGCGTCGCCGTCGGTTGCTGGGGAGGCAGCGCGGACCACTACGCGGCCCACAACCAAAGACCGCGGGGCATAAAACCCTATGACGCGCATGGAATACGACCCGCCGGAGGTATCGGGCGCACAATCGGGGCGCACATTCGAACAGTATGCCGATGACGAAAGGAGACACATCATGATCCGATGGCTACGGCGTTGGTGGGCGGCCCTGCTGGGCGCCCTGATGTTGGCGGGCGCGGTGCAAGCGGCCGAGCCAATCAAGGTGGTCTACCACGTGAGTGAGGGCATTCCGCAGGCCTCACGCGCCATCCAGAACATTCGTAACCACCTGGCTGCCGACCCGACGGCCAAGATCGTCGTCGTCACCCACGGCCTGGGCATCGACTTTTTGCTCGAAGGGGCCACCAACCAAATGGAGCAGCCGTTTGCCGGCGCGGTGGCCGATCTGGCCAACCGCGGCGTCGAGTTCCGTGTTTGCAACAACACGCTGGTGGTGCGCAATATCGATGCGGCTAAGCTGCTGCCCGAGGCCAAGATCGTTCCCTCCGGGGTGGCGGAGGTGGCCAAGCTGCAGGCGCGCGAGGGCTTCGTCTATCTGCGTCCGTGAGCGCCTGAGTCGGCATCGGGGGTGGGACAATCCGCCCCCATGAAGACGATTCGAATCAAGCCCGGTAAAGAGCGCTCGCTGTGGCGCCGTCACCCCTGGGTGTTTGACGGCGCCATCGAGCGGGGTGCGGCCGACGTCGGCGAGACGGTGCGGGTGGAAAGCGCCGACGGGCGCTTTTTGGCGTGGGGTGCTTACGCGCCCGGCTCCAAGATCCGCGTGCGGGTGTGGAGTTTCGACGAGGCCGAGCGCATCGACGCCGCGTTTTTCGAGCGGCGGTTGCGCTCGGCCGTGGCCTTGCGCGAGCGCCTGGCCATCGACAGCGACGGGGTGCGTCTGGTGCACGGCGAGTCCGACGGACTGCCGGGCTTGGTGGTGGACCGCTACGGCGACACCTTGGTAGCGCAGTTCGGCAGCAGTGGGGTGGAGCGGCACAAGGCCACGCTGGCCGATGCCTTGCTGCGGGTGACGGGGCTGACGCGGCTGTACGAGCGCTCGGACGCCAGCGTGCGGCAGCGCGAGGGGCTGCCGCCCGTGACCGGCTGGCTGCGCGGCAGTGGCCCCACCGAGTGCGTGATTCACGAAAACGGCTGGCGCCTGAGCCTGGACGTGGGCGAAGGCCACAAGACCGGTTACTATTTGGACCAGCGCGACAGTCGGCGCGCCTGTGCCGAGCTGGTGCGCCGCTTCGGCTGCGCCGAGGTGCTCAACGGCTACAGCTACACCGGCGGCTTCACGGTCGCGGCGCTGGCCGGCGGCGCGCGCCAGGTCATCTCGATCGATTCCTCCGGCCCTGCCCTGCAGCGCGCGCGGCACAACGTGGCCTTGAATGGGTTCGATCTGGCGCGCTGCGACTTCGTCGATGCCGACGTCAACGCCAGTCTGCGCGCCTATCTGGCCGAAGGCCGGCGGTTCGATGCCATCGTGCTCGACCCGCCGAAGCTGGCGCCGTCGGCGGCGCACGTCGAGCGCGCCGCGCGCGCGTACAAGGATGTCAACCGGCTGGCGTTCAAACTGCTGCGCCCCGGCGGGCTGTTGCTGACCTATTCCTGCTCCGGTGCGGTGGGCGTGGAGTTGTTTCAGAAGATCGTGGCCAGCGCCGCCGACGAGGCCGGTGTCGACGCCGCCATCCTGGCACGGCACGGTGGCGCGGCCGACCATCCCACCGGACTGGCGTTTCCGGAGGGCGAGTACCTCAAGGGCCTGGTACTGTGGCGCCGGCCGTGACGGCGTGCCGCGATGCCGGCACTTGACACCCGCACTACACTGATGTCATGGCACTCATCCCTGCAACCATCCTGACCGGCTTTTTGGGCTCGGGCAAAACCACGCTGCTCAAGCGCGTGCTCACCGAGGCCCACGGCCAGCGCATCGCCGTCATCGAAAACGAGTTCGGCGAGGAAAATATCGACAACGACATCCTGGTGGCCGACACCGAGGAGCAAATCATCCAGATGAGCAATGGCTGCGTCTGCTGCACCATCCGCGAGGATTTGCGCAGCACGCTGTCGCTGCTGGCGGCCAAGCGCCGCAAGGGCTTGCTGGCGTTCGACCGCGTCATCATCGAAACCACCGGGCTGGCGGACCCGGGGCCGGTGGCACAGACGTTCTTCATGGACGACGAGGTCGCCGAGACCTATCTGCTCGATGGCATCCTGACGCTGGTGGACGCCAAGCACGCGGCCCAACAGCTCGACAGCCGACAGGAGGCGCGGCGCCAGGTGGGCTTTGCCGATCAGATCTTCGTCAGCAAGGCCGATCTGGTGTCGGTCGATGAGCTCGACGCGCTGGTGCACCGCCTCAAGCACATGAACCCGCGCGCACCGATCGAGACCGTGCACTTCGGCCAGGTGCCGCTGAGCAAAGTGTTGGATCTGCGCGGCTTCAACCTCAACGCCAAGCTCGACATCGACCCCGACTTCCTCAAGGCCGACGAGCACGACCACAGCCACTGCGATCACGACCACGGCCAGTGCGCGCACGATCATGACCACGGGCGGGTGCACGGACAGGCCAAGCACCACCATCACGATGACGACGTCAAGAGCTTCGTGTGGCGCAGCGAGCGGCCGTTCGATCCGCACAAGCTGGAGGACTTCCTGGGCGCGGTGGTGCAGGTCTGGGGGCCGAAGCTGCTGCGCTACAAGGGCGTGTTGCACATGCAGGGCACCGACCGCAAGGTGATCTTCCAGGGTGTGCATCAGCTCATGGGCAGCGACTTGGGCCCGGTGTGGAAGCCGGGCGAAAAGCGCGAGAGCAAAATGGTGTTCATCGGCATCGACCTGCCGCGCGACATCCTGGTGCAGGGCCTGGAGCAGTCCCTGGTGTGAACGAGCGGCGTCCGTTGTGCGGTGGCGCCTTCGCTGCAGCCGCCGGCATGCCTGATCGACGCTGCGCCGCCGCCCCGCGGCGTTGCAGCAACCGTCGGTTGCTGCCGCCACTGTGGCTCCGTTGCAACGTGCGCGGCAGCAGGGCGGGCGCTGCGCTTACAATCGGCGCCCATCTTTGCGGGGTGGACGGCGTGGCGGGGAGGCCGCGCCGTAGGCGGTCAGCCTTCCGTGCCCCGCTCATCAGAGGAGATGAGCCGTGAAGAGCCGTAAACCGATGCCTGGGGACGCTGCCCCCGAAGCCGGTTCCGCCGTGCCGCCTGCCCAGGCGGACGCGCCGGTGCGCACGGTGCGCAAACCCTCTGCCGCGGCGGCCCGCCGCGCCGAGCGTGCGGCCATGCACGCCCAGACCACCGAGGCCGTAGCGCCCACCCATGATCCGCGGGCGGCCAAGGCCAGTTATTCCCCCGAACCTGTCATGACCACGATCACGCCTGCTGCAGCGACGCTGCGCAAAGACCCCTCCCGCGCCGACAACTGGAAGCGGCTCCCCGTCGAGCAACTCACCGACGCCGATATCCTGGCGATGCCGGACGAGGAGTACATGAACGATGTGCAGCTGGCGTACTTTCGTCACAAGCTGCTGACGCTCAAGCGCGACATCCTCAACAACGCGGGCGAGACCACCGAGCATCTGCGGGAGGACACCGTGGTCGTGCCCGATCCCGCCGACCGCGCCACCATCGAAGAGGAGCACGCGCTGGAGCTGCGCACGCGCGACCGCGAGCGCAAGCTGCTCAAAAAGATCGAGCAGGCGCTGGCCCGCATCGACAGCGGCGAATACGGCTACTGCGAGGAAACGGGTGAGCCGATCGGTGTGGGGCGCTTGCTGGCGCGTCCGACGGCGTCGTTGTCGATCGAGGCGCAGCAGCGTCGCGAGCTCAAGCAAAAGCTGTTCGGTGATTGAGGCGCGCCACGTGCGGTGGCGCCCGCCTGTGCAGTGAACGCGCGAAGCATGCAGGGCGAGCCCGACTCCGGCATCGGCAGCAGGTGGTGGCGCTGCTTGTGGGGCCGCAGCGCCACCGGCGATCCCCCGGCGGCGGATGTGACCGGTCTGGAAGAAGAACGGCAGGCGTTGCAGGCCGCCCTGCAGCGTAAGCGCCGCAACGACCGCGTGCGGGTGCAAGAGCTGGAAGCGTTGCGCGCGCTCATGCGTGCGCGCACGCCCAGCCCGAGCGCGACGAGCGAGCCAGCGGCGGCGTCCTCGGGGTCGTCCAGCGGTTTGGCCAGCGCCGGCGGGGCCTGCAGCGGCTGGAACCGTGTCAGCCCCGACAAGTCGCGCACCATCGAGCAGATCGCGCGCATCGAGGCGCAGATGTCGCAGCAGTGGCTGTCGCGGACCGCCCGCGATGAGCCGCTGCGCATCGGGGCGCCGACCCCGCTGCCGATCGGGTCGGCTGCGCCCGCCGGCGCGGCCGATGGCTTGCGCATCGATGTCGTCGGCCCCGATCCGGCGCTGGCCCACGCCGAGCGCGACGCGCTGCTGTGGCATCCGGCGCTGACGGAGGCCGCGGTGCGCTTTGCCAACGGGCGGCTGGAGGCGGCGCGGCAGGCGCTCGAGGCGCTGCTGGCGCAGGAGGTCGACACGCCGCTGGCCCAGGTGGCTGGGACCTTGCTGCTGGACTGGTACTGGTCCAACGGCGACGTCGAGGGCTTCGAAGAGTGGGCGGCCGAGTGGGCCGATCGGTTTGGCCGACCGGTGCCGCGCTGGCCGCTCGCTTCGTCGGCAGCGGCACAGGCGACGAAGGCAGCCGCTGCGGTTGCCCAGCCCGGCGATGTCTGGGTGTGCCCGCCACTGCTGGACCTGGCGGCGGTGCAGGCGCTGGCCGCGCGCGCGCGCGCCAGCGCCCCGCCGCGCTGGATGGATTGGACCGATTGGCTGGTGGCCGATGCACCGGCGGCGCGGGGCTTGCTGGCCTTGTTCGAGGATTGGGCGCAGCGCCCACTGACCCTTCACTGGCGTGGCAGCGCGGTGCTGCGGCGCCGCCTGAAGGCGAGCACGCCGTCGGGGCGCCGCGATACCGCACCCGTGTGGTGGCAGTTGCGCTTGGCGGCGCTGCGGTTGCTCGGGCGGCGCGACGAATTCGACCTGGTGGCCTTGGACTACTGTGTCACCTACGGCGACGCGGCGCCCGTGTGGCGCGAGCCGGTGGCGCGCGTCGAAGGGGTGGAGGACTGGCCGGCGGTGCTGTCGCCTGTAGCGGACGCGCACGCGGTGGCGGCCACCCCGTCGGCCGATGCCCCCGGAACCGACGATGTCACCACCGTGGCGCTGGGTGAGACGGCGTTCCCCGCCTTGTCCACCCACCCGACTGGCTGGTCGGTACAGACCCTGCTTCCTGCGGCGGCAACGGCGGTGCGGCTGGAGGGCGTGATACAGGGGGACATTCGCGCGTTGCTGGCCTCTTTCGATGCGGCGCTCGCCGACGGTGCGGCCACCGAGGCGGCCGCGCGCCTGCTGCGCATCGATGCACAGCGCTTGCAGCGGCTGGATTTCGCGGCGGCCGGCGCGCTGCTGCAATGGTTGCTGGCGGCACGTGGGCGCGGCGTGCGTGTCGAGTTGGAGGGGGTCGGCCCGTTGCTGGCGGTGTTGCTGCACGTGGTCGGCATCGACGAAGTGGCCACCGTGCGGCTGCGACAATACTAGGCATGGAACGATCATCCTCTGCCGGTGCCGTCTTTCACGGCACCACCATCGTCTGTGTGCGCCGCGCCGACCCCGCCGACCTCAGCCGGGTGCAGGTCGCCATGGGCGGCGACGGCCAGGTCACCCTGGGCCCTATCGTCGTCAAAGCCAGCGCGCGCAAAGTGCGGCGCTTGTACCGTGACCAGGTGTTGGCGGGTTTTGCCGGTGCCACCGCGGACGCCTTCACGCTGTTCGAGCGCTTCGAGGCCAAGCTGGAAAAACATCAGGGCCATTTGGTGCGCGCTGCGGTCGAACTGACCAAGGACTGGCGCACCGACCGCGTGCTGCGCCGCCTGGAGGCGATGCTGGCGGTGGCCGACCGCAGCACCAGCCTGGTCATCACCGGCAACGGCGACGTGCTCGAACCCGAACACGGCATCGTCGCCATCGGCTCCGGTGGTGCCTACGCGCAGGCGGCGGCGCTGGCGCTGATCGAGCACACCGCACTGCCGGCCGAGGCGGTGGTGCGCGAGGCGTTGCGCATCGCCGGTGACCTGTGCATCTACACCAACCAGAACCACACCGTGGAGGTGCTCGCATGAGCGCGGCCATGACCCCGCAGGAGATCGTCTCCGAGCTCGACGCCCACATCATCGGTCAGCAAGCCGCCAAGCGGGCGGTGGCGATTGCGCTGCGCAATCGCTGGCGTCGCCAGCAGGTGGATGCCAAACTGCGTCCCGAAATCACGCCCAAAAATATCCTGATGATCGGCCCCACCGGCGTGGGCAAGACCGAGATCGCGCGCCGCTTGGCCAAGCTGGCCAACGCACCCTTCATCAAGGTCGAGGCAACCAAATTCACCGAGGTCGGCTACGTCGGCAAGGATGTGGACAGCATCATCCGCGACCTGGCCGACATCGCCGTCAAGCAAACCCGTGAGGCGGCGATGGCGCGCGTGCGCAGCCGCGCCGAAGACGTGGCCGAGGACCGCATCTTGGATGCGCTGATCCCGCTGGCGCGCGACGGCGAGGGCGAGCGTGAGAGCGCCGCGCGCCAAGTGTTTCGCAAAAAGCTGCGCGAGGGGCAGCTGGACGACAAGGATATCGAGTTGGAGCTGGCCGCGCCGCAGCCGCAGTTCGAAGTGATGACGCCGGCCGGCATGGAAGAGTTGTCCGAGCAGCTCAAGGGGCTGTTTGGGCAGCTCAACCTGGGCCGGCGCAAGCTGCGCAAGCTGCGCATCGCCGAGGCGCGTCGCCTGCTCGTCGAAGAAGAGGCCGCCAAGCTCGTCAACGAAGAGGAAATCCGCGCCGAGGCGCTGCACAACCTGGAGCAAAACGGCATCGTCTTCATCGACGAAATCGACAAAGTCGCCACGCGCAGCGAGGTCGGCGGCGCCGACGTGTCGCGCCAGGGCGTGCAGCGCGACTTGCTGCCGCTGGTGGAGGGCACCACCGTCTCCACCAAATACGGCCCCGTGCGCACCGACCATATTTTGTTCATCGCCAGCGGCGCCTTCCACCTGAGCAAGCCCAGCGACCTGATCCCGGAGCTGCAGGGGCGTTTTCCGATCCGGGTGGAGCTGCAGCCGCTGTCGGTGCAGGATTTCGAGGCCATCCTGACGCAAACCCACGCCAGCCTGGTGCGCCAGTACCAAGCGCTGCTGGCCACGGAAGGGGTGCAACTGGTCTTCACCGATGACGGCATCCGCCGCATCGCCGTCATCGCCTACGAGGTCAACGAGCGCACCGAAAATATCGGCGCGCGCCGCTTGGCCACGGTGATGGAGCACCTGCTCGACGAGGTCAGCTTCGACGCCCCGCGCCTGAGCGGGCAGACCGTCACCATCGATGCCGCCATGGTGGAGGCGCGCCTGGCGGCGCTGGCGCACAACGAAGACTTGTCGCGTTTCATTCTGTGACGGCGGCCGTGCCGGCGGGCACGGCACGGCGGCGGATCCGACATGGCCGCTGGCGCGCCACCACCGGCTGCTGGGCCGCAGCGTGGGGTGGCGCTTTTTTGCGCCACCGGCATCGCGCGCCGGGCGGGCGCCACGTTTGCCGTGTCGTGCCCAAGGGCTGCTGAAACTTCACGCAGCGCATTTCAAACCCTTCCCAAGCAGTTGATTTGCAGCTCTTTTTGAGTGTGCTCACCCCATCGGTTTTGGGGCCTAAGTCGTTGATTTCGCGCCGAAAAAAGTGACAGACGGCTTGTTTTGCCGGGCATTTTGGTGCTACAGTGGAAGGAAGTGCAAAAAAGTGGTGAAAAGTGGTTTCCCTCCGCTGGGTCTGAACCGTGTTCCAGGGCGCGTCCTCTCTCAGTCTCGATGTCAAGGGGCGGCTGTCGGTGCCGACCCGGTATCGTGACGTGCTGGTCGCCACGGCCCAGGGGCAACTCACCATCACCAAGCATCCGCACGGCTGCCTGATGATCTTTCCGCGTCCGGAGTGGGAGCAGTTTCGCCAACGCATCGCCCAGCTACCGATGTCGGCCCAGTGGTGGAAGCGCATCTTCTTGGGCAATGCCCAAGACTGTGAGATGGACGCGCAGGGGCGGGTGCTGGTGGCGCCCGAGCTGCGCGCGGCCGCTGGCCTGACGCGCGAAGCCATGCTGCTGGGCATGGGCAACCACTTCGAGCTCTGGGACGCGGCCACCTATGCGGCCCAGGAGGCCGAGGCGATGCAGGGCGAAATGCCCGACGCCTTCAAGGATTTCTCTTTCTGAGGGGCGGACGGTGCAGATGACACGGACCCATCGCACCGTCCTGTTGAGTGAAGCGGTCGAGGCCCTTCAGATCCAACCGGACGGTCACTACATCGACGGCACCTTTGGCCGCGGCGGCCACAGCCGCGCCATCCTGGCGCGCTTGTCGCCCCGCGGGCGGCTGACCGTATTCGACAAAGACCCGCAGGCCATCGCTGTGGCCGAGGCCCTCGCCGCCGAGGACGCACGCGTGACCGTGCGCCACGACAGCTTCGCCGCGCTGGCTGCTTTGCCGCCGGCCAGCGCCGACGGGGTGTTGCTCGATTTGGGGGTGAGCTCACCCCAGCTCGATGACCCGGCGCGCGGTTTTTCCTTTCGCCACGATGGCCCGCTGGACATGCGCATGGACCCCACGCGCGGTGCCAGCGCCGCCGAGTGGCTCGCCACGGCCACGGTGGCCGAGATGACGGAGGTGATTCGTGACTACGGCGAAGAGCGGTTTGCTGCACAGATTGCAAAGGCGATTGATCGTCGCCGACAGGAACGGGGGCCTATTCGAACCACCGCCGAGTTGGCCGAAATCGTGGCTGGCGCGGTCAAAACCCGCGAGCCGGGCAAGGACCCTGCAACGCGCACATTTCAGGCTATTCGGATTCACATCAACGCCGAGCTTGAAGCGCTGCAGCAGGCGCTGAACGCGGCGCTGGTCGTGCTGCGCACGGGCGGGCGCTTGGTGGTGATCAGCTTTCATTCGCTGGAGGATCGTCTGGTCAAACGGTTCATGACGGCGCACGCCCGTGCCGCGGTGGACCGACGCGCGCCGATGGTCGAACCCCCGCCGCCGCTGCTGGCACAGCTGTCGCGCACCATGCCCACGCCGCAGGAAGTGGCAGCCAATCCGCGCGCGCGCAGCGCCGTTATGCGTGCTGCCACCCGCACCGCCGCTGTGCGGCGCGCGCCGCAGGCGCGAGGAGGGTGGCGATGACGCGGCTCAACATTGTCCTGCTGGTGGCCCTGCTGGTGAGCTGCTTTGCACTGGTGACGCTGCAGCATGAGTGGCGCCGTCTGTACGTGGCCAATGAGCGCGTGCGCAACCTGGCGGCCCAATTGGCGGCCGAGCACGACCGTCTGTTGGCCCAGCAGCGCGCGCTGGCCGCGCCGGCGCGTGTGCAGCAGCTCGCGCAGCGCCAGCTGCAGATGCGCCCCGCCGATCCCGCCATCACCGAATATGTGGCGCTGGCTCAAGGAACCACGTCTGCCGGAGGGGCGCGATGAGCATTCGCCCGGGCAGCGCCGGCGCGCGCAGCAGCATCCCCTACGGCAGCAGCCCGCTGCTGGCCAGCGCCACGCCCGTGTGGCGCAGCCGCTTCATCGTGGCTGCGCTGGCCGTGGCGTTTGCCGCTCTGGCGGCCCGCGCTGCTTACGTGCAGATCATTGGTAACGACTTTTTCCAGCGCCAGGGCGAAGTGCGCTATGCCCGTACCCTGGAGCTGCCGGCCAGCCGTGGTCGCGTGCTCGACCGCCACGGCGAGATGTTGGCCACCAGCGTGGTGGCGCAAAGCATTTGGGCCGATCCGGAGGACGTCGATCTGAACCATCCGCGGCTGGCCGAGGCGGCGCGCCTGCTCGATCTTCCGGTGGCCGAACTGCGCCGGCGCCTGGACGTGGGCGAGCGCAATTTCGTCTGGATCAAGCGCCAGGTGGACGACGCGGTGGCGCGGCGCGTGCAGGCGCTCGGCATCAAGGGCCTGTATCTGCGCCCCGAGTACAAACGGCAATACCCGCACGGCGAGGCGGTGGCGCACGTGGTGGGTTTTACCAACATCGAAGACCGCGGGCAGGAAGGCGTGGAGCTGGCCTTCGAGCGCGAGCTCAGCGGTCGGCCCGGCTCGCGCCGCGTCATCAAGGACCGCCTGGGCCGCATCGTCGAGGACGTGCGTGACATCATCCCGCCGGTGGACGGTCGCGATTTGCAGCTGTCCATCGATGCCAAGGTGCAGTTTTTCGCTTATCACCGCTTGAAGGAGGCGGTGCAGGAGCACCGTGCGCGCGGGGGCAGCGTGGTGGTGCTCGATGCCCGCAGTGGCGAGGTGCTGGCACTGGCCAACTATCCCAGCTACGACCCCAATGATCGTCGGCGCTTGACCGGTGAGCAGCTACGCAACGCCGCGCTGACCGACAGCTTCGAGCCCGGCTCGACGATGAAGCCGTTCGTCGCCGCGCTGGCGCTGGACAGCGGCTTGGCCCGCCCCGACACACCGATTCAGACCGCACCCGGCCGGCTGCAAATGGCCGGCTTCACCATCTCCGATGTACACCCCTACGACGTGCTGACGGTCGAGCAGGTGATCCAGAAGTCGAGCAACGTCGGCACCGTCAAGCTCGCCATGCAGATGCAGCCGCGCGATTTGTGGGAAACATACACGCGTGCGGGTTTCGGCCACAAGCCCGAGGTGCCGTTTCCGGGCGCCACGGCCGGGCGGCTGCGCCTCTACAAAACCTGGCGCCCCATCGAGCAGGCGACGATGAGCTATGGCTACGGCCTGTCGACCTCACTGCTGCAGCTGGCGCAAGCCTACACGGTGTTTGCGCGCGATGGCGAACGGGTGCCGGTGACGCTGCTGCGGCGTGAGGCTCCGGTGGCCGGAGTGCGTGTCTTCAGCGCCGAGACCGCGCGCGCCGTGCGCCACATGTTGCAGCTGGCGGCTGGCCCGGGTGGTACGGCGCAGCTGGCGCAGACGGTGGGCTACTCGGTAGGCGGCAAAACCGGTACCGCGCGCAAGCAAGAGGGGCGCGGTTACGCGGCGCGCAAATATCGCGCCTTCTTCGTCGGACTGGCGCCGGTGGAGCAGCCGCGCGTGGTGATCGCGGTGATGGTGGACGAGCCCAACAACGGCGCCATCTACGGTGGCGTGGTGGCGGCACCGGTGTTCTCCGACGTGGCGCAGCAGACCCTGCGGCTGCTGGGCGTGCCACCGGACATGCGCGTGCAGCCGCGCATCGTCGCCGAAGCCTTGCCGGAGGAACCGGTATGAGCGCGCTCGGCCGCTCTCTGGACGACTTGGCCAGCATCGTGGCCTGGCTGCGCGCGCGCGGCGCACGGGGGCTGAGTGCCGACAGCCGCCGTCTGCCGCCCGGCCACGCTTTCATCGCTTGGCCCGGGGCGGCCACCGATGCGCGGCGCTTCGTGTGCGCCGCGCTGCAGGCCGGCGCGCCCGCCGCCGTGGTGGAAGCCGAAGGGCTGCCCGCCTGGCTGGCCGCGCACCCGCAGGATGCGTTCGATGTGGTCGGCACCGGCACGCCCGAGGCCGCCGTGCGCGCCGTGGCGGGCCTGCGGCGTCTGGCTGGCCCGCTGGCCAGCGCCTTTTGGGACCATCCCAGCCGCGCGCTCGATTTGATTGCCATCACCGGAACCAACGGCAAAACCTCCACCGCCTGGTGGGTGGCGCAGTGGTTGCAGGCGGCCGGCCGTCCCGCAGGGCTCATCGGAACGCTGGGCGTGGGCCATCCGGGCCAGGCGTTGGCGCCAACTGGGCTCACCACCCCGGATCCGGTGATGTTGCAGGGGGCCCTGCGCGGTTTCGCCGACGCCGGTGTGCGTGCGGTGGCGTTGGAGGCATCGTCGATCGGCCTGGCCGAAGGGCGGCTGGAGGGGGCCGCCGTACACACCGCGGTGTTCACCAATCTGACCCAGGACCACCTGGACTACCACGGCAGCATGGACGCGTACTGGGCTGCCAAGCGCCGCCTGTTCGACTGGCCCGGCCTGCGCGTGGCGGTGGTGTGCCTGGACGACACCCATGGCCGCCTGCTGGCCCAAGCGCTGAGCCAGCGTGGCACCGGCGTGGACCTGTGGACCTATGCCACGACGCCCGAGCAGGCCGCCACCGCCCGCCTGCGCCTGCTGCGGCGCACCTGGCGTGAGGACGGCGTGTGCTTCACGGTGGCCGAGGGGGGGCGGGAGGCGAGCTTCACCCTGCCGGTGGTGGGCGACTACAACCTGGCCAATCTGTTGGCGGCGATCGCCGTGCTGCGCAGCCAAGGCCTGCCGTGGCCGACGATCCAGGGGGCCAGCGCGGCGCTGACGGCGGTGCCAGGGCGCATGCAACCGGCGTGGGACGAGGCCGCCGCCAGCGACGCCGGCTTGCCACTGGTGCTGGTGGACTATGCGCACACGCCCGATGCGGTGGCACAGGCGCTGCGGGCGCTGCGGCCGCTGGCGCAGCGCCGCGCTGGTCGGCTGTGGTGTCTGCTGGGCTGTGGCGGCGACCGTGACCCGAGCAAGCGTCCACTGATGGCCGCCGCCGCCGAAGCGGGGGCCGACGCCGTGGTGTTGACCAGCGACAACCCGCGCAGCGAAGACCCGCTGGCCATCCTGGCGCAGATGCAGCGCGGCTTGCGTGCGCCTGGCAAGGCCCACGTCGAGGTCGATCGCGCGCGCGCCATCGACTGGGTGGTGTACCAAGCCGCCCCTGCCGACGTGGTGTTGCTGGCGGGCAAGGGCCACGAGGACTATCAGGAGGTGGGGGGCGTGCGGCGGCCATTTTCCGACGTCGCGCAGGCGCGTGCCGCCCTGCAACGTCGCCGGGAGGAGAGCCGATGAGCACCACCGCGCCACCGGCACAACCCATGATCGGTTTGGGCGCGCTGCTGGCCGCGCTGCCCGGCGCGCGCCCGGTGGGGCCGGTGGCGACGCTGGCGCCGCTGCGCGTGCACACCGACACGCGTTCGCTGCGCGCGGGTGACTTGTTCGTCGCCCTGCACGGTGCGCGCTTCGATGCACACGACTTTTTGCCCCAGGCCGCCGCCGCCGGTGCGGTGGGGGCGCTGGCCGAACGCGGGCTGGCCGCAGCGGGCTTGACCGGCGTGGAGGTGGCCGACAGCCGCGCCGCGTTGGGGGCGCTGGCGGCAGCGTGGCGGCAGCGCTGGGCGGGCGCGCTGGTGGCGGTGGCCGGCAGCAACGGCAAGACCACGGTGACGCAGATGACCGCCGCCATCTTGCGCGCCGCCGTGGGCGACGCTGCACTGGCCACCGAAGGCAATCTGAACAATGACATCGGCGTGCCGCTGACGGTGCTGCGCCTGCGCCCCACGCACCGCCTGGCGGTGGTGGAGCTCGGCATGAACCATCCGGGTGAAATCGCCCCCCTGGCGGCGATTGCGCAGCCCACGGTGGCGGTGGTCACCAACGCGCAGCGCGAACACCTGGAATTCATGGCCAGCGTCGAGGCGGTGGCGCGGGAAAACGCCGCCGTGCTGCAGGCGCTACCCGCGGACGGGGTGGCGGTGTTGCCGGCAGACGACACCTACACCCCGCTGTGGCGCCAACTGGCCGCCGGACGCCGACTGCTGACCTTTGGCGCACGTGCCGCCGGCGCCGACGTCTGGGCCGACGCCACCTGGGCCGAGGGCGGGTGGACGCTGCACCTGCACACCCCGGCCGGGACGGGGACGACGCGGCTGCGCATCGCCGGTCGCCATCACGTGCGCAACGCCTTGGCCGCCAGTGCGTGTGCACTGGCCGTGGGGGTGCCGCTGGCGGCGGTGCTGCAGGGTCTGGCGGCATTCGAGCCGGTGGCTGGGCGCTGCCGCAGCCTGGCCCTGACCGTGGCGGCAGCCCCGTGGAGCGTGGTGGACGACAGCTACAACGCCAACCCGGATTCGGTGCGCGCCGCCATCGACTTGCTGGCCGAGCTGCCGGCACCGCGCTGGCTGTTGCTGGGCGACATGGGCGAAGTGGGCGCGCAGGCGGCGGCGTTCCACGACGAGGTGCTGCGCTACGCATTGGCGCAAGGGCTGGAGCGGGTGTGGGTGGCCGGGCAGGCCTGCCATGCCGCGGCGCAAGCCCTGGGCTCGCTCGCTAGCGAGCGCCTGCGCGCCTTTGCCGACGTCGAGACGCTGCTGCAGGCCCTGCAGACCGTGCCGCTGAGCGGTGGCGGCAGCGTGTTGGTCAAGGGTTCGCGCTTCATGCGCATGGAGCGGGTGGTGGCAGCGCTGCAAGCGCGCGCCAGCACGCCCGAGAAGGAGAAGGAGGGGGGAGGACATGCTGCCTAGTTTGGCATCGTGGCTGCAGGGGCTCTGGCCGGAGCTGGGCTTTCTGCGCGTCTTCCAATACCTCACGTTTCGCGCCGTGATGGCGGCGATGACCGCGCTGCTGGTGGGCATCGTGGCCGGGCCGTGGTTCATTCGCCAGCTCACCGCGCTCAAAATCGGCCAGCCGGTACGCGCCTACGGCGTGCAGAGCCATCTGAGCAAAAGCGGCACGCCCACCATGGGCGGTGTGCTGATTTTGTTTGCCATCACCGTGGCGACCCTGCTGTGGTTCGACTGGAGCAACCGCTTCGTCTGGATCGTGCTGGCGGTGACGCTGGGCATGGGCGCCATCGGCTGGGTGGACGACTGGCGCAAGGTAGTGCGCAAAGACCCCGAAGGCATGCGCTCGCGCGAAAAATATCTGTGGCAGTCGGTCATCGGCCTGGCGGCCGCTTTCTACCTGGTGTTTGCCATTTCCGAGGCATCCAACGCGCGCGTGTGGGCCTTGTTCACCGATTGGGTGGCCTCGGGCTTTCGCATCGAACTGCCCGAGCAGACCAGCCTGATGGTGCCGTTTTTCAAGGAAATCAGCTATCCGCTGGGCGTGACCGGCTTCGTATTGCTGACCTACCTCGTCATCGTCGGCGCCAGCAACGCCGTCAACCTCACCGACGGGCTCGACGGGCTGGCGATCATGCCGGTGGTGATGGTGGGCTCGGCGCTGGGGGTGTTTGCCTACGTCACCGGCAATGCGGTGTTTGCGCGCTACCTGTTGCTGCCGCACATCCCCGGCACCGGCGAAGTGCTGATCTTCTGCGCCGCCATGGCTGGCGCCGGTTTGGCCTTTCTGTGGTTCAACGCCTATCCGGCGCAAGTCTTCATGGGCGACGTGGGCGCTTTGGCCCTCGGCGGGGCGCTGGGCACCATCGCCGTCATCGTGCGGCAGGAGATCGTACTGGCCATCATGGGCGGCATCTTCGTGGCCGAGGCGCTGTCGGTGATGCTGCAGGTGGCCTGGTTCAAGTACACCAAGCGCCGCTGGGGCACCGGGCAGCGCCTGTTCAAGATGGCGCCGCTGCACCACCACTTCGAGAAATCGGGTTGGCGCGAAACCCAGGTGGTCGTGCGCTTTTGGATCATCACGATGCTGTTGTGCCTGATCGGTCTGTCCACGCTGAAACTGCGATGAACGCCCCGCTTTGGACCCACGACGCCCTGCCGCACGTTCGTGCCCGCGACGTGCTGGTGCTGGGCGCGGGCGCCTCGGGCCTGGCGCTGGCGCGCTGGCTGCACGCCGCGGGCGCCCGTGTCACCGTGGCCGACACCCGTGCGCAGCCGCCGCAGGCAGCGGCGCTGGCCGCAGCCGCGCCCGGCGCCGCCCTGTGGGCCGGGGTGGCGCTGGACGCTGCGCTGTGGCAGCGCGCGCCCTGGACGCTGGTGGTGCGCAGCCCGGGGCTGGCGCCGCATACCATGGCCGAGCTGACGGCCGCCGCCGCCGCTGCCGGGGTGCCGGTGCTGGGTGAGTTGGATCTGTTCGCCGGTGCGCTGCGCCATCTGGCGCAGACGCAGTCGTATCGGCCCGCGGTGTTGGCGGTGACGGGTACCAACGGCAAAACCACCACCACCGCGTTGACGGCGCACCTGCTGGGCGCGCTGGGCTGGGATGTGGCGGTGGCCGGCAACATCGGCCCCACCCTGTTGGATACCCTGGCCCAGCGCTGGCAGGCGCAGCGTCTGCCGCCCGTGTGGGTGCTGGAGTTGTCCAGCTTTCAGCTCGACGGTGTGCGCGACTTCGAGCCGACCGCGGCGGTGGTGCTCAACGTCACCCAAGACCACCTGGACTGGCACGGATCGATGGCCGCCTACGCCGCGGCGAAGGCACGCATTTTCGGCCGCCACGGTCTGATGGTGCTCAACCGCGACGACCCCACCGTGATCGCCTGGCAGCCGCCCGAGCCGGCACGAACGGGGCGGCGGCGCTCACAGCCAGGCGGTCGCGCCTGGACGAGTTTTGGCGCCGGGCTGCCCACCCGTCCCGGTGACTGGGGGCTGGAGACGGTGCACGGCATGACCTGGCTGGTGCGGGCGCGCCCGCTCGACGCCGACACCGCGGCCGAGGCGTTCGATCCGGCCGAGCTGTCGCTGCAGCGCCTCATGCCAGCCGAGGCCTTGCGCATTCAGGGACGGCACAACGCCACCAACGCGCTGGCCGCGTTGGCGCTGACCAGCGCCGCGGGCGCGCCGCTGGCGCCGCTGCTGCATGCCCTGCGCGACTACCGCGGCGAGCCGCACCGGGTGCAGCCGGTGGCGCTGGTGCGCGAGGTCGAGTACATCGACGACAGCAAGGGCACCAACGTCGGCGCCACGCTGGCGGCCATCGAGGGGCTGGGCGCGCAGCGGCGGCTGGTCTTGATTTTGGGCGGTGAGGGCAAGGGGCAGGATTTTGCGCCGCTGGCCCCTGCCGTCGCGCGCCACGTGCGTGCGGTGGCCCTGATCGGGCGCGCGGCGGCGGCCATCGACGCCGCGCTGGCCGACAGCGGCGTGCCGCGGCAGCACTGCACCGATCTGCCCAGCGCCGTGCGTTGGTGCGCGGCGCAGGCGCAGCCGGGTGATGCGGTGCTGTTGTCGCCCGCCTGCGCCAGTCTGGACATGTTTCGCGATTACGCGCACCGCGCGCAGGTGTTCGTCGACGCGGTGCGGGCGCTGCAAGCCGAGGAGGGCACACCGGCATGAGCACCGCGTCGCGTCAATCCAGCGGATGGGCGCAGTGGCTGCCCCGCGCGCGTGCGTGGTGGCACGCTGCCTGGGCCACCGATCGCCGCGCCGCGCCGCTGCCGCTGCAGCGCGATTGGACACGCGCGCCCACCGTGCCGGTGACGGGCTTCGACCAGACGCTGGCCTGGGTGGTGGTGGCGCTGCTGGCGTGGGGGCTGGTGATGGTCTATTCGGCCTCGATCGCCCTGCCCGACAATCCGCGCTTTGCCGCCTACAGCCCGTACCACTTCGTGCTGCGTCACGCACTGGCCATCGCCATTGGTGCGGTGGCCGCGCTGCTGGCCTTCCAGGTGCCGATCGAGCGCTGGGAGCGCTGGGCCGTGCCCCTGTTCGTGGCGGCGCTGGCGCTGCTGGTGATCGTGCTGGTGCCCTTCATCGGCCGGGGCGTCAACGGTGCGCGGCGCTGGATCGCGCTGGGGGTGCTGAATTTTCAGCCGTCGGAGCTGGCCAAGTTCGCCACTGCGCTGTATGCCGCCAGCTACATGGTGCGCCGCATGGCGGTCAAGGAGCGCTTTTTTCGCGCCGTCTGGCCGATGGCGGTGGCGGTGGGCCTGGTCGGGGTGCTGTTGCTGGCCGAACCCGATATGGGGGCGTTCATGGTGATTGCCGTCATCGCCATGGGCATCTTGTTCTTGGGTGGCGTCAATGCGCGCATGTTTTTCCTGATCGCGCTGGTGGTGGTGGCGGCCTTCGCCATGGTGGTGCTGACCAACGACTGGCGGCGCGAGCGCATCTTTGCCTACCTCGATCCGTGGAGCGAGCAGCACGCGCTGGGCAAGGGCTACCAGCTCACGCACGCGCTCATCGCCTTGGGACGCGGCGAGTGGTTCGGCGTGGGGCTGGGGGCGAGCGTGGAAAAGCTGCATTGGCTGCCCGAAGCGCACACCGACTTTTTGCTCGCCGTCATCGGTGAAGAGCTCGGCTTTGCGGGCGTGTTGACGCTGATCGTGCTGTTTTTCTGGTTGACTCGACGCATCATGCAAATCGGCCGCCAGGCCATCGCGCTGGATCAGGTGTTCGCCGGTCTGGCGACCCAGGGCGTGGGCTTGTGGATCGGCTTTCAGGCCTTCATCAATATCGGCGTCAACCTGGGGGCGCTGCCGACCAAGGGGCTGACGCTGCCGCTGATGAGCTACGGCGGCTCGGCCATTTTGCTGAATCTGGTCGCGCTGGCCTTCGTGCTGCGCGTCGATTGGGAAAACCGCGTGCTGATGCAGGGAGGCCGTCGATGAGCCGCGCGCCCGTTGCGCTCGTGATGGCCGGCGGCACCGGCGGCCACATCTTCCCCGGGCTGGCGCTGGCCCAAGCGCTGCGCGCCGCCGGCTGGCGCGTGCACTGGCTGGGCGCGCCGGGCGGCATGGAGGCGCGCCTGGTGCCGCCGCACGGCTTTGCCTTCGAGCCCGTGGCCTTTGGCGCCGTGCGCGGTAAGGGGGCGTTGACGCTGGCACTGTTGCCGCCGCGCCTGTTGCGCGCGTTCTGGCAGGCTTGGCGCGTCGTGCGCCGGGTGCGCCCGGATGTGGTGATTGGCCTGGGTGGCTACATCACCTTCCCCGGCGGCATGATGGCGGTGCTGGCGGGCCGCCCGCTGGTGCTGCACGAGCAAAACTCGGTGCCTGGCTTGGCCAACCGCGTGCTGGCACAGGTGGCGGATCGGGTGTTGACCGCGTTTCCGAACGCGCTGCCGCGGGCGCAGTGGATCGGCAACCCATTGCGCGCCGCCTTCGTGCAGCAGAGGCCGCCGGCCGAGCGCTTTACCAATCGCAGCGGGCCGCTGCGCCTGCTGGTGGTCGGCGGCAGCCTGGGCGCACAGGCGCTCAACGAGATCGTGCCGCAAGCCCTGGCCTTGCTGCCGCCACCGCTGCGCCCGCAGGTGCGGCATCAAAGCGGCGAGCGCCATCTGCAGGCCTTACGCGCGGCGTACGCGAGCGCCGGCGTCGAGGCCGAGTGCGTCGCCTTCATCGACGACACCGCCACGGCCTTTGCCGAGGCCGACGTCATCATCGCGCGCGCCGGCGCCAGCACCGTGACCGAAATCGCCGCAGTCGGCGCGGCAGCGCTGTTCGTGCCCTTTCCCCACGCGGTGGACGACCACCAGACCCGCAACGCGCGCTTTTTGGCCGACGCGGGCGCCGCCTGGCTGCGCGCCCAGCACGAGCTCACGCCCGCCTGGCTGGCCGAGTGGCTGCGCGGCTTGAGTCGCGACGCGCTGCGCCAGTGCGCCGAGCGTGCCTGGGCGCTGCGCAAGACCGACGCGGTCGAAGCCCTCGTTCAGATCTGCACCGCCATGTTGCCCGCCGCTTGCCGCCATACGCTATGAAGCACGCCATTCGTCACATTCATTTCGTGGGCATCGGTGGGGCCGGCATGAGCGGCATCGCCGAGGTGCTGCTCACGCTCGGCTACACCGTCTCGGGCAGCGATCTGGGCGAAAGCGCGGCCACGCGCCGGCTGCGCCAGCTCGGCGCGCGCATCGCCATCGGGCATGACGCCGCGCACATCGCCGGCGCCGATTGCCTGGTGGTGTCCACCGCGGTGCGTCCCGACAACCCCGAGGTGCAGGCGGCGCATGCGCGCGGCCTGCCGGTGGTGCCGCGCGCCGTCATGCTGGCCGAGCTGATGCGCATGAAAAAGGGCATCGCGATCGCGGGCACGCACGGCAAAACCACCACCACCAGCCTGGTGGCCAGCGTGCTGGCCGCCGCTGGGCTGGACCCGACCTTCGTGATTGGCGGGCGCCTCAACAGCGCGGGCTCTCATGCGCGGCTGGGGCAGGGTGAATACATCGTGGTCGAGGCCGACGAATCCGACGCGTCGTTTTTGAACCTGCTGCCGGTGATGGCGGTGGTCACCAACATCGATGCCGATCACATGGACACCTACGGCCACGACTTCGGCCGTCTGCAGCAGGCCTTCGTCGATTTTTTGCACCGCATGCCGTTCTACGGCGCAGCGGTGTTGTGCATCGACGACCCGCAGCTGCGCGCGCTGCGCCCGCGCGTGCAGCGGCCGGTCACACCCTACGGTCTGGACGAAGACGCCGAGGTGCGTGCGCTCGATGTGCGCGCCGTGGGCACGCAAATGCATTTTCGGGTGCAGCGGCGCAACGGCGTGGCGCTGCCCGATCTGGAGGTGGTGCTGAACCTGCCGGGACTGCACAATGTGCGCAATGCGCTGGCGGCCATCGCGGTGGCGGCCGAACTGGGTGTGCCCGATGCCGCCGTGCTGCAGGCACTGGCCGAGTTCAAGGGGGTGGGCCGGCGCTTCCAGCGCTACGGCGAGGTGCCGCTGCCGGCCGGTGGCCACGCCACCCTCATCGACGACTACGGCCATCACCCGGCGGAGATGGCCGCCACGATGGCGGCCGCGCGCGGCGCCTTCCCCGGGCGGCGCCTGGTGCTGGCATTCCAGCCGCACCGCTACAGCCGCACGCGCGACTGTTTCGAAGATTTCGTCAAGGTGCTGGGGCAGGCCGACGCGGTGCTGCTGACCGATGTCTACGCGGCCGGCGAGGCGCCGATCGTGGCCGCCGACGGCCGCAGCCTGGCGCGCGCGCTGCGCGTGGCCGGGCGCGTGGAGCCGCTGTTCGTGGACGACGTGGCCGAGCTGCCGGCTGCGCTGCTAGCCAGTGCGCGCGACGGCGACGTCCTGCTGTGCATGGGGGCGGGCTCGATCGGCACGGTGCCGGCCCAGGTGGTGGCGCTGGCGCACGCCGGCACTGCGCAGCCGGCGCAGGAGGGCGCGGCATGAGCGCGCTGACGACCCTGGGAGCGGCCGCCGTGGACCCGCGTGCGCTGGGCAAGGTCGCGGTGCTGATGGGCGGGCACTCGGCCGAGCGTGAGGTCTCGCTGATGTCGGGCGCGGGCGTGCTGGCGGCCTTGCGCCGCGCCGGTGTCGATGCGCATGCCTTCGATCCAGCCGAGCGCCCGCTGTGGGAGCTGGCGCACGAGCGCTTCGAGCGGGTCTTCATCGCGCTGCACGGGCGCTTTGGCGAGGATGGCACGGTGCAGGGGGCGCTGGAGCTGATGGGCATTCCCTACACCGGCTCGGGCGTGTTGGCCTCCAGCGTGGCCATGGACAAGGTGATGACCAAGCGCCTGTGGCGCGCCGCGGGGCTGCCCACGCCCGATTGGCGCGAGGTCAGCAGTGCCGACGAAGCCGAGGCGGCCTTCGACGCACTGGGCGCGCCGATGATCGTCAAGCCCGCGCGCGAGGGCTCCACCATCGGCCTGACCAAAGTGACGGCACGCGCGCAGTGCGCTGCGGCCTACCGCTTGGCAGCCCAGCACGACCCGGAGGTCTTGTGCGAACAGTTCATCGCTGGCGATGAGGTCACGTGTGCCGTCCTGGGCCGCGGCGCGCAGGCGCGGGCGCTGCCGGTCATCCGCATCGTCGCGCCCGATGGCAACTACGACTACCAAAACAAATATTTCAGCGACGAGACGCGCTACATCGTGCCCTGCGATCTGCCTGCGGGCGAGGAGGCCGCCATCCAGTCCCTGGTCCTGGCCGCCTACCGCACGCTGGGCTGTCGTGGCTGGGCGCGCGCTGACGTGATGATCGACGCGGCCACGCGCCGGCCGTATCTGCTGGAGATCAACACCGCCCCGGGCATGACCAGCCACTCCCTGGTGCCGATGGCCGCGCGCGCCGCCGGGCTCGACTACGAGGCGCTGTGCCTGCGCCTGCTGGCAGATGCAGCGTTGGATCAACCCGCGCCGGCGCCTGCCGGCCGTAAGGGGAGCCGTTGATATGCGCAACCACCGCGCCGCCGCCCTGCCAGCCGTTCCGTTCGACGTGCGTCTGATGAACGCCGTCGCGGCGGGACTGGCCGTGCTGGCGGCCGCGGCGGCCCTGGTGGTGGTGGCCTGGTGGGTGGCGCGTCATCCCATGTGGACGGTGCGCGTCATCACCCTGGAGGGAGACGTGACGCACCAAACCCCGGCACTGGTGCGCACGCTGGTGCTGCCGCACCTACAAGGCACCTTTCTCACTCTCGATCTGGCTAGCGCGCGCGAGCGTTTCCTCCTTCTGCCTTGGGTCCGCGAGGCGGTGGTGCAGCGCCAATTCCCGAACCGCTTGCGCGTCACGCTCACCGAGCACGAGGCGCTGGCCTGGTGGGGCGATCCGACCCATGGCCGCCTGGTGAGCGTGCGCGGTGAAGTTTTCGAGGCCGAACCCGACGACGCGCGCGCCGAGCAGTGGGCCGTTCTGCACGGCCCGGCGGCCGACGCCGAGACCGTGGTGGCCATGTACCGCCGCGTGCTGCCGCTCATCGAGCGACTCGGGCGCGACGTCGCGCGCCTGGAGCTCAGCGAGCGCGGCGCCTGGCGCGTGACGCTGGACAACGGCGCGCCGATCGAACTCGGGCGCGGCGACATCCTCGCGGTCGAGCGGTTGCAGCGCTTCGTTGCCACCCAGCCGGCGCTGCGTGCCCGCTACGGCCCACGCGACATCGTCAGTGCCGATCTGCGCTACCCCAATGGTTATGCCGTGCAGCTGCGCGGCGTCACCACGAACGTCGATCCCCTGGCGCCGTCGGGGCGTGCGGCAGCGCGTCCGGCCGCCGCCTCGACCACCACTGCCGCCCCTCGCCCCTCTTCTCGCTGAAACCCTCATCATGGCCAAGGAATACAAGGACATCGTGGTCGCCCTGGATATCGGCACCGCCAAGATCATGGTGGTGGTGGCCGAGGTGCTGCCGGGCGGTGAACTCAAACTCGCCGGACTGGGCGTGGCACCCGGCAACGGCCTCAAACGCGGGGTGGTCGTCAACATCGACGCCACCGTGGCCAGCATCCAGCAAGCGCTCAAGGAAGCCGAATTGATGGCCGACTGCCGCATCACGCGCGTGACCACCGGCATCACCGGCAGCCACGTGCGCGGCATCAACTCGCAGGGGATGGTGGCCATCAAAGACCGCGAGGTCAGCCCCGCCGACGTGGCGCGCGTCATCGAGACCGCCAAGGCCATCAACATCTCCACCGATCAGCGCCTGCTGTTGGTCGAGCCGCAGGAATTCATCATCGACGGCCAGGAGGTCAAGGAGCCGATCGGCATGAGCGGCGTGCGCCTGGAGGCCAAGGTGCACATCGTCACCGGCGCGCAGAGCGCGGCCGAAAACATCCTCAAATGCGTGCGCCGCTGCGGCCTGGAAGTGGAGCAGCTGATGCTCAACCCACTGGCCGCGGCCCAGGCCGTGCTCACCAACGACGAAAAAGAGCTCGGCGTGGCGTTGGTGGACATCGGCGCCGGCACCACGGATGTGGCGATCTTCGCCGGGGGGGCGATCCGCCACACCGCCGTCATTCCCATCGCCGGCGACCTGATCACCAACGACATCGCCATGGCGCTGCGCACGCCCACCAAGGACGCCGAGGACATCAAGATCGAAAGCGGCTGCGCCAAGCAACTGTTGGCCGACCCAGATCAGCAGGTGGAGGTGCCGGGCCTGGGCGACCGCGGCCCGCGGCTGCTTAGCCGCCAGGCGCTGGCCGGGGTCATCGAGCCGCGCGTGGAGGAGATTTTTTCGCTCGTGCAGCACGTGATTCGCGAATCCGGCCACGAGGAGCTGCTGTCCAGTGGCGTCGTGCTCACCGGCGGCAGCGCGGTCATGCCCGGCATGGTCGAGTTGGGCGAGGACATTTTTCTGAAGCCCGTGCGGCGCGGCGTGCCCCAGTACGTCGGCGCGCTCGGGGACATGGTCGCGCATCCGCGCGCGGCCACTGTGATGGGTTTGCTCGACGAGGCGCGGCTGGCGCGCCTGCGCGGGCAGAAGGTGGCGCAAAAAGCGGGCTCGTTCGGGGGGCTGCTTGCGCGCGTCAAAGAGTGGTTCGTCGGCAATTTCTAAGCACACACGAGGAGCGTTCCATGGGCATCGAACTGATCGAAGTCGAAGAATTCAACCGCGGCACGCGGATCAAGGTGATCGGTGTGGGCGGCGGCGGCAGCAACGCCGTCGAGCACATGATCCAAAGCCGCGTGCAAGGCGTGGAGTTCATTTGCGCCAACACCGACGCGCAGGCGCTGGCGCGCTCGTCGGCGCACCGCCTCATCCAGCTCGGCCGCACCGGCCTGGGGGCGGGCAGCAAGCCCGACAAGGGGCGCGAAGCGGCGCTGATGGCCGAGGCTGACATCCGCGCCGCCATCGAAGGCGCGCACATGCTGTTCATCACCGCCGGCATGGGCGGCGGCACCGGCACCGGCGCCGCCCCGGTGATTGCCAAGATGGCCAAGGAGATGGGCATCCTCACGGTGGGCGTGGTGACCAAACCGTTCGACTGGGAGGGCGGGCGCCGCATGGCCAATGCCGAAGAGGGTCTGGCCGAACTCGAGCAAAGCGTCGATTCGCTGATCGTGGTGCTCAACGACAAGCTGCACGAAGAGCTGGGCGAAGACGTTACCCAGGATGAGGCGTTTGCCGCTGCCAACGACGTCCTCAAGAACGCGGTCGGTGGCATCGCCGAGATCATCAACGTCGAGGCGCTGGTCAACGTGGACTTCGAAGACGTCCGCACGGTCATGGGCGAGCCGGGCAAGGCGATGATGGGCACGGCGGTGGCCAGCGGCCCCGACCGCGCGCGCATCGCCGCCGAGCAAGCCATCGCCTGCCCGCTGCTGGAGGGCGTGGACATGCGCGGCGCCAAGGGCGTGCTGGTGCTCATCAGCGCCGCCAAGGGGTCGCTGAAGCTGTCCGAGTCCAAGCTGGCCATGAATACCATTCGTGCCTTCGCCGCCCCCGATGCGCACGTCATCTACGGCACCGCCTACGACGAATCGTTGGGTGACGCGCTGCGCGTGACGGTGGTGGCCACCGGTCTGAACCGCCAAGGCCAGCGTCAGCCGCTGACGGTGGTGCAGTCGCAAGCGGGCCTGCGCACCGGCACCGACAACATGCCGTCCATCCCGACCCTGAACCAGCCGGTGGGCACCGGCGCGGCGGGCAGCGCTGCTGGGGCCGCCGGCGGCGTGCATCCGAACGTGCCGCGCGTGTGGTTGAGCGGACGCAGCGCCTCCTCTCGGGTCGAAGCCCTGGCCTCCAGTGGCATGGAAGACATCGAAATCCCGGCATTCTTGCGCCGTCAAGCCGACTGAGAACGCCAAAGGGGGTCCCAGCCGCCCCGTTTTTGCCTGGAACGCTTGTGGCTGGCGGGCCGTCTTGCCGACGCGGCCCGCCGGCGCCCGCTGCCAGCCGTGCGGTTTTGCGCGCGGCCGCGTGCGCGGATCCGACCCCGCGCCTACAATCTCGACATGATTGCGCAACGCACCCTCAAGACCCTCACGCGCGCCGTGGGCGTGGGCCTGCACAGCGGCGAACGGGTCGAGCTGACGCTGCGCCCGGCGGCGCCCGATACCGGCATCGTCTTTCGCCGCATCGATCTGGCCGAACCGGTCGAAATCCCCGCGAGCGCCACCGCAGTGGCCGACACGCGACTGGCCTCGACGCTGGCGCGCCGGGGCGTGCGCGTGCACACCGTCGAGCACCTGATGAGCGCGTGTGCCGGCTTGGGCATCGACAACCTCTACATCGACCTCACCGCCGAAGAGGTACCCATTCTCGACGGCTCGGCGGCCTCCTTCGTGTATCTGCTGCGTAGCGCTGGCATCCAAACCCAGCCCGCACCGCGCCGCTTCGTGCGCGTCAAGCGCCCGGTCGAAGTCAGCGAAGGACAGGGCCGGCTGGGCAAATGGGCGCGTCTGCAGCCCTATCACGGCTTCAAACTGCGCTTCGAAATCGAATTCGACCACCCCGCCGTCAGCGCCACCGGCCAATGTGTGGAGTTCGACCTGGGCAGCGGCCAGTATGCGCGCGAAATCGCCCGGGCACGCACCTTTGGTTTTACGCGCGACGTCGAGCACATGCGCGCTCAGGGGCTGGCCCTGGGCGGCGGGCTGGACAACGCCATCGTGCTCGACGACGTCAAGGTGCTCAATGCCGACGGGCTGCGCTACGACGACGAATTCGCCAAGCACAAGATCCTGGACGCGATGGGCGACTTGTACCTGCTTGGTCATCCGTTGCTGGCCGCCTACAGCGCCTACCGTTCGGGGCACGCGCTCAACAACCAGCTGCTGCGCGCGCTGCTGGCCCAGCCAGATGCGTACGAGATCGTCACCTTCGAGGACGAGCGCGCCGCGCCGCGCGGGTTCGCACAGCTCGCCCTGGCCGCCTGAGCAGGTCGCGCTGCGATGTTTTTCTTTCGATTTCTGATGTTCGCGCTACTGGGCGCCTCGGCTCTGTGCTTTGCCTTTTATCTGGGCACGGGGCGCAAGCACTACCTGCGCTGGGGGTTGGTGGTGCTGAAGTGGACGGTGATGGCGGCGCTGGGCTTCTTTGCCGTGCTCGTGCTCAGCCGTATTTGATGGGGTTGCGGCTCAATAACTGCGCCCGTCCCGGTAGGCTGCATGGGTGCGCGCGCGCAGTGGGGCCACGCGCGCGATGGCCTGTGTGGTGCGTGCCACCTGGGCGTGGGTGATGCACAGGCCCAGCGCGTCGGCGGCGTCTTTCCCGGGCAACCCCGGCAGATTGAGCAGGCGCCGCACCATTTCCTGCACTTGGCTTTTTTGCGCTTTGCCGTAGCCCACCACCGCCTTTTTTAATTGCAGCGCGGTGTATTCGGCCACCGGCAGGTCGTTGGCCACCAGGGCAGTCAGGCAGCAGCCGCGCGCCTGTCCCAGAATCAGGGTGGCTTGCGGGTTGACGTTGACGAACACGATCTCCAGCGCCGCCACGGTCGGCTGGTAGCGCCGCACCACCTCGCCGATGCCATCGAACAGGGTGCGCAGGCGCTGCGGCAGCAGGGCGCCTTCGTCCGGGCTGGTGCGAATGGTGCCGCTGGCCACGTAACGCAGGCAGGCGCCGTCCACGTCCACCACGCCAAAGCCGGTGGCCGTCAGGCCCGGGTCGATACCAAGGATGCGCATGGATGCAATCGTAGCGTGGGCGGCTGGTCGTTGGCGCACCGGGGCTACGGGATGCGTACCGACTCCATGCGCGCCCATATGGCATGGGCATGCGAGGGTGCCGCCCCAGCAGCCAGCCGCCTTCCATAGCGTTTGGGGGCAGGCAGCAGCGCCGCCAGACGCGCTGCCTCGGTGGCGCTGAGTTGTGCCGCGGACTTGCGAAAGTAGTGCTGCGCCGCCGCTTCGGCGCCGAAGACGCCGTCGCCCCACTCCACGCTGTTGAGATAGATTTCGAGGATGCGCCGCTTGTTCAGCAGGGCCTCCAGCATCCACGTCAACCACAGCTCCTGCCCCTTGCGCCACAAAGTGCGCTCGCCGGACAAAAACAGGTTTTTGGCCAGCTGCTGCGTGATGGTCGACCCCCCCACCACGCGCGCCGGGCGCACCGGTCCGTCGCCGTGGCCTCGGGCGCGGTCGCGCAGTCGCTGGTTGCGTTGCCAGGCGGCGGTCACCGCGTCCCAGTCGACGCCGAAGTGATCGACGAAGCCGGCATCTTCGGCGGCCACCACGGCGCGCTTCAGATGCGGTGAGATACGCTCGTACGGCACCCACTGCTGGCGCCAGCGGTGGGCGTCGCCGGTTTGCAGCAGTCGCCACAGCTCCGAGCGCTGAAAGGTGGTGCTGCTGGGGTCGATGAAGCGCAGCGCGGCGATGCGCGCCACCCACCATCCTTGCAGGGCCAGCGCGGCCAGCAGCACCCCCAGCAGCATCGACCCCAGCGCGTGCGCCACGCGGCCGCGCCGTGGGGGTGCGCCGGCGGCGCGGGCAGCGTTGCGTCCGCGACTCATGGCGTGGCGGCCGGGGCCGTCATCTGGGTCTGCAGGCCCGCCTCGCGCGTGAAGCGAAAGCGCGAGACGACCACGATCTGATCGGCGCGCGCGCGCATGGCGGGGTTGAAGTGCGCAAAGCGCAGGCTGTGCACGATGGCCTCGGCGCGCCGATCGAGCACGGGGTTGCCCGAGCCCTGCACCACTTCCGTGGCCAGCACCCGCCCGTCGTGATTGACAGTGATGGTCATGGTCAGCTCGCCGTAGAGTTTGCGCCCCCCCTGTTCGGGAAACTGCGCGGTGCCGCGGTCCTCGATACGGCGGCGCAGCTCGTCGTAGTACAGCGCGTACACCGCTTCTTGGGTGGCCGGGCTGATGTAGCGGCGTCGCGGGCGCGCGTTTTCCTCGTTGATGCGGCGCTCGATTTCGGCCAGGGTGCGAATCAACGCGCGCCGACGCTGCTCGCGGCCGTCGGCATCGGCGTTGGCCGGCAGCGGAGCGGCGCTTAAGCGCGCGATTTCCTCACGCAACTGGGCCAGCAGCCGGGTTTGCTGCGCCTTCATCGCTTCGATGCGCTGCTCCTCGTCCTCCAGCGCATCGCCGACGCGCACCACCGGGGCGGGTGGTAGCGGTGAGGTGGCGCGGCCCTGGTCGAGCTGTCCACCGCCGGCCAGATTCGCCTGCGCGATCGCCTGGGCGCGCTGTGGCGCTTGCTCGCTGCGGGCGTTGACCAGAATCACCTCCAAGGGGGCATCCTGCAGCAGCCGCTGGGGGCGCAGCGGAGGTACGAACTGCACCGTCAGTACCACGGCGTGCGCCACCACCGACAGCGCCAGCGTCCACGGCAGCGGGTCAGCCCGCAGGCGGTCACTGAGGGTGGCGAGCACACGCGGCAGTGCCATGGGGGCAGCCTCACGTCGCGGCGGCAGAGGGCGCCCCGGCATCGTCGGACGCACCTTCGTCGCCGTCGTCCAGCGCCACGGCAACGGTCAGGGGTGCGGCCAGCGGCGCCTCGCTCTCGCCCTCCAGCGTTTCGTCGGTCTCGGCCACCGGCTCGGTGGCGCCCAGGCGTTCGACGACGGTGCCGGTGACTTCCAGTGACACTTCGTCGATCGCGCCCAGCCGCACGCGCACGCGCTCGCCCCGTCGCAAGCCCTCGGTGCCCAGTACCGAAAACACCAGCGGCAACGTCTCGGCACGTACCAGGTTGTCCTTCAGATAGGCCGCTTCGAGCTCGGTGATGTCCTGCTGGCGCAGATAGCGCAGCGTCCAGTAGCGCTCCATCGTGCCCTGGAACTGATTGTAGGCACTGTAGGCGGCGTCGAAGGCGCTGATGATGGCCAGCAAGGCGGCGTCGCGCGGCTTGAACGGGGCCGCCAGCGCGGCGGCGGCACCGTGGCGGGCACAGGCGATGATTTGCCACTGGTTGACCAAGTCGGTGTAGCGGCGCAGCGGCGACGTGCTCCAGGCGTAGCACGATACGCCGATGCCGGCGTGCGGCAGCGCCTTGGTGCCCATACGCACCTTCACACCGGGGGCCAGGCTGGCTTGGCTGCGATAAATGGCGGGCACGCCCAGCTCGGCCAACCATCGGCCCCAGGTGTGGTTGGCCAGGATCATGGCTTCGGCCACGATCAGATCCAGCGGCGCGCCGCGCGTGCGGGTGCCAATCACCACCGTTTCCTCGCCGGTGGGGGCATCGCCGTTCATCCCTTCCAGTTTGAAGGTGAAGTCGGGGCGCGTGAAGGTTTCCGGGCGGCCGCGCACCGCCTCGCGCTGGGCCTTGCAGGCCTGCGCCAGCCGCCACAGAAAGGCCAATTGCGGGTGCAGCGCGCGCAGCTCGGGCGGTGCGGCCTCGGGTGTCGGCGCATCGGGCGCGTCCAGCCACGCCGCCGTCACCACGTGGTCGATCTGATCGTGGCGCAGGTTGTGCGCGATGGGCACCTGCTCCAGCCGGGTCTGGCTGTCGAGCACCTGCAACGAGGCCTCGTCGATGCGCACGTACAGCGACAGTGCCGGGCGCGGCGCGCCGGCCAGCAAGGTATAGCTCTGCACCACCGCGTCCGGCAGCATCGTGATCTTGTGGCCGGGCACATAGACGGTGGACAAGCGCTCGCGCGCAATGCGGTCGAGCGCGCTGTCGGGCGCGATGGCCAGGCCTGGCGCCGCGATGTGGATACCCACGGTCACGATACCGCTGCCCAGCCCCTGGACACTGAGCGCATCGTCGATTTCGGTGGTGCTGGAGTCGTCGATGGAGAACGCCGCCACGTCGGCGGCCAGCGGCAGATCCGCAGGCACCGGCGGGGCGGTGACGGCCGGAAAACCGGTGCCGCGGGGAAAGTACTCGAACAAAAAGCGCTGCCAGTGAAACTGGTAGGCGCTGCTGATGGCGCCGGCGCGCTGCAGCAGCGCCAGCGGCGCCAGATGGGTGGCACGGGCCGCGTGTACCACCGCCTTGTACTCGGGCGCGTTTTTGTCGGGCTTGAACAGGATGCGATAGAGCTGCTCGCGCACCGGCGCCGGGCACTGTCCCTGCGCGAGCTGGTCGGCCCAGGCGGCGATTTGGGCCTCGATGGCTCGGCGCCGCTCGATGGCGGCCAGCGCTTGACGCAGCACCTCGGCAGGCGCTTTGCGAAAGCGCCCCTTGCCAACGCGGCGGAAATAGTGGGGTGCATCGTGCAGGCGCAGCAGCGCAGCGGCCTGCTGCGCCAGGGAGGCGTCGCTGCCGAAATAGTCACGCGCCAGTTCGTCGAAGGCGAAATCGGCATCCGGCGCACACGCCCACGCCAGGTCGAGATCGATGTCACCGGCCAAAGCCTGGGCCTGCGCCATCAGTTCGGTCGGCGCGGGCTGGGTGAAGGTCAACAGCACGTGGGCGAGTTTGACCTTGGCACGCCGGCCGCTGTCGAGCTCGATGTGCGCTGAGGCTTCGGTGCTGGAGAGGATGCGGCCGGTCAGCAATTTGCCGGCTTCTTCAAACAGGGCAAACAACGTCGGTGCTTTCGTACCTTGTGCCAGGCCAATGCCAATGGCCGACGGGGCCATGGCCGTCGGCCAGCAATCAGGAGCCCAAGTGTACCCAGTCGCAGCGGCGCCGCGTCAGGCCATGCGCACCGGCGCAGGCGCCGGCAGCCAGCGCAGCAGGGCTTTCAGCGCGGCGCCGTACAAGGGCAGCAACGCCAGCAAGCTGAACGCCAGTTTGGTGGCGTAGTCCACCCAGGCGATTTCCACCCAGTGCTCGGCCATGAAGGCGTCGCTGCTGCGCCAGAAGGCCGCCGAGAAGAAGACGAAGGTGTCGATCAGGCTGCCGACGATGGTGGAGGCGGCCGGCGCCACCCACCACGCTGGCAGGCGGCGCAGGCGCGCGAAGACGGCGATGTCGGTCAGCTGGCCGACCACGTAGGCGATGAAGCTCGCCAGCGCGATGCGAAAGACGAAGGTGTTGAAGTCGGCCAGCGCCGCCCAGCCGTTGAAGCGGCCTTCATAGAACAGCACCGACACGACGTAGGACGCCAGCAGCGCCGGCAGCATCACGCGCGCCACCACGCGCCGCGCCGCCTGCGGGCCGATCAGCCGCACGGTCAGATCGGTGACGACGAACACCAGCGGAAAGGTGAAGGCGCCCCAGGTGGTGTGCACGCCGAACAGTTGAAACGGCAATTGCACCAGGTAGTTGCTGGCAATGATGATGAGGATATGCAGAGCCACCAGGGTCGGCAGCCCCAACCACGCCGCCGGCGTGGCGCGGGAATCAGTGATGCGCATGTGAATCCTTTTTGATCGATGGGGTGAGGGAACCCATGGTGGCGTCAAACCCCACGCAGCATTGCGTGGCCACCGCGCGCATCCATGACGCCGACCGGCGCGATTCGCCGCCGCCATACTTCCAAGTATAGCGTGTGCGCTGGCGTTCGGCGCAGACGCAGCGCGTGAGCCGGGCCAGCGGGCTGTGCCGGATCGGGCAGGCGGACCGTGGGCGGCAGCGCATATGTCTGCGTAAGCGCTTCGACACCCCGGGTAAACCCTTTATAGAACGAACGTTCGTTTCTTTTTATACTGCATGCCGGCGCGCGCCATGGCACACCGTGGACGTGCGTTGGTGGAGTGTGGCAGGCGACCAGGAAAGCACGATCGATGCGCGACCTCAAATTGGCCAGCAAGCTTTGGCTGGGTGTGGGATTGCTGTTGGTGGCGTTGACAGCCGTCGTTGTCACCGTCAGCATTCGGTCGGTGCAGTCGACGCGCCATGCCGAGCAGGCAGTGGGGCGGCAATTCGACAAGATGATGGCGGTGGCCCACTGGGTGGCCGAGGCCGAGCTGGCGTTGGCGACGAGCGCGGTGGACGCTGGCGGCGCGTGCCCGGGCGGGGCTGTCCTGCGTCAGGTCTTGGGTCCGATGGGAGCGCAGCGCGTCGAGCGGGCGGCGCAGCAGGTGCAGTCCTTGTTGGTGGCATCCGAACAGTCGGCCTGGCGTGCGCTGCAGCAGCGCTGGCAGGCCGTGCAGCACGGCGCGCAACGCTTGGCGGCGTTGCCGCCGGGCGCCGCCGACGCCATGGCCGATGATGCGCAGGCGCAGTACGTGGCGCAAGCGCAGGCGTTTCTGCAGTCGGCGCGCCAGTACGCCGCGCAGCAGCGGGAGGCGCTGGACGCGATTCAGGCCGACATTGCGGTCGAGCGCCGTACCAGCTTGGTGTTGGGGGCGTCGCTGATGGCGCTCCTGATGGGTGCGATCGTGCTGGGGGCGTGGGGGCTCATTCGTCACATCCGTCAGCCGCTGCAGCGGGTGGTGGCCTGTGCACAGCGCATCGCGCAAGGGACGCTGTCGCAGCCGCTGGATTCCACGCGCGGCGACGAGTTCGGTGTCATGATCCGCGAGCTCGAAGTCATGCGGGCCCAGCTCGCCTCGGTGGTGGCAGGCGTGCGCGACAGCGCGCAGCACATCAGCGCCGCGGCGGCGCAAATCGCCGCCGGCAACCAGGATCTGTCCCAACGCACCGAGCGCAGTGCGGCGCACCTGCAAGAAGCGGTGGCGCGTCTGCACGAGTTGTCGTCCGACTTGGGCGCCTTCGTGCAGGCCGCGCGTGCGGCCAATGGCATCGCCGAGCAGGCCGCCACGCACGCCCGCAGCAGTGAGGAGGTGGTGCATCAGGTGGTCGAGACCATGCGCGGCATCCGCGCCAGCAGCGAGCGCATCGCCGATATCGTCGGCGTCATCGACAACCTGGCGTTCCAAACCAATATCCTGGCCTTGAATGCGGCGGTGGAGGCGGCACGCGCCGGTGAAGCCGGGCGTGGTTTTGCCGTCGTCGCCGGTGAGGTGCGCGCGCTGGCGCAGCGCAGCGCGCACGCCGCCGGCGAGATTCGGCAGCTCATCGACGGCAGCGTCGCGGCCGTGGCCGATGGCACCCAGCGGGTGGATCGGGCCGGGCAGACCATCGGCGAACTGATCGCGGAGGTGATGCGTCTGCGCGACACGATCGTGGCCCTGGCACAGCGCAGCGAACGCCAGGCGGTTGCCGTGGGCGAGCTGCAAACCGCTTGGCGCGATATCGACCAGAGCACCCAGCAAAACGCTGCCCTGGTGGAACAAACCGCCGCAGCCGCCACGCATTTGTCGGCGCAGGCGCGCGTGCTGGAGCAGTCGGTGGGGCGTTTCCAGCTGGCGTAGCGAAACGGCAGCCATGCATCGCTACCTCGGCTGGCAGGCCGCAGCGGCCGGGAGCGCGGCGGCGGGCGTGGGCGCTCTCTGGCCTACCACGCCCGCACGATGTGCAGCGCTTCTTCGATACGGCCCACGGGGTGCACCTCCAGTGCGTCGAGCAGCTCGCGCGTGGGCGCGTCAGGCTTGCGCGGCAGATTGGCCGCTGGTACCAGGGCGACGCGAAAGCCCAGCTTGGCGGCTTCACGCAGGCGCTCCAGTCCGCGCGGCGCCGGGCGCACCTCGCCGGCCAGTCCCACTTCGCCGAAAGCCACGAAGCGCGGCGGCAGGGGGCGTGCGCGCAGCGAGGACTGGATGGCCAGCAGCACCGCCAGGTCCGCCGCCGGCTCGGCAATGCGCACGCCACCAACGGCGTTGACGAAGACGTCCTGGTCGGCGCACGCCACGCCGGCGTGGCGGTGCAGCACCGCCAGCAGCATGGCCAGCCGGTCCCGCTCCAGCCCCACCGTCAGCCGCCGTGGCGCCACACCGCCGCCGTCCACCAACGCCTGGATTTCCACCAGCAACGGGCGCGTGCCCTCCAGCGTCACCAGCACGCAGCTGCCCGGCACCGGCTGCGGATGCTGACTCAAAAACAAGGCGCTGGGGTTGTTCACACCTTTCAAGCCGCGCTCGGTCATCGCGAAAACGCCCATCTCGTTGACGGCGCCGAAGCGGTTTTTGATCGCCCGCACCAACCGGAAGCTGCTGTGCGTGTCGCCCTCGAAATACAGCACGGTGTCGACCATGTGCTCGAGCACGCGCGGGCCGGCCAGCGCCCCCTCCTTGGTCACGTGTCCCACCAGCACCAGGGTGGTGCCCGCGTGTCCGTCGGCGCCGCCCGCTTTGGCCAGTCGGGTCAGATGCGCGGCGCATTCGCGCACCTGGGCCACCGAGCCCGGGGCGGAGCTGAGCTGCTCGGTGTAGACGGTCTGGATGGAGTCGATCACCGCCACCGCGGGGCGCTCGCGCTCCAGCGTGGCCACGATCCGTTCGAGCTGGATTTCCGCCAGCACCGGCACTTGGCTGTCGGCCAGACCCAGGCGGCGCGCACGCAGCGCCACTTGGGCGCCGCTTTCTTCGCCGCTGACGTACAGCGTGGGCAAGCCGGCGCGCTGCAGGGCATCGAGCGCCTGCAACAACAGCGTGGACTTACCGATGCCCGGGTCGCCGCCGATCAGCACCACCGCGCCGGCGACGATGCCGCCGCCGAGCACCCGGTCCAGTTCCGGCAGACCGGTGGGGGTGCGCTGCACATCGGCGGCCTTGATGTCGCCCAGCCGCATCAGTGCGCCGTCGCTGGCCAGTCCTTGGCGCAGCGCACTCATGCGGTGTTTGGCGGCGGCGGGGGCGGCCGTGGTTTCGAGCAGGGTATTCCACGCGCCGCAGTGCGGGCAGCGGCCCAGCCAGCGCGGTGTGCTGCCACCGCAGTCGCTGCAGGTGTAGAGCGTCTTGTCCTTGGCCATCGCTAGATCAGCTGCAGGTGGGCCAACACGGTGTCCAAGTGCGCGGCGAAGTCCGACAGCGCGTGGTCGCTGCCCGGTACGATGTAGTGGGTGCTGCCGGGGTAGCGCGCGACCATTTCGCGCCAGTCCAACACCTCGTCACCGGTGGCGGCCACCAGCAGTATGCGCTGCGGCTGCGGCAGTGGCCCGACCGCCAACGCACGCAGTTCATCCACATATTCCGGGCGAAAAAACAGGCGCTCGTTCGGAGCGTGCCACATGGTGTGCTCACCGATGTAGCGTGCCAGATCGCGCGCCGGATCCACCGCCGGGTTGAGCAGCACGGCGCGGCAGCCGGTCAGCGCCGCCAGCCGGGTGGCGTAGAAGCCACCCAGCGAGGAACCCACCACCGCCATCGTGGCGCGCGGCCAGTCAGCCACGCAGCGCTCGATCAGGGCCCAGGCGGCAGCAGGCGACGGCGGCAGCTGGGGGCAGTGCCAGACGACGCGCGGGTGATCGCGCGCCACACGGGCGGCCAGGTATTGCGCCTTGGCCGAGCGCGGCGAGGAGCGAAAACCGTGCAGATACAACAGGTGTGTGACGCCGTCGGTGGTGCGGTCGGCAGGCGGCATGGGCGGCACGCCATCGGCGTGGCCGTGGGGCGGGCAGGGACGCAGCGTATCCGCAGCGCAGCCGGGCGACCGATCGGTGTGTGGTGGGTTGACCATGGTCCGCAGCATAATCCAGACCCGATGGCCGTCGTCCTGCAAAAACCCCCGCTGCATGTCCGCTTGGCGCCTTTGATGCGCGGCTACGACGTGCCGTTTTTGCTTTCCGTGGCGCTGCTGGCCCTGATCGGGCAAGTGGTCATGTATTCGGTGGCCTACGACATTCCAGGGCGGGTGGCCGATCATGCGCGCAACCTTTTGATTGCGGCCGGCGTCATGGTGGTGGTGTCGCAGGTGCCGCCGCAGCGCCTGCAAGCCCTGGCACTGCCCGCCTATACGGTGGTCGTCTTGCTGCTGGTGGCGGTGGAGTTGTTTGGCGTCACCCGCAAGGGGGCACAGCGCTGGCTGGACCTGGGGCTGCTCACCATCCAACCCAGCGAGCTCATGAAAATCGCCATGCCGCTGATGCTGGCGTGGTGGTTTCAGCGCCGCGAAGGGCGGCTGGCGCAGATCGACTTCCTCGTCGCCGCCGCACTGCTGGCGCTGCCGGTGGCGCTGATCTTGAAGCAGCCCGACTTGGGCACCGCCTTGTTGGTGTTGGCCTCGGGGCTGTTCGTCATCTACTTTGCCGGCTTGAGCTGGAAGCTGATCGTGCCGCCGCTGGTCCTGGGGGCTGCCGGCGTGGTGACCTTGATCGTGATGGAGCCGCAGTGGTGCGCGCCGGGCGTGGACTGGGTGGTGCTGCACGAGTACCAGCGCCAGCGCGTGTGCACTTTGCTCGACCCGGCCAAGGATCCGCTGGGCAAGGGCTTTCACATCCTGCAGGGCATGATCGCCATCGGCTCGGGGGGGCTGTGGGGCAAGGGCTTCATGGAGGGCACCCAGACGCACCTGGACTTCGTGCCCGAGCGCAGCACCGACTTCATCTTCGCCGCCTTTGCCGAAGAGTTCGGCTTTCTGGGCGTGCTGGGTTTGCTGGCGGCCTACACCTATTTTGTGGCGCGCGGCCTGATGCTGGCGGCAGCCGCCTCCACCCTATTCGGTCGGCTGCTGGCCGGTGCCCTCATTCTGGTGCAGTTCGTCTATGCCTTCGTCAACATGGGCATGGTCAGTGGTCTGTTGCCGGTGGTGGGTGTGCCACTGCCCTTTTTGAGCTACGGCGGCACCGCCATGGTGACGCTGGGCGCGAGTCTGGGCATGATGCTGTCGGTGGGGCGGCACAAGCGCCTGGTGCCTAGCTGAGCCTGGGGGCCCTGGTGCGCGGTGGCAGACGCGGTGTTGGGACTGCGGACGCCTTCCTCCCTACAATGCGGGCATGATCGCAGTCGAACCCACCCTGGAGCGCCTGGCCACGGCGCGCGCCTTGCTGCTGGAACCCTACGGGCTGGATGAGAGCCATTTGCGCCGTGCGCTGGGTCTCATCATGGTCCCCGGCGTCGATGACGCCGACCTGTATTTTCAGTACACCCGCAGCGAAGGCTGGAGTCTGGAGGAGGGCATCGTCAAGACCGGCAGCTTCAGCATCGACCAGGGGGTGGGCGTGCGCGCGGTCAGCGGCGACAAAACCGCGTTTGCCTATGCCGATGACCTGTCGTGGGCGGTGCTGCGCGAAGCCGCCGAGAGCGTACGCGCGATCGGCCGCCAGGGGACCAGCCAGCGGGCTGCCATCGGACGCCGCCGGGCCCGCACTACGGTGGCGCCAGCGCGCGCGCTCTACGGTGCCCACGACCCCATCGGCACGCTCGACAGCGCGGCCAAAGTGGCGCTGCTGGAGCGCGTGGAGCGCATGGCGCGGGCGCGCGATCCGCGCATCGTGCAGGTGATGGCGGCTCTGGCCGCCGAGTACGATGTGGTCCTGATTGCGCGGGCCGACGGGGTGCTGGCCGCCGATGTGCGGCCGCTGGTGCGGCTGTCGCTGACGGTGATTGCTCAGCAGGGCGACCGGCGCGAGGTCGGCTCCTCCGGCGGGGGCGGGCGGTTTGGACTCGACCACTTCGACGACGGCGTGCTGACGCGCTACGTGGACGAGGCCGTGCAGGCGGCGCTGACCAATCTGGAGTCGCGCCCGGCGCCGGCCGGCGAGATGACGGTGGTGCTGGGCCCCGGCTGGCCCGGCGTGTTGCTGCACGAAGCCGTCGGCCACGGTCTGGAGGGCGACTTCAACCGCAAGGGGTCGAGCGCCTTTGCTGGCCGCATCGGCCAGCGCGTGGCTGCCAAAGGTGTGACGGTACTGGACGACGGCACCCTGGAGGGCCGGCGCGGCTCGCTCAACGTGGACGACGAGGGCTGCGCCACGCAGCGCAACGTGCTGATCGAAGACGGTGTTTTGCGTGGCTATCTGCAAGACCGGCTCAATGCCCGGCTGATGGGCGTGCGCCCCACCGGCAACGGCCGGCGTGAGAGCTACGCCCACTTGCCGCTGCCGCGCATGACCAACACCTACATGCTCGCGGGCGAGCATGACCCGCAGGAGATCATCGCCAGCGTGCGCCGGGGCCTGTACGCGACCCAGTTCGGCGGTGGGCAGGTGGATATCACCAGCGGCAAATTCGTCTTTTCCGCCAGCAGCGCCTGGTGGGTGGAAAACGGCCGCCCGGTCTACCCGGTCAAGGGTGCAACGATCATCGGCAACGGCCCGGATGCCCTCAAACGGGTGGTGATGATTGGCAACGATCTGGCGCTGGACAGCGGCGTGGGTACCTGCGGCAAGGAAGGCCAGAGCGTGCCGGTGGGCGTCGGGCAGCCCACGCTGCGCCTGGACGGTCTGACCGTCGGCGGCACCGCGTGAGTGTGCCAGACGACGGCCTGCGCTGTTGCGGCACCGCAACACGGCCGGTGGCGGCGTCAGCCTAGGGAAGGTCTGCAAAACCTCCACTCGAAGCTGCTAACCCATTGATGCGATTGGAGGCGCTCGGCCCAAACAGGTAGTTATGCAGAACTTCCCTAGCGTCATACGGGCTGTGCTACAGTAGAAGCCATGCGCAAGCAGCATGGCTTTTACTTTGGCTACTTTTGGTTCTCACGCGTCACCGACGGCAGAGAGGTCTGAAAGCGCCCCAAGCAAAAGCCCCCTGAACTCGAAACCGTCGGTGAGTCCCACCGGCGGTTTTTTTTCGCCCGAATCGGTTGCCCCATTTCCACCCAAGGAGCGTTTCATGAGCCCTAGTCCCGCCAAGGCCAGCAGCACCGACGTCTGGTATCCGCACCCCGCCGACCGCACCAGCCAGACCGACGATCAACGCATCGAGGACATCACCGTGCTGCCGCCGCCCGAGCACCTGATTCGCTTCTTCCCGATCCGCGGCACCGCGATCGAGAGGCTCATCACCCACACGCGCCGCGCCATCCACCAGATCCTGCACGGCAAGGACGATCGGCTGCTGGTCATCATCGGCCCGTGTTCGATCCACGACCCGGCGGCGGCGATGGAGTACGCGCGCCGCCTCAAAGCCCAACGCGAGCGCTTCCACGACACCCTGGAAGTGGTCATGCGCGTGTACTTCGAGAAGCCGCGCACCACCGTGGGTTGGAAGGGCCTCATCAACGACCCGTATCTGGACGAGAGTTTTCGCATCGACGAAGGGCTGCGCATCGCGCGTCAGCTCCTCATCGAAATCAACCGACTGGGGCTGCCCGCCGCCAGCGAATTTCTCGACGTCATCAGCCCGCAGTACATCGCCGACCTGATCTCGTGGGGGGCGATCGGCGCGCGCACCACCGAAAGCCAGGTGCATCGCGAGCTGGCCTCGGGCCTGAGCGCGCCGATCGGCTTCAAAAACGGCACCGACGGCAACATCCGCATCGCCACCGATGCCATCTTGGCCGCCAGCCGACCGCACCACTTCCTGTCGGTGCACAAAAACGGGCAGGTGGCCATTGTGCGCACCAAGGGCAACCCGGACTGCCACGTGATTCTGCGCGGCGGCAAGCTGCCCAACTACGACGCCGACAGCGTGGCGATTGCCTGCCGCCAGCTCGCCGAGGCCAAGCTGCCGCCGCGCCTGATGGTCGATTGCAGCCACGGCAACAGCCAAAAGCAGCACGAGCGCCAGGTCGAGGTGGCGCGCGACATCGCCGGCCAGATCGCGGGCGGCTCGACCCATATTTTTGGCGTGATGGTGGAGAGCCACCTGCAGGGCGGGGCGCAGAAATTCACGCCGGGCAAAGACGACCCGGCCAAGCTGGAGTACGGCCGCAGCATCACCGACGCCTGTATCGACTGGGACACGTCGGTGCAGGTGCTGGAGATGCTCAGCGACGCGGTGGCGGCGCGTCGGCGCGCGCGCGGCTGACGAGGCGCGGCCGCGCGGCTTGTCGATCGCACGCGGGCGCGGCGAGGTCGGTCAACGCTGCGCCGCCGCTGCCACGACAGCGCAGCGCCGCCGCTTGCCCGGTGATGCCAACATGCCGGCGTCGGTGTAGCATCACAGCTGCAACGGGGCGCGTTTGCCCCGGATCCGAGGACCGTCACGAAAGGCCCCCATGCGCAGTCACGTCATCGTCCATTTCGGCCCCGACCGTGAGTACGCTTTCGACCTCGACGAGGTGCAGCCGATGCCGCACGACCTGGCGCGCCAGTGGCTGGACCAGCAGTTTACCGAACTGGGTTGCGAGCCGCTGCGCCTGTCGGGCAAGGTGCTCACGGCCGACAAGCTGCTCGCCATCGCGCAGGCCGTCGGTGAGGAGCGCTTCGCCGAACCGGCGCATCGGCCCTGGGCCATGGTGTATGCGCGCGCCGCCGCCAGTCTGTTGGCCAAGCCGGTCATTCGGGTCGATGTGCCGGCGCTGACGATGGGCTACTGAGCCGCCGCGCGCGCGCTGCACCGGCGGCGCTGGCCGCGTGCGGCGGTTGATCGGTATCGGGAGCCAGCGCAGCCCGGTGTGTTTGACATCCTCCCCCGCCTAAAGTCGGGGGATTCCTACGGCGCTTACCCCGGCATCGAGCCGGAATGAGTCGCTTCGGTGGGTTCCTGCTGCTGGCGGCATTACTGCACCGCTCACTTCACAGGCGCACCGGGCGTGTCCCGCCCTGAGTATGTTGATCGCGCCGACCAGATCGGCGTTTTCCTCGAAACCGCATTCGACGCACAGAAACCGGGCCTGCGTCTGGCGGTTGTCCGCCGACACATGGCCGCAGGCCG
>NZ_VJON01000049.1 GCF_007556685.1 Tepidimonas charontis | reverse complement strand
AGGGGTATGGGAGGCGTCATGAACCGATGCACGCTTCTTCCAGCGGGCTGGTGGTGCAGACACTCACGCCAAAGCGCTGGGCCAGAACCCTCATGGGCTCCTTGCTGACCTGGATCTCGGCGCGGATCCTGGGTGTCGTGGTGGCGTTCTTGTGCAGCCTCAGATGCATCGTTTCAGCTCCAGCATGACCTCTCGGGCCAAGAGTAAACCACGGCGTCGTCCAGTCAACGAATCATCCGAGACACGACAGTTTAGGCATTTTTTACCGCTCTCCATTGGCGATGGGTCTGATCGTGTTGGCGGTGGTCGGTTTCATCCTACCGCTGATACTATCCAGGTTCATGCGCCGTCAGCCGCAACGGACGGTTTCTTCTGCGGACGTGGGGAAGTGCTGACGGCCGCAGGCCCATGTTTGCCAGCACAAAAAACCCGCTCTCAAAAGCGGGCTCTTTTTACGACGGGTGACCCGGCCTTGGTGCACCGGGCTCACCGTTTCGTCACCACTCTCAAACGGTCACCGCCTGGGCCGTCTGCGCGTACTCTTCGATTTGGTCGAAGTTCATGTAGCGGTAGACCTCGGCCGCCTGTTGGTTGACGATGCCCATCTCGCGGTGGTACTCCTCCACCGTGGGCAGACGCCCCAGGCGCGAGGCGATCGCCGCCAGCTCCGCCGAGGCCAGAAACACATTGGTATTTTTGCCCAAGCGGTTGGGGAAGTTGCGCGTGCTGGTGGACACCACCGTGGCGCCTTCGCGCACTTGCGCCTGGTTGCCCATGCACAGGCTGCAGCCGGGCATTTCGGTGCGCGCGCCGGCGGTGCCGAAGGTGGCGTAGTAGCCTTCCTTGATGAGCTCGTTTTGATCCATCTTGGTCGGCGGCGCCACCCACAGCCGCACCGGGATGTCGCGCTGACCATGCAGCAGCTTGGCCGCAGCGCGGAAGTGCCCGATGTTGGTCATGCACGAACCGATGAAGGCCTCATCGATCGGCGTGCCGGCCACAGCCGACAGCGGGCGCGCATCGTCCGGGTCGTTGGGGCAGCACAGGATCGGCTCCGTGATCTCGTTGAGGTCGATCTCGATGACGGCGGCGTACTCGGCGTCGGGGTCGGCTTCGAGCAGCTGGGGGTTTTCCAGCCATTTCTCCATCGCCTTGATGCGACGCGCCAGCGTGCGCGCGTCCTGGTAGCCGTCGGCGATCATGTTCTTGAGCAGCACGATGTTGCTCTGCAGGTACTCGATGATCGGCGCCTTGTTGAGCTTGATCGTGCAGCCCGCCGCCGAGCGCTCCGCCGAGGCGTCGGACAGCTCGAACGCCTGCTCCACCTTCAGATCGGGCAGGCCCTCGATTTCCAGAATGCGGCCGGAGAAGATATTTTTCTTCCCCTTTTTCTCCACCGTCAGCAGGCCCTGCCGGATGGCGTAGTAGGGTATGGCGTGCACGAGGTCACGCAGCGTGATGCCGGGCTGCATCTGGCCCTTGAAGCGCACCAGCACGCTCTCGGGCATGTCCAGCGGCATGACACCCGTGGCCGCCGCGAACGCCACCAGGCCCGAGCCGGCGGGGAAGCTGATACCGATCGGAAAGCGCGTGTGCGAGTCGCCGCCAGTGCCCACGGTGTCGGGCAGCAGCATGCGGTTGAGCCAGGAGTGGATCACGCCGTCGCCCGGGCGCAGGCTGACGCCACCGCGGCTGCTGATGAAGGCGGGCAGCTCGCGGTGCATCTTCACGTCCACCGGCTTCGGGTAGGCCGCGGTGTGGCAGAACGACTGCATCACCAGGTCGGCCGAAAAGCCCAGGCAAGCCAGGTCCTTGAGCTCGTCGCGCGTCATCGGGCCGGTGGTGTCCTGGCTGCCGACGGTGGTCATCTTCGGCTCGCAGTAGGTGCCGGGGCGGATGCCCTGCCCCTCGGGCAGACCGCAGGCACGGCCCACGATCTTTTGCGCCAGCGTGAAGCCCTTGCCGCTGTCTTGCGGCGCCTTGGGCAGCCGGAACACCGTGGACGGCGGCAAGCCCAGAAACTCGCGCGCCTTGGCGGTCAGCCCCCGGCCGATGATCAGATTGATGCGGCCGCCGGCGCGCACCTCGTCGAGCAGCACCTCGCTCTTGAGGGCGAAGGTGGCGATGACCTGGCCGTTCTTCTCGATCTTGCCTTCGTAGGGGTAGATGTCGATGACGTCGCCGAATTCGATTTGGCTGACGTCGACTTCGATCGGCAGCGCGCCCGAGTCTTCTTGTGTGTTGAAGAAGATCGGTGCGATCTTGCCGCCCAGCGTCACGCCGCCGAAACGCTTGTTGGGCACGTAAGGGATGTCGTGTCCGGTCCACCAAATCACGCTGTTGGTGGCCGACTTGCGGCTGGAGCCGGTGCCGACCACGTCGCCCACGTAGGCCACCAGATGGCCTTTTTCCTTGAGCTTTTGCAGCACGCTGATCGGGCCGCGCTTGCCGTCCTCATCCGGCTCGAACGGTGCGTCGGGCCGCTTGTTTTTCAGCATCGCCAGCGCGTGCAGTGGAATGTCGGGGCGGCTCCAGGCATCCGGCGCCGGCGACAGATCGTCGGTGTTGGTCTCGCCGGGCACCTTGAAGGCGGTGACGGTGATCTTGTGCGGCACCTCGGGGCGCGACAAAAACCACTCGGCGTCGGCCCAGCTCTGCATCACCGCGCGGGCGTGGGCGTTGCCGGCCTGCGCTTTCTCCGCCACGTCGTGGAAGGCGTCGAACATCAGCAGGGTTTTCTTCAGCCCCTCGGCCGCGATGGGGGCGACCTCGGCATCGTCCAGCAGATCGATCAAGGGCTTGACGTTGTAGCCACCCACCATCGTACCCAGCCACTCGGTGGCGCGGGCCTTGCTGATCAGGGCAACGGTGATGTCACCATGCGCCACCGCCGCCAAAAACGACGCCTTGACCTTGGCTGCGTCGTCCACACCCGGCGGCACGCGCTGGGTCAACAGCTCCAACAGGAAGGCAGGGTCTTCACCCGCCGGCGGGTTTTTGATGAGCTCGATGAGCTCGGCGGTTTGCTGCGCCGACAGCGGCAGCGGCGGGATGCCCAGCGCAGCGCGCTCGGCGACGTGTTGGCGGTAGGCTTGCAACATGGTGGGGGCTCCTGGTTGGAGAAAAAACCGTGGTCCGATGACGTGAAAAACAGCGATGACGATTCAGGTAAACAGGGGCTGCAGCGACGCCGGCAGCGGCTGCGCAGTGGCGTGCGCGCGCTCCAGCACCTGCCAGAAGTAGCGGTAAGAGGCGCGATCGTGCAACTGCCCGCCGTGCGCGATCGGCGCCCAATCGGCGGCCAGCGCGCGCTCGATGATCTCGGCAGCGCTCTCGACCTCGGCGGCGCTGGGCGCCATGGCCTGCACGATCGGTTCGATCTGGTCGGGGTGGATACTCCACATGCGGGTGTAGCCGAACTCGTGCGCGGCGCGCTGCGCGGCCCGCCGGACCGCGTCCCGATCGCGAAACTCGGTGACCACGCAGTGCGAGGGCACCTTGCCGTGGGCGTGGGCGGCGCTGGCGATCTCCAGCTTGGCGCGGCGCACCAGCGGGTGCTCGAACTGGCCCTGCAACGTCATGGCCGTGACCGGAATCGCGCCGCCGTGGGCAGAGACGAAATCCATCAGCCCGAAGCTGAGCGACTGCACGCGCGCGTGGGCGGCGATGTCGAAGGCGCGGTGCACGGCAGCGGGCAACTCGATGAGCACGTGCAGCGGCAACTGGGGGGCTCCGGCGGCATCCAGGGCAGCGGCGGCGCGCTCGACGTCGGCCAGCGCTTCGACCTTGGGCAGCATCACGTGCGTCAGGCGCGCGCCCACGGAGCCGACGATGGTGGCCACATCGCCTTCGAACGCCGGGTGATCGACCGGATGCACCCGCACCGCCACCCGTGGTGGCACCGCGGCCGACCAGTCCAGCTCCTGCACCAGCGCCGCGACCAGCGCCGCATGCGCGGCTTCCGCACCCACGGGGGCGCCGTCTTCACAGTCGAGGGTGACGTCGAACACACAGGTGCCGCAGCGCGCCGCCCATTCGGCTTGCAGCGCCAGGCTCTTGCGCATCCGCGCCTCGACCCCGGCGTAATGGTCGCACACCGGCAGACGCGCCACGGCCGCCTGCGCTCCGAGCAAGACCTCACGCGGGTGACGGGGCGCGGCGGCGCGCATCGCAACCCGTCCCTCAGAGCAGGTGCGCCACGCCTTGGCGCTCCTCTTCCAGCTCGGCCAGCGTCTTGTCCAGACACTGCTGGCTGAACGCGTCGATCGGCAACCCTTCGACCACCGTGTACTCGCCGTTGGCGCAGGTCACGGGAAAGCCGAAGACGACCTCCTTCGGAATGCCGTACCAGCCCTGCGAGGGCACGCCCATCGTCACCCACTTGCCGTTGGTGCCCAGCACCCAATCGCGGATGTGGTCGATGGCGGCGTTGGCTGCCGACGCGGCCGAAGACAGACCGCGCGCCTCGATGATGGCGGCGCCGCGCTTGCCCACCGTCGGCAGGAAGACGTTGCGGTTCCAGTCCTCATCGTTGATCATGTCTTTGACCGACTGCCCATCGATGGTGGCGAAGCGGTAGTCGGCGTACATGGTGGGCGAGTGGTTACCCCACACGCACAGCTTTTCGATGCGCGAGACGGGCTTGCCGGTTTTGGCCGCGATTTGTGACAGCGCACGGTTGTGGTCCAGGCGCAGCATGGCGGTGAAATTTTTGGCCGGCAGGTCCGGCGCCGACTTCATGGCGATGTAGGCATTGGTGTTGGCCGGATTGCCCACCACCAGCACCTTGACGTCGCGGTTGGCCACCTCGTTGAGGGCTCGACCCTGGGCGGTGAAGATCTGCGCATTGGCCGACAACAAGTCCTTGCGCTCCATGCCCGGGCCGCGCGGACGCGCACCCACCAGCAGCGCGACGTCGGCATCCTTGAACGCGCCCTTGGGATCGCTGTGCGCCTGCATGTCCGCCAGCAGCGGGAAAGCGCAGTCCTCCAGCTCCATCATCACGCCTTTGAGGGCTTTTTGCGCCTTCTCGTCGGCAATTTCCAGCAGTTGGAGAATGACGGGCTGGTCCTTGCCGAGCATTTCGCCGGAGGCGATGCGAAACAGCAGGGCATAGCCGATCTGGCCGGCGGCACCGGTGACGGCCACGCGAACGGGCTTCTTGCTCATGGATGAACTCCGTGCAGAGGGTGGGTCAAGTGAGAACGCCCGCGAGTGTACCCTGGTAAACCCTAGGCGTCAATTTGTCTTATGTCTTATATAAGATATCATAGCGCCCCATGAAACCCGACGGCTCCAGCCCCTCCGTTCGCGCCTCGCCCGCTGTCGCCGGCGCTGAGGGCACGCCCGTCGCGTCCGCCCCCACCCCGGCTTTCAGCCCGCTGTACCAGCAAATCAAGACGTTGATCTTGCACAGCCTGCAAGCCGGCGAATGGAAGCCGGGCGACCTGATTCCCAGCGAAGTCGAGTTGGCGGCGCGCTATCGTGTCAGCCAAGGGACGGTGCGCAAGGCCATCGATGAGTTGGCTGCCGACAACCTTCTGGTGCGGCGGCAGGGCAAGGGCACCTTCGTTGCCACACACGCAGAGCAGCACATCCAGTACCGCTTTTTGCGCCTGCACCCGGATGAGGGAACGCTCGACAGTGAAGGGCCAGCGCAGCGCACCATTTTGGGCTGCCGGCGCTTGCGCGCCAGTGCCGAGGTCGCCGCTGCGCTGCGGCTGCGCGCCGGCGACCCGGTGGTGCAGGTCAGCCGCGTGCTGGCGTTTCACGACATCCCCACCATCTTGGAGGACCTGTGGCTGCCGGGACACGCCTTTCGCGGCTTGACGCCCGAGACGCTGTCGGCCCACCCCGGCCCGATGTATGCCTTGTTCGAGACGCAGTTTGGCGTGCGCATGGTGCGCGCCGAAGAGCGCCTGAAAGCCGTGGCCGCAACGGCGCAAGCCGCCGAGCGACTCCAGGTACCTCCCGGCACCCCGTTGCTCAGCGTCGAGCGTCTGGCCTACACCTACAACGGGGTGCCGATGGAACTGCGGCGCGGCTTGTATCGCACCGATCGCCACCACTACCGCAACGAACTGAGCTGACACCGACAGGACGGGCAAAAATGGTGCGTTGCAATAGAATGCGACAGTTCTGCGTCAGTTCGGCGGGGGAATATGTCCACCCGTGTAGCCCGCCGCCCGTTTTCTTACCGCACCCCCGCCGTGCGGCCGCCCACGACGCCGTCTGAGAACCCAGGAGAGCCACCATGTCGACCTCGCGTAGCGCGCGCCCCGAGTTTCGCAACATCAACGCCTTCAAAGACCTCACCACCTACCGCTTACCGGTGGCGGGCTGGGTGTCGATTCTGCACCGCGTCAGCGGCGGCCTGATGTTCCTGCTGCTGCCCTTCGTGGTGTGGATGATGGACGCTTCGCTCTCATCCGAAATCGCATATGGTGCCTTCGTCGGGACCTTCGAGGCCGGGGTCGGCTTCGTGCCCGGCTGGTTCCTCAAACTGGTGGCCTTGGCACTGATCTGGGCCTATCTGCACCATTTCTGCGCCGGTGTGCGTCACCTCATCATGGACGCCACGCACAAGGTGGACAAAGCGTACGGGCGCTCCAGCGCCATCGTCGCACTGGTCGTCAGTTTGGCGCTGACCGCAGTGCTGGGTGCCAAATTGTTTGGCTTGTACTGATTTTTCCGCACGGAGTAACCCCCATGGCTGTCAACTACGGCTCTAAGCGCGTCGTCACCGGCGCCCACTATGGCCTGCGCGACTGGCTCGTGCAGCGCGTCACCGCCGTCCTCATGGCGTTGTTCACCGTCGTCTTGCTGGCCCAGGTACTGCTGAGCAGCGGCCCGCTGGGCTACGAAGGATGGGCCGGTATCTTTGCCGCGCCGTGGATGAAGTTCCTGACGTTCGCTGTCGTCATTGCGCTGGCGTGGCACGCATGGGTCGGCGTGCGTGACATCTGGATGGACTACATCAAGCCCGTTGGTCTGCGCCTAGCGCTGCACGTATTCACACTCGTCTGGCTGGTCGGTTGCACGGGCTGGGCGTTTCAAGTGCTCTGGAGGCTGTAAGCCATGACTCTTTCGACCCAACTTCCCCGTCGCCGCTTCGACGTCGTGATCGTCGGCGCTGGCGGCTCCGGCATGCGCGCCTCGCTGCAGCTGGCGCGCGCCGGGCTCAACGTCGCCGTCCTGACCAAGGTGTTCCCGACGCGCTCGCACACGGTGGCCGCGCAGGGCGGCATCGGCGCGGCGCTGGGCAACATGTCCGAGGACAACTGGCACTACCACTTCTACGACACCGTCAAGGGGTCGGACTGGCTGGGTGACCAGGACGCCATCGAATTCATGTGCCGCGAAGCGCCGAAAGTGGTGTACGAGCTGGAGCACATGGGCATGCCGTTCGACCGCAACCCCGACGGCACGATCTACCAGCGCCCGTTTGGCGGCCACACGGCCAACTACGGCGAAAAGCCGGTACAGCGCGCCTGCGCCGCGGCCGACCGCACCGGCCACGCGATGCTGCACACGCTCTACCAGCAAAACGTCGCCGCGCGCACCACCTTTTTCGTCGAGTGGATGGCGTTGGACTTGATCCGCGACGCCGACGGCGACGTGGTGGGGGTGACGGCGCTGGAGATGGAGACGGGCGACGTCTACATCCTGGAGGCCAAGGCCACGCTGCTGGCCACGGGAGGTGCCGGCCGCATCTACGCCGCCAGCACCAACGCCTACATCAACACCGGCGATGGCCTGGGCATGGCGGCGCGCGCCGGCATTCCACTGCAGGACATGGAGTTCTGGCAATTCCACCCCACCGGGGTGGCCGGCGCTGGCGTGCTGCTCACCGAAGGCTGCCGCGGTGAAGGCGCCATCCTGCTCAACAGCAACGGCGAGCGCTTCATGGAGCGCTACGCGCCGACGTTGAAAGACCTGGCGCCGCGCGACTTCGTCTCGCGCTGCATGGACCAGGAAATCAAGGAAGGGCGCGGCTGCGGTCCGAACAAGGACTACATCCTGCTCAAGCTCGACCACCTGGGGCCGGAAACCATCCACAAGCGCCTGCCCTCGGTGTACGAAATCGGCGTCAACTTCGCCAACGTGGACATCACCAAGGAGCCGATTCCGGTGGTGCCGACCATTCATTACCAGATGGGTGGCATTCCCACCAACATCAACGGCCAAGTGGTGGTGCCGGATGGCCAGGGCGGGCAGAAGGTGGTCAACGGGCTGTACGCCGTGGGCGAGTGCTCCTGCGTGTCGGTGCATGGTGCCAACCGGCTGGGCACCAACTCGCTGCTGGACCTGCTGGTGTTCGGCCGCGCCGCGGGCAACCACATCGTGGCCAACCTGGACCGTGGGCGCGAACACAAGCCGCTGCCCAAGGACGCCGCCGATCGGACGCTGGAGCGCCTCAGCCGCCTGGAGTCGCGCACGCAGGGCGAGTACGCCCAGGCGGTGGCCAACGACATCCGCGCCACCATGCAGCAGCACGCCGGCGTCTTCCGCACCCAGGCCAGCATGGACGAAGGGGTACGCAAGATCAACGCCATCCGCGAGCGGGTCGGTGCCATCGCGCTCAAGGACAAGTCCAAGGTGTTCAACACCGCGCGCATCGAGGCGCTCGAAGTCGAAAACCTGATCGAGGTGGCGCAAGCGACGATGACCTCGGCGGCGGCCCGCAAGGAATGCCGCGGCGCCCACACTGTCAAAGACTACGAGCGCCCGGCCGATGACCCCGAATGCCCGCTGGGCCGCAACGACAAGGAGTGGATGAAGCACACCTTGTGGTTCAGCGAGGGCAACCGGCTGGAGTACAAGCCGGTCAACCTCAAGCCGCTGACGGTGGAGTCGATTCCGCCCAAGGTCCGCACGTTCTGACGTCCCTCAAGCCGGAGGTTACCGCCATGGCCAAACGCACCTTCAAGATCTATCGCTACGACCCGGACAAGGACGCCAAGCCTTACATGCAGACGCTGGAGGTGGAGCTGACCACCGAGCGTATGCTGCTCGACGCCCTGATCAAGCTCAAGGAGCTGGACCCCAGCTTGAGTTTTCGTCGCTCCTGCCGCGAAGGCGTCTGCGGCTCGGACGCGATGAACATCAACGGCAAGAACGGGCTGGCCTGCCTGACCAACCTGCGCACGCTGCCCGAGACCATCGTGCTCAAGCCACTGCCGGGGCTGCCCGTGGTGCGCGACCTGATCGTCGACATGACACTGTTCTTCAAGCAGTACCACTCGATCAAGCCGTACCTGATCAACGACACCCCGCCGCCCGAAAAAGAGCGCCTGCAGTCGCCTGAGGAACGCGAGGAGCTCAACGGCCTGTACGAGTGCATCTTGTGCGCCAGCTGCTCGACCAGCTGCCCGAGCTTCTGGTGGAACCCGGACAAGTTCGTCGGCCCGGCCGGCCTGCTGCAGGCCTATCGCTTCATCGCCGACAGCCGCGACCAGGCCACCAGCGAACGCTTGGACAACCTAGAAGATCCGTACCGGCTGTTCCGCTGCCACACCATCATGAACTGTGTGGACGTCTGCCCGAAGAGCCTCAACCCCACCAAGGCCATCGGCAAGATCAAGGAACTGATGGTGCGGCGCGCCGTGTAAGGCGCACCTGAACCGACGCCCCATGGACGACGCGCAGCCCCTCGACGAACGTGAGCTCGGCCGTCTGCGCTGGCGCTGCCGGCGCGGCCTGCTCGAAAACGACCTGTTCATCGAGCGGTTTTTCACCCGCCACGGGGCGGCGCTGACGCGGCGGCAAGCGCATGCGCTGCTGGCTCTGATGGACCTCAGCGACAACGATCTGCTGGATCTGTTGCTGCGTCGCCGCGAGCCCGAAGGCGACTTGGCCACGCCCGACGTGATCGAGGTGCTGGCGCTGCTGCGCACGCCCGCGGGCCCTCACCTATCCCCCTCACCCACCGCCACGCATCAGGAACCCACATGAAACTGCAAGAACACAAAGCCACATTGTCGTTCTCCAACGGCGCGCCCAGCGTCGAGCTGCCGATCTACTCGGGCACCGTGGGGCCGGACGTCATCGACATCCGCAAGCTCTACGCGCAAACCGGCATGTTTACCTACGACCCGGGGTTCCTGTCCACGGCGTCGTGCCAGTCGTCCATCACCTACATCGACGGCGACAAGGGCGAGCTGCTGTACCGTGGCTACCCGATCGAGCAGCTGGCCACCCAGTGCGACTACCTGGAGACCTGCTACCTGCTGCTCTATGGTGAGCTGCCCAACGCGGCGCAAAAGGCCAACTTCACCGAGCGCGTCACCAAGCACACCATGGTGCACGAGCAGATGCAGTTCTTCCTGCGCGGCTTCCGGCGCGACGCGCACCCGATGGCGGTGCTGACCGGCCTGGTGGGCGCGATGTCGGCCTTCTATCACGACAGCACCGACATCAACAACCCCGAGCATCGCGAAATCGCCGCCATCCGCCTGATCGCCAAGATGCCGACGCTGGTGGCGATGGCTTACAAGTACGGCATCGGTCAACCCTACATCTACCCGCGCAACGACCTGAGCTACGCCGGCAACTTCCTGCGCATGATGTTTGCTACGCCGTGCGAGGAATATCACGTCAACCCGGTGCTGGAGCGGGCGATGGACCGCATCTTCACGCTGCACGCCGACCACGAGCAAAACGCCTCCACCTCCACCGTGCGTTTGTGCGGCAGCTCGGGCACCAATCCATTTGCGGCCATCGCCGCCGGGGTGGCCTGCCTCTGGGGTCCGGCACACGGCGGCGCCAACGAGGCCTGCCTGAACATGCTCGAAGAAATCCAGGCCATGGGCGGTGTGGCCAAGATCGGCGAATTCATCGCCAAGGTCAAAGACAAGTCCTCCGGCGTGCGACTGATGGGCTTCGGGCACCGCGTCTACAAAAACTACGACCCGCGCGCCAAGCTGATGCAGGAAACCTGCAACGAGGTGCTGAGTGAGCTGGGTCTGGAAAACGACCCGCTGTTCGCGCTGGCCAAGAAGCTGGAGCAAATCGCGCTGGAAGACGACTATTTCGTACAGCGCAAGCTCTACCCCAACGTGGACTTCTACTCGGGCATCGTGCAGCGCGCCATCGGGATTCCGGTGAGCCTGTTTACCGGCATCTTCGCACTGGCGCGCACCGTGGGCTGGATCGCCCAGCTCAACGAGATGTTGGCCGACCCCGAATACAAGATCGGTCGCCCGCGCCAGCTCTACATCGGCGCGGCGCGCCGCGACGTGCTGCCGATCGCGCAGCGCTGAGGCGCCCACCCACCAGCAACGGACCGCCCACCCTGGGGCGGCCGTTGGTCGCGCTGGCCCGCCGTGGCGTGCCAGCGCCTACAATCGAAGGCCGTTTGCGCCGCTATCGAACCCACCATGGGACGCACGCTCTACGACAAAATCTGGGACGAACACGTCGTCCACACCGAGGAGGATGGCACTGCCATCCTCTACATCGATCGCCATCTGGTGCATGAGGTCACCAGTCCGCAGGCCTTCGAAGGGCTGCGTGTGGCCGGCCGCAAGCCGTGGCGGGTGTCGTCGATCGTCGCCACCGCCGACCACAACACCCCTACCACAGGCTGGGAGCAGGGCTACGACGGTATCGCCGATCCGATCAGCAAAGAGCAGATCGTCACGCTCGACGCCAACATTCGTGCCTTCGGTGCCGCCGCGTATTTTCCGTTTCTGAGCCAGCGGCAAGGTATCGTGCACGTCATCGGCCCGGAAAACGGCGCCACCCTGCCCGGCATGACCATCGTCTGTGGCGACAGCCACACCAGCACCCACGGCGCCTTCGGGGCGCTGGCGCACGGCATCGGCACCAGCGAAGTCGAACACGTGCTGGCCACGCAAACGCTGCTGGCCAAAAAGGCGAAGAACATGCTCGTGCGCGTCGAGGGCACGCTGCCGCGCGGCTGCTCGGCCAAGGATATCGTCTTGGCCATCATCGGCCGCATCGGCACCGCCGGTGGCACCGGCTACACCATCGAGTTCGCCGGCAGCGCCATCCGCGCGCTGTCGATGGAAGGGCGCATGACGGTGTGCAACATGGCCATCGAGGCTGGCGCGCGCGCGGGCCTGGTCGCCGTCGATGACAAAACCATCGAGTATCTGCGCGGACGGCCGATGGCGCCCAGCGGCATCGAGTGGGAGCAAGCGGTGGCTTACTGGCGCACGCTGCACTCCGACCCCGATGCACACTGGGACGCGGTGGTCGAACTCGACGCCAGCCAAATCCTGCCGCAGGTCACCTGGGGCACGTCGCCCGAAATGGTGCTGCCGGTGACCGAGCGCGTGCCCGACCCGGACAAGGAAAAGGATCCCGTCAAGCGCAGTGCCATGGAGCGGGCGCTGCACTACATGGGCTTGCAGCCCGGCAAGCCGATCACCGACATCGCCATCGACAAGGTCTTCATCGGCTCGTGCACCAACAGCCGTATCGAAGACCTGCGCGAGGCCGCCGCCGTGGTGCGCCGGCTGGGGCAAAAAGTGGCACGCAACGTCAAGCTCGCCATGGTGGTGCCGGGCTCGGGCCTGGTCAAGGAGCAGGCTGAGCGCGAAGGGCTGCACGAAATCTTCCGTGCCGCGGGCTTCGAATGGCGTCAGCCGGGCTGCTCGATGTGCCTGGCGATGAATGCCGACCGGCTCGAACCGGGCGAGCGTTGTGCCTCGACCAGCAACCGCAACTTCGAGGGGCGCCAAGGCGCCGGCGGTCGCACGCACCTGGTCAGCCCGGCGATGGCGGCCGCCGCCGCCATCCATGGGCATTTCGTCGATGTGCGGGCCTTTGCGTGACGGCCCGTTTTCGTCTGCGGAGGAATGACGCCAATGATCCGACTCGTCAGTGTACTTGTGCTGGGGCTGGGCGTGACGCTGGCCGGCTGCAACACCGTCGCCGGCCTCGGCAAAGATATTCAAAAGGGCGGCCAAGTCCTGCAAGACGCCGCCAAGAAATGACCGCCATGCAGCGCTTCACCGTCCACAAAGGGTTGGTCGTCCCCATCGACCGCGAAAACGTCGACACCGACGCCATCATCCCGAAGCAATTTCTGAAGTCGATCCACAAGACGGGCTTTGGGCCGCATCTGTTCGATGAGTGGCGCTACCTCGATCCGGGCTGGCCCGGCAAGGATCCGGCCACGCGCCAACCCAACCCCGACTTCGTGCTCAACCAAGTCCGTTACCAGGGGGCGAGCATCTTGCTGGCGCGAAAAAATTTCGGCTGTGGTTCCAGCCGAGAACACGCGCCCTGGGCGATCGCGCAGTACGGCTTTCGCGCCCTGATCGCGCCCAGCTTCGCCGATATCTTTTTCAACAACTGCTTCAAAAATGGGCTGCTGCCGATCGTTCTGCCCGAGGCAACGGTCGATCGGCTGTTCCATGAAGTACAGGCCTTTTCCGGCTACGAACTGACGATCGACCTGGAACGCCAGCGCATCGTCGAGCCCGACGGTGCCGAAATCGCCTTCGAGGTCGATCCGTTTCGGCGCTACTGCCTGCTCAATGGCCTGGACGATATCGGCCTGACGCTGCGCCACGCGGACAAGATCCGCGCTTTCGAAGCCGAACGGCTGGCCCGCTACCCGTGGCTGGCGCGCACCTTTGCCGGTTGACGCCACCCCTGGCACCAGCACTGCTGGTTCGCCGGCTTGTGCACTCTGCCCCTTTGCCCCTTACCCCGTTTGTCCCATGAAGATTGCCATTCTGCCCGGTGACGGTATCGGCCCCGAAATCATGGCCGAGGCCGTCAAGGTGCTCAACGCGCTCGAACTGCCACTGGAGCTGGCCAGTGCCCCGGTCGGCGGGGCGGCTTATGCCGCCAGCGGCCATCCGCTGCCCGAAGCGACCTTGGCGTTGGCGCGCGAGGCGGACGCCGTGCTGTTCGGCGCCGTGGGCGATTGGAAATACGACCAACTGCCGCGCCACCTGCGCCCCGAGCAGGCCATTTTGGGGCTACGGCAGGCCCTTGGCCTGTTTGCCAACCTGCGCCCGGCCATCTGTCATGCGCCGCTGACGCACGCCTCCAGCCTCAAGCCGGAATTGGTGGCTGGTTTGGACATTCTGATCGTACGCGAGCTCACCGGCGACATCTACTTCGGCCAACCGCGTGGCCGCCGCCCGGCGCCGGATGGCGCCTTTGCCGGCGCCGACGAAGGCTTCGACACCATGCGCTACAGCCGCCCGGAGGTGGAGCGCATCGCCCGTGTGGCGTTCGAGGCGGCGCGCCGGCGCAACGGTGGGCGCGGCGGCAAAGTCACCAGCGTGGACAAGGCCAACGTGCTGGAGACCTCGCAGCTGTGGCGCGAGGTGGTGACCGAGGTGCACCGCGACTACCCCGATGTGACGCTGGAGCACATGTACGTCGACAACGCCGCGATGCAGCTCGTCAAGGCGCCCAAGAATTTCGATGTGATCGTGACCGGCAATCTGTTTGGCGATATCCTGTCGGACGAAGCGGCGATGCTGACCGGCTCGATCGGCATGCTGCCCTCGGCCAGCTTGAACGAGCGCGGCCAAGGGTTGTTTGAGCCCAGCCACGGCAGTGCGCCCGACATCGCCGGACAAGGTATCGCCAACCCGCTGGCCACGATTTTGTCGGCTGCGATGATGCTGCGCTACTCGCTGCAACGCCCGGACGCCGCCGCCCGCATCGAAGACGCCGTGCGCCAGGTGCTGGCCGAGGGGCTGCGCACACCGGACATTTTCAGCGAGGGTACGCGCCGCGTCGGCACCGCCGAAATGGGCAACGCCGTGGTGCGGGCGCTCAAGCGCTAAGGCTGCACCTGCGCGCCTACCCAGCGCGCATAGTCGGTGCTGGCCTGCGCCGCCAACACTACGATTTGCGGCAGCGTGTACGGATGCTGCGCACGCAGCGCGGCCACGGCCGCCGGCACACGCTCGGCGGTGGTCTTCAGCCACAGCCGGTATTCCGGCTCCTGCTGCAGCGCACCGTCCCAGTGATAGACGCTTTCGATGGCGTCGATCTGGGCACACGCCGCCAAGCGCTGCTCGACCAGGGCGCGGGCCAAGGTCTGCGCCTGTTGGCGCTGGGCCACGGTGGTCAACACGACAACGATGGAGGCTCCGGGCGGGTCGGACGGATTGGGGGGATCGAGGCGCATGGCGATGTCGGTCTGGTTGGAGGCAGATAATGCGGTCGGATCACGCGGTGCGGATGGCCGGCGCGACGCCACGGCCGTGCCGGCCGCCACCCCCGCGCGCCACGCCGGCAATACCTGGGGCTGCACGCGGTCAAGCCAACCATACAGCGCCACGCGATCCTACCGCCGTCGCACGCCACGATGGCGTCAGCTGCCCTTCAGCTCACTGGGCTAAAATGGTAACACGATGTCGATCGCTGCCCTGCTCCGCCCCCGTTGGCACGCCACCACCGTGGCGGCAGCCGCGCGCATCATCGGCAAAACCACGACTCCCATTTCGGACTGACTTCCGTCGGGTTCGTCGTGTGCCCTCTCCGGCCAGACGAGCCGGACAGCAGAAGGGTTTTCACCACCACCTCCTCCTCTGAAAGGGCACACGCAATGAGCACTGTTGGCAATCGGGTCGGCCTGGTGGGCTGGCGCGGCATGGTCGGCTCGGTTCTGATGGACCGGATGGCCGCCGAGGGCGATTTCAACCACATCGAACCCATCTTTTTTTCCACCTCCAACGCCGGCGGCCCCGCACCGGCACAGGCCAAGGCGCACAAGACGCTGCAAAACGCTCACGACATCGCGGCGCTGGCGCAATGCGACATCATCATCACCTGCCAGGGCGGCGACTACACCAAGGACGTCTTCCCGAAGCTGCGCGCGGCGGGCTGGCAGGGTCACTGGATCGACGCCGCCAGTGCGCTGCGCATGGAGCCGGACGCGGTCATCGTGCTCGATCCGGTCAACGAACACGTCATCCGCAAGGCGCTGGCGGCTGGGGGCAAAAACTGGATCGGCGGCAACTGCACCAATTCCATTTTGCTGATGGGCTTAAACGGGCTGTTTCGCGAAAACCTGGTGGAGTGGGTCAGCTCGATGACCTACCAGGCCGCCAGCGGCGCCGGCGCCAACCACATGCGCGAGCTGCTGCAGGGCATGGGGGTGATTCACGCCGCCGTGGCCGATGAGCTGGCCAACCCCGCCTCGGCCATCCTCGACATCGACCGCAAGGTGGCGCAGGCCATTCGCACCGACGTGCCCACCACCTTTTTCGGTGCGCCGCTGGCCGGCAGCCTGATCCCGTGGATCGACGTGCAGCTGCCCAACGGTCAATCGAAAGAAGAGTGGAAGGGGCAGGCCGAGGTCAACAAGATCCTGGGTACCGAGCGCACCATCCCGGTCGATGGCCTGTGCGTGCGCATCGGCGCCATGCGCTGCCACAGCCTGGCGCTGACGCTCAAGCTCACGCAGGACGTGCCGCTGCCAGAAATCGAGACCATCATCCGCAGCGGCAATCCGTGGGTGAAATGGGTGCCCAACGAGCGCGCCATCACCGTGCAGGAACTGACCCCCGCGGCCATCACCGGCACGCTGCAGGTGGGCGTGGGGCGGGTGCGCAAGCTCAATATGGGGCCGCAGTACCTGTCGGCCTTCGTCATCGGCGACCAGCTGCTGTGGGGGGCGGCCGAGCCGCTGCGTCGGATGCTGCGTATCCTGCTCGGGGTATGAGCGAACGGCACAGGCGCCCCAGCGGCTGCTGGGGCCGCTGGGCGCGGGGCGTTGCTCCATCACAACGTCACCGCGCACCGCGCGGCCCTTCTGACCGAGGCGGCGGCGCCCGCCAACTTGTCGGCACCCCACTTTGGTGCTAAGGTGGCGAGCCGCTCGACAACATCTCCGTCCTCTGAGTGAACTCCGTGCCGAAAGCCCCCCGTTCCGAACCCACCGCACCACTGGTCTGTGTCGCCCCGCCCGGCGGTTTGGCGCCATCGCGTGCCCGTTGGCGGCGGGTGGCATGGGCGGTCGTGCTGGCCTCGGGTTGGCTGGCTTCGCAGGCATGGGCGCTGGCGCTGGGACGGGTGGCGGTGCAGTCTCAGCTGGGTGAGCCGCTGCGTGCCGAAATCGACGTCCCCGCCATCACCGAGGCGGAAGCCGCGTCGCTGCAAGTGGGCATCGCCCCGCCCGAGCGTTTTCGCGCTGCCAGCCTGGAGTTCAACCCGCTGCTGCAGGAGGTGACGCTGGAGCTACAGCGGCGTGCAGACGGGCGCACGATCATCGTACTGCGCAGCCAGCGACCGGTCAGCGAGCCCTTTCTCGATTTGGTGGTGCAGGCACGCTGGGCCGGCGGTGAACTGTTGCGCGGCTACACGCTCCTATTCGATCCCCCCCACCTGCCCACCCCCGCACCGGTGGCTCGGTCGGCGCGCTGACGACCGGGGCCACCGGTGCGGGGGTGGGCAG
>NZ_VJON01000048.1 GCF_007556685.1 Tepidimonas charontis | reverse complement strand
CTGTACAATCACCACATCCCCCAGAAAGCCCTGGGACATGTCCCGCCCATCGAGGCCATGAAAAGATGGTACAAAGAAAAACCGGAACTTTTCATAAAAGTGCCACGTAATCGTCCGGGACCTGACACCTATGCCTTCATCTGACGAAAATAACGCCATTGCAATAATCGGCATTGCATTCCGTTTTCCAGGCGACCTTGCAGACGATACCAGTTTTTGGGAGGCGCTTAAGCAAAAGAAAGATCTGGTCACCCAGGTGCCCAGTGACCGCTGGGCCAGCAGCGAGCTTCAGCACACAAAGCGGTCTGAACCGGGTCGCAGCATTACCTTTTCCGCTGGGGTTCTCTCGCGTGTCGATGAGTTCGATGCCGAATTCTTTGGCATTTCACCGCGCGAGGCGGCGTGGCTTGATCCGCAGCAGCGATTGCTGCTAGAGCTGTCCTGGGAGGCGCTGGAAAACGCCGGCGTGCCGTTTTCGCGTCTGGCTGGCACCGATTGCGCCGTGTATGTTGGCATCTCCAGTCTCGACTACGGTACGCGCGGGCTCGATGACCTTGCTGCCATGTCGTCGCACTCGATGACGGGCAACACGCTCAGCATTGCCGCAAACCGTCTTTCCTACGTTTTCGATCTGCACGGTCCGTCGCTCGCCGTCGATACTGCCTGCTCGTCCTCCCTGGTCGCGCTGCATCTCGCCTGTCGTGCCTTGCAGACTGGCGAGGCCAGCACTGCGCTCGTCGGTGGGGTCAATTTGTTGTTGCATCCCTATCCCTTCGTCGGTTTTACCAAGGCCTCGATGCTGTCCGCTGATGGGCGCTGCAAGGCCTTCGATGCTTCTGGCAATGGTTATGTGCGCGCCGAGGGTGGGGCGGTGCTCCTGCTCAAGCCGCTGGCACAGGCGATGGCCGATGGCGACGATATCAAAGCGGTAATCCTTGCAACGGGCGTCAATGCTGACGGTGCACGCAAGACGGGTATCACCATTCCTAGCCGAGACGGTCAGGCCGAGCTGATGAGGAACGTCCTGGCGAAAACCAATCTGTCTGCACAGGACGTCGATTTTGTCGAGGCGCATGGCACAGGCACCATGGTGGGGGATCCCATCGAAGCTGCTGCCATCGGAGCGGTGTATGGGCAAGGTCGGAAGACGCCTCTGCCTATTGGCTCGGTCAAGGCCAATCTTGGCCACATGGAGGCTGCCTCCGGCATGGCGGGTCTGATCAAGGCGATCCTGGCGTTACAACATCGCGCACTGCCTCCGCAACTCCACCTCGAAACGCCGAATCCGCACATTGATTTCGTTGGACTCAATTTGCAGCCAGTCACCGAATATCTGCCGCTGGAAAAAGAATCCCCTCTGGTGGCCGGCGTCAACTCGTTCGGCTTTGGCGGCGCAAACGCGCACGTCCTGCTGCGTGAATACCGTCACGATGAGGAAAAAGCGTATACGCCAGAGGTGTTGCCGCCGCTTTTCCTCTCCGCGCGTACGGACGCGGCGCTGCGAGCGTTGGCTTCCCGTTATGCGGAACGGCTCAAGAACAGCTCGCCAACGGACTATTACGACATCGCCTATGCCGCAGCTCATCGGCGCGACCGCTTGGAAAAGCGCCTGGCACTCTATGCCAGGACACCCATTGATGCGGCAGAAAAACTGGCGATGTACGCCCAAGGCAATACTCCGGGCGGTTTGGTGCTCGAAGAACAATTGCCGCAATCGGGTGGCATGGCCTTTGTCTATTCCGGCAACGGCGCGCAGTGGGTGGGCATGGGCCTGCGCCTCATGGGCGAATCGCCGACTTTTGCCGACATCCTGGCCGAGCTTGACGCCCGCATGCAGCCCATCGCCGGCTTTTCGCTGCTGGCCGAGTTGCAGGCCAACGGGGAAGCCTCCCGCCTCGACGATACCGTCGTTGCCCAACCCTTGCTGTTTGCCATTCAGGTGGCCATCACCCGTTTGCTGAAAGCGCAGGGCATTGAGCCGTTAGCGGTAGCGGGCCATAGTGTGGGCGAAGTGGCTGCGGCTTGGGCCTGCGATGCGCTCGATCTCGACGCGGCCATCCGGGTGATCGTTGCCCGCAGCCGTGCCCAGGGCGAGACGCGCGGCACAGGCCGCATGGCTGCGGTCGGGCTGTCGGTGGAGGCCATGCAGGCTACTCTGGCAGAGTTGGGTGGAGACCTCGACATCACCATCGCCGGCATCAACAGTCCGAAGAACATCACTCTTTCTGGCTGCCAGGCCGATCTGGAGCGTGTCCAGTCGCATCTTGCGCCCAAAGGGGTCTTCTTCCGGCTGCTCGATCTCGACTACGCCTTCCATAGCCGGCAGATGGACCCGATCCGAGAGTCGCTGCTTGCCAGCCTGGCCGGGTTGGAAACCCGCACTACGACAGGAACGGTCTTTGTCTCTACCGTCACCGGCGATGCACTCGACGCCAATCAACTGGGTGCGGAATACTGGTGGCGCAACGTGCGTGAGCCTGTGCGGTTCTCCGAGGCCATCGCCACACTCGCTAAGCTTGGCTGTCGCAGCTTCATCGAAATCGGCCCGCATGCCATCTTGCAGCGCTATATCGGCGAATGCCTCACGTCGATTGGCACGAAGGGGCGGGTGCTACCTACTCTACGCAAAGAGGCCGATGGCTGGACATCCATCGTCGAGACCGTCTTGCGTGCCCACCTTCTGGCCGACCAACCGAACCTGGGTTCCTATTTCCCCCAGCCCGGGCGTCGTGTCCAGTTGCCTAACTATCCTTGGCAGCGCGAGCGGCATTGGCACCCGCGCACCAGCGAAAGCCTTTTGGCCATCGAACGGCGGCGCGTGCATCCGCTGTTGGGCTGGCGCATACCCGAGGCAGCGCACGCTTGGGAAAACCCCCTCGATCCGACGATTCTGCCTTGGCTCGCCGACCATCAGGTAGGGGGTGCCGTCGTCTTCCCCGGCGCAGCCTATGCCGAGATGGCGCTGGCAGCCGCCCGTGAATGGCTGGGCGGAGAGGCGCTGGCGTTCGAAGAGATGGATATCGTCTCTCCCATGGTCTTCGACGGCGAGCACGCGCGTTTGCTCCGTTTCGAACTCAACGAGCGGGACGGCAGCTTCCAGATCAAGAGCCGGCAGCGTTTGAGCCAGGATGCTTGGACACTCCATGCCGCCGGGCGGATTTTGCAGCCTGGCGTCGCCGCCCGGAGCGCACGGATTGCGCCGCCGTCAAGGGATAAGGCCAAGGTCGATCAGGAAACCCACTACCGCCTGGCTGCCACACTGGGTCTCGATTACGGACCGAGTTTTCAGGGTTTGCGCGTAGCCATCGTAGACGATAACTGTCTGCAAGCCGAGCTGGAACATCCCGCCGACCTGGCACAAGATGGCTACCTTATCCACCCGACCTTGCTGGATGTCTGCTACCAGTCGCTAGTCGATTTCTTCCGTACCGACATCGAAGCGGGCCGAGGCGTAGCCTTGCTCCCCGTCAAGACCGGTCGGCTTGAATATCAACGTGCAGGTAAACCGAGCCGGTTTCGCGCCCGGCTCACACGCCGCAGTGCACGCTCGGTGTTAGCGGATTTTGAGCTGTTCGATGCCGAAGATAACCTGATTGCCTGCGTCAGCGGCTGCCGTTTCCGCGCCGCGCCGCTTGCGCACAAGGCGCAGGAAAAAGTCTCACGCTGGAGCATTGACGCCTGGTTGCACCCGCATCCGGCAGAAGGCCTTAAGACCCAACTGCCATCCACGCAGGTGCTAGTCGAAGCCCTTCGGCTGGACATGGCGGAACAGGCGGAACCCCGCAGCCGCTGGTTCAAGGTGGCGTTGCCGCTCTTTGAAGCGCTCGTCGTCTCCTTCGCCTTCGAAGCCTTCCGGGCGATTGCTCAAAATGACGGCGATGCCCTGCAAAGGCTGATAAGTCCGTCCGACCCCTATGCCCGCTGGCTTGGCAGCCTGTTGCAGCAGGAAGGCCTGCTTTCCCGGCGCGAAGAGCATTGGCAACTGGCCGACGGCAGCGACCTGCCTGCCGCTGCGGACATCTGGCGCACGCTCGCGCGTGAGCACGGCGACGCCTTGCCACATCTGGTGCTGCTCGGTCGGGTGGGCCGCCACCTGCCGCACCTGCTGCTGAATCCATCCGAGCGGGCTGTCTTCCTCGACGCGCTGCGCCGTTCGCCCGTTGTGGAAACGCTTTATCAGGACGATCCAGCCTATGCCGGCATGAGTCAGGCGGTCGAGTACATCTTGCGCCATCTGGCTGGCGACTGGCCGGTGCATCGCCGCCTGCGCGTCCTGGAAATCGCCGATGGCTTAAGCGAAGTCCCTCGTTCCTTGCTGGCGGCACTGCCTGAAGACCGGCTCGACTATGTGCTGGCCTTGCCCGAAGCCGTGGCCGAACGTCAGCGGGCGGAATACGCCCACGCATCCAATCTCGTGATTGCCACGCTGGATTACGGGAGCTGGCAGTTGACCGCCGACACGCACTTGCCGGACAGGTTCGATGTCGTCCTTCTGCGTCACACCCTGCATCGGGCGGTGAGCCCGAAAGCCGCGCTCAACCAGGTGCGGCGCTGGCTGGCCGCCGGCGCCTGCCTTATCGTTTCCGAGCGTCACCCGGATTGGAGCGCCGACTTTCTGGCCGGTCTGGCAAACGATTGGTGGCACAAGGCCATGGAAGACGAAGCGCCGCATTCCTCGCTGATGCCGCCCGCCGCTTGGGCGGAGCTATTGCGGGCGGAGGGTTTCGAGGACGTGCGGGACTATGCTGAACCGCCGGCCGAGGGCCTTGCCGAAGGCGCCTATCTGCTCCTGGCGCGCGCGCCGGCCCAGTGGGAGACCGCCTTGCCCGTGACCGAACCGGCTGCGTGGTTGCTCCTTACCGATGCCGCTTCTTCGGAGCTGGTAGGCCATCTCTCCGCGCGGCTCGAATCGCAGGCGCAGCGGGTGATTACGGCGCACGCGCTGCCACAAAGCCTCACCGGCATCGACCACGTCGTGCACTTGCGGGGCTGGGCTGAGGCTCCGGATACCGCCCCGCGCCTGCTCGCCGAAGCCCTTGGGATCGTGCAAGCCCTCGCCGCGCACACCGCAAAAACGCCGCGCCTGTGGTTCATCACCCGCGGCGGTGCGCTGGCCTCAAACCTGCCGGCTACGGCCGAACCCAATCCACAGCAAGCCGCGCTTTGGGGGTTCGCTCGCGTGGTCATGAACGAATACCCTGCGCTCGCATGCACGCTGATCGACCTGGACTGCCAAGATGGCCTCGACCGGCTGGAAAACGAGCTGCTCTACCCCGACGGCGCATCCGAGATCCTGCTCACCGATACCGGCCGCTACACGCTGGTCATGCAGGAAGTCTCCGAGGATCAGTCACAGCGTGCAGCACCAGGGGAGCGCTTCCGTCTCGACTTCCATCTGCCTGGCCAGCTGCGCAACCTCGTCTGGTTGCCGCAGGAAGAAGCCGCGCTGGCTGATGAAGCTATCGAAGTCAAGGTGCAGGCTACAGGCCTCAACTTCCGCGACGTCATGTACCTCATGGGCCTTTTGCCGGACGAAGCGGTGGAAAAAGGCTTCGCCGGCGCCAGCCTGGGGCTGGAATTCGCTGGCATCGTCAGCCGCGTCGGGTCGCGCGTACGAGATTTCAGGCCGGGAGACAAAGTCATGGGCTTTGGCTCGGGCTGCTTCGCGAGTCATGTCATTACCCGCGCTGATGCCGTTGCTCGGATGCCGGAGGAATGGTCGTTCGAATCCGCCGCCACTGTGCCCACCGTGTTTTTTACAGTCTATTACGCGCTCAAGCACCTCGCAGACCTGCGACCGGGCGAGCGCGTGCTCATCCACGGCGGCGCCGGCGGGGTGGGCATTGCCGCCATCCAGCTCGCCAAATATCTCGGGGCAGAAGTCTTTGCCACCGCCGGCAGCGATGAAAAACGCGATTTCGTGCGCCTCCTGGGCGCCGATCACGTCTTCGACTCGCGCTCGCTTGCCTTTGCCGACAACATCCTTGCTGTAACGAATGGCGAAGGCGTCGATGTTGTGCTAAATTCACTGGCGGGCGAAGCCATCCGCCGCAATCTGGCAGTGCTCAAACCTTTTGGCCGTTTTCTCGAATTAGGCAAGCGTGACTTTTTTGAGAACACGCCCATCGGCTTGCGACCCTTCAAGGACAACATCAGCTACTTCGGCATCGATGCGGATCAGCTGCTCACCGGTCGGCCGCAATTGGCGGCACGTCTGTTCCGCGAGGTCATGGCCCTGTTCCGCGAAGGGGCGCTCACGCCTTTGCCTTGCCGGGTCTTTCCGGCCGAGCGCGTGGTCGATGCCTTCCGCACCATGCAGCAGGCGCGGCATATCGGCAAGGTAGTCGTCTCGCTTACCGACGCACGGCCGGCAGTCGAACGGCCGGTGACGGCTGCCGCGCCGCTGCAACTGAACAAAGACTCGACCTGGATCGTGACGGGCGGCCTTTCGGGCTTTGGCCTGGAATCGGCGCGCTGGCTGGCCGCGCGTGGCGCAGGAAATCTCGTCCTGGTGGGGCGTCGTGGTCTGGATACCCCGGGTGCTAGAGAAGCAGTCGAAGATTTAACGACCAAGGGCATCCAGGTGCTGGCGATTTCCTGCGACATCAGCGATCCTGCAGCAGTAGCGCGCATGGTCGAGCAGGTGCGCAAGTCTTGCCCGCCCATCCAGGGCGTGTTGCACGCGGCGGCCGTTTTTGACGATGCCCTCGTGCAAAACCTCGACGCTACGCGCATGGAAGCCGTACTCGCACCCAAGCTACTGGGCGCCTGGCACTTGCATCAGGCCACGCTCGGCATTCCGCTCGAACACTTCGTGCTCTATTCCTCCATCACCACCGCCATCGGCAACCCCGGCCAGGCCAACTACGTCGCCGCCAATGCCGGGCTAGAAAGTCTGGCCGTAATGCGCCGACACCTCGGCCTGCCCGCCGCCTGCATCGGCTGGGGCCCCATCGGCGATGCCGGCTATCTCACCCGCTTTGAGGCGGTGCGCGACAGCTTGGGCCAGCGCCTCGGCAAACCGCCGTTGCGTACGCTGGAGGCCTTGAACGAGCTCGACCATTTACTGCCTCAAGGCCGCTCGCTGGCTGTTGCCAATTTCGACTGGAACACGCTGGCACGTCTGCTGCCTTCCGTTACTCGCGGTCGTTTTTCCCTTCTCAACCGCAGCCTCAAAAGCGCCAGCCTATCGGAAAACGAAGCGGATTTTCAAACGCTCATTGTCGGCAAATCGCCTGAAGAAGTTGCCGTCATCGTCCAGCAACTGGTGGTGCAGGAAGTCGCACAAATCCTCGCCATCGGCGCCGATCGTATTGACCCCACACGCAGCCTGCATGATCTGGGGCTTGACTCGCTCATGGCCGTCGAACTGGCGCTGGGGCTGGAACAACGCTTTGGCATTCAGTTGCCGGTGATGATGCTCAACGAGTCGCCCACGGTGGAAAAGGTCGCTCAGCGCATCGTCGAACGATTGCTCGGCGGCACTGACGAGGGCGATTCAACCCCCAACCCGGTCGATGCCGTGGTTCAGGGCATCGCCAAGCAGCATGGCGAAGCCGTGGCTGCCGAAGAATTACTGCAGATCACCCAGGATGTCCGCACGCTACAAAAACAAGGTACGAGGCTCACCGCATGACCCGGTCATCACTCGACCTTAAGGCCAAGCAACAGCTCATCGAGCGTTTCCTCGGCAAAAAAGTCGGCGCTGACGGGACGGCGCCTCAGACGACCGCTACCCGTTCGTTGTATCGCGCCAAGGTGCCGGAAGCCTTTACCCGCTTCGACCGCCACCCCGGCTACGAAAAGATGCTGGTGCCCAAGGCGGCGGCGGACCGGCTGGGCTTACGCAACCCGTTCTTCATCGCCCACGACGGCGTGGCCGGCGCAGTCACCCGCATCAATGGGCGTGAATTCATTAATTTTTCCAGTTACAACTACCTGGGTCTGGCTGGGCATCCTGCCGTCAACAAGGCTGCGAAGGACGCCATCGACCGCTATGGCACCTCTGCCTCCGCCAGCCGCTTGGTCGCGGGTGAACGCCCCATCCAGCGTGAACTGGAAGAAGCCCTGGCGGAGCTCTATGAGGTCGAAGACTGCGTGGTCTTCGTCAGCGGCCACGCCACCAATGTATCGACCATCGGTTATCTCTTTGGCCCGAAAGACCTCGTCATCCACGACTCGCTTATCCACAACAGCGTGCTCGAAGGCATCAAGCTCGCTGGAAGCACGCGGCGCAGCTTTACGCACAACGACACGGCGATGCTTGACAACATCCTGGCCGAAATTCGCGGCCAGTTCGAGCGCGTGCTCATCGTCGTCGAAGGGCACTACAGCATGGATGGCGATATTCCGGACCTGCCCGCGCTTATTGACATCAAGCGCCGCCATGGCTGTTTTCTAATGGTGGACGAAGCCCATGCCCTGGGCGTGCTGGGCGCAACCGGCAAAGGCATCCGCGAGCACTATGGCGTACCGGGCAAGGACGTGGACATCTGGATGGGCACCTTAAGCAAGACCCTGGCCGGTTGCGGCGGCTATATCGCTGGCGAGCGGGCCTTGGTCGAGCACCTCAAATACGCTGCGCCGGGCTTCGTTTACAGCGTCGGCATCGCCCCGCCGTTGGCAGCCGCATCGCTCGCCGCGCTCAGAATCATGCTCAATGAGCCCGAGCGTGTTGCACGCTTGCAGGAAAACGGCCGGATGTTCCTCAAGATGGCGAAAGAAAGCGGGATCGATGTCGGCACCTCGCAGGGCTTCGCCATCGTGCCTGCGATTACCGGTAGCTCTCTCAAGGCGGCAAAGCTGTCCAACCGGCTTTTTGACAGCGCCATCAACGTCCAGCCCATCGTCTATCCGGCGGTGGAGGAAAAGGCGGCGCGGTTGCGGTTCTTTTTGAGCAGCCTGCACACAGAAGCTCAAATCAAACAAACCGTTCAAATGCTCAAGGAAACTGCATAATGCAGCACTATACAATCATCCCCGTCATCCTGTGCGGCGGCGCCGGTTCGCGCCTTTGGCCTGTCTCGCGCGAGATGCACCCCAAGCCCTTCATTCGCTTAAGCGATGGTCAAAGCCTATTGCAAAAGGCTTTCTTGCGCGGCGCGCAGTTGCCGGACGTATCCGAAATCCTCACGGTCACCAACCGTGAGCTTTTCTTCAAGACCGAAGACGAATACCGCGAAGTCAACGTGCGCCGGTTAGCCACCTCCTTCTTGCTCGAACCCTTCGGGCGCAACACGGCGGCGGCGGTCGCGGCGGCAGCGCTGTATGTCGCGGCAAAACAGGCCGATGCCATCCTCCTCGTGCTGCCAGCCGATCATTTGATCGCCGATCAGAGCGCCTTCGCCAAAGCAGTGGAGGAGGCGCGACGATTGGCGGAGCAGGGCAAGCTCGTCACCTTCGGCATCCAGCCCGTCGCCCCCGAAACCGGCTATGGCTACATCGAGGCCGACGGCCACCGCGTGCTGCGCTTCGTCGAAAAGCCCGATGCCGCCACAGCCGCCGCCTACCTTAAAACCGGCCGCTTTTACTGGAACTCGGGCATGTTCTGCTTCAAGGCTACGACCATGCTCGAGGAAATGCGCCAGCACTGCGCAGGCATTCTCGATGCCGTACAAACCTGCCTCACCCAATCCCGCTGCGTCGAGGGCAAAGGCCTCACCCAATGCGAGCTGGAACCCGACGGCTTCGCGAAGGTCCCCGACATCTCCATCGACTACGCTGTCATGGAAAAATCCGACCGCGTGGCGGTCGTGCCCTGCGACATCGGCTGGAGCGACATCGGCTCCTGGTCGGCGCTCGGCGAACTGTCCACAGCCGATGCGAACGGCAACCGGGTCGAAGGCGAAGCCCTGTTGCACGATGTCGAAAACTGTTTCATCCATAGCGACGGGCGCCTGGTGGGTGCGGTGGGCGTCCACGATCTCATCATCGTCGACACCCCCGATGCCCTGCTGGTCGCCGACAAGGCGCGCGCCCAGGACGTCAAGCACCTCTACAACCAACTCAAGGCAAGCGGCCACGAAGCCCACAAGCTGCACCGCACCGTGCATCGCCCTTGGGGCGACTACACTGTGCTGGAAGAGGGTGACCGCTACAAGATCAAGCGCATCGTCGTCAAACCCGGCGCCAGCCTGAGCCTGCAAATGCACCACCACCGCAGCGAACACTGGATCGTCGTGCAAGGCATGGCCAAGGTCGTTAACGGAGAGAAAGAATTTTTCGTCGCCGCCAACGAATCCACCTACATTCCCGCCGGCCACCGGCACCAGCTCGCCAACCCGGGTGTTCTGCCGCTGGTGATGATCGAAGTGCAATGCGGAGATTACGTAGGCGAAGACGATATCGTGCGTTTCGAGGATGTTTATGGCCGTGCCTGATACCGATCCGCTGTTGCGGCACAATGTCGAATCGAGGGGGCAATGCCGTCTCACGCCCATGTCTCGATTCTCGAAAATCTGATCAAGAGCGATATTTGATGAACATGCCCGCCTCGGTAACCGGACGCCTCAAACCAGCCGGTCTTCGCCATGCTTGGCAGACGCACAAACTTTTTTGGCTCACCGTTGTTCTGCCGACACTGATGGCTATTTTGTATTTCGGCTTCATCGCCGCCGACGTTTACATCAGCGAATCCCGCTTTGTCGTGCGCAGTCCTGAGCGGATCACGGCATCTCCGCTGGGCATGTTACTCAAAGGCACGGGTTTTACCCGCGCCCAAGATGATAGCTACACAGTGCTGGATTTCATACTCTCACGTGATGCCCTTCGCGCGCTGGATAAAAAACTCAAGATGCGTGAGGTATATAAGAAGGGCGACGTGTTCAGTCGCTTTCCCGGCCTCGACTGGGACGACAGCTACGAGAACATGCATCGCTACTACCGAAAAATGGTCAGCGTGCAACTCGATCCGATTTCCTCCATCGTTACGGTAACGGTGCGCGCTTTTAGTGCCGAAGAGGCACAGCAAATCAACCAGTACTTGCTCGATATGAGCGAAGCGCTGGTCAACCAGCTTAATGAGCGCGGTCGTCGGGATATGATCCGTTTTGCTGCCAACGAAGTGGCCGAGGCCGAAAAGAATGCTAAGCTGGCAGCGCTGGCGCTGGCACGCTACCGCAATGAAAAAGGCGTGATTGACCCCGAAAAACAATCCGTTATTCAAATGCAACAGATCGCGAAATTGCAGGATGAGCTGATTACGACCAAATCGCAGCTGGCACAGCTGAAACTGCTAACCGAAGAGAACCCGCAAATCCCAGTGCTAAAAAATCGCATCGAGATCCTGGAAGCTGAAATTGCACGGGAATCGAGCCGTGTTGCTGGCAGCGAGCGTTCACTGGCTAGCAAAGCGGCAGAATTTCAGCGTTTGGCACTTGAAAAAGAATTCGCGGATAAGCAACTGGCCAGCGCATTAACTTCTCTTGAACATGCGCGCAACGAAGCTCAGCGCCAACAACTCTATCTTGAACGCATTGCCCAGCCCAGCCTGCCGGATGCTGCGATGGAGCCGCGCCGCCTGCGCGCTATTATCGCCGTCTTCGTGCTGGGTCTGATTGCCTGGGGCGTACTTACCATGCTCATTGCAGGCATCAAGGAGCACATGGATTGATGGACAAAACTCCTCTTGCCCGTTCGCTAGCTATCCAGTTCCGGGTTATACACGCCCTGCTGCTACGCGAGGTGATCACGCGCTATGGCCGGCATGGGCTGGGGGCGCTATGGATCATACTCGAACCTATGCTCTTTACCTTGGGCGTGACGGGGCTCTGGTATTTTGCGAAACTTCACACAGTATCCAACATACCTATTGTTGCTTTCTCCATCACCGGTTATTCAACCGTGCTGATGTGGCGAAACGCAGCCAACCGTTGTTCCAAGGCCATAGAGCCCAATCTTTCTTTAATGTATCACCGCAATGTCAAGGTCATCGACATCTTCCTTTCACGCATCATCTTGGAGTGGGTCGGCGCGACGACATCGTTAATTTTGTTGACAATATTTTTTGCCAGCGTTGGCACGATGGATATGCCCAACGACATACTGCTCGTCATCGGCGGCTGGCTGTTGCTGGCCTGGTTTTCGTTGGCGCTTGGTTTGATCGTCGGCGCCGTTTCCGAACGCTCGGAAACCTTCGAACGTACTTGGCATGTGGTAACATACCTCATGTTCCCACTATCTGGCGCCCTGTTCATGGTCGATTGGTTACCCACAGCAGCGCAAGAAATTTTGCTATGGCTACCGATGGTGCATGGTGTCGAAATGATTCGCCATGGTTATTTTGGCGACGTGATCAAGACCCATGAAGATCCCGCCTATTTTGCTTTTGCCAACTTAGCTCTCGCGTTGATTGGTTTAGCGCTTGTGCGTGAAGGCGGCAGAAGAGTGCAGCCAGAATGATTACCTTAACCTGTATCACTAAGCGTTATCTGACGCGCAGTGGCCGGCATACTGTGTTAGACGGTATCGACCTCACAATTCGTCACGGCGAAAAAATCGGCATACTCGGGCGCAATGGTGCTGGTAAATCCACACTTATACGCATTCTTTCCGGTGCTGAGCTGCCTGACTCCGGGAAAATCCATCGAGGCATGAGCATTTCTTGGCCGCTCGCCTTCGGTGGTGCATTCCAGGGAAGTTTGACTGGACTGGACAATCTCAAGTTCATTTGTCGTGTATACGGCGTTGATTATCGTGACAAGATTGACTACGTGCAGGATTTCGCTGAATTGGGGAGATATTTTCGTGAGCCGGTTAAAACCTATTCGTCCGGCATGCGGTCACGTCTTGCCTTCGCCATATCCCTGGCTGTTGAATTTGACTGCTTTTTGATTGACGAGGTGATTTCTGTTGGAGATGCGCGATTTCATGCCAAGTGTCAAGTGGAACTGTTCGAAAAACGCAAGGACCGGGCGATGGTGATGGTGTCGCATGAGCTTCATAACCTCAAAGAGCACTGCAAGCGAATCTACGTGCTACACCAGGGGAAACTGCTCTCATTTACGCATGTCAATGAAGCATACGATTATTACAACCAGAATTGCTGAACCATGAGTGATAAAATAATAAAAGTCTTGCTTGAAATGCGCCCCGCGCTAGAAGGGTATGCCGGCATTCCTCAAGAGGTTCGCCTTTTATTCCGTGGATTGAGAACACTCGACTCAGTTTATGTGGAGGGTATGCTGCAGACTTCTAACCGGCGATTGGCGAAGGGACTACCCGCAAAAGAACCACTTTGGAGGAAAAAACTGTCTACGGCACAGAAGTATAGGAAGCTATCGAAAGTCGTTATCTCGCTGACCGAGAATTCTTATCTGAACGTGTTAGATCTTATAGCTGAATGGCTTCAAAAAAAAGCGGACGAATTTATTCTTCGCGGTGGAGCCCTGACTAATCTTGGCAAGGTTCGATTAACGAAATTTGAAGCAGCGGGATTCGACGATTTTACGTGGCGAACTCTCTTTTCACGAACGCTTCCTGCATCCGACTTCGGTTTAGTCGCCAAGGCTAATTTCCGTGTCAATCGCGTGCCTTGGCGCATGATGCATATGGTTGGATTGAAAAATTTAAACTGGAGTCAAAAACCACTGTACCCGAAGCTTGACACCAGAGATTTCGATGTATTCATTGGTCAAACTCCTTATCCGGCGCGTATCTGTAAATCTACAAAGATGGTGATACGCTACCATGATGCCATACCCGTTTATATGCCACACACGATTCCGGAAAAATCATTTCATCAGGCGACTCATTTCTATGCACTGTTGAGCAATGTAGCATCCGGGGCTTGGTTTGCCTGCGTCTCTGAGGCGACGCGTCAAGACTTGCTGCGCATGTTTCCAGAGGTGCGCGATCGGGCGGTTGTGATTCACAACATGGTATCGCACCACTACTACGAAGAAGATTCAGCATTCGATCTTGTACCAGGCATTGTGAGGTCAAGGTATTACGGCTATGACCCATACGTGCGCGACTCAGCGTGGGTGCCAAAATTTCTAAGTCTCTGCGAACAGGAAAACTTCTTTTCAAGGAATTTGCCAAGAAAAGAAGAAAAATATCTGCTCATGGTCTCAACGATCGAGCCTAGAAAAAATCACCTCCGATTACTTGCAGCATGGGAGGTAATCAGAGCAGAATTTGATCCAAACATCAAGCTCATTGTTGTAGGAACACTCGGATGGGATTACGAAGCTATTCTTAAGGCGTTCAAATCCTGGATCGATCGCGGTCAGTTGTTCATGCTGAGTGCGGTACCAGCTCCTGATTTGCGTGTGCTATATCGACATGCAGCCGCTACAGTGTGTCCAAGCCTTGGCGAGGGTTTCGACTATTCTGGTGTCGAATCAATGGCTTGTGGTGGCATCACCATCGCCTCCGACATCCCTGTGCATAGAGAGATCTATGGTGATGCCGCAGAATATTTTGATCCTTACTCCACGATAAGCCTGGTTAATGCACTTAAGAAAGTTCTCTATAGTCCGGATGCGGTTAGGATACGCGCTCAGATGCAGGAACGCGGCAGAGTAATAGCTGCACGCTACCGACCTGAGCACATTTTGCCGCAATGGGAATCTTTTCTGCGCAGCATTTCCGATTGATTGAAGATCGACATGCAGTCTGTACTGTTAAATAATTGTCATATCATGGATTATCTAAGTGTCATATCCCGGATGATAGTATAGACCCTAAGCGTTGCGGGTACCTGTTGGGGGAAGGAGGCTTTGGGAGCGCTGATGGCGGAACTGAAGCGGCAGATGAAGGAGGTGTGAAGATGCAAATATCCCTACACAAGATGGCGCGAACGACCCCGGCCGTGCGCGCCGAGATCGCGGCGAGCAAAGAGCCTGTGGCCAAGCTGGCCCGGCGTTACAATGTCACGGAGGCGACGGTGCGCAAATGGCGTCAGCGCGACGACTTTCTCGATCGTTCGCACACACCGCACCGCCTGCAGACGAGGCTGACTGCGGCGCAGGAGGCGGTCGTTGTCGAGCTGCGCAAGCTTCTGAAAATCCCGCTCGATGACCTGTTGGCCCTGACGCGCGAATATCTGTGCCCGACCGTGTCGCGCTCCGGGCTCGATCGCTGCTTGCGCCGGCACGGGGTGGGCAGCCTGCGGGCGATGCTGCCCAAGGAAGAGCGTGCAAGACAGCCGGCCAAGACCGAGCCTGGATTTTTTCACATCGACATCAAGTACCTGCCGCAGATGGGTGATGATGTGAGGCGCCGCTATCTGTTCGTCGCCATCGAGCGCTTAACAAGCATGGTCTTTCACAAAGTCATGCCGGCCAAGACGGCGCGAGTCCCTCGCTTCCTCGACTACCTCGCCAAGGTCTCGCCCTTGAAGATTAAGAAGATCCTGACGGACAACGGCAAGGTGTTTACCGACCGCCTGTTTGGCAGCCGTGAGAAGCCCACGGGTGAGCATGAGTTTGATCGGCTGTGTGCTGCCTTGGGCATCGAGCATCGTTTGACACGTCCCCGTCGGCCGCAAACCAACGGCATGGTCGAACTTGAAGGTCCGCATTGCCGACATCCTGCGCACCCACCACTTCAAGGATGGGGAGACCTTGGAAAGAACCATCGATCGCTACGTCTGGCTGTACAACGACCACCTGTGGCTTCCGGCACTCGGCGCACGCACCCCTTTCCAGGTCATGAGAGAACTGTATGACAGGGATCAGAGCTTATTCCATAAGCGCCCTTACAATGACCAGGGACTTGGCACTAAAAGTCATCCGGAACTTCACATTAATGTCGATACGAGGTAGGTTGTGCAATCTGCGGATTCGGAGTGGAGTTAAAATGTCAAAACATCAAAATAACCGTATGGAGATACTTTCGATTATCGAGCCGTTTCTTGATTACGATCTTGCATCCTTACGACTAAAACTCGTTGACGATCTAATTGTTGAGCGATATCGATATGATTTGTCTCAGAAGATTTCAAATCTGGAGCACAAAGAGCAGGTCGATATTCTAATCGGTGTGCTATCGGAAATAAAAGCTGAAATGCACTATCTGAAATCTGCTTATGTTGAGAAAGTACGTTATCGTGATCCAAATTTCAATATCGATATACCCAAATCTCCTGATGTGATCAGTCCGGACGTCTTTGATATCGATATGCGCGGTGATATTACCGGTTCAAACTGGTGGCACTCAGAGCCGACAGGTCGCTGGGCCGGTCCTGATAATCAATCCACCGTACTATTCCCCGCATTGGGGCATGGGAAATACCGGGTTGAAATCTCGGTGGTCGATGAAATCGATAGTGGAATAATTGATAGAATGCGCACGAGCTTTAACGGATCTGCATTACTAATGCATCGGAACGGGCAGGGTCTTCCTTGTGAACTGGTTGCAGAGGTCGACGTACCAGAAACTTATCTTTTGCCTTTCTGGACGATCAAGTTCGAATTCAACAAGCTGAAATCGCCACGCGAAAAAGGGATTCCGGATGATCGGAGATTGGCCATCATGCTCGACCACATCCGATTGACGAGGCGACTAGGATAATCTATGAATTTACAAGGCTATCTATGAACATTCTCTGGATATCACCCACACCCTCTCATCCGCAAGATGCAGGAAATCGGGCGCACATTCATGCGCTAGGCAGGCGGATACTGTCTGCAGGACACTTGGTTACTTTTCTTCTTTACGATCAAGAAGGCGCTGGCTCAAGTCCCGCCGCTATTGATGCCATGCGCGGCTTTTGGTCAGAAATAGTTGTCGTCCCTCACAAGACCCACAACAGAAAAAAGACTCAAGGCGATTTATGGGGCATCGATGATTGGTTTAACGAAGATATTGCCTCTGCTATCAGAATTCTGGCTTCGCTTAAGAATTACGATGCGGTCATCAGTGAGTACGTTTTTTTCAGCAAGGCTTTGACTCTATTTGATAGGCGGGTTCTGAAAATTCTCAACTGCCATGATCGCATGGGTGGCCGTGCGGATATCTTGCAGCGTAATGGTATATCTCCCGACTTTTTTTACACGACGCCTGAGCAAGAAAAAATTGGGCTAGACCGGGCCGATCTTATCCTGGCCATCCAGGAGGATGAAAAGAATTACTTTCAGTCAATCACGTCGAGATGCGTCATGGAGTTGGGGCATCCCATCGAAGTCAACTTGCTGGCACATGGCAGTCGGAAGGCGGGTTTGTTGCGCGTTGGCTATCTCGGTTCGGGCAATTCGCTTAACAGAAAATCTCTGGAAGTCTTTCTCGCGGCATTCCGAAACCGCCCTGCACTGTCCAAAAAGGTGAAACTGGTTTTGGCGGGCAGTATATGTAACACCGTCAAGGACCCAGATATCGAACGTTTGGGCTTCGTTGAAAATGAGAGTGATTTTTTTAACGAGATCGATCTTTTTATTAACCCGATGATTGATGGAACTGGCCTCAAAATCAAAACACTTTCGGCCTTGCGGCATGGGGTTCCATTTCTTGCAACGGCACCGGCCAGTGTTGGGCTGCCAACCTCCATTTCTGAGCACACTTGCGACAGCATCGAAAGCCTAATCGACCATCTTGATGAGATTGCTAGTGAACCTCAGAAGCGTTTGTCTGAACTCAGGGATGCGACCCTTGACTGCCTGAATGCCTACCAGCAACGCGTTGATCAGCAGTTCGATGGTCTGCTTCGTGCACTATCGACACGTAGCATCGCCCACTTGCGCCGCAAGCGGGTGTTGTTGGTGACAGATATCCCGTTTTGGGAACCCGGGGTTGGTAACCACTCCCGTATCTTGCAGCTTTGCAAAGCATTGCGGGCAGAGTTTGATTTACAGGTTTTCTTCTTCGGTTCGATTTGGCCGGATCGAGCGAGAGCGATTGCGGTAATTGGTCTAGCTGGTATCATTGTCAGCTATAAAGCTTATGAATCAAGAGCCAAAGATATCCCATTTAAAACTAGCATACCTGCCCACGAGGGATTGAAACGGGCACGCCATGACATCTTTGGAAAGTCGCTCGCCTTGTTTTTGAGAGAACAGCCTCGGTACGACGCTGTCATTTTTGAGTATTTATGGATGGCGTACTTGCGCGATGCTCTGCCTTACCAGGCGGTACGTATTCTCGATACGCACGACCTGATGGCGCCCAGAGAGTATCGATTCGCAATACAAGGCTTAAAGACAGGGGTCTCGATCACATTGAAGGATGAAGTGGCGATCTTGGCGAAATTTGACGCACTTATTGCTATTCAGAATGAGGAAGCCAGGTGGATGGCGCGTCTTCTGCCGAACAAGATCGTCTTGTGCTGTCCGCATGGGGTGGAAAGCGTTAGCAACACCTTGACCGCAAGCTTGGAGGCGCGCAGAAGTGGTAACCTGCGCCTGGGTTTTGTGGGTGGCGGCAGCAATGAAAATGCGGAGGCTATGCGATGGTTTTTGCATGAAGTCTGGCCAGTAGTCAGTCTGCTTGCCATCGAACTGCATATCTATGGCAATGTGTGCGAAAAACTGCGCGACCACCCGCTGGACCCTGGTGTAACCCTGCACGGCCTGTTGCCAGTACTGGATGCGGCCTACGCCAATTGCGATGTGATAATCAACCCCATCATACATGGTGGCGGGCTCAAGATCAAGTCTGTCGAGGCCCTGTCAAGGCAAAGTAGAAATGTCCGCCCTCTGAGCAAGTTAGAAATGTCCGGTTTGACGCCGAAGGTATGTCCTCATGGGCTGGCCCATGGGCCAGCCCATGAGGGCGGAGCGCTGAAGAGACGACGCCAGGGGTGCTCAGGGCCGGGACACCATGGCTGTTTGACTTGGCGCGCTTTGAGGATGTCATCCACCCGCGCATTGAGCGTCTTGTCATCGACGGCGCTGGGGGTGGCTGGAGCAGGATCG
>NZ_VJON01000047.1 GCF_007556685.1 Tepidimonas charontis | reverse complement strand
ATGGTGCTCTCATCCGGCACCACATCCACCCCCAGGTCCAACCCAACAAACCGGGCCAGCAGCGGCGTGTCATACAGGGCTTCCTCCACCGCCGGATCCGACAGCCCAAACCACTGCTGCAGAAAGTAAATCCTCAAAAGCTTCTCGACCGCAAAGGGTGGACGACCCCACCCTTGGGGCCTGCCTTGGGCGCATACGGCTCGATGAGCGCAACCAGCTCTTTCCAGGGCACCACACGCTCCATCTGCTCCAAAAACTCACGCTTGCGGGTGCGCTTGGTGCGCAGCTCAAAGCCCGTATACATCGGCGCCTGAAGCCTCATCTGCTTCATGTCGCTATTGTCCCATCCCGGCAGTCAGGTGGGGAGGTTTTGCAGACCTTCCTTAGGTATGTGCCCAACGCCGTTCAGGAACGGGCGAAAAACACCGCTGTCATCGCCACGCCGGTGGCGACGACGACCCCTCGCACCGTGCGCGCGGGCAGGCGTTGGGCCAGCCGCGCGCCCACATAGCCGCCTGCGGTGGCGGCCACCATCATCAGCACGGCGTACGGCCACACGATGACGCCGGCCAACGCGAAGGCCGCCACCGACAGCAGCGACAGCACCAGTGAGTTCAGATTTTTGAGCGCGTTGGCGGTGTGCACGCGTGGCTCGCCCGCCAGCGCGTACAGCGCCATCAGCAAAATGCCCAAGCCGCCATTGAAATAGCCACCGTACACCGACACCGCGAACAAGCCCAGCGGCTGCCACCACGGCGAAGGCGGGGCGGTGGACGTTGGCGCCGCACAGGCCAGCGCTGCGGGTGGGGGGGTGCCCGCGGCCGCCGGTTGTGCGTAGCCAGCGCCGATTGAGGCGGTGCTGCGCGCGCGCCACCACAGCAAATGGGGTGCCAGGGCGAACAACGCGGTTGCGAACAGCAACAACCAGGGCACCAGAGCGCGGAAGGTGGAGGCGGGAGTGACGAGCAGCAGCGCTGCGCCGACCAGGCCGCCGCCGGCGGCCAACAGCGCCTCACGCCAAAGCCGTTGCGCGGGTAACTGCGCCAGTTCAGCGCGAAAGCCCAGTGTGCTGCCCAGGTATCCCGGGCTGACCGCCATGGCGCTGGTGGCATTGGCGGCAATGGGGGGGACACCCACCGCCACCAGGGCCGGAAAGGTCAAAAAGCTGCCGCCCCCGGCGATGGCGTTGAGTGCGCCAGCGGCCACGGCGGCGACGGCGAGCAGCGCAAGGTCGGCCCCGATCATGGGGGGCGATGGTAGCAGCCCCTGGCTGCCATGGGCGCCGCCGTGGCCCCTCTGAAGGGCAGGGGTAGGTGACGGGCACGCCTGCCCGGTCGGGTCCCCGACTATGGCGCCGCCACCACCGGTGCCACCGGTTCCGGGGCCAGCAAAGTGCCCTGCCGCAAACCTTTGACGGTGGCCAGCACCAAGGCGGCGATCACCACCGACGTCAACGCCAGCAACACCACGCCGGTCATCTGCAGGGGGGGCAGGCTCAGTGCGGCGCCCAGGCGCAGCGTCAACGTGGTGAAAGCCGCCAACGGGAACGACACGCCCCAAAAAGGCAGGGCAAACGGCATGGCGAAAAAGCGCCGCGCGTGCACGCCCACCCAGGCAAGGATGAACAGCCCCAGGCCCCACACGCCGGCGGTCAGCAGCGGTGGCGCATCAAAGCGCAGCAGGCACAAGCCCACTACCGCCGCTGGGGCCAACGAGATGAACCAGGTGGGATGCAGCCGCGGCGGGATGGGGCCGTGCGCCAGGCGCCGCGCGACCAATAGGGTAAAGACCACCGGCCAGAAAAAGACGCCGATGCCGAAGTGCACCGCCGACCACACCGGATGCCCCAGCGCCACGCCAGCGAGGGGCACCACGACGTTGCCCACCACGGGGATGTAGAGCACCGGGGTGACGCCATTCCACAGCGACTGGGCGTCGCTTGCATGCGCCACGGTGGGGGCCAGCCAGCGGCTCAGCACCCAAACGGTGACCGACAGTTGCCCCAAGGCACCGATCCACCACAGCCCCTGCGCCAGCGGTCCGGTCAGCCCGATGGACACCAGCCAGGTGGCCAGCAGTAGCAGCGACACCGGCACGGCGGCCAGGAAGGCGTGCCGCACCGGGTGGCGCAGGTCCTCGGCCAGCGCCTGCGGGTGGCGCTGCGCTCGCCACAGTGAGGCCAGCACCAGGACCACGCATACCAAGGTGGCCAGCGCCCCCAGTACCAGCGCAGCGCCGCCAGCCCACTCACCCAGCAGGGGGGTCGCCGCATGCCAGGCCAGCGCCAAGCCGGTCAAGCCCATCACCACGGAAAACCAGCCCGGGTGCAGAAATTGCAGCGGCGCGGTGTTGGGGGAGGCAGTCATGGGAGCACTCCACGGACGTGCGATGCCGGCTCAGCACGCTTTGCACGGGATCGCCGATTCGGGCACGCCGAGCTTCTTCAGGATGATGGCCAGCGGGCAGAAATTGGTGAAGCCGAACTGAAAGAGGTTCAAGCCGACGAAGGCCGTGAAGGCGAGAAACCACTGGCTGACGAACAGCGGGCTGGCCGGCGCACCCAGCGCCACCGAGACGAAAACGAACAACCCGGCTAGAACACGGATGTAGCGTTCAACGGTCATGACGAACTCCTTCAGAAGTTGTGAGGGGAGGGGAAAGAAAGCTCAGGCCGTAGCGGCTGCCGCATAACGGCGCCGGTACACCACGTAGTACAGCACCGGAATCACCACCAGCGTCAACAGCGTCGAGACCGCGATGCCGAAGATCAACGACACGGCCAGGCCGTTGAAGATTGGGTCGTCCAGGATGAAGAACGCCCCCATCATCGCTGCGATGGCGGTCAGCGCAATGGGCTGCGCGCGCACGGCGGCGGACTGCACCACGGCGTCGGCGAACGGCATGCCTTTGGCGGTTTCCTGCTCAATGAAGTCCACCAACAGGATCGAATTGCGCACGATGATGCCGGCCAGCGCGATCATGCCGATCATGCTGGTGGCGGTGAACTGGGCGCCCAGCAGCGCGTGGCCGGGCATGATGCCGATCATCGTCAGCGGAATCGGGGCCATGATGATCAATGGCGTCAGGTAGCTGCGGAACTGCGCCACCACCAGCAGATAGATCAGCACCAAGCCGACGGCGTAGGCGGCGCCCATGTCGCGGAAGGTCTCGTAGGTGATTTGCCACTCGCCGTCCCACTTGATGGCGTACTGGCGCCACGGGTCTTCGGGCTGGCGGATCCAGTACTCGCCCAGCGCTCCGGTGTCGGGCAGCGCCGCCCGCGCCAGGCGCGAGCGGATGGCGAACAGCCCGTACAGCGGCGAGTCGGTGCGGCCCGCCATATCGCCCAGCACGTACACCACCGGCAGCAGGTCTTTGCTAAAGCGCGGCTGCTCCACCACTCCGTGCTCCACCCGCACCAGTTCCGACAGCGGCACCATGCGCCCGTTGGCGGCCTGCAGCGGCAGGGCCAGCAGGGCATCCAGCCCCACTTGTGCCTCACGCGGTAACTGCAGCCGCACCGGGACGGCAAATTTGGCGTGGCCGTCGTGCAGGTAGGCGGCGTCGGCCCCGGACAGCGCGGTGTAGACGGTTTGTGCGACCACCTGCGCCGGAATGCCGAGCGCCTCGGCGCGCGCGCGTTCGATGCGCAAGAAAGCGCGTGGAGCCTCCTCGCGCAGCGTGGTGTCCACGCCGACGATGTCGGGCGTGGCGGCAAAGGCCTGGGCGACGCGGCGCGCGAGTTCGGCGCGCCCTGCCTCATCCGGCCCGTACACCTCGGCGACGATGGGGGAGAGCACCGGTGGTCCGGGCGGCACTTCTACCACCTGGAGGCGCCCACCGTGCGCCTGTGCAATCGCCTCCAGCCCCGGGCGCAGGCGCTGGGCGATGGCGTGGCTCTTTTCTTTGCGGTGGTGCGCATCGACCAGATTGACCTGCAGGTCACCCTGCTCGGCGTCGGCGCGCAGGTAGTACTGGCGCACCAGACCGTTGAAGGTGATCGGGCTGGCGGTGCCAGCATAGCCCTGCACGTGCGCCACTTCGGGCTGCTGCGCCAGAAAGGTCGTCATGTCCTGCAGCGCAGCGGCGGTGTCTTCCAGCGCGCTGCCGGCGGGCATTTGCAGCACCACCTGGAATTCGCTCTTGTTGTCGAATGGCAGCATCTTCAAAATCACCGCCTGCACCACCGGCAGCCCCACCGACAGCAGCAGGCCCGCAGCGACGCCGGCGGCCAGCAGCCAGCGCTTGCGCGCGCTCTGCAAGAACGGCGTCAGTGCGTGCGTGAAGAAGGTTTGCAGGGCGCGCGTCAGGCGCGAGGGCGCATGCACTGCCTGAGCGTGCTGTTTCGTCAAGTGCAACGCCAGCCACGGTGTGACGGTAAAGGCAATCGCCAGCGAAATGGCCATGCCCATGCTGGCGTTGATCGGGATCGGGCTCATGTAGGGGCCCATCAGCCCGGTGACGAAGGCCATCGGCAACAGGGCGGCGATGACGGTGAGGGTGGCCAGAATGGTCGGGCCGCCCACCTCGTCGACCGCGCGCGGGATGATGACCGACAGCGGCGCCTCGGGCGCCAGCTGCCGGTGGCGGTGGATGTTTTCCACCACCACGATGGCATCGTCCACCAGGATGCCAATCGAGAAGATGAGCGCGAACAACGACACCCGGTTGAGCGTGAAGCCCCAAGCCCAGGAGGCGAACAAGGTGGCCGTCAACGTCAGAATCACGGCCACGCCGACGATGACCGCTTCGCGCCGGCCCAGCGCCAGCCCCACCAAGATGATGACGCTGGCGGTGGCAAAGACGAGCTTCTGGATCAGTTTGTTGGCCTTGTCCGCCGCAGTGGCGCCATAGTCGCGGCTGACCGTGACCTGGATGTCGTGCGGGATGAGGGTGTTGCGCAGGCGATCGAGCTGCTCGCGCGCGGCGCGCGCCACGTCCACCGCGTTGACGCCAGGTTTCTTGGTGACGATGACGGTAACCGCCGGGTACGCCTGGCCGACGGCCGCGCCCTCGGGCAGCACATCGCCCGGCCCAGGGGTGTGCCACACATAGCGCCGTGGCAGTTGTGCGCCTTCTTCCACGCGCGCCACCTCGTGCAAATAGATCGGTTTGCCCTCGTGCACACCGACGACGATGTCGCCGACGTCTTGCGCCGAGCGCAAAAATTCGCCGGTCTCCACCGTCAGCATCGAGGGCTCGCCACGGGCGGCCACCGGGTTGGCGACCGTGCCGGCCGGCAGCGCCTGGTTGGCCGCGGCGATGGCCTGATGCAGCGCCTGCACCGACACGCCACGCGCGCGCAGCCGCGCCGGATCCAGCCACACCTGCACCGAGCGCCCCGGCCCGCCGATGGTCTGCACTTCGCGCGTACCAGGCAGGCGCTTCAAATCCGACTCCACTGCGTGCGCCACCCGCTCCAGCTCCAGCGCGCTGCGGGCATCGGTGGCCCACAGCGTGGCGGCGAACACCGGCACGTCGTCGATACCCTTTGGCTTGACGATCGGCGGCAGCACCCCGAGTCCCTGCGGTAACCAGTCTTGGTTGGCGTTGAGCACGTCGTACAGGCGCACCAGCGCTTCGGTGCGCGGCACGCCCACTTGGAATTGCACCGTCAACACCGCCACGCCGGGACGCGAGACGCTGTAGGTGTGCTCGATACCGTGGATTTGCGACAGCACGTGTTCGGCCGGTTGCGCCACCATTTTTTCCACGTCGGCGGCGGAGGCGCCGGGGAAGGGAATGATGACGTTGGCCATCGTGACGTTGATCTGCGGCTCCTCCTCGCGCGGCGTGACCAACACCGCAAATAGCCCCAGCAAAAGCGCCACCAGGGCCAGCAGTGGTGTGATGGCGTTGGCCTGAAACAGGCGCGCCACCGTGCCAGAAATACCCAGGCGTTGCATACCGTTCAGTGGCAACCTTGGTTGCGTCATCGTGACCTCCCGCCTCAACGCGTCGCCGGTTGGGCGCCCGCCAGTCCAGCGCGCACCGGATCGAGGGCGACGCGCTCACCGGGCTGCAGGCCCGACAGTACTTCCACACCGTCGGCGCCGTAGTCGGTGCCGACGCGCACGGCGCGCAGCACGAAGCCGGCGGGCGCCCCCGCGGGTGCGGCCACGTAGACGGCGCTGAGCTCGCCCCGGCGTACGATGGCCTGGGCTGGAATCACCAGGCGCTCCTCGCGCCCGCCGATGAAGCGCACCTTCACCGTTTGGCCGGGTACGGCGGTGCCGACGGCGGCCGGTGCCAGCGGCAGTCGCCACTCGATGGTCTGGGCCACCGGATCGGCCGCCGGCAGACGGGTCTGGCCGTTGGGCTGCACCCAGCGCCCGTCGGGCAGGCGCACCTCGATACGGGTGGCCGCCGTGGCCAGCGGTGCGCGCGAGGCCGGCACCTGCACCGTGGCGCGCAGCGGCTGGGGCGCGTACACGGTTAGCAGCGGACGGCCTGGCGCCGCCAGATCGCCAACCTCGGCATGCGTGGCCAACACGTAACCGTCGTAGGGCGCGGTCACGCGGGTGAAGCCCTGCGCCAGCGCCGATTGCGTCTGCGCGGCGCGCGCTTGCCCGACGGCGGCCTGCGCCGCGTCGGCCTGCGCCTGCGCGGTATCCAGCGCCGCCTGCGACACGAAGCCTTGCGCACGCAGCTCGCGCGTGCGCTGCAAATGCGCTAGGGCATTACGCGCCTCGGCTTCGGCCTGGGCGACGGCGGCCTGCGCGCGCTGCACGCCCGCGCCGGTTTCACGGTCATCGATCACCGCCAGCACTTGACCGGCGCGCACGCGATCACCCGCTTTCACGTTGAGCTGCGCGATGCGGCCGCTGGCTTGCGCGGACAGCGTGCTTTGCTGCACGGCTTCCAGCACGCCGTCGAGCGTCAAACCGATGCCGACCGGCTGGCGCGCCACCGTGTGTACGGCCACACGTGGGGCGTCGGCGGCCCACACCGAAGCTACCGGCCAGGCCGCCGTGGCCGCGCTGACAGTCGCCCATAATACCGCGCGGCGCGGCACACCGGCGGCGGGGAAAGCAAAACCACGAACGAACAGGGGGGCACGCATGGGCAAACTCCTCGGTGGCCATAAGTATAGTTCCATACCCCATGGAGTACAAGGGGGTCTGCCTTTTTCGAGGAGATCAACCCCGCGCTCGGACGCTGCCGCCGTGCCACTGCACGCTACCGTTCAGTCGTCGGTGACGGCGAATGGTACGCGCGCGGCCACGGCGCACAACAGTTCGTAGGCGATGGTCCCCGCGGCGTGGGCCACCTCATCGACGCGCAGCACCGGCCCGTGCGCGCTGCGCCCCCACAAGATGACCTCGTCGCCCAGGTGGCAGGGGCCGCCGTGTGCCTCCACCGGCGTCAGGTCCACGGCCAGCATATCCATGCTGACGCGTCCGACCAAGCGGGTGCGCACACCGCGCACCAGAACCGGGGCGCCGTGATCCTGCCCCAAGCTGGCGTGACGCGGATACCCATCGGCGTATCCGCAGGCAACGATGCCGACGCGCATCGGCTGCGGGGCGACGAAGGCCGAGCCGTAGCCGACGCTGTCGCCCGCCGGCACGTCCTGAATGGCAATCAGGCGGCTGGCCAGCGTCATCGTTGGCTGCAAATCCCAGTGGGCGGCATCATGGGCCGGGTGGTCTGGCGCGCTGCCATACAGCGCGATGCCGCAGCGCACCCAGTCGGCGGCCAGCGCCTGTCGGCCGTCCGGGCCCAGTTGCCTCTGCAGCGCGTGCCGCAGCGTGGCGGCGCTGTTGCACAGACTGCGCTCGCCCGGTAAGTCGGCCGTGGCGGCCACAAAGGTCTGTACCTGGTGGGCGATACCTTCGCGCCCGAAACGTTGTCCGTCGGCGTCGCTGAAGTGGGTCATCAGGCTGACCTCGGCCACTTGGGGCAGCGCCTGCAGCCGCGCCCAGGCAGCGCGAAACGCCGCTGGCCGAAAGCCCAGCCGGTTCATCCCCGAATTCATTTTCAGGAAGACGCGGTGCGGCTGTTGTGTCTTGTGCGCAGCCAGCCAATCGATTTGCTGCTCGCAGTGCACCACGTGCCACAGATTCAGGCGCGAGCACAGCTCCAGATCGCGTGGCTCGAAGCAGCCCTCCAACAGCAGGATCGGGCCGCGCCAGTCGAGCGCGCGCAGCCGCTCGGCTTCGGCCAGATCGAGCAGCGCAAAGCCGTCGGCGCCGCGCAGGCCCCCAAAGGCGCGCTCGATACCGTGGCCGTAGGCATTGGCCTTGACGACCGCCCACACGCGGGCGGCACCAGCGGCGGCGCGACAGCGCTGCAGGTTGTGGCGCAGGGCGCCCAGATGGACGGTGGCAAGGATGGGACGCGGCATGGCGGGTTCGGCGTGCTATAAACGCGCGCACTTTCGCACACTTTGCGCCGTCTGCCCGCACCGTCGATTCGTTTTCACAACCATGAAGCGCGGCTTCTACACCATCATGACGGCGCAGTTCTTCAGCTCGCTGGCGGACAACGCGCTGTTCGTGGTGGCCGTGGAACTGCTGCGCAGTCGTGGCGCGCCCGAGTGGCAGGCAGCGGCCCTGGTGCCGATGTTCGCCCTGTTCTACGTGGTGCTGGCGCCATTCGTCGGGGCGTTCGCCGACTCTCAACCCAAAGGGCGCGTCATGTTCATCAGCAACGCCGTCAAGGTGGCGGGCTGCCTGCTGATGCTCACGCCACTGCACCCGCTGCTGGCTTACAGCATCGTCGGGCTGGGCGCGGCCGCCTATTCGCCGGCCAAGTATGGCATTCTCACCGAGCTGTTGCCGCCCTCGCAGCTGGTCAAGGCCAACGGCTGGATCGAGGGCTTGACGATCGCCTCCATCATTTTGGGGGTGGTGCTGGGCGGCCAACTGGTGGGGCCGTTTGCCCAGCATCTGCTGCAGGTGTGGGGGGTCGCGGCCGTGCCGGCCGAGGCGGCGATCGTCGGCCTGGTGGGGGTGTATGGGCTGGCGGCGGCTTTCAACCTGCACATCCCACGCACCACGGCGCCGCTGCGCCACCTGCCGGCCAATCCGCTGGCGCTATTGCCCGATTTTTGGCGCTGCAACGCCCGCCTGTGGCGCGACCATCTGGGGCAAATTTCCCTGGCGACGACGACGCTGTTTTGGGGCGTCAGCGGCAATCTGCGCTACATCGTCCTGGCCTGGGCCGCCGCGGCGTTGGGCTACACCACCACCCAGGCCTCCTCGCTGGTGGGCGTGGTGGCCATCGGCACCGCCGTCGGCGCGGTGGCAGCGTCGCTGCGCATGCGGCTGGAGCACGCGCCGCGCATCATGCCGCTGGGTGTTGCGATGGGGGGCCTGGTGGTGCTGATGAATCTGATCGACGACGTCTGGCTGGCAGCCCCCTTTCTGATGCTGTTGGGCGCCTTGGGCGGCTTTTTGGTGGTACCGATGAACGCGCTGCTGCAGCACCGCGGCCACAACCTGATGGGGGCTGGGCGCTCGATCGCCGTGCAGAATTTCAACGAACAGGCCTGCATCCTGGGGCTGGGCTTTCTCTACAGCGCTGCCACCGGCGCCGGGTTGTCGGCCTTTGGTGCCATCGCGGCTTTCGGTACGCTGGTGGCGCTGGCCATGTGGGCGATTCAGCGTTGGCATGCGGCCAATCTACGCCGCTACCCCCATGAGCTGCAGCGCCTGTTCGAAATTGCTCGCCGCGATGATTTGCACGGCTGAGGCACAGCCCACCGAACGTGGCGACCGCTCTGCCTGCGCGGGGCCGGTGTTGCGTGGCGCGTGTTTTCGCTAGGCTCTGGTTGGCTGCTGGACGCGCGGTTGGGCAGCGTCGGGTGCACGCCTGATGCAGCCGGACTCAGGACGAGCGAAAATGCGGCCGCGCGGGGAATGATCCGGTGTGGAAATCGACGATGAGGTTTGAACGCATGTCTTGCTCACGGCGCACGCTGCTGGTGGCGACCTCTGCCGCAGCGGTGGGTCATCTGGGGGCCGCGTGGGCGCAGGTCCAGCCCTGGCCGCAGCGCCCATTGCGCCTGTTGGTGGGCTTTCCGCCGGGCTCATCGCCCGACGTGATGGCGCGCACGCTGGCCGAGCCGCTGGCGCAAGCGCTCGGCCAGCCGGTGGTGGTGGAAAACCGCCCCGGGGCGGCCGGTAACGTCGCCGCCGACGCCGTGGCACGCGCCCGCGATGGCCACACCTTTGGCCTGATGATCAACGGCAATCTGACGATCGCCAAGCTCCTCAACCCCGCCACGCCCTACGATCCCGCCACCGATTTGACGCCGGTGACGCTGTTGGCCACGGCGCCGCTGGTGCTCGTGGCCGATACGCGTCTGCCCGCGGACGCCACGCGCCTGCTGGCGGCCGGCCGCAGCGCGGGCGACACGTGGAACTACGGATCGCCCGGCGTCGGCACGGTAGCGCACATCGGCATGGAGATGGTCAAAGACGCCACCGGCTGGCGGGCGGTGCATGTGCCCTTTACGGGCAATCCGCAGGTCATCCAGGCCATGATTCGCGGCGATGTGCAGGTGGCGCTGCTGCCGCCCGGGCTGGCACTGGCGCAGGTGCAAGCGGGCAAGCTGCAGACGCTGGGCGTCACCTCGGCGGCGCGCAGCACACTGGCGCCGAATGTGCCCGCCTTGGCCGAGTTGGGTGTGCGCGGGGTCGAATTGGAGATCTGGAACGCGGTGGCCGGTCCGGCCAGTAGCCCCCGCGCGCATGTGCAGCGGCTGGCCACTGCGTTGGCCGAGATCGTGCGCCGGCCTGCCGTGCGCCAGCAGCTGTTTGCCCAAGGTTGGCAGGCGGTAGGCACTGCTCCCGAGGGGTTGGCCCACCGCATGCGTGCCGACACCGAGCGCATGCGCGCCATCATCGAGCGCGCAGGCATTCACGCTCAGTGAGGCGGTGCTGCCCAGGCGCATTGGTTGCGGCCGCTGCGCTTGGCCTCGTACAGCGCGGCGTCGGCGCGTTGGTAGAGGCGCTGCGGTGTGTCATCGGGCACCGACAGGGTCATCCCCACCGACACCGTGATGCACAGCTGCACCGGATGCGGCCAGTGCTGTGCCTGCACGGCCGCGCGCAGACGCTCCCCCAATTGGCGCAGCCCGTCTTCGCTGCTGTCGGGCACCAGCACCACGAATTCCTCACCGCCGATGCGGTAGGCGTGGTCGGTGCGTCACTGCAGGGTGTGTTCGATCAGCCGGCCCAGGCGTGCCAGTGTCACGTCACCTTGGGTGTGACCGGCCAAGTCGTTGACGTCTTTGAAGTGATCGATGTCCAGCACCAACAGACCCAGAGGCCGCCCGCTGCGCTGGGCGCGCGCCAATTCTTGTGGCAGTTGGGCGTCGAAGCGGCGGCGGTTGTACAGGCCGGTGAGCGCGTCGCGCTCGGCCAACGCGGTCAGTTGCGCGTTGGCCTCGGCCAGTTCGCGGGTGCGCTCGTTGACCTGCTGCTCCAGACGGTGTTCGGAGTCGCGTAGCGCCGCAATCAGTGCCCGTTGGGCGTCGTCGCGTTCCGTTTTGAGCCGATTGATGCGATGGGCCAGCGCCAGCGCCAGCAGCAAGAATTCGCCCACCGAGCCGAGGTTGAGCGCCTGCAGGCTCAGCGGGCCGGGCGTGATGACTTCCAGCTTGGTCAGATAGTAGATGCCGGCGCCGGTGAACAAACTGCCCAATGCCGCCAGATACCACCACGCCAGCCGTTCGCCCTGCCAGGCCACGTGCAAAGCCCCGGCGATGAGCGCAGCGAACATCGCCAGCCCGACCGTGTCCAAGGTGGCGAAGGTGGCGGCGGTCGGATCCACCGCGATCCATACTGCATGCCCCAGCGCCGCGGCCGCCAACAGCGCTTGTGCGCGAAACGCCCATGGACTGCGGCGCGGCAGCTCCAGCAGGCTCCAGGCAAACGCGGCCATCGTGGCATAGATCAACGCGGAAAACCCCACCAGAGCGATCTGGTTCCAAGTGGGTGCATTGGGCCAGAGGTACTGCAACGCAAAGCCCCGGTAGGTCAGGTTCCAAACCAGAAAGCTGCCCAGAAACAGCGTGTACCAGGCAAAGGCGCGTTCGCGGGTACCCAAGGCGAGCAGCGCGTTGTACAGCAGCAAAACGGTCAGCGCTCCATAGTAGGCGCCATACAACAGGGCTTCTGAGCGGGCGTGCGCCTCGAACGCCGCTGGCTCCCATAGGCGCAGCGGCAGCGGGTCGTGTTCCCCATCCACCGTGGACACCCGCACCAGCAGGTCCGCCGCCTGTCCCGGTGCCAAAGTCAGTGGTAGCAGCGGATGGCGATGTTCGATGGGGCGAGTGCCGAATGGGCGCCGATCACCGCTGTGCAGCTCGGTCAGTGTGCGTGCGCTACCGCGTTCGATCAACCATATGTCCACAAAATCGATCAGCGGCTCGGTGACCTCCAGCCATAGCGTGGTGGGTGAGTCACCTCGGTGGGCCAGCGGCACGTGTACCCACCAGGCGGCTCGGTCGGTGCCGAAGTTGAACACGGGGTCGGTGTCTTGTACCGGTTGCCACGGCAGATCCGAGCGGTGCAGCAGGGTCATCGGATCCAGGGCCGTAGCCCCCGGGGGCTCGCGCAGCACGCGCGCGTGCGGTCGCAGCCAGTAGGACGGCACCTGCAGCGCGGCGATGTCCAGCGCCACGGGGACAGGGGCCGGTGCCGCAGCCGCCGAATCGGTGTCGGTGCGGGACCACGCTGCACGTCCTGTGCCTGCCAGCAGTACCAGCACGATCAACAGCGGCAGCACGCGCTGCCAAAGAGGGGGCGTCCAAGGCGCCAGCCGCACCCTGCGCAGCAGACAGTGGCACGCGTGCACAGACAGCGGTCGGCGGCTCGGGACCATACCCGTAATGTAGTGGATCAACCGCTCGACCAAGCGACTGGTGGCCGACGGCCATGCCCGACAGTGCAGCGGTGCCCGGTGACGCTGGTTGGCGGGTGCCCCCGGCCCGCCTGAGAAGCCCCCGCTTCCCCTGCTCGGGTCGCAGGGGGTGCGCGACCTGCCGCTGCACTGTGCTCAGGGCGGCAACGCGCGCACTCAGCGTGCCAGGGCATCCAACAACGGCCCCATCACCCACGGCAGCACGAGCGCGTTGAACAGCGCCGCCAGACCCATGGCCAAGCCGGCGAAAGCGCCCATTTGCGGGTTGACCTGAAAGGCCCGTGCAGTGCCGATGCCGTGTGCCGTCACGCCGAGCGCAAAGCCGCGCACCACGGGATCGTCGATGCGTAGGCGCGCAAACAACCAGCGCGCGCTCACCGCCTCCCAGATACCGGTGCCCGCCACCAGCGCCGCGGTCAGCGACGGCAAGCCGCCCAGGCGCTCGGCGATGCCCATGGCCACCGGGGTGGTGACCGACTTCGGTGCCAGCGACGCCAGCGTCTGCGCACTGGCGCCCGGCAGCCAGGCCGGGACTTCGCCTGCCAATTGCAGCGCCAGCAGCACGGGCAGCGCGGGCACCACGGCGATCCCGGGTTCAAACCGGTGCGGCGCTGGTGGACGCCGCCGCGGCGGTCAAGGCTTCATCGACGACTTCCACCCAGTGGCGCACTGGGGTGTCGGTGCCGCTTTGCAGATGGGTGATACAGCCAATGTTGGCCGAGACGATGGTTTGCGGCTCGGTGGCTTGCAGGTGCGTGAGTTTGCGGTCGCGCAGCTGGGTGCTCAGTTGTGGCTGCAGCACGCTGTAGGTGCCGGCCGAGCCGCAGCACAGATGCGGCTCCTGCGCCGCCAGCCGCACCTCAAAGCCCAGCTGGGCCAGCGCCTGCTCGACCCCGCCGCGCAGCTTTTGCCCATGTTGCAGGGTGCAGGGCGGGTGGTAGGCGAGCTGGCGCGGCACCCCTGCAGGCAGCGCCGCCCCCAGCCGCGCCTGCCAAGCGGGCAGCAGCGCCGGCAGCAGTTCGCTCAAGTCACGCGTCAGGTCGCTGACGCGCTGTGCCTTGTCGGCGTAGGCCGGGTCGTGGCGCAGGGCGTGCCCATAGTCCTTCACCATCACCCCGCAGCCAGAGGCGTTCATCACGATGGCCTCCACCGGGGCGCTGCCGTCGGTGGGTTCGATGTAGGGCCACCAGGCGTCGATGTTGGCGCGCATCTCGTCGAGCGCGCCGACCTGATCGTTGAGGTGAAAGCGCAACGCACCGCAGCAGCCGGCCTGCGCCGCCACCACGGTTTGGATACCAGCGGCATCGAGCACGCGCGCGGTGGCGGCGTTGATGGTGGGCATCATCGCTGGCTGCACACAGCCGGCCAGCATCAGCATGCGGCGTGACCGCGGCGTCCGCGGCCAAGCACCGGGGTCGCGCCGTGGCGGTACCTTGGCCTTGAGGCTGGCTGGCAGGGCATCACGTACCCACTGGCCCAGGCGCATCGCCGGCCCAAACAGCGGCGAAGTCAGGCCTTCGCGCAGCAGCCAACGCACGGCCTGCTCGAGCGGCGGGCGCGGCACGCGCTCTTCCACCACCTTGCGGCCGATGTCGAGCAGATGTCCGTATTCGACCCCGCTGGGACAGGTGGTCTCGCAATTGCGGCAGGTCAGACAGCGGTCCAGATGTTGCTGCGTCGCCCGTGTTGGCGCGGCTCCCTCCAGCACCTGCTTGATCAAGTAGATGCGGCCCCGTGGGCCATCGAGTTCGTCACCCAGCAGCTGGTAGGTGGGGCAGGTGGCGGTGCAAAAGCCGCAATGCACACACCGGCGCAGGATGGCTTCGGCGGCCTGTCCGTCGGGCGTGGCCGCGAATTCGGTGGTCAGTTGCGTCTGCATCGGAGTCAGACCTCCCACATGGTGGCGTCGAAGACGCGCTGCGGATCAAACGCCAGACGCACGCGCTGTTGCAGCGCCTGCATGGCGGCTGGCAGGGCCGACGTGCGCGCCAGCGGTGTGCGGCGCTGTGGCGCCGCACGCCACAGCCAGGCATGGCCGCCGGCTCGGGCGGCTTGCTCGCGTAGGGCCTCGGCGGCTTGCTCGGGGGCCCACACCCAGCGCAGCGTACCCAGCCACTCCACCAAGGTCGGCGCTGCCTCGCTCAGTACGGGGGCCGTGGCCGGCACGGACAGCCGCCACAAATCGTGCTGCGGACTGGGCGGTGCGGTAAAAAAAGGCAGGGTTTGTTCGCGCACCCCCTGCCACAGCGCCTGCGCCTCCTCAGGCGGCACGGGCGTGCCGTCCACCTCGGCCAACAAACGCGCGCTGGCAGCGGCCACCGCCGCGGCAGCGCCGCGCAGGCGCAGCCAAAGCGCGCCGGCGTCGCCATCGTCCGCCCAAAGGCTGGCGTTGATCGGCAAGGGCTGGGCGCGCCACTGCGCCAGCCGCTGCAGCGCCGCGGCTTGCGTCAGGCGCAAGCGTAGCGTGGCTTCGCCGAAGGGGCGGGGCAGCACTTTCAACGACACCTCGGTGATCACCCCCAACGCGCCCGCGCTGCCGGCCAGCGCGCGGCTGACGTCGTAGCCAGCGACGTTTTTCATCACCTGCCCGCCGAACGTCAGGTGTTCGCCGCGTCCGTTGAGCAGCCGCGCCCCCAGCACATAGTCGCGCACGGCCCCGACGGCAGCGCGCGCCGGTCCGGCTAGGCCCGCAGCCACCATCCCCCCCACCGTGGCTGGCCCAAAGTGCGGCGGCTCGAACGGCAGACATTGCCCACGGGCAGCCAAGGCCGCCTCGAGCTCGGCCAACGGGGTGCCGGCGCGCGCCGTGACGACCAGCTCGGTCGGTTCATGATTGACGATACCGCGCCAGGCGCGTGTGTCCAGTATTTCTGTGCCCGACTGCGGTGCGTCGGCCAAAAACGCCTTGGTGCCGCTGCCGCGTATCCGCAGGCGCTGCCCTCGAGCCGCAGCGGCCCGAATCTGTTCGGCCCATTGGCGCAGCAGATCGTCGCAGGGAGGAGAGGTCGAGGCTGCCATGGCCGGCAATGGTAGCCCCTTGCAGCAGCGCGCGCGTGAACTTTTTGCATCGCCGCCGTGAATGGCGAGTGGGCATCAATCCCAGTAGCGGGCGGCAGGCACGCCCGTGACGGCCAGGCGTCGCGCAAAGACCGCGCCGCTGTTGGGGTGGGCGTTCAATTCGCTGGCCGAGCGGTGCTGGCGCGCGCTGACGACGAAAAGGGAGCGCAAATCGGGGCCTCCGAAGACCACTGCGGTGGGGCTGCGCACTGGCAACGGTAGCTCCAGCAGGACATGTCCGCTGGGCGACAGGCACTGAACGCGCGCCCCTGCTTCCCGAGCCACCCAGTAGCGCCCATCCCGATCGACGGTGGCGCCCGCCAGTCGGCCGGTATTGCCAGCGTTGGCCAGCAGGCGGTGCGAGGGCATCGGCGCACCGAGCTGTGGCGGCCAACGGGCGGGGTCGAGCATCGGCAGCGCCCACAGGGCATTGGCGGTGCCGTCGGTCCAGTACAGCGTCTGGCCATCGACGCTCCAGACCAAGGCTGCGCTGGTCGGCCAACCGCTGCGCACCAGCACCAACTCGGGGCGCTGCCGGTCGCGCGCCCGCAAACAGTACAGGGCCCCATCGACGTGTTCGCAGGCTTCCGCGCTGCTGGCCAGCCACAACCGACCCCAAGGGTCGCAGACGGCAGCGTCGAAGCGGCAACGCCGCACATCATAAGGCGCTTCGGCGATGCGCTGCAGCGGCAGGTCCCACGCGGGCAGATGGTAGACGCCGTCGCGCAGCGCCAGCAGCCAGCCACCGCGTCGGCACGGCATTAGACCGCCCGGGGTCTGCGGAAGTTCGCGCCATTCACTGTGGCCGCTGGGCACGTGCAGCCGCCACAGACGCTGCAAACCCGTGTCGAGCCAGTACAGCCGATCTTCGATGCCGAGCCACACCGGAGATTGACCGCGAGCGCAGGCAGGCGGCGTCAGGCACGTCCAGCCGGCGACACCGGGGTCGATGCCCGATTCGAGCAGTAAGGCGGGGGCGTCCACCACGGCTCGATGTTACGCCAAAACCCGACGGGGGGACCTTCCCCGAACTCGGTAAGACCCGATGGTGGCGGGGCGCCCGCCAACCCACGTCGCGCTGACCGAGCCCGGTGCGACGCCCGGGCGGCGCACACACCGCTGGCACGTGGCTGGCATACACTGCACCCCATGCTGTGGGTCAAAACCTTTCATATCGTTTTCATCGCCAGCTGGTTCGCGGGGTTGTTCTATTTGCCGCGTATCTTCGTCAACTTGGCCATGGTGGCGCCCGACAGCGCGGCCGAGCGCGAGCGTCTGCTGTTGATGGCGCGCAAGCTATATCGTTTCATGACGCTGTTGGCAGTGCCCGCGCTGGGGCTGGGCCTGTGGCTGTGGCTGGGGTATGGCATCGGTCGGGGACCGGGTAACGGCTGGTTACACGCCAAGCTGGCCGTGGTGGTGCTGCTGGTGCTCTACCATGGGCTGTGCGGGTACGTGCTGCGCGCGTTCTTGCACGGACGCAACCGCCGCAGTCACGTCTGGTACCGCTGGTTCAACGAGGTGCCGGTACTGCTGATGGTGGCGGCGGTGGCGCTGGTCGTCATCAAACCTTTCTGAGTCGGCGCGCCAACGGACGCAGCCCCGGCGATGACAAATACCCGACTGCGGCGCGAGGCTGGCGGCAGCGGGCACCGCTCGCTCGCATGGCCGCTGCTGCTGTGCTACCTGGGGCTGGTGGTCTATGCCAGCCTGTTTCCGTTCCAGGGCTGGCGTGACCAAGGGCTGCCCCCCTGGGCGTTCGTGAGTGCGCCCTGGCCACGCTACTGGTCGCGCTTCGACATCGCGGCCAACCTGCTGGGTTATCTGCCCTTGGGCGTCTTGGTCACGCTGGCCTGGGCCCGCAGCGGCTGGCCGCGCCTGGCGCCGTGGCTGGGTGTGCTGTTGCCTGCCGCTGTGTCGTTGGCGCTGGAGACGCTGCAGGGTTACCTGCCGCAGCGCGTGCCGTCGCAGGCCGACGCCCTGCTCAACACGGTTGGCGCGGCGCTGGGAGCGGCCGTGGCATGGCTGGCGCTGCAGTGGCGCTGGTTGCATGGCTGGTCGTCGTTTCGGCAGGACTGGCTGCGCCCCGGTGCCCAAGCGGCGTGGGTGTTGCTGCTGCTGTGGCCGTTTGCGGTGCTCTATCCCACCGTGGTGCCGTTTGGTACTGGTCAGGTGTGGCCCCGGCTGGAGGTGCAATTGCGTGCCGCATTGCAAGGTACGCCGTGGCAGGCGTGGTTGCCGCCGGGGCCACCACCCGCTGCGCCCGGCCCGCTGACGGAAGCCTGGTTGGTGGCGCTGAGCCTGCTGGTGCCGGTGCTGCTGGGCTACGCCAGCGTGCGGCGCTGTGGGCAGCGCGTGGTATTCGTCGGGTTGTTGGGTAGCGCGGCCTTGGGCTGCGGCGCACTGGCGGCTGCCTTGTCCTTCGGTCCGGCCAATGGCTGGGCGTGGCTGACGCCGCCGGTGCAGTTGGGCCTGGTGGTGGCGGCGGCGCTGTCGGTGTTGGCGCTACCGCTGGGCGCGCGCGGCGCGGCGCTGTTGGCGGTGGCCATTGGTGCGCTGACGCTGGGCCAGCTCAACCGCGTGCCCGACCCGGCTTATTTGAACGAATGGTTGCAGAACTGGGAGCAGGGGCGCTTTAGCCGCTTTCATGGGGTATTGCAGTGGCTGGGTTGGCTGTGGCCCTGGCTGGCGGTGGCGGTGGCGGCGCGGCTGGCGCTTCAGCGCACCGACGGCCCAGCCTACAATGGCATCTCATGAGCGATCAGCCCTCCATTGCGGCGGCGAGCGGTTACTACCGGCGCCACATTTTCTTTTGCCTCAATGAGCGCGCCAACGGCCAGGCCTGCTGTGCCCAGCACGGCGCGCAGCAGGCGTTCGAGCACTGTAAGGCGCGCGTGCGTGAGTTGGGCTTGGCCGGGCCGGGCCAAGTGCGCGTCAACAAGGCCGGCTGTCTGGACCGCTGCGCGGGTGGGCCGGTGGCGGTGGTCTATCCGGAAGGCGTCTGGTACACCTACGTGGATACCACCGACATCGACGAGATCGTGACCCAGCATCTGCGCGATGGCGTGCCGGTGGAGCGTCTGCTGCTCGCGCCCGACGTCGGGCGCTGAGCGCCGAGGGATCCCCGTCCCGTATGGCTTGCCGATGAACGCACAAACCGAGATGCTGCTGATCACGGGCCCGGCGGGGGCGCTGGAGCTGGCCATCGACCGCCCGAGTATCCCGCGTGCCGGCGGCGGTGTGGCCGTGATCGCCCATCCGCACCCGTTGTTCGGCGGTACGCTGCACAACAAGGTGGTGCAGACGCTGGCGCGCGCGTTCGTGCAGCAGGGCTGGGAGGCGGTGCGGTTTCACTTTCGTGGCGTCGGTGCCAGCGCCGGTGCGCATGACCACGGCGTGGGTGAGGTCGATGATTTGCTGGCGGTCGTCACGGCGCGTGCCCCGCTGGGGGCGCCGCTGGCGCTGGCGGGGTTTTCCTTCGGGGGCTACGTCGCCGCCGCATCGGCGACGCGGCTGCTGCCGCAGCGCACGCTGCATGCGCTTTGCTTGGTGGCGCCAGCCGCCAGTCGATTTGCGATGCCCGTGCTCAGTGCGGAACTTCAGGTGCGCACCCAGGTCGTGCATGGGGAGCACGACGACACCGTACCGCTGGCGGCGGTGCTGGATTGGGCGCGCCCGATGGGGCTGCCACTGACGGTGGTGCCGGGCGGCGAGCATTTTTTTCACGGGCGCTTGCCGCTGCTCAAACAACTCGTCACCCACCACCTGCGGGCCTTGGACGGGTTGTCAAGCCGCATCGATCGGTGAATGTGGGAATTGGGATAGGGTGCCACGCGGCGAGCGGGGCGGACCCGAGGAGTGCGTGTGTTGGGTGTTTTTGACCGTTTTCGGATGGACATCATCAGCGAGCCGGCGCTGGGCCGGCCGCGTGTCGCTGGGCTGAGCGGCGCGTCCTGGCGGCGCCTCGTCGTCGGCGGGCAGCGCCGCCCGGCGTGGTGCTGGGTGTGGGCGCTGTGGCTGTCGCTGATGGTGGCGCCGGCGCAGGCGCAGACGCCACAGCCGCCCGAGGTGGCGGCGCGCGCCTGGCTGCTGCTGGATGCCACCAGCGGGCAGATCTTGGCGGCCAAGGATCCAGACGAGCCGGTGGAGCCGGCTTCGTTGACCAAGCTGATGACCGCCTACGTGGTCTTCGATGCGCTGCGCGCTGGCCGCTTGCAGTTGCAAGAAAAGCTCTTGATCAGCGAGCGCGCCTGGCGCATGCCCGGCTCGCGCATGTTCATCGAGCCCAACACCCGGGTGCCGGTGGAGGACCTGCTCAAGGGCATGATCGTGCAATCGGGCAACGACGCCACCGTTGCGCTGGCCGAGGGCGTGGGCGGCACGGTCGAACACTTCGTCGAGCTGATGAATCGGCAAGCGCGCGCACTGGGGCTGACGCGCACCACCTTCAAAAATCCAGAAGGACTGACCGCGCCCGGTCACACCACCACGGCCCGTGATCTGGCGACCTTGGCGCAGCGTCTGATCCAGGACTTTCCGCAGTACATCGGCTACTACGCCATTCAGCGCTACCGCTACCCCGGTACCCCAGCCGCCAACGACACCAACCGCAATGTGTTGCTGTTTCGCGATCCCACGGTCGATGGCTTGAAGACCGGCCACACCGCGGCGGCCGGCTACTGCCTGGTGGCCACTGCGCGCCGGCCCGTGCCGGGCTGGGGCGAGGGGCCGGCGGCACAGCGGCGCCTGATCAGCGTGGTGCTGGGCGCGGCCAGTGAGAATGCGCGTGCCACCGAAAGCCAGAAGCTGCTCAACTGGGGCTACACGGCGTTCGAGCCGGTGCGCCTGGCTGCGCCCGGCCAGCCGGTGGTCAGCGCGCCGGTGTGGAAAGGCCGGGCGAGCGAAGTACGGCTGGGTTTGCCCCAGGGCGTGGTGGTGACGGTGCCGCGGGGGGCGGCCAAGGGGCTGCGCACTGAGCTGGTGCGGCCCGACCCGCTGGTGGCCCCGCTGCTCAAAGGCCAGCCGCTGGGCACCTTGCGCGTACTGTCGGCTGCCGGTGAGACACTGGCCGAGGTCCCCCTGCAAGTGCTCGAGACGGTGGAAGAAGCCGGCCTGTTGGGGCGGTTGTGGGGGGCGCTGCGGCTGTGGCTGCGCTGAGCGGTGGCGGGTCGCGCGCCGCCCACACACGCCCTGGTCGAGCAAGGCGTGGGCGCGCTGCCGCTGCCCCGTCCTGGGCATAGCGCTGCGCCATGCGGCCCCACGGCGCCGCAACGCCGGCTGCTACTGTAGAAGCAAGATAGTAATGTCCGCTTCCGGCAAAGTAGAAATGTCCGCTTGTTGGTCTGGAAGCGGAGGGCTGGGTGGACAAGCGCATCGAGATGAGCGAGCGGGAGATCGAGCGGCTCAAGGTG
>NZ_VJON01000046.1 GCF_007556685.1 Tepidimonas charontis | reverse complement strand
GCGGGGTCGGGTCTGGGGGGAGGGATGTACGCATCGGTGAGGCTTGATCCAGAAGGAACATGGGCAGATCACTCCGGAGATGGGAAAGTGTTGAGGACACGATCGAGGTGCATGCATGATACTATAACTCAAATACGAATCGTTCGTATTACAAGCAAGTGTGAACCCGCCCCAGGCTGGCGTGCAGCGAGGTGATGGCACGGTGATGGTTGGGCGAATGGGGGCGCTCTCGCGGGCGCAGGTGTACGTCTGTGGGTGACGCTTTCGCCGTCGGGTCTGGCGTTTGGGAGCGCGGTCAGCCCCAATGTTGCGCTGCAAAAGATTTTCAATCGATGAGATTCATACTATCAATGAAGAATGTCGATATATCGAACCTATAATTTGATGCGTGAAGGCGCCCGCGGTCAGCAGTTGGGGGCGCGAGGAACCCCCGCCGCCGCGAGTGCCTGAACGATGACGTTTTCTCAACACAACCACGAAAGGACAGTCGATGTCGATCATCAACACCACCGTGCCGGCTTTCAAGGCCCAGGCGTACCACAATGGCAAGTTCATCGAAGTCACCGATCAATCGCTCAAGGGCAAGTGGTCGGTGCTGATCTTCATGCCGGCGGCCTTCACCTTCAACTGCCCGACCGAAGTCGAGGACGCGGCCGAGCATTACGAGGAGTTTCAGAAGCTGGGCGCCGAGGTGTATGTCGTCACCACCGACACGCACTTTTCGCACAAGGTGTGGCACGAGACCAGCCCCGCGGTGGGCAAGGCGCGCTTTCCGCTGGTGGGCGACCCGACCCACACGCTGACGCGCGCGTTCGGCGTGCACATCGAGGAGGAGGGTTTGGCGCTGCGCGGCACCTTTGTCGTCAACCCAGAAGGGGTGATCAAGACCGCCGAGATCCATGACAACGCCATCGCGCGTGATGTCAAGGAGACGCTGCGCAAGCTCAAGGCCGCCAAGTATGTGGCCGAGCACCCGGGTGAGGTCTGCCCGGCCAAGTGGAACGAGGGCGCCAAGACGATTGCGCCGTCGCTGGAGCTGGTCGGCAAGATCTGATCGTCCTCGTCTGCCGGTTCGCCCTCGCGCTGCGGCGCTGGGCGGACCGCTGTGGCGACACCGTGCGGGCGGCGCTCAGTCGCTCGCTTTCTCCTGCCCTCCGCACACCTGCCGTTTCGATGTCGCCTCCACCGGCGAAGTGGGGCGGCGCGGCAGGGTGCTGACCCAGTCATCGCCATTGGAGGTCTATCCCATGCTCGACGAATCTTTGAAAACCCAACTGCAAGGCTATCTGGCCCGCATGAGCCAGCCGATCGAGCTGGTGGCCACGCTGGATGACTCGGCCAGCGCACGCGAGCTCGACACACTGCTGCAAACGATTGCCGACTTATCGGGTGGGCGAATCCGGGTTCGGCGCGACGGCCAGGCCGAGCGTCGGCCCTCGTTTGCCATCCGCACGCCCGACGGGCGCCAAAATCTGACCTTTGCCGCCGTGCCACTGGGCCACGAATTCACGTCGCTGGTGCTGGCGTTGCTGTGGGCAGGCGGGCACCCGCCCAAAGTGGAGCCGGCGCTGCTGGAGCAAGTGCGCGCGCTGCCCGGCGAGCACGAGTTCGAGGTGTATATGTCGCTGTCGTGCCACAACTGCCCGGATGTGGTGCAGGCGCTGAGCCTGATGGCGCTGCTCAACCCGGGTGTGCGCACGACGGTGATCGACGGCGCCTTGTTCCCGGACGAAGTGGCGCGCCGCAACGTGATGGCGGTGCCGCTGGTGTGGCACAACGGGGCGGTGTTGGCTTCGGGGCGCCAGTCGCTGGCCGAGCTGTTGGCCAAGCTGGATACGGAGGCGCCCGCCCGCGCCGCCGAGGCGCTGGCGGCACGCGAGCCCTACGATGTGCTGGTGGTGGGCGGCGGGCCAGCCGGAGCGGCGGCGGCGGTGTATGCGGCGCGCAAGGGGATTCGCACCGGGGTCGTGGCGCAGCGCTTCGGCGGTCAGGTCAACGATACGCTGGCGATCGAAAACTACATTTCCGTCCTGCAGACCGATGGCCCCCGCTTCGCCGCCGCCCTGCAGGCCCATGTGCGCCACTATGGGGTGGACCTGATGGAGGGGCAAAGCGTACAGGCCCTGCACCCGGCGACCGAGCCCGGTGGTTTCCTGGGCGTTGAGCTGGCGGGCGGGGCGACGTTGCGCGCCCGCACCGTGGTGCTGGCCACCGGCGCGCGCTGGCGTAACCTCGACGTGCCGGGCGAGGCGGAGTACAAGAATCGCGGTGTCGCGTATTGCCCGCACTGCGACGGTCCGCTGTTCAAAGGCAAGCGCGTGGCGGTGATTGGCGGTGGCAACTCCGGGGTGGAGGCTGCTATCGATCTGGCCGGGATCGTGGCGCACGTGACGCTGCTGGAGTTTGCCGATCAGCTCAAAGCGGATGCGGTGTTGGTGAGCAAGCTCAAGAGCCTGCCCAACGTCACCGTCTTGACCCAGGCGCAGACGCTGGCCATCGAGGGTGATGGGCAGCGGGTGACGGGCCTGCGCTGGCGCGATCGTGCCAGCGGAGCCGAGCAAACGCTGGCGCTGGAGGGCGTGTTCGTGCAAATCGGCTTGGTACCCAATACCGAGTGGCTCGACGGGGTGGTCGAGCGCAACCGCTTCGGCGAAATCGTGGTGGACGCCAAGGGCCAGACCAACGTGCCCGGCGTGTTTGCCGCCGGCGATTGCACGACGACGCCGTACAAACAAATCGTGATCGCGGCGGGCGAGGGAGCGAAGGCGGCGCTGTCGGCGTTCGACTATCTGATCCGCACGCCGCTGCCGCAGGCACAAGAGGCCGTGGCGGCCTGAGAAGAACGCAGCGCCCGTTGCCGACGCCAGCGGGCGCTCGCCTGGGCTGCTGCAGCCCTTGGCGACACGGTGGTCGTGGCCCGTGTCCGCCGCGCAACCAATCCCAGACGCTTTACTTCAGATCGTCGGCCAGCAATTGCGCGATGCGCTGCGCCGTGGCCGATGTCTCGGGCTGTCCATTGGCGTTGAAGATGCGTACCGTGGTGCGCTCGCCATTGCCCGCGACGCGAATTTGGTAACGATTGGGCTGCGCGGCCGGCGCGTCGCTGCGGCTAAAGAAGCCGGTGATGCGACCGAGGAAGCCAGGCTCGCGCGCTGCGCCAGTCTGCGCGTCAGCGGCGACGTAGCGCACGTAATACAGCCCCTCGCTGCGGTTGCGGTCCTCGACGGTGAAGCCGCTGCGGTCCAGCGCCAAGCCGACGCGCCGCCAGGCACGGTCGAAATTCTCGTCGATGACGACGGTGGGCTGGCCATCGAGCGTCTCGACGCGGGCCACCGGCGGCCGCACACCCGCGGCCAACGCCGCCTGGGCCTGCTCTTGCGTGACGCCGAGCTTGACCATCAGGCGGCGCAAAAATTCGGCCTCCAGCTCGGGGTCGGCCGGACGCGGTTGCCAGACGGTGTTGTCTTTGCGTTCGTTGGAATACACCTCGACCATGCCGCGGTGGCTGATATAGATCTCGCTGCCGCCGCTGGCGCTGCGCTCGACACGGGTGCGGAATTTGTCGCGCTCGCCGGTGGAGTACAGGTTGTCGAACAGTTTGCCGATGGTGGCGCGGATGATGTCCTGCGGAATCTTGGCGCGGTTTTCGGCCCAGTCGGTCTCCATCAGGCCCAGCTGCGGTTGGTCGATGGTCAGCAGAAAACCGTTTTCCTGCCAGAAGTCGCGCAGCGCCGGCCACAGTGTTTCGGGGGCGCGGTCCACCACCAGCCAGCGCTGGTTGCCGGCGCGCTCGATGCGCACGTCACCGATCTGTTGCGGCGCGGCGGCCGCTGCGCTGGGCCGGGCCGCGGCGGCGGCTTGGTAGCCAGAAGCGGTGACGGCATCGCCCGGCAGGGCATAGCGCGTCTCGCGCGTGAGCTGGGTCAGGTCGGGCGGGACTTCCAGTGTATTGATCTGCTTGGCACTCTTGTAGTCGATACGGGTTTCTTCCAGCACCGAGCAGCCGCTGGCCAGCAGCAGCGCTGCCGTCACGGGAGCGAGCCGAAGCAGGAGGGAACGGTTGGGCATGATGGGCAGCCTTCCACGTAGGGGCAAAGGGGCGTCAAGCAAGCAAGCCAGCGGCGCGCAGCGCGCTCTCCACGGTGCCGTGGTGGGCGGGCGACAGCGGCGTCAGTGGCAGGCGCAGCGCCGGTCCACACAGGCCCAGCCGCGCCATGGCCCACTTGACCGGAATCGGGTTGGCCTCGACGAAGAGCTGCTTGTGTAGCGGCAGCAGCTGCATCTGCAGACGCATGGCGGTGCGGGCATCGCCGGCGATGGCGGCCATGCACAGCTCGTGCATCAGGCGCGGCGCCACGTTGGCGGTGACGCTGACGTTGCCCTGACCGCCACACAGCATCAAGGCTACCGCGGTGGCGTCGTCCCCGGAGTAGACCGCGAAGTGGGCGGGCTTTTCGCGGATCAGCCACTGGGCGCGCTCGAGGTTGCCGGTGGCTTCCTTGATGCCGACGATGCCGGGGACTTCGGCCAGGCGCAGCGCCGTCTCGGGCAGCAGGTCGGCGACGGTGCGCCCGGGCACGTTGTACAGGATGATGGGCAGGTCGCCGGTGGCCTCCGCGATCGCCTTGAAGTGGCGGTACAGCCCTTCCTGGGTTGGCTTGTTGTAGTAGGGCACGACCTGCAGCTGGCAGTCCGCGCCCACACGGCGGGCATATTCGGCCAGGGCGATGGCTTCGCGCGTGGAGTTGCCGCCGCAGCCGGCCATGATCGGGCAGCGCCCGGCCGCCTGCTCGACGGCGACGCGGATGATTTCGCAGTGTTCCTCGACGCTGACGGTGGGCGACTCGCCGGTGGTGCCCACGACGCCGATGCAGTCGGTGCCTTGTTCGATGTGCCAGTCGATGAGCTTGCGCAGGGTGTCGTAGTCGACGCTGCCGTCGTCATGCATGGGCGTGACGAGGGCGACGATGCTGCCGGTGATGGGCTTCATGGGAAATGGACGATCCGATGCGTGCGATAAGCGGCCATTCTAACCAGCGCGCCGCCGCTTGTGCGGGGGTGCGGTCGCCACCGGACGCGGCTCGTGTGCGTGCAGCGTGCCACGGGCCGATACAGGCGGTGGCGCCAACGCTCCGGTCATGGGTAGCGTGCGTGCGGACAACGACGACGAGCTCCATGCGGGCGCTGGCCATTCAGGGCAGGGGATAGCGCGCTGTCCGGTCGGCGTCGGTGCGTGCACGCACCGCGGCGATGCGTTGGATGAAACGCGGCGGATCGGACAGATAGCCGTCTTCGTAGGCCACCACGCGCAGCGGGGCACACACCTGCAGCAGCTCGCCGGGGGCCAGCAAAAACGCGCTGCGACGCGGTCGCCCCACCGTCTCCTGGCCCTGGGCGAAGGTTTCCACCAGCAGCACGCCGCCGTCGGCCAGCGAGGCCAGCAAGGTGGGCCACAGTGGTCGCCACAGGTAGTGGGTGACGATGATGGCGCTGAAACGCTCGCCCGGCAGCGGCCACGGGTCGGCTTCGATGTCGGCCTGTACACGCCGCACGCCGGGTTCGAGGTCGGTCAGTGTGTCCAGTGCCGCGCCATCGTGATCGACGGCGGTGACGTGCCAGCCGTGGGCGTGTAGCCAGCGGGCATGGCGGCCGTAGCCGCACGCCACGTCCAGCGCATGTCGTGTGCCGCAGGCGCTGGCGCACGTCTCCAACAGTGGGGCAAAGCGTGTGATCCACGTCGAGGGCGGTAGCTGGGCGTGTGGGGGGGCGCTGGCGTGCGCCGGGTGTGTCGGGGCAGTCATCGGGGCGGAGGTCGGCATGCGAAGCTCAAAAACAGGCCCACAACTGGTCGGCCACCGTTTGCATGAAAGCGGGGGCGCGATAGGCGGCGACGATCAGGCCGCAAGCGACTGCGAACACAGCCCAGGCCAACCAGCGCAGCCACGGACGTGGAAGGGGTGCGTCGGCGGGTGCAGGCGGCGTATTCATCACGGTGTCATCGCAGGACAAGTGGCCACGTGGAGCATGGGGCGGTGCGCAGGGTCAAGCCACCGAGCTCAGGACGCGCTGCGGGCCGCGTTGCAGTGGCGTTTCGCGGATGGGCATATTGACCACGGCGGCGAACAGGCCAAGCGCAATCGCCAGCCACCACACCACGTCGTAGCCTCCGGTGAGGTCGTAGAGGCGTCCGCCGAGCCACACGCCCAGGAAGCTGCCCACCTGGTGGCTGAAGAAGACGAATCCGCCCAGCATCGACAGGTGGGCCACGCCAAAGATCTGGGCGACGATGGCATTGGTGGGCGGAACGGTGGACAGCCACAGCAGCCCCATGACGGCGGCGAAGACGGTCACCGTCGCCGGCGTCAATGGCAATGCCAAAAAAACGGTGATGGCCAGCGAGCGCAGCAGATAGATGGCGGCGAGTATCTTGCGCTTGGCCAAGCGTTGGCCCAGGGCGCCGGCGGCGTAGGTGCCGAAGACGTTGAACAAGCCGATGAGGGCCAAAGCAGTGCTGGCCACGTGCGGCGCCAGCCCATGATCCTTCAGATAGCTGGGCATGTGCACGCCGATGAAGACCACCTGGAAACCGCAGACGAAGTAGCCCGCCATCAGCAGTTGAAAGCTGCGGTAGCCGAAGGCTTCGCGCACCGCCGCGCCGATCGATTGCGGGGCCGTTTCTCCTGGGGCGACCGCTGCGGCGGGTTCGCGCAGGCCACGGCCCAGCGGGGCGATCAACAACACCGTGCCCGCCAGCGCCAGCAGTGCACCTTGCCAATCGAGCGCAGCGATCAATGCCCCTTCCAGCGGCACCATCAAAAACTGACCGAAGGAGCCCGCCGCCGCTGCCACCCCCATGGCCCAGGAACGCCGATCGGCCGGCAGCTGGCGCCCGATGACCCCATAGATGATGGCGTAGGTGGTGCCGGCCTGCGCGGCGCCGATGAGCACTCCCGCCGTCAACGCGAACAGCAGCGGCGTTGACGCCAGGGCCATCCCCACCAGCCCAACGGCGTACAGCACGGCACCACCTTGCAGCACGCGGTAGGCACCGAAACGGTCCGCCAACATCCCGGCAAAGATACCCAGAAAGCCCCACGCCAGGTTTTGTACCGCCATGGCCAAGGCGAAGGTCTCGCGCGGCCAGTCGCGCGCCTGGGTCAGCGGCAGCAGCCACAGACCAAAGCCGTGACGGATACCCATCGAGAGCGTGACGATCAAGGCGCCGCACCACAGCACTTGGCGCGCCGACAGCGGGGTGGAGGTGTGCATTGATGCAACTGTAACGCAGCCGGCTGGGATGTGCGCAGCATTCCGGTCGTGCGCACCCCATGCGTGCTTGCGAGGCCAGCATGGTGACGCACAGGCTGGGGGTCCTGCCCGTGCGTGCCCCGTGCGCGAGCAGGGGCGAGACAGCGCCGGGCAGGAGCGTGTCCGCCACGCGTGGTCCAGGCACGGGCGCGGCGCGATCGGCCGCCACCGCAGCGCATCGGTTGGCCGGTATGTTTGCGATCGAGTCTACGCGGTCACGCGCAAGTCCTTGATGCGTACGCAGCCTTGGTGGTTGTCCCAGCATCCTGTGGATAACTTTGTGGGCAAGCCGTGGTCACCGCGTGCAAAGCCTCATCGCTCAATGCCTAGAACAGATTGCTGAAAATCTAGGCAAATAAAAAAGAGTCGATAAAACAACATGTTGATGTCGCCTTCGAGAGTGTTGCAGCGCGCATCAGAGGGAGACGTCGGTGTCGCCGGCTGGTGCACCGGGCGCGCGAAAGTGTGTAAAACCACGGTCTCGCATTCGTACAATCGGCCGCCATGGCAGCGTTTCGTCAAGCTTCGATGGCCGCCGCGGGGTATGCGGAAAGTGCCATCCGGGTGCTCAAGGGGCTGGAGCCGGTTCAGCAGCGCCCTGGCATGTATACCCGCACCGACCACCCCCTGCACATCGTGCAGGAGGTCATCGACAACGCCGCCGATGAGGCGCTGGCGGGGTTTGGCAAGCGCATCCGCGTGACGCTGCACAGCGACGGCTCGGTAACGGTGGAAGACGACGGGCGCGGCATTCCGCACGGACTGCATCCGCAGGAGCAGGTGCCGGTGTTGGAGCTGGTGTTCACGCGCTTGCACGCGGGCGGCAAGTTCGACAAGGGCACGGGGGGCGCCTACAGCTTTTCGGGTGGGTTGCACGGGGTGGGGGTGAGCGTGACCAACGCGCTGGCGCGCCGCCTGGAAGTGACCAGCCACCGCGACGGCCACGTGGCGCGCATGGCTTTCGCCGGCGGTGCGGTGGTCGAGCCGCTGACGCGGCGTCCGCTGGCCAGCGGCGAGCGCCGCCAAGGCACCTCGGTGCGCGTGTGGCCCGACCCGCGCTACTTCGACAGCCCGACGCTGCCCTGGGCCGAGTTGGTGCATCTGCTGCGCAGCAAGGCCGTGCTGCTGCCCGGAGTCAGCGTGAGTCTGACGAATGAAAAAACCGGCGAGACGCTGACCTGGCAGTACAAGGGCGGATTGCGCGACTATTTGCAGCAGACCCTGGTGGCCGAGCCGGTGATCCCGCTGTTCGAGGGCGAGGGCTACGCCGAGGCGGGACACGAGAGTTTCGCCGAGGGCGAGGGTGCGGCCTGGGCGGTGGCTTTCACCGAAGAGGGGCCGCTGGTGCGCGAGAGCTACGTCAACCTCATTCCGACGCCGGCTGGCGGTACCCACGACAGTGGCTTGCGCGAGGGCCTGTTTCAGGCCGTGCGCGGTTTCATCGAGTTGCACGCCCTGTTGCCCAAGGGCGTGAAATTGCTTCCCGAGGACGTATTCGCGCGCGCCAGTTATGTGCTGTCGGCCAAGGTGCTCGATCCCCAGTTCCAAGGGCAAATCAAGGAGCGGCTGAATTCGCGCGATGCGGTGCGGCTGGTGGCCAGCTTCGTGCGGCCGGCGCTGGAGCTGTGGCTGCATCAGCACGTCGAGTACGGCAAACGCCTGGCGGAGTTGGCCATTGCCGCCGCGCAAAGCCGCCAGCGGGCAGCGCAAAAAGTCGAGAAACGCAAAGGCTCGGGGGTGGCGGTACTGCCGGGCAAGCTGACCGACTGCGAAAGCCGCGACCTGTCGCGCAACGAGCTGTTTTTGGTCGAGGGCGACAGCGCCGGCGGCAGCGCCAAGATGGGGCGCGACAAGAGTTTCCAGGCCATTTTGCCGCTGCGCGGCAAGGTGCTCAACGCCTGGGAAGTGGAGCGGGAGCGCTTGTTTGCCAACAACGAAATCCACGACATCGCCGTGGCCATCGGAGTCGATCCGCACGGTCCCGATGAAGCGGTCGATCTGAGCGGCTTGCGCTACGGCAAGATCTGCATTTTGAGTGACGCCGATGTCGACGGCGCGCACATCCAGGTGCTGTTGCTGACGCTGTTTTTCCGCCACTTCCCGCGTCTGATCGAGGCCGGACGCGTGTACGTGGCCCAGCCGCCGCTGTATCGGGTGGACGTGCCGGCGCGCGGCAAGAAACCGGCGGGCAAGTTCTACGCGCTGGACGACGGCGAGTTGGCAGCGATTCTGGACAAGTGCAGCAAAGACGGGGTGCCGCGCGACCAATGCACCATCAGCCGCTTCAAGGGGCTGGGCGAGATGAGCGCGGAGCAGTTGTGGGAAACCACCCTCAACCCCGACACGCGGCGGCTACTGCCGGTGACCCTGGGTGGTTTGGATGCGGCGGCGACGGCGGCCCGCATCAACCTGCTGATGGGCAAAGGCGAAGCAGCCGCGCGGCGCGAACTGCTGGAGCGCTACGGTGATGCGGTCGAAATCGACGTGTGAGCCTTTGGTCGATGGTCGGGGCGCTGGCGCTGTGGTCGAGCGCTCGCCGCATTCGGGGTCCATCAGGTTGCGGCGTTAGGGTGGTCCGGGCGGCTCCTGCCTCAGTGACCCAGGCGGCTCCACAGCGCCGCACTCCACACGCCCACGCACAACAGCAGGGCCAGCAGCACGGCGGCGCTGCCCAGATCCTTGGCGCGCTTGGACAAGGCGTGCCACTGGGGGCCGACGCGGTCCACCACCGACTCCACGGCGGTGTTGAGCAACTCCACCACCATCACCAGCAGCACCACGCCGACGAGCAGCGCGATTTCCACCCAGGTGCGTCCGAGCCAGAAAGCGGCTGGTAGTAGCAGCGCAGCGGCCAGTGCCTCCTGCCGGAACGCGGGCTCACGCCAGCCGGCGCGCAGGCCGTCGAGCGAGTGGCGCGCGGCGTACCAGAGCCGGATCCAACCGGTTGGTTTCGGACGGGGCGACGTCGGGGGCGTGGGCTCGGGTTCGGTGGGATGCATCACTGTGTGTGGGGGGCGGTCGTGGTCGCCATCGGTGGGCGAGGTCGGGTGCGCGCCGCGCGACAATTGGAGCATGACTCTCGATCCATCGTTTCCTTCCCATCGCGGGTCCACCGAACCGGTGGGCGCCGCCGACAGCCTGGCCGCTTACGCCGAGCGCGCCTATCTGGAGTATGCCCTGAGCGTGGTCAAAGGTCGCGCGTTGCCCGACGTCTGCGACGGCCTCAAGCCCGTGCAGCGGCGCATCTTGTACGCGATGCAGCGCATGGGGCTGGGCTGGAGCGGTCCGAACCGCGCCACAGCGGCCAAGCCGGTCAAGAGTGCGCGCGTGGTCGGCGACGTGCTCGGGCGCTTTCACCCGCACGGTGATCAGGCCGCCTACGACGCCCTGGTGCGCATGGCGCAGGATTTTTCCCAGCGCTATCCACTCATCGATGGCCAGGGCAATTTTGGCAGCCGGGATGGCGATGGCGCCGCAGCCATGCGCTACACCGAGGCGCGCCTGAGCCGCATCAGCACCTTGCTGCTCGACGAGATCGACCAGGGTACGGTGGACTATGTGCCCAATTACGACGGCTCCACCGAGGAGCCGCGTCAATTGCCGGCCCGCCTGCCTTTCGTCTTGCTCAACGGCGCCAGCGGCATCGCGGTGGGCATGGCCACCGAGATCCCAAGCCACAACCTCGGCGAGGTGGCCGCGGCCTGTGTGGCGCTGATCAAAGATCCGGCGCTGTCGGACGAGGCCCTGCTGGCGTTGCTGCCTGGGCCGGACTATCCGGGCGGAGGGCAGATCATCAGCCCGGCGGCCGACATCCATGAGGCCTACCGCAGCGGCCGCGGCAGTCTCAAAGTGCGCGCGCGCTGGCGCATCGAAGAGTTGGCGCGTGGCCAGTGGCAGCTGGTGGTGCACGAGCTGCCGCCGGGGGTCAGTGCACAGAAGGTGCTGGAAGAAATCGAGGAGCTGACCAACCCCAAGGTGCGCCCCGGAAAAAAAACCTTGACACAGGAGCAGCTTCAGCTCAAGGCCAGCCTGCTCGCGGTGCTCGACGGTGTGCGCGACGAGTCCAGTAAGGAAGCGTCCGTGCGTCTGGTGTTCGAACCCAAGAGCAGCCGCACGCCGCAGGTCGAATTGATCACGGCGCTGTTGGCGCATACCAGTCTGGAGACGTCGGTGCCGATCAACCTGACCGTGGTGGGGCGGGATGGCAAGCCGACCGTCAAGTCGCTGCGACAGCTGTTGACCGAGTGGATCGCCTTTCGGCAAGACACGATCACGCGCCGCGCCCAGCACCGGCTCGGGCAAGTGCTGGATCGCATCCATCTTTTGGAGGGGCGGCAGATCGTTCTGTTGCACATCGACGAGGTGATCGCCATGATTCGCGCCAGCGACGAACCCAAGGCGGCGTTGATGGCGCGCTTTGCGCTCACCGAGCGTCAGGCCGACGATATTTTGGAGATCCGCCTGCGTCAGCTGGCGCGGCTGGAAGCCATCCGAATCGAACAGGAGCTGTCCGACCTGCGTGCCGAGCAAGCGGCGTTGCAGGACATCCTGGGCAACCCGGCCAGCCTGCGGCGGCTGATGGTCAAGGAAATCGAGGCCGACGCGCGCACCTTCGGCGATGCGCGGCGCACGCTGATCCAGGCCGACAAACGCGCCGTGGCCGAGATCAAGGTGGTGGAGGAGCCGGTGACGGTGGTGGTTTCGGCCAAGGGCTGGGTGCGCGCGCGCAGCGGGCATGGCCACGATGCGGCAGCCTTCGCCTTCAAAGCCGGCGACGGACTGTACGCCACCTTCGAGTGCCGTACCGTGGACACGCTCATCGTGCTGGGCAGCAACGGGCGCGTCTACAGCGTGCCGGTGGCGCAACTGCCCGGCGCGCGCGGTGACGGCCAGCCGATCACCGCCTTCATCGACCTGGAGCCAGGTACCCAGCCGCGCCACTTCGTGGCGGGGCCGCCGCACGCGCGCTGGCTGCTCAGTAGCAGTGCGGGCTATGGGTTCGTTGCCTCCATCGCCGAGATGAGCACGCGCCTGAGGGCAGGCAAGACCTTCATGGCGTTGGAGCAGCCGGAAAGCCCCTGCCTGCCGGCACCGATCGATGGCGTCGGCCGCCTGCAGTGGGCCACGAGTGACGGCGTGGTGGGGTGCGACACGACGCTACCCGAGGTCGCAGGTATGCCGCGGCGGGTGTGCGCCGTCAGCGCCGGCGGGCGCATCCTCACCTTCGCCTTGGACGAGGTCAAGGCGCTGGCCAACGGCGGGCGCGGCGTGATGCTGCTGAAGCTGGAGGCCGGCGATACGTTGGCTGGCGCGGCCGTGTACGCGCGCAGCGTGCGCGTCGAAGGCACGGGACGCGGTGGTAGGCCGGGCGCCGAGGTGCTGGAGGCGCGCAGCCTGGAGCGTGCCGCCGGCGTGCGGGGGCGCAAGGGGCGCGACGGCGCGTTCGGTTTCAAGCCATCGCGCGTGATGCGCGTGCTGTGAGCGCCGGCAAGCGCACCGGCGCAGGCGCGTTGATCAACCCAGCTCGGCGATGAGCTCGATTTCCACGCACGCCCCCAGCGGCAGCTGAGCCACCCCGAAGGCGCTGCGCGCGTGGGCGCCGATGGCTGGACCGAAGACCTGGCCCAGCAACTCCGAGCAGCCATTGGTGACCAGGTGTTGCTCGGTGTAGGTGTCGGTGCAGTTGACCAGGCTGAGCACCTTGACGATGCGCCGCACGCCGTCGAGGTCGGTACCCGCCTCGCGGCAGGCCGCCTCCAGCGTGCCCAGCAAATCGATGGCGACGGCGCGCGCCGCGGCCTGACCCTCTGCGGTCGTCATCGTCAGGCCGAGCTGGCCCACCCAAGGTTGACCGTCGCGCTTGGCGATGTGGCCGCTCAAAAAGACCAAGGCACCGCTGCGCACGAAAGGCACATAAGCAGCAGCGGGCGTGGCGACTGGAGGCAAGGTGATGCCAAGGCTGTGCAGACGTTGATAGACGCTCATGGTTGGTCAGGTGCAAAAGACGACGGCGCCGCATTGTAGTCAGCGCCCGAGGCAGCCGAGAGGCCCGATGGGGGCCACGGCGGGTGCAGGCCCAGCGCTGCCCACTCGTCGGCCGGCGCGATGGTGACGGCGACCACCGGCGCGTGCCGTCCGCCGCCGTGCAAGACACCGCCCAGCGGGGCCGCATCGGCGTAATCGCGCCCATGCGCGAGCACGACGTGCGCCTCGCTCGGGCGCTGCAAGCCCCAGCGGGCGTGTGTGGGGTCGAGGTGGTACCAGCCGGCGCGCGACGGTACCGCGACCCAGGCGTGCGAGGCATCGGTCCCCACCCGTCGTGCCTGCCCGGGTGGTGGTTGGGTCAGCACATAACCGCTGACGTAGCGCGCCGGCAATCCCAGGGACCGCAGGGCGGCGATCATCAGGTGCGAAAAATCCTGGCATACGCCGCGGCGCTCGCGCAGCACGTGCAGCACCGAGCTGTCCACCCGGGTGGCGCCCGGCGTGTAGGTCCAGTCGTGGTGTATGCGGCGGGCGAGCTCGCGGCAGCCCTGCAGCCAACCGGTGCCGGGGGCGAAACACGCCTGCGCATACTGACGCAAGGCACTCGACCGCAGCGCTGCCGGCGGAATGTAGGTCGAGGCTTGCACCCATGGGCCCAGCGTCGGCGCGCCGCCGTCAGAGGCGCCTGGAAAAAAGGGCAGCGCTGCGCGCACCTGTTCCCAGGCCGCGTCATCATCGGCGTCGGCAGCCGGGACCGTGGTTTGTACCAGCGCGTCGGCCCAGACGTCCAGCGTCTGGTGCGGCTGGTCGAAATCGAAGCGGGTGCACCGGTTGTGCCATGGATCGACCTCGTCGCTGCGCCAAGCCGGCGTCGGCCGCACCGTCAGACGCCACGCCAGCACGCTTTGCCCCGCACCGTCGTGCGGGCGCAGCCGGGCCAGGTGGTGGGAGCGCACCACCGGTCGTTCGTAGCGATAGTGGGTGTGGTGGCGAATGCACAACAGCATGGTTTGTGCCCTGTACGGCGCGCAGTATCGCCGATGACGGCGGCCATTGGTGTGAGTCCATCGCCCGTGCCGACGGGGACCACGCCATCCTCGCCGCCAGCGACGCCGATGGCGTTGGGTCCCAGCCGTGCCCAGGGCGCCATTATGATTGGGCGCCTGAGGGAGCGGTGAGCATGCGCATGGCCAGCAACGCGGGGGGGCAGCAGTGCAGGACGACAGCGGCGGCCTGGGCGCGCGTAGCCCTGGTGCCGGTGTGCCTGGGCTGGGTGCTGGGCAGCGGCGCGCAGTTGCTGCAGCCGCAGTTGTGGCCGGCACCGGCGTATGCGGCGCTGGCCGTGGTCGCGCTGGGTGTGGTGCTGCTCATGGCGGCGCGGGCAGCCCGGTGTGCGCTGGCATGCCCCCCGTGGGGGTGGGTGCCTGCGGCGGCGCTGCTGGCGTTTGCCAGTGTGGGCTGGCGTGCAGCGGCGCTGCAAGCCGATCGCGACCTGCCCATCGCGGTGGACGTGCCGCTGCCAGCGCAGTGGCGCATCACCCGCATGCCGCAGCTCGACGCGCAGGGCGCGGTGTTCGATGCCGAGTTGCTGCGCCTGGGCGCTCCCACCGAGGGCGTGGAGGCGCTTGCACTGCCGGTGCGATTGCGCTGGCGGTCGGCGGCCGGGCGTGAAGGTGCGGCGCTGCCGGCGCTGGCCCCTGGGCAGATCTGGAGCGGCACCGTGCGCCTGCGCCCGCCGCGCGCAGCGGCCAATCCCCATGGCTTCGATGCCGAAGCGTGGCTGTGGCGCGAGGGGGTGGTGGCCACCGGTAGCGTCGTCGTGACGGCAAACGCACCCCCACCGCGGCGCGTGGGCGATGTGGCGTGGCGATATCCGATCGAGCGCGCCCGCACCGCCGTGCGCGATGCCATGCGCGCCCGGCTGCAGGGCCAAGGCAGCGGTGCCGGGCTGGTGATCGCTTTGGTCACGGGCGAGCAGGCGGCGATTGCCGCGCACGACTGGAACGCCATTCGCGCCACCGGCGTGGCTCACTTGGTGGCGATCTCGGGACTGCACGTCACGATGTTTGCTTACGTGGCGGTGGCGGCGGTGGGCATCCTGTGGCGACTGGCGGCACGCCGGTGGCCGGCGCTGGCGCTGCGTGTGGCACTGCCCTGGGCAGCGGGCGTGGGCGGGGTGGCGTTGGCTGGCCTGTACGCGCTCTTTGCAGGCTGGGGCGTGCCAGCCCAGCGCACGGTGGTCATGCTGGCGTTGTTCGTGCTCACGCAACTGGGCGGGCGGCGTTGGCCGTGGTGGGTGACATGGTTGGTGGCCCTGGCCACTGCGCTCGGGCTCGACCCGTGGGCGCCGCTGCAGCCGGGTTTTTGGCTGAGCTTTGCCGCCGTGGCGGTGCTGTTTCAGCGCGATGCCTTGGCCCTGGCGCTGGGCCATGGCCTTGGGCGCTGGCGTGCGGCGGCACTGGCGCTGTGGCGTACGCAGTGGGCGGTGACATTGGGGCTGGCGCCGCTGACCTTGTGGTGGTTTGGGCAGGTGTCACTCGTGGGGCTGCTGGCCAATCTGGTGGCCGTTCCGTGGGTGACCTGGGCGTTGACGCCGCTGGCGCTGATGGGGGTGTTGTGGGCGCCACTGTGGGATGCCGCGGCGCAGCTGGCGCACGGGCTGCTGGCGCTGCTGCACGCGCTGGCGGCGTGGCCGGCGGCGGTGTGGACGCGCCCGGCGGTACCATGGCCGCTGGCCGTGGCGGCGGGGGTGGGGGCATTCGTGCTGGTGGCGCGGGTGCCGTGGCGCGCGCGCTGGTGGGCGGCTTTGCTGCTGTGGCCGGCGTTGGCCTATCAGGCACCAGTGCCGGCACCGGGGACGTTCGAGGTGATTTTGCCCGACGTGGGGCAGGGCAGCGCCGCCATCGTGCGCACGGCGCGCCACACCCTCATCTATGACAGCGGGCCGCCGCAGGGAAGCACCAACGCGGCCGAACGGGTGCTGCTGCCTTGGTTGCAGGCGTTGGGCGCGCGCGCCGATGCCATCGTCATCAGTCATGACGACAGCGACCACGCGGCGGGCATGGTCACGCTGGCACAGGCCTTCCCGAGCGCGCTGTGGTGGGCCTCGTTCGATCCCGGCGCGCGCGTCCCGGTGACGGCGCAGCGCTGCGCGGCCGGCGTCGCATGGGAGTGGGACGGGGTGCGGTTTGCCTTCGTGCACCCACCGTCGCCCGACTGGGAGCCACCGCCGGATGGGGGGGACAATGCGCGCTCCTGTGTGCTGCGCATCGGTGAGGACGAGCGCTCGGCCTGGCTGGTTGGGGACATCCGGGCTGCGGAGGAGCACCAGATCCTGCATGCTCTGCCCAATGTCCGCGCCGGCTTGCTGGTGGCGGCGCACCACGGCAGCCGCACGTCCACCAGCGCCGCTTGGCTGGATGCGCTGCAGCCCGCCGCGGTGGTATTCCAGGCCGGCTGGCGCAATCGCTACGGGCACCCGCACCGAGCGGTGATCGAACGCGTGCAGGCGCGCGACATTCCGTGGGCCAATACGGCCGCGTGCGGGGCAGTGACGTGGCGCAGCGATGCCCCGCGCGAGTTGACGTGCGAGCGGGTGCGCGTGCGGCGCTACTGGCGCGCGTCGGCTCCGGCCTCCGCCGTTGATACGGCGGGCGCGCCGGCGCCGGCGGCCGGTTCGATGGGTGCGCTGTCGAGCGAATAAAGGCCGCTGCGGCTGAGTTTGGCCTGGTGCTTGGCGTGCGCGGCGGCGCTGGCCACTTGTTCGGCGGTGCGGTAGTGCCCGGGTTGCACGCGCAGCACGCCGATGCTGACGGTGGTCAGCGGGTGGAACCGCAGCGTGCCGTGGCGATCCTCGGCCATGATGCCGCCGGCTTGGCGCGCTGCCTCGTCGTAGAGCGTGCGCGCTTGCTCGTTGAAGCTGTGTACCGCCGCCTGCAGGCGCGGCTCCCAGTCGGGACTTTGCATCAGCAATACGAAGTCGTCGCCGCCGACGTGGCCGATGAAATCCCGGCGGGGATCGCAGGCCGCGCTCAGGCAGCGCGCCTGCAGACGAATCATCTCATCGCCGCGCCAGTAGCCGTAGTGATCGTTGAAGGCCTTGAAGTGGTTCAAGTCGGCGTAACAGGCGGTGAAGGGCTCGCCGTTTTCCAGCAGGCGTTCGATGTGCAGGGTCAGCGGCACGTTGCCCGGCAACGAGGTCAGCGGATTGGCGTGGCGCGCGGCCTCGATGCGCGCCTCGGTGACGCGGCGCACCAATTGCTCGCCGGTGCCCAAGCCCACATAGCGGCCTTGATCGGTGAGGATGAAACCATCGCGCAGATAGGTCTGGTCGGCCGAGGTCAACACCTCGGTTAGGCGTTCGATCGGGGTGTGCACGTCCACGCACAGCGGCTCCTGGTTGGCCAGGGTCAGACAGCGATCGCGCCCCTGGAGCTCACGGAAGTAGCGGTGCAGGGCGCGCTCCTGCAGCACGCGCCGCGCCAACAAGCCGACCGGCCGCCCATCATCGACGATGGCGATGGCGTGCAGACCGGGGTGACCGCGGAAGCACTCCAGTGCCTGCTCGTTGGTGTCGCGCGGCCCCAATGTGGGCGCGGTGATCAGCAGGGCGCGTGCGGTCAGGGCACGGTTGACGACGCGGTGCGCCTCGGGTAAGACGGCGATTTCACGCTCGCGCAACACCGTCAGTGCGTCGGCTGGTAGCTCGCAGATCGGCTCGGGTTGCGGACGGCCAAATAGATAGCCTTGCGCCAGCGGAATGCCCAGGTCGCGCAAGACACGCAGTTCGTCGGCCTGTTCGACCCCTTCGGCGATGAGCTGGGCGCCGAACGTCTGCGCCAAGTGCTGCAGCGCGCGCAGCGTTTGCAGCTTGTGGCCATTGGTGTGTACCTGGCGTGTGAAGTACTTGTCGATCTTCACGTACTCCGGGTGCAGCTCCGACCACAGGCGCAGGCTGGAGCGGCCGTCGCCAAAGTCGTCCAGCGCCAAGGCGGCGCCAGCGCCGCGCCACACCGCCAACGCCTGCTGCAGGGCGTCAATGTCGTGCACGCGCTCGTGTTCGGTGACCTCCAGCACCACACCCGCCAGCGGCAAGGTTTGTCCCATGGTGCCACCGTGCCAGCCGCGCGAGGCGGCATCGAGCGCGCGCCGCACCAGTGCGGTGGCGCTGACGTTGATGAACAACAGCCCGTGCAGCGCGCCCTCGAGCCGCCGCTGCAGGGCGGTGCGCACACAGGCCAACTCCAACTCCAGGATGCAGCCCTCGCGCGCGGCGGCGTCGAACAGCTGCTCGGGGGTGCGCCACGCGCACCCGGCCGGGGTGCGCACCAGTGCCTCGTGGCCGATGACGCGGTGGGCCGCCACGTCGATGATGGGCTGCAGATGCATCTGCAGCCCCTGCGCGGCGATCAACCGCCGCACACTGTGCGGATCGGCGTCACGAAGGGTCTCCGGCATGGCATGAATGAAAGGCTGCGGCAGAAACATCGCGCAATATGGTGCCGGGGTCCGATGACCGGCGTGTGACAGTCGGCTGGCGCGCCCCCCGTGGGGGCGAAGGCGTGTGCGCGCTGGCCCATGCCTTGCTACGATGAGCGCATGGACATCAAACAGTCTCCCGGATACGACGAGATGACGGCTGCCGATGGTCGCGTGCGGCCCCATTACGCCGCCTACGCGCGCTGGCTGGCGCAGCAACCCGCGCAGCGTATGGCTGCCCGGCGCGAGGAAGCGGAGCTGCTGTTTCGTCGCGTCGGCATCACGTTCGCGGTCTACGGTGACAAAGACGAGGACGGCGCCGGCACCGAGCGCCTGATCCCCTTCGACGTCATTCCGCGCATCATCCCGGCGCATGAGTGGCAGTTGTTGCAGCGCGGTTTGGTGCAGCGCGTCGCAGCCCTCAACCGCTTTCTCTACGATATTTATCACGACCAAGACATTTTGCGCGCCGGCGTGGTGCCGGCCGATGCCGTGCGGCACAATGCCCAATACCGTGCCGAAATGCAGGGATTGGCGGTGCCGGGTGACGTCTATGCCCACATCGCGGGCATCGACATCGTGCGTGCGCCACGCCCGGATGCACCACAAGAGGGCGTCTTCTACGTGCTGGAGGACAATCTGCGCGTGCCCTCCGGCGTGAGTTACATGCTGGAAGACCGCAGCATGATGATGCGGCTGTTTCCGGAGCTGTTTCGCGAGCACCGGGTGGCGCCAGTGGCGCACTACCCGGATCTGTTGCTGCAGACCCTGCGCTCGGTGGCGCCGCCGCATGCATCCGAGCCGACGGTGGTGGTACTGACCCCAGGCATTTACAACAGCGCCTACTTCGAGCATGCGTTTTTGGCGCAGCAAATGGGCGTGGAGCTGGTGGAGGGGCAGGATCTGTTTGCACGCGACGGCTACGTCTACATGCGCACGACGCGCGGGCCACAGCGGGTGGACGTGATCTACCGCCGTATCGACGACGATTTTTTGGATCCCTTGGCCTTTCGGCCCGATTCGACGCTGGGGTGTGCCGGCTTGCTGGAGGCGTATCGGCGCGGCCATGTGACGCTGTGCAACGCCATCGGCACCGGAGTGGCCGACGACAAGTCCATTTACCCCTATGTGCCGAAGATGATCGAGTTTTATTTGGGTGAGGCGCCGATTCTGGCCAATGTACCCACGTACATCGGCCGTGATCCACACGATCTGGCGTACATCCTGGACCACCTGGACGAACTGGTCGTCAAGGAAGTGCACGGCGCCGGCGGCTACGGCATGCTGATTGGCCCCAGCGCCTCGCGCGCTGAGCGCGAACGTTTCGCGGCCGCGCTGCGTGCCCAGCCAGAGCAATATATCGCACAGCCGACGCTGGCGTTGTCCACCTGTCCCACCTACGTTGAGCAGGGTATCGCGCCGCGCCACATCGATTTGCGCCCGTTCGTGCTGTCCGGCCGGACCGTGCAGGTCGTCCCCGGTGGCTTGACCCGGGTGGCGCTGCGCGAAGGCTCTCTGGTCGTCAACTCGTCACAGGGCGGCGGCACCAAGGACACCTGGGTGTTGGAGGCCTGAGACGCACCCGTGCCAGCCCCCTTGGAGACATCTATGCTGTCACGCACCGCCGATCATTTGTTCTGGATGGCGCGCTACATGGAGCGGGCCGAAAATACCGCCCGCATGCTCGATGTGCACGTGCAGACCGCGTTGCTGCCACAAAGCGACGACGGCGCGCGCCGTGGTTGGGAGGGGTTGCTGCGCATCAGCGAGCTGATGCCAGCCTACGACGCGCAGTACCGTGAGATCAGTGCGCGTGACGTACTGCACTTCATGGTGCGCGACGAGCGCAACCCCTCCAGCATCGTCAGCTGCCTGCGTGCGGCGCGTGAAAACGCGCGCGCGGTGCGCGGGGTCCTCACCACCGAGCTATGGGAGGCGCACAACCAGACCTGGCTGGAGCTGCAGCGCGTGCTCGCCAGCGGCGCGTTCGAACGCGATCCAGGCGAATTTTTCGAGTGGGTCAAATTCCGCTCGCATGTCTCGCGCGGCGTAGCCTACGGCACCATGCTGCAGGACGAGGCGTTTCATTTCCTGCGCCTGGGCACCTTTTTGGAGCGTGCCGACAACACCGCGCGCATGCTGGACGTCAAGTTTCACGGGGCGCCGGCGGGCGGGGTGGTCGATGGCAGCGGCGAGACCACGACCGACTTCTACCATTGGAGCAGTATCCTGCGCAGTGTCAGCGCGTTCGAGATCTACCGCAAGATCTACCGCAGCGTCATCACGCCTGAGCGGGTGGCCGAGCTGTTGATTCTGCGGCCCGACATGCCCCGCAGCTTGGCGGCGTGCATGGAGGAGGTGGTACGCAATCTGGAGGCGGTGCGCAACGACCACTCCGCCGAGGCCCAGCGCCACGCCGGGCGGCTGCGCGCTGAGTTGCGCTTTGCCCGCATCGATGAAATACTGGCCCATGGCCTGCACGCCTTTCTGACCCAATTTCTGGAGCGCGTCAACGCGCTGGGTACCCGCATCAGTCAGACCTATTTGCTGCCGGTGGCGTAGGGGCGGTGGCGCGGCAAGGGCGCAGACGCACGGCCATCGCCGCAGCACTCGGCACGACCGTGGCGGTGCCCTGGGCGGATGCCGTGGCGCCATCCAACCACCGGCGCAGCGGCCGACACTGCTCATCCAGGCACAGCGTGTAGTCCGTGACGTAGGGCGAGGCCATCAGATGCAGCGCTGCCAGCGGCGGCGCCTGGGGCGTCCATTCATAGCCACCGACGTGCCACACCGCATCGGGGGCGGGTTCCATGCCGGCGCCCGAGCCCAGCACCCGCACGCGCTGAGCCTGCCAGCCCAGCCCATATGGGGGCAAGGATGGGGTGTACCACTCTTGCCAGCGCACGCGCTCGATCGAGTGGGTCCAGCAGTTGTGTGCGTCAAGTTGTGCAAATTGGTGATCAGGTAATTGGTTGATCCTGTTTGCGCTGTCGTTGTCGCGGAGGGCGTAGCCCGGAGCGATGACGACAGCGCGCGGCCGCTTCAGGCGGCCAGTCTCAACGCCTCCTTTTTCTGCTCCGAAAGGAGCGTCATGTTCAGGTAACGGCTGTCCTCCAGCCAGGTCTCGTGTGTCTCGACGCACA
>NZ_VJON01000045.1 GCF_007556685.1 Tepidimonas charontis | reverse complement strand
CACCCGCACGCGCCCGCCCCGGGGGCCAACCCCGCGTCACCCGCCTCCCCGGCCCCCTTCGACGCCCGCAAACCCACCGGAGGACATCACCATGGTCCACACCACTGAACACCACTGGCCGCGCCGCACGCTGCTGCTGGCCGCGCTGGCCACCGTGCCTTTGGCGGTCGGCGCGCACGGACCGCAGGCGCACGGCCACGCCACACGCGCCGCGGCCCTGCCGCCCGAGCAAAAGCCGTGGGGCATCGCGGGCGACCCCGCGCGCGTGACGCGTACCATCGAAGTCCGCATGGGTGACGATATGCGTTTTCACCCCAGCCGCCTGACCGTGCGCCAAGGGGAGACCGTGCGGCTGCGCGCCGTCAACCGCGGACAGGTGCTGCATGAAATCGTGCTCGGCACGCCCGAAGCGCTGGCGGCACACGCCGCCCTCATGAAAAAGCACCCCAACATGGAGCACGACGAACCCCACATGGCCCACGTCGCACCGGGGCAGCGCGGCGACATCATCTGGCACTTCAACCGGGCCGGTGACTTTCAGTTCGCCTGCCTGATTCCGGGTCATTTCGAAGCGGGCATGATCGGTCACATCCGGGTCGAGCCCACCACACTGGAGACGACACGATGAAGCGACGCGACTGCATCCGTTGGGGGGCGGCGTGCCTGACCGCCCCCGCCACGGGCTGGCTGGGGGCGCAGACCGCGGCCCCGCTGATCCGGGTATGGAAGGATCCGAACTGCGGCTGCTGCAACGACTGGATCCGGCACCTGCACGCCCACGGTTTTCGCGTCCAAGCGTTCGACAGCGGCAACGCCGCCATGCGCCAACGCCTGGGCATACCGCCGGCGCTGGCCTCGTGCCACACGGCGCAGGTGGGCGGCTACGTCATCGAAGGACACGTGCCAGCCGCCGATATCCAGCGCCTACTGCGCGAGCGCCCGGCGGCGCTGGGTCTGGCGGTGCCGCGCATGCCGGTGGGCAGCCCAGGCATGGACGGACCCGAGTATGGCAACCGCCGCGATCCTTATGACGTCTTGTTGGTCCAACGCGACGGCGCCACCCGCATCTACGCCAGCTACCCAGGCAGCACCGCGCCCGCGCCACATGGCGGTCATGGGGCGCCTGGACCGGCCAGCGCCGACGCCGCCCCGAGCGCTGCCGGGGACGACTGGGCCACCGGTGAGATCCGCCGCATCGACGACGCTGCCGGCAAGATCACCTTGCGCCATGGGCCCATCCCCCACCTGGACATGCCGCCGATGACCATGGTGTTCCAGGTGCGCGACCGCGCGCTGCTGCAGGGGCTGCAACCCGGCCAGACGGTGCGTTTTCGCGCCCTACACATCGGCGGTGCCTATATCGTGACCGACATCAAAGCGGGGCCATGAAGGCCGCGCTAGCATTGCGGTCATGCATACACTCGTGGACGCTACCCTGATCGCGGCCGACAACGCGCTGCGTACCCTATTGGCGCCGCATCGCGCCGCCCGGCCTGCTCCCTGCGTGGCAGCCGAACGGGCCGCCGAAGCGGCGCAGCTCACGCCCGAACAGCAGCGTCTGTCCGGGGCGCTGATGCGCGTCAACCACGTGGGCGAGATCTGCGCCCAGGCGCTCTATACCGGGCAAGCCTTCGCCGCCCGCGTCGGGCCCGGGCAGGCTGCCGAGCGCGAGCGCGTGGCACGCCACCTGGAGGCCGCCGCGCAGGACGAGACCGACCACCTCGCTTGGTGTCAGCAACGGCTCGATGAGCTGGGCGACCGCCGCTCACTGCTGGTGCCGCTGTGGTACGCGGGGGCGTTTGCCATCGGCGTGGCGGCCGGCTTGGCCGGACGCGGCGTCAGCCTGGGCTTCGTCGTCGAAACCGAACGCCAGGTGGAGGCGCACCTGGATGGCCATCTCGACCGTCTGCCGCCGCAAGACCATCCCTCGCGCGCCATCGTCGCGCAAATGAAGGCCGATGAGGTGCGGCACGCGCGCGAGGCCAAGGCCGCAGGCGGCATCGAGCTGCCAAGGCCCATCCAATGGGCCATGCGGGCAGCGGCCAAAGTCATGACCACGGTAGCGCACCGGGTTTGAGCGCGGCCATGCGCCACCGCGGTGCGCCACCCGCCGGCCCCGCGTGGTGCCATCGCCCACCGGCCCGCGCCGCATCGACGCCGCTTACGCCACCTCCACCAGCTCGTAGCTGGTGGTGATCTGCGCCGTCTTGGCCAGCATGATGCTGGCCGAGCAGTATTTCTCGTGACTGAGTTGGATGGCGCGCTCCACCGCCGCTGCCGGGATGCCTTTGCCCTGCACGATGAAATGCATATGGATGCGGGTGAACACCTTCGGCTCGGTCTCGGCACGCTCGGCCGTCAGCTTCACCTGGCAGCCGCGCACATCGTGCCGGCCGCGCCTGAGGATCATCACGATATCGAACGACGTGCACCCCCCGGTGCCCGCCAACACCAGCTCCATCGGGCGCGGGGCCAGGTTGGCGCCGCTGGTTGACGGGTTGGCCGGATCGATCGCCCCGTCCATCGCCACGAGATGGCCGCTGCCGGTGGCCGCGATGAAACCCATATTCGAACCGACACCCGTCGGGCCGATCCAGGTAACCGTGCATTCCATGGTGTAGATGTCTCCGAAACGACAGACGGCCCGAGGGCCGACGAATGGTGATGTTGCAGCGCAATATCAGTGATCTATAATAAAAATCATTGTAATGATGTCATCGCGTGACCTGCCGATGCGCGGCGACATCTCGGGTTTTCCGGTTGTCTCCTCTGCCCTCAATGGGTGGTTCTGGCCCAAGCCGCGTGGCTTGGGCCATTTTTTTGGCGTCGGTGCCAGCCGCAGCGCCCAGTCGCCGCCAACGCCCCGGACACACCCCGCGCCACCGAGTCCAACGCGCCTCTGGGCGGTCCGCACGCGGATATGATCGGTCCATCTGTTCCAACGCTCGTCCCATGTCCCACCGATCGACGCCCAAGGCCCACGCCGACGGTACAGCGACCACGCTGACCCCTGCCGACTATCTCAAAAAAATCCTCACTGCGCGCGTGTATGACGTGGCGCGCGAAACCCCGCTGGAGCCCGCGCGCAACCTCAGCCGGCGCTTGCACAACAAGGTGCTGCTCAAGCGCGAGGACCAGCAACCCGTCTTCAGCTTCAAGCTGCGCGGTGCCTACAACAAGCTCGCCCACTTGAGCCCCGAGCAGCTGCAGCGCGGTGTCATCTGTGCCTCGGCCGGCAACCACGCGCAAGGGGTGGCGCTGGGCGCGCACAAACTGGGCGTGCGCGCGGTCATCGTCATGCCCACCACCACCCCCCAGGTCAAAATCGATGCCGTGCGCGCCCTGGGCGGCGAGGTCGTGCTGCACGGCGACAGCTACTCCGACGCCGCCCAGCACGCCAGCGCGTTGGCCCAACAGCAGGGGCTGACCTTCGTGCACCCTTTCGACGACCCGGATGTGATCGCCGGCCAAGGCACCATCGCGATGGAGATGCTGCGCCAGCTGCAGGGCCTGGGGTCGAACCGGCTCGATGCCGTCTTCGTCGCCATCGGCGGCGGCGGCCTGATCGCCGGCGTGGGCACCTACATCAAAGCGGTGCGGCCCGACATCCGCGTCATCGGCGTACAAATGAACGACTCCGACGCCATGTTGCGCTCGGTGCAGAGCGGCCAGCGTGTGCAGCTCAGCGACGTCGGCCTGTTTTCCGACGGCACCGCCGTCAAATACGTCGGCGCAGAAACCTTTCGCCTGGCGCGCCAGGTGGTGGACGAATTCGTCACCGTGGACACCGACGCCGTCTGTGCCGCCATCAAGGACGTCTTCGTCGACACCCGCAGCATTGTCGAGCCCGCCGGCGCCATGGCGGTGGCGGCCATCAAAAAATACGTGGCCGAGCGCAAGACGCGCGGCGAGACCTACGCCGCCATCCTGTGCGGCGCCAATATGAATTTCGACCGCCTGCGCTTCGTCGCCGAGCGCGCCGAAGTGGGCGAGGAACGCGAAGCGCTGTTTGCCGTCACCATTCCCGAGGAGCGCGGCAGCTTCCTGCGCTTCCTGCACGCCATCGGCAGCCTGCCCGGCGGCCCGCGCAACGTCACCGAGTTCAACTACCGCATCCACGACACCCAGGTGGCGCACGTCTTCGTTGGCCTGACCACGCACGGCCGAGGCGAGAGCGCCAAAATCGCCGCCGCGTTCGAAAAGCACGGCTTTCGCACGCTGGACCTGACGCACGACGATCTGGCGCAGGAGCACATCCGCCACATGGTGGGCGGCCACTCGCCGCTGGCGCACGACGAGCGCTTGCTGCGCTTCATCTTCCCCGAACGGCCCGGCGCACTGCTGAAGTTCCTGACGCTGATGCGTCCGAGCTGGAACATCAGCCTGTTCCACTACCGCAACCAGGGCGCCGACTACGGCCGCATCCTGGTTGGTCTGCAGGTACCGCCCAAGGACGACGCAGCGTTCGAAGCCTTCCTGCGCGATCTGGGCTACCCCTACGTGGACGAGACCGACAACCCGGTCTACCGGGTGTTTTTGCGCGGATGAGCCGCCGCGCGGGCGCTCGCGCTCGACGGTGCCGCCGCCTTTGCCTTCAGCGCACGTCCGCACGCCCGTGGAACCGCGGTATCGGCTGGGTGAGTCGGACTGACATGGCAGTGGCGCGCGGCAGTACCATGCGCAGTCAGTCCGTCGTGTGCTCCCTGGCGCCGGTGTGCCCCGCCTGCGGCACTCACGGGGTGGTCGCCGCGGGCAGGGACAAGCGCACCGCCTCGCCGCCCTGTACGGGCGCCAACCAGACGCCGGTGCGCTCGACCCGGTCCACACGCCAGCCGTCCGGCAGCGTGGCGCCGACGCGATAGGCACGCGGCGCACTACCCTCGCGCGCCAACAGCGCCGCGCCGGCGCCTGCCCGGTCGGCGATCACACCCACCAGCCGCCACCCTTGGGCGGGATGGGACGCGGGTGCGGCCTGCGCCAGGGGCGCATCCCCGTCGGCGGACGGCACCACCTGGGCGCCCAGCGCGCGCGCCACCCGCGCCGTATCCACCACCGCTGCCGACACCGTTGGCGACGGAAGGGGCTCTGCGGGCGCAACGCCCCACGCGCGCCAGCCCCAGTAGGCGGTTTGCGCCCCCGCCAAGGCCCACAGAGCCAGCGAGGTCAGCGCCGCCACCGTGACACGGCCCCCAACGGGCCGACGCGTGTGGGTCCCAACCGGAGTCATCGTCGCTTGCATATTCGCGATTATCATGAACCCATGCGTCATTTCCCACCCACAACACCCCCAACCGGTCTGCCGCACCCCGTCGCCACAGGCAAACGCCGCGGCTTTACCCTCATCGAACTGCTGGTGATCCTGGTCATCATCGGCGTGTTGGCGGCGCTGATCGTGCCTAACGTGATCGAGCGCGCCGACGAGTCGCGCGTGACGGCAGCGCGCGCTGACGTCGCCAACCTGATGCAGGCGCTCAAGTTGTACCGGCTGGACAACCAGCGCTACCCTACCCAAGAGCAGGGCTTACAGGCCCTGGTGCAGCGTCCCACCGTGGCGCCGGTGCCGCCCAACTGGCGCCCCTACCTGGAAAAATTGCCCAACGACCCGTGGGGCCGCCCCTATCAGTATCTCAACCCGGGCACCTACGGCGCCGTGGACGTGTTCTCACTGGGCGCCGACGGTCAGCCGGGTGGCGAGGGCAACGATGCCGACATCGGCAGTTGGCAGTGAGCCGCGGCAGGGCAGCCGCGGGATCGCGGGCTTGACCCTGTTGGAGATGCTGGTGGCGTTGACGATCGTGGCGGTGGCCGGCGCCGGGCTGGCGTGGGCACTGCGCGACGGCGATGAAGACCGGCTCGACCAGCAAGCGCTGCGCCTGCAAGCGCAGCTGGAGGTGGCGCGCAGCCTCGCTCGGGCCACGGCAACGCCCCTGCGCCTGCGTGTGCTGCCAAACGGTTACACGTTCGAAGGTGCACCGCAGGCCGACACCGAGCTGGTCGGCCCCCACCGCTGGCTGGATGCCCGTATGCTCGTCCGCCTCACCCCCGATCCACTCGTCCTCGGTCCCGAGCCGATGGGCGCACCGCTGCGCCTCGAATTGGCGCTGGGGACGGCGCGCCGTGCACTCGTCAGCGACGGCTGGGCGCCCATCGCGATCGAGTAGCGCCGATGGCTCCACACAGCCCTGTCGCCCGCCGACGGCTGCGCGGCTTCACGCTGGTGGAGGTGCTGGCGGCGCTGGCTGTCGTCGCCACCGCGCTGGCAGCGGGCAGCCAGGCGTCGGCGGCGCTGATCCGCATGGCCGAGCGCCAGATGCAGCAGTGGCTGGCGCAGCGCTGCGCCGACGATGCCCTGGTGGCGGCGCGGCTGGACCCCATTTTTCCCGCGCCCGGCGTTCGCGCCGAGCGCTGCACGCAAGGCGGACTGGCCTTCGTCGTCGAGCTCGACATTGGGACGACCCCCAACCCGAGCATTCGCCGAGTGCAAGCGCGCGTGGCGCTGGCCGAGCGGCCGGACGAGGTGCTGCTGCGCACCACGACGATCGTGGGACGCCACTGATGCGACGCGGACACCGTCACGGCGGCTTCACGCTGCTCGAATTGCTGGTCGCGCTGAGCGTACTGGCGCTGCTGGCGCTGCTGAGCTGGCGCGGTATCGACGCACTGCTGCGCACGCGTCAAACCGTCGAACACACCTCGCAAGCCCTATTGGGCTGGCAAACGGCCCTGGCCCAGTGGCAGACCGACCTGGACGCCTGGGCAGCGGCGTTCGACGAGGGTGCCGACGGCGTGCCCCGCTGGTCGGTCGCCGCCGATACGGTGCGCCTGGTGCGACGTGCGCCGGCGGCTGACCGCGACGCGAGCGGTTGGTCGGTGGTGGCCTGGGCCGCGACGGACGGCGGCACGCGCTGGTCGCGCTGGCAGTCGCCACCCGTTGCGGATCGCGACCAACTGGCGCTGTTGTGGCAGATGGCCCCGCAGCGTGTGCGCAGCGAAGGGGTGCGCACCGTCACCATCCGCGCGTGGGCGCTGCAGGTCTGGAGCGACGGCCGCTGGCAAGCCGCCGCCGCTGACGCAGCGCCAGCGGCGGCACGGCTGATCCTGACCCCTGCGCCGGCCCAGCCGCTGACGGGGCCCGTGAGCGTGGCCTGGGTAGCGCCTTGGGTGGCCGGAGGCAAGCGATGAGGCGAGCCCGACAGCGCGGTGCTGCTTTGTTGATGGCCATGCTGACGGTGGGCGTGGTGGCGACGCTGGCGGCCACGGCCTACTGGCAGCAGTGGCGGGCCTGGGCCATCGAGCGCAGCGAACGCGAACGCACCCAAGCCGCTTGGCTGCTCACCGGCGCTCTCGACTGGGCGCGCCTCATCGTGCGCGAGGACGGCCGCGCCAGCACCGTCGATCACCTGGGGGAACCATGGACCGTGCCCTTGCAAGCCACGCGACTGTCGACGTTTCTGGAACGAGCCGACAGCAACGACACAGACGCCACCGATGAGGCGTGGCTGTCCGGGCGCATCGAAGACGAGCAGGGTCGCCTGAATTGGCGCAACTTGGTCGAAGTCATCGGCGACGCGCCTCAGTTGGCACGCGCCGAGTACGCGCGCTTCGAGCGTCTGTTTGCCCAGCTTGGACTGCCCCGCAACGAGCTGGACGCCGTCGCCCAGGGGCTGCTGCGCGCATGGTCCGCCGCGCCGACGTCTGGGCCGACACCGCTGCGTCCGCAACGGCTGGCCGATTTGCGACGGCTCGGTCTGTCGCACGGCACACTGGCGGCGCTCGAGGCCCTGACCACGTGGCTGCCAACCCCGACCGCACTCAACGTCAACACGGCGCCGCCCGCCGTGTTGCAGGCAGCCGTGGCCGGTCTGGACGCCAGCGCCGCGCAGCGCTTGGTGCAGCAACGCGCCCAGCGGCATTTCGCGTCCCCGCAGGCGTTCGTCGCAGCGCTTCCACCATCCGTCGCGCCACCGGATGCCACGGCGTTGGCGGTCAACAGCCGTTACTTTCGCGTCACGGGACGAGTCCGCCTGGGCAGCTTGACGGTCGATCAACAAGCCCTGCTCGTGCGCGACGGCGTCCGTGTCAACGTGGTGTGGCGCCAACAGTATCCCCTGCCGACGACCGACATGACCCAGTGATATCCTCTGCGCGCTCGACCTCTGCCGTCCCATGCTGTTCATCCGCCCCCCGTCTTCCCTTGGCTTTGGCAGCGCTGGTGCTGTGCCAGACCACACCGCCCTGTGGCACTGGGCGCGCAGCCTCGACGGGCAACGGATGGCTGCACATGGGACCATCGGTAGTGCCGAACTCGACGGCTTGCCCGACCGCGCGGCCACCGTCCTCGTCGTCCCCGCAGCGTGGCTGTCGTGGCATCGCATTCGTCTGCCGCAGGGTCGGGCGGGACGCACGCCGGCGGTCATCGCCGGTTTGCTCGAAGACGCGGTCCTGGACGATCCCGCCGCGTTGCATGTGGCGCTCGAACCCTACCCGAGCCGCGCGGACCGTGCGCAGGGAGCCTGGGTTGCGGTCTGCCGGCGCGACGCACTGCTGGCCGCGTTGGAGCGGCTACAGCAGCGGGGGTGGACCGTGCACGCCATCGTGCCCGAGGTGGCCCCCGCACCGAGTTGGCTGGCCTGGGCGCATCGGATCGACGACATCCCCCATCTGACGCTGGCCGGGCCCGAGGGTGTGCTGTGTCTGCCGCTGGGCTCTGCGCCGCTCGCCCTCCCTTGGGAACCGAGCGTGACGCAGGCGTGGGCCGAGCCGGATGCACTCGAGGCGGCCGAGCGCGCTGCGCCTCAGTGGCCCTGGGCGCTGGCGCCAGGCGGCCAGCTTTGGCTGCACCATTGGAGCGCCGGCTGGAATTTGGCCCAATTCGACCTCAAAGCGCGGGTGGGCGGCGCGTGGTGGCAGCGCTTGGCCCAGCGTGCACACGCCATCTGGCAGGCGCCGGCGTGGCGTCCGGCGCGCTGGGCGCTGGCCACACTGGCGGCGATACCGGCGCTGGCTGTGCCTGCGCTGGCTTGGCAGAGCCAGCGGCAGGAGTATGCCCTGCGCGCCGCCCTGCAGCAGGCCGCGCGCGCGGCGCTGCCAGGCACCCCTGTGCTGCTCGATCCCGTGCGGCAAGTACACCAGGCCGTGGCGCGTGAGCGCGCGCGCACCGGCACCGCCACCCCGCACGCGGTCGAGCGCCTGTTGCACGCGTGGGGCGACACGCCCGACCTGCCCCCGTTGCGCATGCTGGCCGTGGACGGCGGACGCATTCGGCTCCAGCCCCTGAGCCCCGCGAGCGCGCAGCGCCTGCAAGCCGCACTGGGTGCGCGTGGCTGGACCGTAGCCGAGGATAGCGACGGACGCTGGACCGTGAGCGAAACCGGAGGGGCACCATGACCCGTCCCTGGGCCACCGGCGCTTGGACGCGACTGCGGGCGCACTGGACTGCTGGGCCCGCTTGGCGCCGGCGCCTGCTGACCGCGGGGCTTACCCTCGCGGTGCTGCTCCTGCTGTGGTCCTTCGTTTGGCTGCCCGCCTGGCGGCAACTGCGCGACGGACCCGCGCGGCAGGCGCAATTGCTGGCGGCCATCGGTGCCGTGCAGCGCGACGCCGCCGCGCTGGCGGCCCTGCGGCGCCTGCCCGATGTCGGCGCAACCAACCAGACAGCCGAGAGCCTATCGGCAGCGCTGCACGCCCGCAGCCAGCACTGGCTGGGCACCACGGCGCGCAGCGCGGCCTTGGGCGACGGCTGGGAAGTCGCCTTCGACGGCGCCAGCAGCGCCGGCCTGGCCGCGTGGCTGGCCGACCTGCGTCAAACGCTGGGCTTGATGCCGGTGCACCTGCAATGGGAACGCGACCCCACCACGGGCAACTGGCGCGGCTCGGCGCGCCTGATGGTGGCCGGAGGTGCCCCATGAGCGCTCGCTGGCGCGCGGCAGCAGCCGCCTTTGTCCTGGGCCTGGTGGTGGGCAGCATCGTCTGGGCACCGGCGCGCTGGTGGGCGCTGGCCGTTGATGGCATGACCCATGGGCGCGTGCGCTTGGTCCATCCGCAGGGCAGCCTCTGGCAGGGTGAGGCCGGGTTGGTTGTGCGCGGCGATGGCGGCACGCTCGTCCTGCCGGGCGGCATCGCCTGGCGCTTGGGCGCCGTCGGCGCGCCGCATCCAGGCGTGACACTGGATCTGACGTTGCGCTGCTGCGCCGCCCAAGCGTGGCGCTGGCACATCGGCCGCGCCGACGGGGCTTGGCTGATCACCAGCCAGCCGCACCGCAGCACGTGGGACCTCGCTTGGCTGGGGTCACTCGGCTCGCCGTGGAATACCCTCGGCCTGCAGGGACGGCTGACGCTGGAGGTGGGCGCGCTGCGTTGGCCCGTCGGCACCGCCGCGACGGGCGCGGCCGCACAACCCACCGGCGCGTGGACAGCCGAGGTGCTGGACCTGTCGGCGGCCGTCTCCACCGTTCGCCCGCTGGGCAGCTACCGCCTTGGCGGCGAGCTGGACGACGCCGGCCCGACCCTGAGGCTGAGCACGCTCTCAGGCGACCTGCACCTGGAAGGCGCCGGTGGCTGGCAGCGCGGCCGCTTTTATTTCGAGGGCTTGGCACAAGCGACGCCACAACGGCTCGACGCCCTATCCAACTTGCTCAACCTGCTCGGTCGGCGCGACGGCGCGCGCGCCCACCTCCGATTCGGATGATGCCGATGCCATCGATTTTTGCTTCTCGCCTGCTGCGGTACACGCTGGCCGCTGCCATTTCGACCGTGCTGTCGGCCACGGCTGCCCCGATCGCAGCGCAAACGCCCGCACCCGCGGTGCGTCCCGGACAGCCCGTCACCCTCAATTTCGTCGATGCCGACATCGACGCCGTGGCGCGCGCGATCGGGCTGCTCAGCGGGCGCCACATCGTCGTCGATCCGCGCGTCAAGGGTACCCTGACGCTGGTGACCGACAACCCCGTTGCCGCGCCGACCGCTTTGGCCCAATTCGGCGCCGAGCTGCGGCTGCGCGGCTTTGCCCTGGTGGAGTCACAGGGCATCCTCAAGATCGTTCCCGAAGCCGAAGCAAAATTGCTGGGCGGCCCGGTGCTCACCGAGGGGCAGACCCCGCGCGCGGGCCAACTCGTCACGCAAATCTTTCGCCTGCAGCACGAAAACGCCGCCAACCTGCTGGCCGTGCTGCGCCCGCTCATCAGCCCCAACAACCCCATCAGCGTCAATCCGGGCAACAACGCCTTGGTCATCACGGACTACGCCGACAACCTGCAGCGGCTGGGGCGCATCATCGCCGCGCTGGACGTCGCCGGCGGCACCGACCTGGAGGTGATTCCACTGCAGCACGCCGTCGCCAGCGACCTGGTGCCGCTGCTGTGGCGCCTGCTCGAAGGCGAGGACGCGCCCCCGAAGCCCGCGGCGGGCGCGGCGGCGCCCAGCACGGCACGACTGGCCTTATTGGCCGAGCCGCGCAGCAACGCCATCCTGGTGCGCGCCGCCAACCCAGCGCGGCTGGCGCTGGTGCGTGCGCTCATCGACAAGCTCGATCGCCCCAGCGCCGGCACCGCCGCCACCAACGTGCGGGTCGTCTATTTGCGCAACGCCGACGCCGTGCGGCTGGCCGCGACGCTGCGCGCGGCGTTGGCTGCCGATGCCGGCACGCCAACCACCGGCACCGCGACTGCCGCCGGCGCTGCAGCCGCGGGGGCAAGCACGTCGAGTGCGGTGCGCACCGCCGGTGCCTCCGCTGCCCACGCCACGCCGGCGACCTCCAGCGACGCCGTCAGCACCGGCGGCATCGTCCAAGCCGACCCCGCCAGCAATGCGCTCATCATCACCGCGCCCGAGCCACTGTACCGCCAGCTGCGCCAGGTGATCGACCAGCTCGATGTGCGGCGCGCGCAGGTGTACGTGGAAAGCCTGATCGCCGAGGTCAGCGCCGAAAAAGCCTCCGAAATCGGCATTCAGTGGCAGGGCCCGATCGGGCGCGCGGGCGACGGCTTGATCGGCCTGCTGGGCACCAACTTCGGCAGCGGTGGCGCCAACCTCATCAACCTGGCCACCCAAAACGGCGGGCAGGGGCAGCTGCCCGCCCCAGGACTCAATATCGGCATCGCCCAACGCATCGGCGGTGTCTACGTGCTCAGCGCGCTGGCCCGCTTTCTGGAGACCAATGGCGACGCCAACATCCTGTCCACCCCCAATCTGCTGACCCTGGACAACGAGGAAGCCAAGATCGTCATCGGTCAAAACGTCCCCTTCATCACGGGCCAGTACACCGCCAACAACAGCAACCAAGGTGCGGTCAACCCGTTTCAGACCATCGAACGCAAGGACGTCGGGCTGACGCTGCGCGTCAAGCCTCAGATCAACGAACAGGGCACGGTCAAGCTGGCCATTTTTCAAGAAGTCAGCAGCGTCGTGCCGAGCTCGATCGGTTCGCCCAGTGGCCTCATCACCAATAAGCGCTCGATCGAATCGACGGTGCTGGTGGAGGATGGCGGCATCGTCGTGCTCGGCGGCTTGTTGCAGGACGAATACGGGGGCAATCAGGACAAAGTGCCTGGTCTGGGCGACGTGCCGGTATTCGGCAACCTGTTCCGCAGCGAAAAGCGCACGCGCAAGAAAACCAATCTGATGGTCTTTCTGCGCCCGGTGGTAGTGCGCGATGCCCGCCAGAGCGAGACCCTGGCGCTGGACCGTTACGAGTGGATGCGCGCCGCCCAGCAGCAGGCCCAGCCCGCCGTCAGCCGCGCCCACCCGGTCAACGACGCACCGGTGCTGCCCGCGCTGCCCGCGCTGCCCGCGCTGCCCGCCGCAGCCAGCAACGGCGCCGAGCCTGCACCGTCGGCGCCGCAGCCGCCCGACGCAACGCCGCAACGCCCGTGACATGAGCGCCGCCCATCCGCTGCCCTATGCCTTTGCGCGCGGCCACGGTGTGCTGCTGCAGCTCGACCGCGGCTTGGCTTGCCTGTATGCGCGCGCCCCTGGCCCCGGTGAACGCATCGCACGCCTGAGCGCCATCGGCGAGGTGCAGCGTCGTCATGGGATCTGCCCGTTGGTGTGGGAGGAGCCCGACGCTTTCGAGCGCCGGCTGCAGGCCGCCTACGGGGATGGCGGCAGCACCAGTGCCGCGGCCATCGTCAGCGAAGTGGAAAACCTGGCCGATCTGTCGCGCCTGCTGCAAGAGCTGCCGCAGATCGAGGACCTGCTCGAAGCCGCCGACGACGCGCCCATCATCCGCATGCTCAATGCCCTGCTGACCCAGGCCGTGCGTGAGCGCGCCAGCGACATCCACATCGAGCCCTATGAGCGCCACTCCAGCGTGCGCTTTCGCATCGACGGCACGCTGCGCGAAGTGGTGCAGCCCAACCGCGCGCTGCACGCCGCGCTCATTTCGCGTCTGAAAATCATGGCCGAACTGGACATCGCGGAGAAGCGCTTGCCGCAGGATGGCCGCATCAGCCTGCGCCTGGGCGGGCGGGCGGTGGACGTGCGCGTCTCCACCTTGCCCAGCGCCCACGGCGAGCGCGCCGTGCTGCGGCTGCTGGACAAATCCGAAGGCGTGCTCAGTTTGGAGGCGCTCGGCATGCACGGCGGCACACTGGAACACTTCGTCCGCCTGATCCAGCAGCCGCATGGCATCGTACTGGTCACCGGCCCCACCGGCTCGGGCAAGACCACCACGCTGTACGCGGCCCTGTCGCGCCTGGATGCCGACCGGCTCAACATCATGACGGTCGAAGACCCGATCGAGTACGAGCTGCCCGGCATCGGTCAAACCCAGGTCAACCCCAAAATCGACCTCACATTCGCCCAGGCGCTACGCGCCATCCTGCGGCAAGACCCGGATGTGATCATGATTGGCGAAATCCGCGACCGCGAAACCGCGCAGATCGCCATCCAAGCCTCGCTCACTGGCCACTTGGTGCTGGCGACCCTGCACACCAACGATGCCCCCAGCGCCGTCACGCGCCTGGTGGACATGGGCGTAGAGCCCTTTTTGCTGTCGAGCTCGCTGCTGGGCGTGCTGGCGCAGCGCCTGGTGCGCAAGGTCTGCCCGGCCTGCCACGGCACGGGCTGCCCGGCGTGCGGACACAGCGGCTACCAGGGCCGCCAAGGGATTTTCGAGCTGATGACCGTCGACGACGCCCTGCGCGCGCTGATTCACGAGCGTGCGCCGGAGGCGGCCCTGCGCGAGCATGCGCTGCGTCACGGGATGGTGCCGCTGCGCGCGGCGGGCGACGCCTTGGTGGCGCAAGGCATCACCACCGCCGAAGAGGTCTGGCGCGTCACGCGCGATTGAGGAGACGTCGCGGCCGTGACCACGTACCGTTATGAGGCCATCGATGCCCGCGGCCGACGTCAGCGTGGCCTGATCGACGCCGACTCGCCGCGCGCGGCGCGCACGCTGCTGCGCGCGCGCGACCTCGTGGCACTGTCGGTGCAGGAGGCGCAGCCCGCCGCTGCCCAACGCCGTCGCTGGGGGCGCGCGCCGCTGGCCGGCGAACGCCGCGCCACCTGGACGCGACAGCTCGCCTCGCTGGTGGGTGCCGGCTTGCCGCTGGAGCGAGCCCTGGCCAGCCTGGCCGAAGAAGCCGAAACGCCACACGAGCGCGAACTCGTCGCCCACCTGCGCGCCGAGGTCCATGCCGGCAGCCCTCTGGCGACAGCCTTGGCGGCCTATCCGCGTACCTTCGACGACAGCTACCGCGCCGTCGTCGCCGCCGGCGAAGCCAGCGGGCGCCTGGGCACCGTATTGGAGCGCTTGGCCAACGAACTCGAAGCGGCGACCGCGCTGCGCCAACGCCTGTTGTCGGCCCTGCTGTATCCCGCCATCGTCACGGTATTCGCGTTGGCCATCGTCGTCTTTCTGATGACCTATGTGGTGCCGCAGGTGGCCCAAGCCTTCAGCAGCGGACGGCGAGCGCTGCCGGCTCTGACGGTGGCCATGCTGCATGCCAGCGCTTTCTTGCGCCATTGGGGTTGGTCGGTGCTCGCACTGGCGCTGTTGGTGGGCGCCGGCTTGGCCTGGGCACGACGCCAGCCAGTGCTGCGCGAACGCCTGGACCGCGCCTGGTTGGCCGTGCCGGTGTGGGGACGCTTGAGCCGTCAAGTCGATCTGACACGCTTGACCGCCACCCTGGCCTTGCTGACCGGCGCCGGGGTGCCGTTGCTGCGCGCGCTGCACACTGCCGGCGCCACCGTTCGCAACCACGCCCTGCGCTCGGATGTCGCACACGTCTTGACCCTGGTGCGCGAGGGTGCGCCGCTGGCCGCCGCGCTGGCCACACGAGCGGCGTTTGCCGGGCCCTTGGTCACGTTCGCCCGCCTGGGCGAGCAAACGGGGCAGCTCAGTGCCACGCTGCAACGCGCCGCCCAACAGATGGCCGCTGACGTGCAGCGCCGCACCCTGCGCCTGGCCACCCTGCTGGAGCCCGCGCTCATCGTCGGCATGGGCGTGATCGTGCTGTTGATCGTTCTGTCGGTGATGCTGCCCATCATCCAACTCAACCAGCTGGTACGCTAAAAGCCATGACGATCGCCAGCGCGCCCCCCACCGACCCCGACGGCACCTGGCTGCCCCAGGCCCGCCGTGTGCCCTCGCCAAATCATGGCCCGCGGCCCAGCGGCGTCACGCTCGACCTGATCGTCGTGCACGCCATCAGCTTACCGCCCGGTGAGTACGGCGGCCCCTACATCGAGCAGCTATTCACCAACACCCTCGACTGCGACGCCCACCCCTACTTCCAGACCCTGCGCGGGCTGCAGGTGTCGGCGCACTTTCTCATTCGGCGCGACGGCGAGTTGATCCAGTTCGTGGCCTGCGAGCGCCGCGCCTGGCATGCTGGCCAGTCACGCTGGCGCGCCCGCCCCAACTGCAACGATTACGCCATCGGCATCGAACTCGAAGGGCTCGATGGCGATGTCTTTGAGCCGGCCCAGTACCAAGCGCTGGCCGCGCTGTGCCAAACCCTGCGGCAACGCTATCCGACATTGGCGGCCGTGGTGGGGCACGAGCACATCGCACCCGGGCGCAAGCGCGACCCCGGCCCCGGTTTCGATTGGGTACGTCTGCAAGCCTTGACGGGCTGGCCCGCCGACTGTTTTGCCGATGTCATCGGCCCCACCACCGGCCCCCACACCCGGCGCTGAAACCGACCACCGTGCCCCGCGCGTGAGCGGAAAACGACGCCTACGGGCAAACCCGGAGATATCGCCGCGACCGTGGGCAATAGAAATTTTCAAGCCCGCGGCACTTATCCAGCCCACCGCGCCCGCTACACTACCGGTAGTGTTCTTCAGGCATCGCAGACACTATATCTAGTGTCTGGCGGTGTGATCCCAGGCCCTTGCTCCACAGCACAGCCATGCAGACGATCCAGATGCCCAACTCCCCTGCCACCGCCCACGGCGTCGCCGCCGAGGCAGCCCGCGCCATCAGCGGCAGCGTCCTGCCCAACTACCAAATCATCCGCCGCAACGGCGCGGTGGTGCCCTTCGAGCCGAACAAAATCGCGGTAGCGATGATGAAGGCCTTCCTGGCCGTGCACGGGCCGCAAGGGGCGGCTTCGGCTAGCGTGCGCGAGACGGTCGAGCAGCTCACCCAGACCGTGGTGCGCGCGTTGATGCGCTCGCGCCCGGGCGGCGGCACCTTCCACATCGAGGACGTGCAGGACCAGGTCGAACTCGGCCTGATGCGCGGCGGCCACCACGAGGTGGCGCGTGCCTACGTGCTCTATCGCGAGCGGCGCGCACAGGAGCGCGCGGCCAAGGCGGCGCAACAGCAGCCGGCTGCCCAACCCGTGCTGCATGTCATCGACGGCGGCGAGCGCCGGCCGCTCGACCTCGAGCGGCTGCGCGCGCTCATCGCCTCGGCGGTCGAGGGCCTGGGGCCCGACGTCCAAGCCGAGCCCATCGTGGCCGAGACGCTGCGCAACCTCTACGACGGCGTGCCGATGGAGGAGGTGCACAAAGCCGCCATCCTGGCGGCGCGCACCAAGATCGAGACCGACCCCGACTACACCTACGCCACCGCGCGGCTGCTGCTGCACACCATCTACAAAGAGGCGCTGGGCGAGGAAGTCACGCACGCGCAGATGCGCGAGCGCTACGCCGAATACTTTCCCGCCTTCATCAAAAAAGGCGTACAAGCCGAGCTGCTCAACCCCGAGCTGCTCACCTTCGACCTGGAGCGGCTGGGCGCGGCGCTCAAAGCCGAGCGCGACCTGCAGTTCGACTACCTGGGTCTGCAAACGCTGTACGACCGCTACTTCCTGCACGTGCGCAAGCAGCGCATCGAGCTGCCGCAGGCCTTCTTCATGCGCGTGGCCATGGGGCTGGCGCTCAACGAAATCGACCGCGAGGCGCGCGCCATCGAGTTCTACGAGGTCTTGTCCTCGTTCGACTTCATGAGCAGCACACCGACCCTGTTCAACAGCGGCACCCTGCGCTCGCAGCTATCGAGCTGCTACCTCACCACCGTGCCCGACGACCTGGACGGCATTTACGAGGCCATCAAGGAAAACGCGCTGTTGTCCAAATTCGCCGGTGGCCTGGGCAACGATTGGACGCGCGTGCGCGCACTGGGCAGCCACATCAAAGGTACCAACGGCGAAAGCCAAGGCGTGGTGCCGTTTCTCAAAGTCGTCAACGACACCGCGGTCGCGGTCAATCAAGGCGGCAAGCGCAAGGGCGCCGTCTGCTGCTATCTGGAAACCTGGCACCTGGATATCGAAGAATTCCTGGAGCTGCGCAAAAACACCGGTGACGACCGTCGCCGCACGCACGACATGAACACCGCCAACTGGATTCCGGATCTGTTCATGAAGCGCGTGATGGAAGACGGCGAGTGGAGCCTGTTTTCGCCCTCCAGCGTGCCCGATCTGCACGACCGCTACGGGCGTGATTTCGAAACCGCCTACCTCGCCTACGAGGAAAAAGCAGCCCGCGGGGAAATCAAGCCGTACAAAAAAGTGCGCGCCGTCGACCTGTGGCGCAAGATGCTGACGATGCTGTTCGAAACCGGGCACCCGTGGATCACCTTCAAAGATCCGTGCAACATCCGCAGCCCGCAGCAGCACGTCGGCGTCGTGCACTCATCCAATCTGTGCACCGAAATCACGCTCAACACCAGCGACACCGAAATCGCGGTGTGCAATCTGGGGTCGGTCAATCTGGCGCAGCACCTCAAAGACGGCCCGAACGGCAAAGTGCTCGATCACGACAAGCTCAAGCGCACCATCACGGTGGCCATGCGCATGCTCGACAACGTGATCGACATCAACTACTACGCGGTCAAGAAAGCGCGCGACTCCAACCTGCGCCACCGTCCGGTCGGCTTGGGCATCATGGGCTTTCAGGACGCGCTGTACCAACTGCGCATTCCCTACGCCTCGCAAGCCGCGGTCGAATTCGCCGACCAATCGATGGAGGCGGTGTGCTACTACGCCTACTGGGCCAGCAGCGACCTGGCCGTGGAGCGTGGCCGTTATTCGACCTACAGGGGCTCGCTGTGGGATCGCGGCATCCTGCCGATCGACTCGATCGATCTGCTCGCACAGGAGCGCGGCGGCTACGTCGAAGTGGACCGCTCGCGCACCCTGGACTGGGACGCGCTGCGCGCCAAGATCGCGCGCGACGGCATGCGCAACTCCAACTGCATCGCCATCGCCCCCACCGCCACCATCTCCAACATCGTCGGCGTGGACGCCTCGATCGAGCCATGCTTCGGCAACCTGTCGGTCAAATCCAACCTGTCGGGCGAATTCACCGTCGTCAACAGCTATTTGGTCAAAGACCTCAAGCGCTTGGGGCTGTGGGACGAGGTCATGATCATGGACCTCAAGCACTTCGACGGCTCGCTGCTGCCAATCGACCGCGTGCCGCAAGACATCAAGGAGCTGTACCGCACCGCGTTCGAAATCGAGCCGCGCTGGCTGGTCGAAGCCGCCGCACGGCGCCAGAAATGGATCGATCAGGCGCAAAGCCTCAACATCTACATGGCCGGTGCCTCGGGCAAAAAGCTCGATGAAACCTACAAGCTGGCCTGGATTCGCGGCCTCAAAACCACCTACTACCTGCGCACCGTCGGCGCCACCCACGCCGAAAAATCCACCGTGCGCAGCGGCGCGCTCAATGCCGTGCCCAACGCTTCATCGGGCACGGGCATGGCCGCCGTCGCGGGGGCGGTCGCCGCTGACCCCACGCCGGCCACCGACATCAAATTCTGCGCGCTCGACGACCCTGGCTGCGAAGCCTGTCAATGAGCCGATGACGTACGCTGCCAGCGCTCGGTGATGCCTGCGCGCAACACATCCGGGCGTGGTGGCCGGGCCATGCGGTTTCATCTTGTCAATCTTTCGACATTTTTCAATAATTTCACGAATTGGATCGCGCCATGCTCATCTGGGAAGACGACAAACCCATGATCACCCCGGCGTCGGGTCAACGCCCCGCCGCCGGGGCAGCCACCGCCACCAGTGCCGCACACATGCCGCAGGCGTCGGTCAGCCTTGCTGCGGTGGCCCCGGCTGCCATCGCACCCACGGAGGCCGCAGCGGCTGCGGCTGCCTCCGTGTCGGTGCCCGCCGTCGCCGCCGCCCAAGGCCCCAGCCAAGCCGTGCGTGCACAGGCGGCCAGCTTTCGGCGCATCAACGTGGCCGACAAGCGCATCATCAACGGTCAGACCGACGTCAACCAGCTCGTCCCCTTCAAGTACAAGTGGGCCTGGGAAAAATATCTGGCCACCTGCGCCAATCACTGGATGCCGCAGGAAATCAATATGTCGCGCGACATCGCGCTGTGGAAAGACCCCAACGGCCTGACCGAAGACGAGCGCCGCATCGTCAAGCGCAACCTGGGCTTTTTCGTCACCGCCGACTCGCTCGCCGCCAACAACATCACCCTGGGCACCTACCGCCACATCACGGCGCCCGAGTGTCGGCAATTTCTGCTGCGCCAAGCCTTCGAAGAAGCCATCCACACCCACGCCTACCAGTACATCGTCGAGTCGCTCGGCCTGGACGAAGGGGAAATCTTCAACGCCTATCACGAAATCCCGTCGATCCGCGACAAGGATGAGTTCCTGATCCCGTTCATCGACGCGATCATGGATCCGAACTTCCGCACCGGCACGCCCGAGGCCGACCAAACCCTGCTGAAGTCGCTCATCGTCTTCGCCTGCCTGATGGAAGGGCTGTTCTTCTACGTCGGTTTCACGCAGATTTTGGCCCTGGGGCGGCAAAACAAAATGACCGGTGCCGCCGAGCAATACCAGTACATCCTGCGCGACGAGTCGATGCACTGCAATTTTGGCATCGACATGATCAACCAGATCAAGCTGGAAAATCCGCATCTGTGGACGCGCGCCTTCAAGGACGAGATCACGGCGCTCTTTCACAAGGCGGTGGACTTGGAGTACCGCTACGCCGAAGACACCATGCCGCGCGGCGTGCTCGGGCTCAACGCCAGCATGTTCAAGGGCTACCTGCGCTACATCGCCAACCGGCGCGCTACCCAGATCGGGCTCGATCCGCTTTTCCCCAACGAAGAGAATCCCTTCCCGTGGATGAGCGAGATGATCGATTTGAAAAAGGAGCGTAATTTCTTCGAGACGCGCGTCATCGAGTACCAATCCGGCGGCGCTCTGAGCTGGGACTGAGTCCCGGCTTGGTCGCCCTCACCGAGGGCCGCGCGGCATCCATTTTTCCACCGCCAACCCAACGCAGGAGAACCCCCATGGCAACCGGAAAGAAGGCCGCCGCCGCGGCCAGCCAACCCGTCAAACCCGAAGCGAAGGCGCCTCGCCGTAGCGGTGCGCGCCCAGCGGCCGCGGCCGCTTCTTCTGCTGCCGAGGCGGCAGTGAACGACGTCAGCCGCCCGGCCGGCGCCACCCCAGCACCGAAGGCGGTCAAGAAGACCGCCGCGGCATCGGCGCAGAAGGCCACCGCGGCCCAGCCAAAGAAGCCGGCCAAACGCAGCACCGCCACGGCCGACGCCGCAGCCACTGCCGATACCCAGAAACGTGCCAAAGCAAGCCGCATGGCCACCACCGAAGGTGCTGCCGCCCCAAGCGCAAAAGGCAAAGGGCAGAAGAAGGCGGCGGCAACGGCTCCCGACACCGCCGCCGCAGCACCCACCCGCCCAGACAAAGGCAAAAAGAAGAAGGCCGCAACGGCGACGGCTGACGCCAGCGTGGCAGACGCGAAGCCATCCAAGGCCAAGTCCACGTCCAAGGCAAAGCGCAAGTCAAGCGGAGATGAGTTGTCGGCTGCGGCCGCCCACGTTCAGGGCACGACGAAAGCCAAGCGTTCCACCGCCAAGGCAGCCCCTGTCGGCAAGGCCAACGCTGCCGCGCCAGCGGTGAGCGCCCCAGCCAGCCGCGCGCGCGCCACCCGGGCCAGCAGCACCGCCGGCGCACAGGCCCCGGCCGCTGAGGCCGCCGCAACCGCGGCCGCCACCCAGGCACCGGTCCCCAAAGCCGACCAGCAGTCCGGCGGCAAGCGCACGGCCAAAGGCACTGCCCCGAAGAGCGCCGACACAACCACCGCCAAGCCTGCCAAGAAAGAGTCGGCTCAAAGCAAGGGCCAATCGACTGGCAAAGCGGCCACCCAACGCACCCAGGCAGCGAAGACCACCGCTCCAGCCCCCGCCGCCCAGACCAAGCTCACGCCGAAGGCAGCGTGGCCGTTTCCGACTGGCCCGCGCCCCTGATCGTTGGCGGTGCAGGCCCAGGCGCCCGCACCCGACGGCGCCTGCGCGCAGCGTGTGCGCCGCGCCTCACACGGGGCGTGGCGCCGGTTCTTCGGTCAGCGTGAAGCGGTAGTTTTGTCCACCCTGGGTGGCGATTTTGGCGGCTCCCATGCGGTTGCCCAGGTGCGCGGCTTGCACCGGTGACCAGCCCGCTGCCAAGCCATAGAGTAGTCGCCCCTGAAATATTCATAACATCATGATTTTTCTTGTGTTATTGTCTGTTTGCGAGTACAATTTCCCCCAGATTTGATGGTCTGATGCGCCGTTTTCTGGGAGTTTTTCGATGTTTGCCTGCCCCGCCACCGAGGACTTCTTCCGCTTG
>NZ_VJON01000044.1 GCF_007556685.1 Tepidimonas charontis | reverse complement strand
ACCGCCCGCGCGCCATCCACGGCTTCTACCCCCCGATCGCCGTCTACCAGGCCATGCTGGAGAAGGTCACCCAAACCAGCCACTCCCTTCAGTGATTCCACCGTTGCACTTGGTGCTTGATACCGCCATAGATCAACGCGGGCATTCCCTCACTCGGTCCATGCCGCCATCCCTGGTGGCGCGCCCAGCACGCTGGACGACGAACGGGAACGCAGGGGCGTCGGGCGCCCCTGCGCATCGACGGTCACCATCTCAAAGCGCCCTTGTAATGCCTCGGGCGCTTGGGTACCAGGCGCCGCGTCCAGGCGCACGCTCACGCGCACGGTCAGCGACGTGCGCCCGATGCGCACCACCTGGGCATCGATATGAATCAGCGAACCCACTGGAACCGGGCGCTGGAACACGATGTCCGATGCCGCAGCCATCACCACGGCTTGACCGGTGAATCTGGCGGCCACCGCGTAGGCTGCCTTGCCCAGCATGGCCAAGCCCTCGGCGCCGAACAACGTACCGTAGTGATTGGCCTGGCCAGGGCGCACCAACTCGGTTTGGCGCAACCGGTCCAGCGGCGGCCAAGCAGTAGCCGCGACATCCGCGGCGTGGGCCTGCACCGATGCCCCGGTGAGCGGTGTGGCGGAAACTTCGGAGTCGTGCGGCTTCATGATTCGCAATCTTTGCGCATCAACCAACCGCCCACAACCCCTAAAATGGCGAAAGATAGCGAGTCAGCGACCACGCTTTTTGCAAATTTTGCGAATACGACCCATGGGACGCAAGATATTTTTAGGGGCACGGCTGCGCCGCCTGCGCAGCGAACGCGGCTGGACCCAGGTGGCCATGGCGCGCGCTCTGGGTCTGTCGCCAAGCTACCTGAACCAACTAGAGAAGAATCAACGCCCCCTGACGGTGCCGGTGCTGTTGCGTATCAGTCGGGTGCTGGGGGTGGATGTCCAGCAACTGTCGGACGATGAGCAAGCGCGCCTCGTAGCCGCCACGCAACTCGCATTGGCTGAGGCACCGGAGCCGGTCTCCCTACCCGAAGTACGGGAGCTGGTCGAACGCTTGCCCACGGTAGCGCGCGCCATCGTTGCCTTGGGGCGGCAAAAACAGGTTCAGCATCAGCAACTGGAAGCATTGACCCTGCGCCTCGGCGACGATCGCGTCAGCGAAACCGGTATCGCTCCTTTCGAGAAGGTGCGGGATTTCTTCTACGCCCACCGCAACCATTTCGATGCCCTCGACCGGGCCGCCGAACACTGGGCCGCGCTTGCCGCAAGCACTTCGGATCGGGTGCCTTGGTTGGTGCAGCAACTCCAGCAGCTCGGTGTTCACGTCGTTTTGCACACCGAGGACGCGCAGCACAAACGCCGCTTCGATGCCGCCTCTCGCACCTTGTGGCTGTCGGCAACGCTGGCTCCGGCCCAACAGGCGTTTCAGCTGGCCACCCAGTGGGCACTGTTGGCTTTTGGCAATCTGATCGACGAGGCCATCGATGATGCGGCGTTACGGGCCGATCCCGCCGCACTGCGGCTGGCGCGCATCGGCTTGGCCAACTACTTCGCAGGGGCGTGGCTACTCCCCTATCGGGCTTTCTTGCACGAAGCACACGCTCAGCGACACGACATCGACGTGCTGGCACAGCGCTTCGGCGTCGGCTTCGAGACCGTGTGCCACCGCCTGAGCACGCTGCAACGCGCCGACTCACCGGGGGTGCCCTTTTTCTTCATCCGGGTCGATCGTGCCGGCAACATCTCCAAACGTCAGTCCGCTACGCATTTTCACTTTAGCCGCACCGGTGGCACCTGCCCGCTGTGGTGCGTGTACGACGCCTTCGAGCGACCGGGCCGCATCGTGCGCCAGCTGGCGCGCATGCCCGATGGGCGCACCTACTTCTGGATTGCCCGCACCGTCACCCGCGGGCCGGCGGGCTTTGGTTTGCCACGCCAAACGTTTGCCGTCGGCTTGGGGTGCGACTGGCAACACGCTGCCCAGTTGGTTTATGCCCGCGACCTCAATTTGCAAACACCGGAAGTCGTCGTTCCGATTGGGATGGGCTGCAAGGTGTGCGAGCGCCCGGCTTGCCCACAGCGCGCCTTTCCGTACGTCGGCAAGCCACTGGACATCGATGAAAACGTAAGCCGTTTCGCGCCTTATGGCGCCAAGGCGTCTGCTCAGCCGGATGCATCCGGCCATCCCTCGGCGTTGCGAGCCGAGGGCTGACGCGCCATCTGGATAAAACCGCGCACGTAGTCGATCGTCAGGTCGGCCTGCCGCACGCCCAGAAAAATCCGTTTGGGCAGCCCCTGCGCGCCCAGGCGCACGGCGCGCACGCCAAGGCGGTCTTGGTACGCCTCCACCAGCCAGCGCGGCAGTGCCGTCACGCCACGCCCGGCTGCCACCGTGTGCAGCAAAATATCGGTGGTCTCGATGGTTTTGTGCCGCTTTGGCCGCACGCCAGCGGGCAGCAAAAACAGCGCGAAAATGTCCAGGCGATCGACGCTGACCGGGTAGGTGAAGAGCGTCTCATCGGCCAGATCGTGCGGACGCACGTAAGGCTTGTCAGCCAGCCGATGCTGGGCAGCCACCACCAACACCTGCTCGTAGTCGAACACCGGCTCCCAGTGCAAACCTGCGCGCGGAACGGGGTCGGGTGTCACCAGCAGGTCGATTTCGTGATCCAACAGCGCCCCCAAGCCACCGAACTGAAATTTTTGCCGCACGTCCACGTCCACGTCGGGCCACGCCGCCAAATAGGGGCGGACCACCCCCAAGAGCCACTGGTAGCACGGATGGCATTCCATGCCGATGCGCAGCGCGCCGCGCTCGCCTTGCGCGTATTGGCGCAGGCGCTGCTCGGCCTGCTCCAACTGAGGCAAGACCCGCTGGGCCACCCCCAACAAAAACTGCCCCGCCTGCGTCAGCCGCAAACGGCGCCCCTCGCGTTGCCATAAAGCGACGCCGAGCTGCTCTTCGAGCTTGTGAATCGCATGGCTGAGCGCCGATTGTGTCAAGCACAGCGCGTCGGCCGCCGCAGTCAGCGACCCACGGGTTTGAACCTCACGCAGGATCGACAGGTGGATACGTTGCAGCACAAATGATGAACTCAATTCATGAATATGTGATAAAAGACCATTTTACTTCACATGAAAGCGTCTCCAGAATCGCTGCTCGTCAACATTCACCGGAGGTTTTGCATGATCACCACCCACAATTTGGGTTACCCACGCATGGGCGCGCAGCGCGAGTTGAAATTTGCGCTGGAGGCGTACTGGCGCGGCGACAGCACCTTGGAAGCGCTGCGCGAGACGGGCGCGATGCTGCGCGCGCGCCATTGGGCCGATCAGGCTGGGCTCGATTGGGCTCCCGTGGGCGATTTTTCGTTCTATGACCACGTGCTCGACACCAGCGCCTGGCTGGGTCACTGGCCGCGTCGGGTGCAGGACTGGGCGGGTGACCCGCTGGACAAGTTGTTTCGGGTGGCGCGCGGGCGCACCGCGCCGCAGGCGGAGCGTCAAGGCGGTGCCCCGGGCGTGGCCGCCGCCGAAATGACCAAATGGTTCGACACCAACTACCACTACATCGTGCCCGAATTCGACGCCGACACCACGTTCACCCTGAACGCTGAACCCCTGCTGGCGCAGTGGCAGCAGGCGCAAGCCTTGGGCGTGCGCGGCAAGCCGGTGCTGCTGGGCCCCGTCACGTATCTGGCCCTGGGCAAAGCCAAAGACGGTTCCGACCCACTGGCGCTGCTGCCGCGTCTGCTGCCAGCCTATGCCCAATGCCTGGAGCGACTGGCGGCGGCCGGCGCCACCTGGGTGCAAATCGACGAGCCCCTGCTCGTGACCGATGTGGACGAGCGCTGGCAACATGCCTATAACCTGGCCTACCACCAGCTCAAAGCCTGCCGCGTCCAGATCCTGCTGGCCACTTACTTCGGAGCCCTGCAAGACAACGCTTACCTCGCAGTCAACTTGCCCGTCGCAGGGCTGCACATCGACGCCGTGCGCGGCCGCGATGATGTCGCCGCGGTCCTCAACCTGCTGCCGGCGCACAAGGTGCTGTCGCTGGGCGTCATCGACGGACGCAACATCTGGGCTACCGACCTCAACGCCGCCCTGGACTGGCTGGAGCCGATCGCCGAGCGGCTGGGCGAGCGGCTTTGGCTGGCGCCCTCGTGCTCGTTGTTGCACGTGCCGGTGGACCTGCGCCTTGAGGACGACATCGACCCCGAAGTGCGCCCGTGGCTGGCTTTCGCGCGCCAAAAGATGGACGAGCTATGTATACTGGCGCAAGCCCTCAACCATGGGCGGCAAACGGTGCGCGATGCTCTGCAAGCCAATGCCGCTGCCTTGGCCGCGCGCCGCAGCTCGCCGCGCGTCACCCAGCCAGCGGTGCGCACGGCGCTGGCCAACCTCACCCCCGAGATGCAGCGCCGCCAGCAGCCCTACCCAGTGCGCGCGCAGGCGCAACGCCAACGCCTGGGTCTGCCGCTGTTGCCCACCACCACCATCGGCTCCTTCCCCCAGACGGCTGAAATACGCCATGCCCGCGCCGAGTACAAGGCGGGGCGTCTGGATACGGCCGCCTACGAGGCCGCGATGAAGCGCGAAATCGAGCGCGCCGTGCGCGAGCAAGAGGCCCTGGGCATCGACGTGCTGGTCCACGGCGAGGCCGAGCGCAACGACATGGTCGAGTACTTCGGCGAACAGCTCGAAGGCTACGTTTTTAGCCGCCACGGTTGGGTGCAATCGTACGGTTCGCGCTGCGTCAAGCCGCCTATCTTGTTTGGCGACGTGCGCCGCCCGCACCCGATGACGGTGCAGTGGATCACCTACGCCCAGTCGCTGACCAAGCGCCCGATGAAAGGCATGCTCACCGGGCCGGTGACGATGCTGAACTGGTCGTTCGTGCGCGACGATCAGCCACGCGAGCAAACCTGCCGGCAGTTGGCGCTCGCGATCCGTGAGGAGGTGCTCGACCTCGAGCGCGCCGGCATCGCCGTCATCCAGATCGACGAACCGGCGCTGCGTGAAGGATTGCCCCTGCGCCGGGCCGAGCGGGCTGCCTACCTGCAGTGGGCGGTGGCGTGTTTTCAAATCGCGGCCAACGGCGTACGTGACGACACCCAAATCCACACCCACATGTGCTACTCCGAATTCAACGACATCATCGACAGCATCGCGGCGCTCGATGCGGACGTCATCACCATCGAAACCTCGCGCTCGGACATGGAGCTGCTGCAAGCTTTCGAGCATTTCGACTACCCGAACGAAATCGGCCCGGGCGTGTACGACATTCACTCGCCCAACATCCCAACGCGCCACGCCATCGAAGCGCTGCTGCGCAAAGCCGCCGAGCGCATTCCCATCGATCGGTTGTGGGTCAACCCGGACTGCGGGCTCAAGACCCGCCAGTGGTCAGAAGTCATTCCGGCACTGCGCGAGATGGTGGCGGCTGCACAGGCGCTGCGAGCGCAGGAGGCGCCCAACGGGCAGCGTTGATCGCCCAGACCATTGAGGTCTGGCGTTCTATTTTCCAGACGCGGGGCTGGCGGCGCATCGCCCCCCGCTACGACCGGAGGCCGGGCCAAATGAAGCCCCCTTTCAAGGGCTGCCACGCCGCAGCAGCTGCAGCACACTGGAAAAATCCAGCCCGCCGCGTCCGGCGGCGCTGTTGAGGGCGTAGAGATTGCGCGCCAGTTCGCCCAGTGGGGTGATCGCCCCCACGTTTAGCCCCGCTTCGACGGCCAGACCTAGGTCTTTGAGCATCAAGTCATTGGCAAATCCGCCTTGGTAGCCCCGTGTCGCTGGCGCCGCTTCAAGGACTCCTGGCCAGGGGTTGCACACTTCCGTGGCCCAACTGCGCCCAGTGCTGACCGCCATCATTTGTGACAACGCCTTGGGATCGAGTCCATGGGCGGCTCCCAGCGCCAGCGCTTCGGCCGTCACCGCCATGATGACGCCCAGCGCCATGTTGTTGCACAGTTTGGCCACCTGTCCGGCACCGTTGCGCCCCATGTGAAAAATGTGTTTGCCCATGCATTGCAACACCGGTCGGGCGCGCTCCAGGGCTGCCGCGTCGCCGCCGACGATGAAGGTGAGCGTGCCCGCCTGGGCACCGGCCACGCCGCCCGAAACCGGCGCATCGAGCATCGCCAGACCGCGTGCTGCCGCCGCTTGCGCGACCCGCTGGGCGCTGGCCGGCGCAATCGTGCTGCAATCGAGTATCAATGTGCCAGGCGGTAGCCTGTTCAACAAACCGGGGGCATCATCATCGCCCAGGTAAAGGCGTTCGACGTGTCGGCTGGCTGGCAGCATCGAAATCACCACCTGCGCGTCGGCCAGGACCTCTTCCGCACTCGCGGCGACAGGTAAGCCGGCACCCCGCGCAGCCGAACAGGCTGCTTCACTGGGGTCGAACCCACGCACAGCCAGACCCGCACGGTGCAGGTTGAGCGCCATCGGGCCGCCCATGTGGCCCAGGCCAAAAAAGGCAACGCGTGTGGTTTCAGTCATGGTGATCTCCTTTCGTACGCGAGGCAAGGAACGGCATCCCAAATCAGGGGTGCCGGGCGTCAGGTCAAGTCAGCCAAAGGGTGCGGCCCGGTGTGCCATGGCCGCAGGTGCGCGTCGATCCATTCGGGTGTGACGGCGTCGATCGTTTGCGGCTGCCAGCGGGGACAGCGGTCTTTGTCCACCAGCAAAGCACGCACGCCTTCAGCGAAGTCTGGATACATACAACAGCCCACGGACGCTTGCCACTCCAGCCGAAACACGTCCGCCAGCGAAAGGTGTTTGGCCCGCCGCTGCATTTCCCAGCCCAGAGCGGCCGACGTGGGCGAGCCGGCAGCGAAGGTCCGCGCAGCCTGCGCCAGCCATGGATCGGGATCGTTGGTCAACGCCAGCAAGTGACGCGCACGAACAAGCCAATCGTCCTGCGCCATCACATCGGCCAGTCGCTGCGCGTGCGCGAGCAGACGCGACGGTGGCCACTGGTTACGGTGCTCGGCTTTGTGGTCGAACCCGTGCAGCAAGGCACTCAAGCGTCTGCGGTCGGTGGCAGCATCGCCACTCCAGTGGGCGCGAATCACGGCTTCCAGTACCCCGTCACGGCTATCAGGCGGCAAAATCCAATCGGCCAGTCCGGCCAGCCGCGCGTCGGTGGCATTCAGTGGCGCCCCAGTAGCAGACAAAAACGCGCCCAGTCCGGCAGGCAGCCGTCCGAGCAGCCAGCTGCCACCCACGTCTGGGTACAGGCCGATCGAGACCTCTGGCATGGCCAAGCGGGCGTCGGTGGTGACCACCCGATGCGATGCACCTGCCATCAGACCGATGCCGCCGCCCATCACATGGCCATGTGCCCAGCACAACACGGGCTTGGGATACGTGTGAATGAGGTAGTCGAGCCGATACTCGCGCTCGAAAAACGCCGCCGCCAGCGCCGGCACTTGTCCGGCGAGCGTCGCGCGGATGTCATGGTACAGCGCCACCACGTCGCCCCCGGCGCAAAACGCTTTAGGGCCTGCCCCGTCCAACCAAATGCCCGCGACGTCGGGATCCGCGGCCCACGCACGCAGGCGCTCGGCGATGGCATCAACCATGGACAGTGCCAGCGCGTTCAAGCTTTTCGGCGCGTTGAGCGTGATGCGCTCGAACCTGCGTCCGCTGGCGGTGTGTAGCGTAGTAAACACCACGTCTGCAGTGCACAGCGGCGCACTCATGCGTCACTCCATTGCGGTGAACGCTTGTCCAAGAAGGCGCGCACGCCCTCGGCCCGGTCGGCTCCGTCGAACAAGGCCACGAATGCCTCGCGCTCGGCAGGCAGCGTGTGCCGCGGCGGCAGCCCACGGGCCGCTTGGATCAGGCGTTTGCAAGCCCGCACCGCGGCTGGGCTCTGCCGCAGCACCCGCTGCGCCCACTCCAGCGCGGTACTCAACCCTTGGCCACGCGGCACCACCGCATCGACCAGGCCTATGCGTTGCGCGGTCTCGGCGTCGAGCCGCTCGCCCAACAAAATCAGCCGCTTGGCCCAGCTTTCTCCCACCATCCATGCCAGCCACTGGGTACCGCCCGCGCACGGCAGCAGGCCCACGCTGGCCTCTGGCAGAGCCATGACGGCGTGGGCCTCGGCAATGCGAAAATCGCACGCCAGCGCACACTCCAGCCCACCGCCCATGGCATAGCCGTTGATGGCGGCGATGGTGACGCCAGGAAAATCGGCCAGGGCTTCGAACGCCTGCCCAAAACGGGCCGCCATCGTGGCGGCGACCGCTTTGTCGGCGCCGTCATCGTGGGGCGTGAATTGCCTCAAGTCGGCGCCAGCGCTGAAAAACTTGTCGCCCTCACCGATGAGCACCAGCGCACGAACGCTGCGATCTTCGCGCAAGTCACTGACCACTTGCGCCAAAGCGGCCAAGCTTTCGGGCGTCCACGTGTGAGCGGGCGGGTTGGACAGGGTGATGACTGCGGTGGCGCCTTGGCGTTGCACACGCAGCCCTGGGTAATGCGATGCGTTCATGCAGTGGGCTCCAGAATGGCGGGGGATTGCAAGAGGTGGCGTGCAACGATCACGCGCATGATTTCATTGGTGCCTTCGACGATTTGGTGCACGCGCGCATCGCGCAGCAGACGCTCCAGCGGAAAATCGCGCGTGCAGCCATAGCCGCCATGCAACTGCAGGGCCTGATTGCACACCTCGAACCCCACATCGGTGGCCAAGCGCTTGGCCATGGCGCAGTACATCGTGGCATCGGGCGCCCCCTCATCAAGCTTGGCGGCAGCCTGCCGCACCACCAGGCGGGCCGCGTGCAGCGCCGTGGCCATGTCAGCCAAACGAAACTGCAAGGCCTGTTGACTCGCCAGCGGGCGACCGAACTGGCTGCGCTGCTGCACGTAGTTTTGTGCCGCCAGCCACGCCGCATAGGCTGCACCCAATGAGCAGGCCGCGATGTTTACCCGTCCACCGTCGAGACCTTGTAGAGCGATGCGAAACCCATGCCCCTCGGCACCCAGGCGATGGTTCTCGGGTACGAGTACATCTTCGAAGGCGATGGCGCGCGTGGGCTGGCTGTTCCAACCCAGCTTGCGCTCCTTGGGGCCAAAATGGATGCCTGGGCTGTCGGCAGGCACCAGGAACGCCGAGATCCCGTCTGCGCCCGGACCGCCGGTGCGCGCCATCACCACCAACACGTCCGACGCCCCCGCCCCTGAAATAAACATCTTACTGCCGCTCAGGCAGTAGTTGCTGCCGCTGCGGCGGGCCTGGGTGCGCAAGGCCGCCGCGTCTGAACCCGCGTCGGGCTCGGTCAGGCAGTAGGAGGCCAATGCCTGCCCGCTCGCCAAGCGCGGCACCCACTGCTGGGCCACGGCGGGCTGTGCATGGCGGGCCACGATGGCCGTAGCCATGTTGTGTATCGAGAGGTAAGCCGCCGTGGAGGGACAGGCAGTGGCCAAAGCCTCAAACACCAAGGTGGCGTCCAACCTCGACAGCCCCACCCCGCCCAGCGCCTCATCCGCGTACAAGCCACAAAAACCGAGCTGGCCGGCGCGCTCGATGGCGTCACGGGGAAAGTGGCCCTGCTCATCCCATTTGGCTGCGTGCGGCGCCCACTCCCGACTGGCGAAGTCATGGGCGCTTTGCCAGATGGCACGCTGCTCTTCGCTCAACCCGAAGTCCATGGCCTGACTCTCAACGCAAACGAATCGTGGTGTTGACGCCACTGGAGACATCGTCATCGAACCAGCGCGCGGTCACGGTTTTGGTCTGGGTGTAAAACAGCACCGCTTGTTTGCCGTAGGGCCCCAAGTCGCCCAGCTTTGAGGCGCGTGTGCCCGTGAACGAAAACATCGGTGCAGGCACCGGAATGGGCACATTGATGCCGACTTGTCCCACGTCGATGTCCAACTCGAATCGCCGCGCAGCCGCACCCGACTGCGTGAAAATGGCCGTTCCGTTGCCGTTGGGGTTGGCGTTGACGATGGCGATGGCCTCATCGAGCGAATCGGCGGCCATGATGCACAGCACCGGACCGAAGATCTCCTGCTCGTAGATCGCCATGCCAGGACGAACGCCGGAAAAAATCGTCGGCCCGATGAAATTGCCCTCGGCGGCATGACCGGGCAAGGCCGGCAGCCGGCCATCCAGCTCCAGCGTTGCCCCCTCCTCCACGCCCTGAGCGATCAGCGCCTCGATGCGTTGACGGGCCTTGCGTGTGATTACCGGCCCCAAGTCAGGGTTGTCCTGGCCGGGGCCCACGCGCAGGGTGCGTGCCTTGGCCACGATGTCCGCAATCCAGCGCTGGGCCTCACCGACCAGCACCACCACCGACACCGCCATGCAGCGCTGCCCCGCCGCGCCGAAGGCGGCCCCCACCAGTGCGTCGATGGTGGGCTGCTTGCGGGCATCGGGCAACACGACGGCGTGGTTTTTGGCTCCCATCATGCATTGCACTCGCTTGCCCGCCAGCGAGGCACGCTGATATACCTGTCGTCCCACCGCCGTAGAACCCACAAAGGAAATCGCTTTGATGGCCGGGTGATCACACAGCGCATTGACCACCTCTGCGCCACCGTGCACCACATTGAGCACCCCCTTGGGGATCCCGGCCTGAGCGGCCAATCGCACCAGCTCCATCGTCACCATCGGATCCTGCTCCGAAGGCTTGAGCACGAAGGTGTTGCCGCAAACGATGGCCATGGGAAACATCCATAGCGGAATCATGGCCGGGAAGTTGAATGGTGTGATGCCGGCACACACCCCAAGCGGCTGCAAACGGGTATAGGTGTCGACGCCGTTGGCCACGTTTTCGGCCAGCTCGCCCAACTGCAAATTGCCGATGGCTGCCGCGTGCTCCACCACTTCCAAGCCGCGGAAGACGTCGCCCTCGGCGTCTGCCAGGGTCTTGCCCTGCTCCGCCGTCAGCGTGGCGGCCAACGCGGGCAAATGCTCACGAATCAACTGCTGATAGCGTAAAAAGAGGCGCGCGCGCGCCGATGGGCGTCTTGCGCCAAGTACTGAACGCTGCCTGCGCCGCCGCCACCTGCACCTCATCGGGGGTGGCCATGGGCACGCGCGCCAGCACCGCTTGCGTCGCCGGATTGACCACCTCACTGTACTCGGCACTGCGCGACGCGACGAACTCGCCATCGATGAACAAGGGAATATCAACCGGATGGTTACTCATCGAGTGTCTCCTCACAGCAAAGGACGTGCTGACACAGCGCGACCCGTTGTTAGATAATCTATACGCATGTTTCACAATATCTGCCAACCTCATGATGTGAAAAGGTTAAGCAGAAAATTTTTCCGCAAAAGAATGAGCGTATTTGCAAACTTTGTGAAATGACCGAGGCCCGCAAACTGTTCGTCGGCGCACGTGTGCGACACCTGCGCGAGCAGGCCGGCTGGACGCTGCAGCAACTCGCCCAGCGCCTGGATCTGTCGCTGAGCTACCTCAGCCAAATCGAAAACAACCAGCGGCCCGTCACTGCCTCGGTTCTGCTGAAGCTGGCGGCCACCTTCGGCACGGAAGTCACCCAGTTTTCCGAGGAACACGACCGGCGCCTCATCGCTGAGCTGGACTGCGCGCTGCACGACCGCACGCTGCGCCCGCAGCCACTGCAACCAGCCACGCTGGCCCGTCTGGTCGAACAAGCGCCCGAGTTGGTTGAGACCTTCCTCGTCCTGTATCAGCGCTACCAGCGCCTGCACGAGGCTTACGGCGAGGTCATCGACCGGTTCTATGGGCAACAGGGCTACATTGCGCCGGCCGCCGAACCCGCCCGCGCTCCCGTTCCATGGCCGCACGAAGAAGTGCGTGATCACTTCAATCGTCGCAACAACTACCTGGACAAGCTTGATCGATTGGGAGAAGATTTTGCGAAAGAGTTGGCTCTGAAACCCGGCCAACGTAGCAATGCACTATGCCAAGCACTTCAGGAGCGCTGCAACGTACGCGTCGAATTTTTATCCGCGCACAGCGATGGCCTGTGGTTGCGAGAATATGACGAAGCGCGTCGCGTTCTAAGAATATGGCCAGGCTTGAGCGACGCCCAACAAGCCTTTCAAATCGCCACACAATTTGCGCTGCTGGCTCATGCGGAAACGATAGAGAGCGAAGTGGAAGCTGGCGGCTTTTCAGATGACGCGACACGGGCCCTTGCAAGACAGGGCTTCGCTCACTACTTTGCAGGGGCTGTGATTCTACCTTACACCGAGTTCTTGGAGTCTGCACGGAACGCTCGCTACGATATCGAACGATTGCAGCTTCTTTTTCACGTGAGTTTCGAAACGGTGTGTCATCGATTATCCACGCTCCAGCGACCGGGAGCGCGGGGGGTTCCCTTTTATTTCGTACGCGTAGACCAAGCCGGTAATATCTCCAAGCGCCAAAGTGCGACTGCCTTTCACTTTGCCCGCCATGGCGGCGCGTGCCCGCTATGGCATATACACGACGCTTTTGCGCAGCCGGGCCGGATCCTCACCCAGGTGGCGGAAATGCCCGATGGCACCCGCTTCTTTGGCATCGCCCGCACCACCTCGCGTGGTGGCGGTGGTTACCGCAGCCAACGTAAATGGTTCGCCATCGGACTGGGCTGCGAGCTGTCACACGCCAGAGAGCTGGTTTATGCCGATGGATTGGACCTCAACTGTCCACACACCGTGGTTCCGATAGGCCCCGGTTGCCGCGTCTGCCCTCGCACAGATTGTGTTCAAAGAGCATTTCCGCCGGCAGACAGAAAACTATTGAACACACCCCACCAAGAGTCGCTCATATCATATCGCTTTGCAGACCATTAGCAGTCTGCAAGACACGAATCACCAAAATCGACTTCATGAGCAAGGCGGGTACGATAGCGGCAATCTTGGCATGCTTCACAATAAGCCAGACAACCGTTGATCGATAAGCCACCCTTTACCATCGTGTTTTGTGGTACGACGCGCGTATCCGCCGGATAAACGAAATGTTCCAACAGTATGCATCGATACGCGGTTTGCACCAGCCGAGTGATTCGCGTACCCAATATGCAGTCGAATCGCTTCAATTTATTGCGCGAGTTGGCGCACGCGCCACGCCGCCGCTGTGGCGCCCACGGCCACCAGCGTGGCGACCACGAACACCGCGCGCAGACCGTAGGCGCTGCTGACCCAGCCCCCCAGCGCTCCGGCCACCACGCCCGAGAGCCCGTACCCGATGAGCGAATACATCGCCTGCCCGCGGGCGCGCAGCGGCCCGGCAAAGTGGCGGCTGATGAAGCTGATGCAGGCGGTGTGGTGGGCGGCGAAGGTCAGCGCATGCAAGAGTTGCGCGGCCACCAACACCGCCAACCACTGTGCCGCCCAAGCCGTGGCGGCCAGCCGCACGCTGGCCAGCGCCGCCGCCAGCGCCAGCCAGCCGGGCAGCGACAGCCGATCGACGAAGCGGCCCTGGGTGAAAAACCACAGTACCTCCACCGCTACGCCAGCGGCCCACAGCGCGCCGATCACCCGCTTGCCGTAGCCCAGCGCATCCAGGTAAAGCGAAAAAAAGATGTAGATGAAGACGTGCGCCAGTACGTGTAAAAACAGGGCGACGAAAAACCACGCCACCAGCGGCCGGCGCAGCACCGAGCGCAGGGGAACGACGGATGCAGATGCGTGCGGCGCGTCGCGCCAGCGCGGCATGGCCCACGCCGCCAGCAACACCAGCACCAGGGTGGCGTTGGCCCAAAAGGGAAAACTGCCTAGGCCGTGGCGTTCGAACCAGGCACCCGCCAGCACCACGGTCAGCAAAAAACCCAAGGAGCCCCACAGCCGCACGCGTCCGTAGCGCTGGGCGTCGAAACCGCCGCTGGCACTGACGGCATGAGCCAATGCCGTCTCGGACAACGGCATCATGGCGCTGGTGTGCGTGAACAAGAGCGACAGCACCAGCGGTAGCCACCACGGCTGCGGTGCCCCCCATAAACCCAAGGACACCACCAGCGCCACCCCCGCGCACCGGCGCAACCAGCGCACCGGATCGCCGCTGCGATCGCTCAACCACCCCCACAGGTAGGGCGCGAATACGCGTGTGGCCGACTGCAACGCGGTCAGCATGCCGATGGCCCACAAACCGTAGCCAAGCGACTGCAGCCAAAGCGGCAGGTAGGGGTTGAAAAAACCGATATGCGCGAAATACCCCGCCGACAGCGCCGCAAACGGCCACAGTCTGCAGTCCGCCACCGTCTCGGCGCGGGCAGCGGCTGCGCCCGTCATGGCGACGGCGTGTTCGTCCGTCCGTCGGTAGGTGCCTGCGCCGCGACGGGCCCTGGGGTGACCCGCACGTCGCCACACTGAGCGCGGTGGCGCAGGGCATGATCCATCAGCACCAGCGCCAGCAATGCCTCGGTAATGGGTACGGCGCGGATGCCGACGCAGGGGTCATGACGGCCTTTGGTGATGACCTCGGTCGGCTCGCCGGCAGTATCGATGGAAGGTCGCGGCACCAAAATCGAGCTGGTCGGCTTGATGGCCACGGTGACGACGATATCCTGGCCGGTGCTGATACCACCCAAGACGCCGCCGGCGTGGTTGGACAGAAAGCCGTGGGGGGTGATGGCGTCGCCGTGCTCGCTGCCGCGCTGCGTCACGCAGGCAAAGCCGTCGCCAATTTCCACCCCCTTGACGGCGTTGAGCCCCATCATGGCGTGGGCGATGTCGGCGTCGAGCCGGTCGTAAATCGGCGCGCCCAGCCCGGCGGGCACCCCTTGTGCCACCACGCGCAGCTTGGCCCCCACCGAGTCCCCGGCTTTACGGATCGCGCTCAAGTACGACTCCAGGCCCGAGACATCGGCCGTCGGCGCGAAAAACGGGTTGGCATCGACGTGCGCCCAGTCTTCGAACGGCACCTCGACGGTGCCGATTTGCAGCAGCGCGCCGCGAATGACGGTGCCGTACTGCTCGCGCAGCCATTTGCGCGCCACGGCACCGGCCGCGACGGTGGGAGCGGTCAGGCGCGCGGAGGAACGCCCCCCGCCGCGCGGATCGCGGATACCGTACTTGTGCCAGTAGGCATAGTCGGCGTGTCCCGGCCGAAAGGTTTGCGCAATGTCACCGTAGTCCTGGCTGCGCTGATCGGTGTTGGCAATGAGCAGCGCAATCGGCGTGCCAGTGGTGCGCCCCTGGTACACACCGCTCAAAATCTGCACCCGGTCGGCTTCTTGCCGCTGGGTGACGAATTTGCTGCTGCCGGGGCGGCGCCGGTCGAGCTCGGGCTGGATGTCGGCCTCGGACAGCACCAGCCCCGGTGGACAGCCATCGATCACGCAACCGATGGCCGGTCCGTGCGATTCGCCGAAGTTGGTGACACGAAACAAGGTGCCCAGGGTGTTGCCGCTCATGACGGCATTATCCCAGAGGGGAGGCGTTGCTGGTCAGCGACGCGGACGACTGTGCCGCGGCCGGTGCCTGCATCGCCAACGCGAGCAGGGCGGCCTTGGTCGCTTGCTGCAAACCACGGCGCAGCGCACTGGCGGCACGCAGCGCCGCGTCCATGGCGTCGATATCCAGTTGGCCGCTGGCTCCGGCGCGCAGCAGCGCCGCTTTGAGCACGGCGTAGGCATCCTCGGCCTCGGTGGCAGCGAGCTGCACGGACTCGGGGGTGCCGTTGGCGGCCTGGGTCTCGTCGATCAGGGCCAGCGCACGTTTGCCGAACGCGGCCAGCTCCAACTGCGGCAACCCCGGCGGTGGCGCCTCCCAGGGCTGCAGGGCTTCGGCCACTTCGTCGGCCTGCTCCACCGCCACCTCGGCATACCGGGCCATGCGCAGCAGCAGTGGCAAGCGGTCAGCCACCTCGCGCGACAGTGCCGAGCGCTGCAGCTCGACGACGAACGCTGCCACGGCGCGCTGCAGGGCGTGCGCCACCGCGCGGTCGTGGGCCAGCGTGGCGCGCACCGCCTGCGCTGGCGCTGCGGCACCGCCGGCACGCAATGGCGGCAAGTCGAACACGCCGCGCAGTGCGCGCGCCGCATACGCACGCAAGCGCTGCAGCTCGGCGTGCAATGCATCCAGCGCGAGGGTGGGTACGGCCAACACGGTGGGGTCGAGGTGGCGCGGGCGCGCCTCGTCCTCCTCCGCACTGCGAAAACGCGTCTGCAACCAAGCCCCCAGGCGATCGGCCAGCGGCCACATCAATACCACCCCCATCAGGTTGAAGGTGGTGTGAAACAGCGCCACCGTCAGCGCGGGAGCCTCGCCCAGCCCCAGCCAGCGCTTGGCCTCCAAGATCAGCTGCACCAGCCACGGCAGCAGTGCCAGCGCCACCGCGCCGGTGAGAACGTTGAACAGCACATGGGCGGCCGCCGCACGGCGGGCGTTGGCGGTGGCCCCCAGCGCGGCCAGCACCGCCGTCACCGTGGTGCCGATGTTGGCGCCGATGACCACGGCAGCCGCCCCCGGCGCCGAAATCAGACCGGCTTGCGCGGCACTGAGCGCCACCGTCAGAGATGCGCTCGAGCTTTGCATCAGCACCGTCAGCACCAACCCGATGAGCAGCTGGGCCAGCACAGCCGTCCAGTGCCCGCCCGGCGGCAGCTCGATTTGCCGCGCCACGCCGTCGAAAGCGTGCTTGAGCCAATCGATACCCAGAAACAGCAAACCAAACCCCGCCAAGGCCCAGCCCAATGCCGCGCGGCGTGTGCCCTGACCGCTCAGGCGCAGAAGGACACCCACCCCCACCAAGGGTAGCGCCAAGGCGTCGATCTTGAACCCGAACCCCAGCAGCGCGACGATCCAACCGGTCATCGTGGTGCCGACGTTGGCGCCAAACAGCACCCACAGAGCCTGCCCCAGCGCCAGCAGACCGGCGTTGACGAAACCGATCGTGGCCACCGTCACCGCGCTGGAGGACTGCACCAACGCGGTCACCAGCACGCCGGCGGCCAGTCCCCGCCAGCGCGTGCGCGTGGAGGCCGCCAAAAGTCGCTCCAAGGCCGGACCGGCGGCCATCCGCAGGCCGTCGGTCATCAATTCCATGCCCAGGAGAAACAGGCCGACGCCGCCCAGCAGGCCGACGACGAGGGCCGTCTCGTTCACCGCGGCGCGCTCGCGTTGTCGCCACCGGTGGCAGAGGTGGCCGCAGCGCCGTCGTCCTCGGGCCAATCACGGATGTAGGCCTTGAGCATCTTGTTCTCGAAGCTCTGCATTTCCACCACGGCTTTGGCCACGTCATAAAAGCTGATCACGCCCATGAGCACGCGGTTGTCCATCACCGGCATGTAGCGCGTGTGGCGCTCCAGCATCATCGGGCGCACCTCGTCGAGCTCGGTCTCGGGGGTGCAGGTCATCGGATGATCGTCCATCACCGAGCGCACCGTCACCTCGCCCACCGTGCCGCCGTTGCGCGCGATGCTGCCAATGACTTCGCGAAAGGTCAGCATACCCACCAGCTCACCGTACTCCATGACGGCCAGCGAGCCGATGTCGAACTGGGCCATCGTTTCGACGGCGCGCTTGAGTGGCTCATCGGGTGACACGGTGTAGAGCGTGCCGCCTTTGACGCGCAAAATGTCACGGACTTTCATGGTGCGCTGCCTCCTGTTGTCGCGCGGGCGCCGCCCGCGGGGTCTGTGTGGCGCTAATATAGACCACAACACGAGGAGACACCATGCCCGGTTACGCCGATCCCGGCTTCGACACGCTGGCGCTGCACGCGGGTGCCGCCCCCGACCCCGCCACCGGGGCGCGCGCCGTTCCCATCCACCTGACCACGTCGTTCGTGTTCGAGTCGAGCGACCAAGCCGCCGCGCTGTTCAATCTGGAGCGCGCCGGGCATGTCTACAGCCGCATCAGTAACCCCACCAACGCCGTTCTGGAGCAGCGCATCGCGGCGCTGGAAGGCGGCATCGCTGGCATCGCCACCGCCAGCGGGCAGGCTGCGTTGCACTTGGCCATCGTCACGCTGATGGGCGCCGGTGGCCACATCGTCGCCTCCAGCGCTCTGTACGGCGGCAGCCACAACCTGCTGCACCACACGCTGCGCCGCTTTGGCATCGAAACCACCTTCGTGCCCGCGGGCGATCTGGACGCCTGGCGTGCCGCGGTGCGGCCCGAAACCCGCTTGTTTTTTGGGGAAACGGTCGGCAACCCCGGCCTGGACGTGCTCGACATCCCGGCGGTGGCCGACATCGCCCACGCCGCCGGCGTGCCGCTGCTGGTGGATTCGACGCTGACCACACCTTGGCTGATCCAGCCGCTTGCGCTCGGCGCCGACCTGGTGTATCACTCCGCCACCAAATTTCTCAGTGGCCACGGCACCGTCATCGGCGGCGTATTGGTCGACGGCGGCCGCTTCGACTGGGAGGCGGCGCATGCACGCGATGGGCGCTTCGCCGAGCTGACCGAGCCTTACGCTGGCTTTCATGGCATGGTGTTCAGCGAGGAATCGACCGTGGGGGCCTTCACCCTGCGCGCACGCCGCGAGGGGCTGCGCGACTTCGGCGCCTGCATGAGCCCGCACACCGCCTGGCTGATCCTGCAGGGCATCGAGACGCTGCCGCTGCGGATGGCCCGCCACGTCGCCAACACCGCGCGCGTAGTCGAATTTTTGGCGGTGCACCCGCTGGTGGCGCGCGTGCACCACCCCGCGCTGCCGGACCACCCCAGCCACGCTCTGGCCCAACGCCTGTTGCCGCGCGGCGCCGGCAGCGTTTTTAGCTTCGACCTCAAAGGGGGGCGCGCGCAGGGACGCGCCTTCATCGAAGCGCTCAAGCTGTTCAGCCATCTGGCCAACGTGGGCGACTGCCGCAGCCTGGTCATCCACCCGGCTAGCACCACGCACTTTCGCATGAGCGACGAGGCCTTGGCCGCCGCGGGCATCGGGCCCGGCACCATCCGCCTGTCCATCGGCCTGGAAGACCCGGACGATCTGATCGACGATCTGAAACGCGCGCTCAGGGCGGCGGAGAAGGCCGCCGATAGCCCCCGTCCCCCGGACGCACCCAGTGCCGCCGCGCCAGCGGCGCGCGGACAATGACCCCCGGGAGCAACCCCATGTACATCGACGTCGACGGCGCCCCTTTGTATGCGTACACCGGGGGCAAAGCATTCGAGCCGGGCCGCCCGACCGTGGTGTTCATCCATGGCGTGCTCAACGACCACAGCGTGTGGATCCTGCAGAGCCGCTACTTCGCGCACCATGGCTTCAACGTACTGGCCATCGACCTGCCCGGTCATGGCCGCAGCGGCGGCGACGCCCCGGCCAGCGTGGAAGACGCCACCCGCACCGTCATCCGCCTGCTCGACCGCATGGGCCTGGAGGGCGCCGCGCTGGTGGGCCACAGTTTTGGCTCGCTGATCGCACTGCAGGCCGCCGCCACCGCGCCCGAGCGGGTGTGGGCCCTGGGGTTGGTTGGTACCGCCTACCCGATGCGGGTGTCGCCCGTGCTGCTGGAGGCGTCGCTGCACACCCCCGACAAGGCCATCGCCATGGTCAACACTTACAGCCACTCGACCCTGGCGCCGCCGCCGTCGGTGCTGGGACCAGGCACCTGGTTGTATGGAGCGTCGCGGGCGCTGATGCAACGTGTGCTGGCCAGCAACGCGCAGGTGAATGTGTTTCACCGCGGTTTTCTGGCCTGCGACCGCTACCAGGGGGGTGAGGCAGCCGCGCGGGCGCTGCGCTGTCCGGTGCAATTCATCCTGGGGGCACGCGACCAAATGACGCCGCCCAAAGCGGCCCAACCACTCATCGACGGGGCGCGCGCCGCCGGCGTTGCGGTGGACGTGGTCCAGCTGCCGGCCGGTCACGCGCTGATGGCCGAAGCCCCCGACGGGGTGCTGCAAGCGCTGCAGCGCGGACTGCAGCCGCTGCGGGTTTGAGCAAGCGGCGATCAACCCCGACGCCAGACGACCCACCACTGCCATGGGCGCTCCGATCGTCACCACCGCATCGATCACACCGCCGATGACGCGCGAGCGCGCCGAAGCCATCGCCGCCGAATTCGACCTGCGCCGCCTGCCACCGGACTTTCTGGCCAACCCCTATCCCGTCTATGCCGTGTTGCGCGAACGCGACCCGGTGCGCACCATGCCGGACGGCAGCTGGTTCCTCACCCGACATGCCGATTTGGTGGCCGTCTACCGCGATGCAGCCACTTTCAGTTCTGACAAGCACGTCGAGTTCGCGCCCAAGTACGGCACCGCCTCGCCGCTGTACGAACACCACACCACCAGCCTCGTCTTCAATGACCCGCCGCTGCACACCCGGGTGCGGCAGCTCATCATGGGGGCATTGACGCGACGCGCCATCGCCGAGTTGGAGCCGGGTTTGGTGGCGCTGGTGGACGGCCTGCTCGACCGCCTTGCCGCGCGCGGTGGCGGCGATCTGATCGAGGATTTCGCCGCCGCCATTCCGGTGGAGATCATCGGCAACCTGCTGGGTGTGCCGCACGACGAGCGCGGTCCGCTGCGTGGCTGGTCGCTGGCCATCCTGGGGGCACTGGAGCCGGTGCTCACGCCGACGCAGCAAGCCGCCGGCGAAGCGGCGGTGCGCGAGATGCTGGACTATCTGCGCGGACTCGTTGCCGACCGGCGCCGCCACCCGCTCGACCCGCAGCGCGACGTGCTGACACGGCTGATCCAGGGCGAGCGCGACGGTCAGCGCCTGACCGAAACCGAGCTGCTGCACAACTGCATCTTTTTGCTCAACGCCGGCCACGAAACCACCACCAACCTCATCGGCAACGCCCTGGTGTGTCTGCACGAGTGGCCGCAGGAGAAAGCGCGGCTGCTGCAGCGGCTGCATGAGGTACGTGCCGAACCACAACGGCAAGACGAGATTCCGGCCGCCGTCGAGGAGTTCCTGCGCTTCGAGTCGTCCAACCAGCTCGGCAATCGGCGTGCGCTGCGCGACACCGAAGTCGGCGGGGTGCGGCTGCCAGCGGGAGCGCTGGTGACGTTGTGCATCGGTGCGGCCAACCGCGATCCGGCCGTCTTCGCCGACCCCGAGCGGTTGGACCTGGACCGCCGCGACAACCGCCATCTGGCCTTCGGCTTCGGGGTGCATCAATGCGCGGGCCTGAGCTTGGCGCGCTTGGAGGGCCGCGTCGCCATCGGGCGCTTCTTGGCACGGTTTCCAAACTATGTCCTGAGCGCACCCCCCGTGCGCGGCGGGCGGGCGCGTTTTCGAGGGTTTTTGCGCGCCCCGTTCCGCGTTTGAAGCGGGGGTGAGGTGCTGGCCATCCCACCCGAGCCCAACCCGGCCGGACACGGCTCGGGGCCAAGCCGTTCGGCGCGGCAAGCCGGGTTGGTCGCTGCTTTCATCGGGCCATATCGACAGCGCTTCGGCCCGGTCCGGCCGTGTCCAGGCGCGCACTCGCCATGGGCAGCTCGGGCAATACCGTCGCCACCGGGGTACGCTCCCAGTCGAACACCTGCCACATCGGCTCGGTGGACGGCTCGCGCGCCAACAGCAGCGCCCGCGCCAGTCCCGCCACCGGCTGCTGATGCAGGTCCACCAACAGCACCCAGCGCCCCTCGTCGTCGCTGAGCTGGCCCACCCAACCCAGTGCCTGCAAGGCGCGCAAGGGCTCTTCCAACTGCAGCGGATCGACCCGCAAGGCACGCGCCATTTTCGCCACTGGTAATCCGGGCAGCGTCTGCCGAGCGGCTTGACGCAGCAGCGCCAGCACCTCCAGCGCCAGCTGAAATGGCCAGCCGGGCGTGTCGCCACGGCGGGCAATGCCAGCCAGCAGGCTGGGCAAATACGCCACGATCACCGCCCCCAACAGCACGATCAACCACAGCAAATAAAGCCAGATCAGCAAAATGGGCAAGGTCGCGAAGGCGCCGTAGACCGCCGAGTAAGTGGGCACGGTGCGTAAATACCACCCCAGCGCCTGCTGGGCCGCCTCGAACGCCACCGACACGAACAGCGCGCCCACCAGCGCATGGCGGGTGCGCACCGGCGCATTGGGCACGTAGCGGTACAGCGCCGTCATGCCCGCCACGACGGCGCCAAACCCCAGCGCATCCAGCGCCAGCTGCAGGCCGTCGTGCCACAGCGGCAACCAGCCGCGCGCGGCCGACAGCGCGTACGAACTCGCGCTCAAGGCCACTGCCAGCACCACGGGCCCCAGCGTCAACAACGCCCAATAGATCAACACCCGCTGCGCCAGCGGACGGCGCCGCCGCACGCGCCAGATATCGTTGAGCTGGCGGTCAATCGTCAGCACCAGCGCCAGCGCCGTGGCCAGCAGCACCAGCGCCCCGCTCCAGCCAATCTGCGCCGCCTTGGCCGAAAACTGCCACACATATTTCGACACCTGGCGCGCGATGTGATCGGGCACCAGACTGTCGATCATCCAGCGCTGCAGTCGGGCCTCCACCTGCCCGAAGGCGGGAAAGGCCGCAAACACCGCCAGCGCCACCGTCAAAAGCGGCACCAGCGAAATGAAGGTGGTGAAGGCCAGACTGCCGGCAGCCAAGGCCAGCCGGTCGTGCGCGAAACGTTCGCGCAGCGTCACGTAGGTGTTACGCCAGGGAAAATCGCGCCATCGAGCCCACAGGCGGCGTGGCAAAGCGTTCATGTCGCTATCATGCCAGCTCATGCACGATTCGTCCGCTCCCGCTGCCGCGCCGAGTAGGCCAGTGGCCAGCCCATCGGCTGTGCGGCTGGCCCATTACACGCGTGCGCTGGCGGTGGGCTGTCTGCTGGTGCTCATCGCCCTGGGCCTGGCGTGGGAGCTGTGGCTGGCGCCGCTGCGGCCCGGCGGCTCGTGGTGGGCGCTGAAGGTACTGCCCCTGACGCTGCCGCTGCCGGGACTGCTGCGGCAGCGGATGTACACCTACCGCTGGCTGAGCCTGCTGGTGTGGTTGTATTTCACCGAAGGCGTGGTGCGCGCCACCAGCGAAGCGGGCTTGTCGGCCACGCTGGCCTGGGCGCAGGTGGCACTGTGCCTGGGCCTGTTCACCGCCAGCGCCTTGCATGTGCGACTGCGCCTGCACCACGCACGCCGCCTCGGCGCGGACGCCACCCCCGACTGACCTGAGTATGGAAAGCGACGCCTTGCTGGACGCCTTGCGGGCTGCCGTCGGTCCGGCCCACGTACTGACGGCTGCCGACGGCGCCGACCTCGTGGCTTACGAGCAAGACTGGCGGCGGCGCCACCGTGGCCGCGCCCGCTGCGTGGTGCGTCCCGCCAACACGGCCGAAGTGGCCGCCGTGGTGCGCCTGTGCGCTGCCCATGACGTCCCGATCGTGCCACAAGGGGGCAACACCGGCTTGGTGGTGGGTGGTGTACCCAACGCTTCCGGCACCCAGGTGGTGCTGAGTCTGCAGCGCTTGAACCGTGTGCGCGCGCTCGACGTCGATAACCTGACCCTGACGGTGGAGGCCGGCTGTGTGCTGCAGGCCGCGCAGCAAGCGGCCCAGGCCGCCGGGCTGTGGCTGCCGCTGAGCCTGGCGTCGGAGGGCAGCTGCACCATCGGCGGCAATTTGGCCACCAACGCTGGCGGCACCCAAGTGCTGCGCTTTGGCAACGCGCGTGATCTGTGTCTGGGCCTGGAGGTGGTCACGGCCGACGCCCAGATCTGGGACGGCTTGAGCGCGCTGCGCAAGGACAACACCGGCTATGACCTGCGACACCTGTTCATTGGCAGCGAAGGCACGCTGGGCATCATCACCGCCGCCGTGCTCAAGCTCTTTCCCCAGCCGGCTGCGCGCCTGACCGCTTGGGCCTCCGTGCCGTCGCTGGCAGCCGCCGTGGCGCTGTTGGGTCTGGCGCAGCAGGCGTTGGGGCCGGCGCTCACCGGCTTCGAAGCCATGAATGCGTTCGCCATGCAGCTGGTGGCGCGGCACTTCCCGGCGCTGCGCCCGCCTTTGCCCGACGCCGCCCCCTACGCGGTGTTGCTCGAGGTCAGCGACAGCGAAAGTGAGGCACACGCCCGTGAGCGGCTGCACGCCACACTGGCCGACGCCATCGCGCGCGGCAGCGTGCTGGACGCCGTGGTTGCCCAGTCGCTTGCGCAAGCGCAAGCGCTGTGGCACATCCGCGAAAGCATCCCCCTGGCGCAAGCACAAGAGGGACTCAACATCAAGCACGACATCAGCGTGCCGGTGTCGCGCATCCCGGCCTTTTGCGCCGAAGCCGAGGCCCTGCTGCAGCAGGCGGTGCCCGGCGCACGTTTGGTCAACTTTGGCCATCTGGGCGACGGCAATTTGCACTTCAACGTGCAATGTCCGCCGGGCGCCGACCCTGCCGCCTTTTTGGCCGCGCACGAGGCGGCCATCAACACCCTGGTGTTCGACACCGTGCGGCGCTACGGCGGCTCGATCAGTGCCGAGCACGGCATCGGCGGCCTCAAGGCCGACCTGTTGCCGCGCTACAAGGACGCGGTGGCGTTGGACCTGATGCGCCGCCTCAAACAGGCCCTGGATCCGCGCGGTCTGCTCAACCCCGGACGGGTGCTGACTGCTGGCGGATAATCCCATGCCATGAGCAGCACCCGGCCCATCCGCACCCAATACGAGGATTTTTTGCGCCACGTGTTCGAACACGGCGCGCCCAAGTCGGACCGTACCGGCACCGGCACGCGCAGCGTGTTCGGCTATCAGATGCGCTTCGATCTCGCCGAGGGGTTTCCGCTCGTCACGACCAAGAAACTGCACGTCAAGTCGATCGTGTACGAGCTGCTGTGGTTTTTGCGCGGGGATCGCAACGTGCGTTGGCTGCAGGAGCGCGGCGTGACTATTTGGGACGAGTGGGCGCGCGCCGACGGTGACCTGGGCCCCATCTACGGCGTGCAGTGGCGCGCATGGCCTACCCCCGATGGGCGCCACATCGACCAGATCAGCGAGGTCTTGCACCTGCTGCGCACCCAGCCCGACTCGCGTCGCATGGTGGTCAGCGCCTGGAACGTGGCCGACCTGCCTCAGATGGCGCTGGCTCCCTGCCACGCGCTGTTTCAGTTCTACGTGGCGGGTGGTCGGCTGTCGTGCCAACTCTACCAGCGCAGCGCCGACTGTTTCTTGGGCGTGCCGTTCAACATCGCCAGCTACGCGCTGCTGACGCACATGGTGGCGCAGCAGTGCGATCTGCAGCCCGGTGAGTTCATCTGGACCGGCGGCGACTGCCACATCTACGACAACCACGTCGAGCAGGTGCGGCTGCAGCTGTCGCGCGCACCCTACCCTTACCCGCAGCTGCACATCCGCCGCCGGCCACCCACCCTGTTCGACTACGAATTCGACGATTTCGAATTCCGGGACTACCAGCACCACCCCGCCATCAAGGCGCCGGTGGCGGTGTGAGCGCGGCCTCGATGCTCTCGCGCACCCAAGCCCTGGCGCTGGCCGCGCTGACGCTCATGTGGGGCGTCAACTGGCCGGTGATGAAACTGTCGCTGCAGGAGCTCTCGCCGCTGTTTTTCCGCGCCGTCACCATGACCGGTGGAGCCCTGTGGTTGTATGCGTTTTACCGCTGGCGTGGCGTGCGGCTGCGCCCGCGGCGCAGCGAATGGCGCTCCATCGTCACCCTGGCGATACCGAACATGCTGGGCTGGCACACGCTGGCCATCTTAGTTGTGTGCGTCAAGTTGTGCAAATTGGTGATCAGGTAATTGGTTGATCCTGTTTGCGCTGTCGTTGTCGCGGAGGGCGTAGCCCGGAGCGATGACGACAGCGCGCGGCCGCTTCAGGCGGCCAGTCTCAACGCCTCCTTTTTCTGCTCCGAAAGGAGCGTCATGTTCAGGTAACGGCTGTCCTCCAGCCAGGTCTCGTGCGTCTCGACGCACA
>NZ_VJON01000043.1 GCF_007556685.1 Tepidimonas charontis | reverse complement strand
GGGGGCTCATGCGCATGCCAAGACCTCCAGGCAGCGGTGCCGGTGCACGTGGCCCTGGTCGGGTGGCACGGTGGCCGTGCCCACCCGCAGCCCGTAGCGCAGCCCTGCGGTGTCGGCCTGTAGCACCCAGGCGCACAGGCGAGCGCGCCGTGCCTCGGGGTCACGGTGTCCACAGTCGCTCTCGTTCAGCCACAGCGGTCCCTCGGCGGTTGGGGTCGAGTCGCTGCGCACGGGCCACTGGCTCGGTTCGTCCGGATGTTGGGCGGCTTTGCGCCACAGAATGCGGCACGGTGCATCCCCGTCGCGGTAGGGGCGCACCTCCTGCCCATCCGCATCGGCGCCCCGTCCGTGGCACGACCCCTCGACGCTGGCCGGCGCCGGGGGCGGCAGCGCCGGCGCGTGGGTTTCGGGCGCGGGCGCCACCAGCACGGTGGCGGTGGGACGCCACACACTCCACACGCGCACGATGCCCAGCGGGTAGCGGGTTTCGATCAGCAAGGGTGGCAAGGGCCAGCGCCCACGCCTTGGCGGTGTCCAAGGCATGGCCACGGACACCGGCTCGGCGCCGGCGATGTCGGCCCAGGCTGGGCGCGCCTCGGCCTCATCGAGCCAGCGCAGGGTCAGCGCCCAGCGTGGGCGTTTGTCGTTGCCGTCCAGTTCCACGCTGGTCAGCGCGGCTTGGCCGGCGAACACGATGTCGGGCACACGCGCGCGCAGGCGTGCGCCGGCGAGGTTGGCATGCGCCGTCCATACGCTGGCCGCCGCGGCCCCCGCCAGCGCGAACGTCAGCGCGTATCCCAGGTTGAGCTGGTAATTGATGCTGCCCACCAGCAGCAAGCCCAGCACCACGGCCAGCATCCAGCCGGACCGCGTGGGCCAGACGTAGAGGTTGTTCAGCGTCAGGGTGTGCTGGTCGGTGCGTGGTTGGCGCTGCAGCCACGCCTGCCACGCGCGTTGCCACAGGCGACGGATGCGCGGGGTGTTCATGCGGCGCGGGCGGGGGCGAGCTGTACCAGCAGCGCGCGCAAAGCGTCGGCGGCGTCGCCGCCGGCGGGGGGCAGCGGCTGCAGGCGGTGTGCGGCCACGGGCACCAGGATGGCGTACAGATCATCGGGCGCGACGTAGGTGCGGCCGGCCACCAGCGCGTGGGCCTGGGCGGCGCGCAGCAGGGCCAGCCCGGCGCGCGGACTCAGGCCGTGCACGAAGAGGCGACCGTCGCGCGTAGCGGCCAGCAAGCGCTGCAATTCGTCGAGCAGCGCGTCGCTGACGGCAACCGCTTGCGCCGCCGCTTGCAGGGCTTGCAGCCCCGCCGCATCGGTCACCGAGGGCAGGCGCTGCAGCAGCACGCGCCGGTCTTCGCCGCGCAGCAGCGCGCGCTCGGCGCCGGGGTTCGGGTAGCCCAGCGACAGCCGCATCAAAAACCGATCCAGTTGCGACTCGGGCAAGGGCTGGGTGCCGCGTTGTTCGAAGGGATTTTGGGTGGCGATGACGATGAAGGGCTGCGGCAGCGCATGGGTGACCCCATCGACGCTGACCTGGCGTTCTTCCATCGCTTCGAGCAAGGCGCTTTGCGTGCGCGGGCTGGCGCGGTTGATTTCGTCGGCCAGCAGCACGTGCGTGAACAGCGGCCCGGGGTGGAAGACGAAACGCTGCTGGGCGCGGTCGTAGAGGGAGGCGCCGATGAGGTCGCTGGGCATGAGGTCGGAGGTGAACTGCACGCGCGCAAAGCGCAGCCCGAACACGCGCGCCAGGGCCTGCGCCAGCGTGGTTTTGCCCACACCCGGCAGGTCCTCGATCAGCAGGTGGCCACCCGCCAGCAGAGCAGCCAGTGCATGGCGCAGCGCCGTGTCTTGACCGACGATGACCGTGGTAAGCTGATGCAGCAAGGCGGCGATGAGGGATCGGGGTTCAGTCATACCCGTCACGATACCGGAAAGTCGCCAGCCGCATCAGCCCATTGCGCACGAGCCATGAAACCCACCGGCTATTTCACCCATCCAGCCTGCCTGCGACACGACATGGGAGCGGCTCACCCGGAATGCCCACAGCGGCTGGGTGCCATCGAAGACCGGCTGCTGATCACCGGCGTGCTCGATGCGCTGCAGCAGCGCACCGCCACACCCGCGTCCACCGCCGAGTTGGAACTGGCCCACGACCGCCTGCACATCGCCGCCATCCGGGGTTTGAGCGAGGAGTTGCGTGAAGCCGTGACGGCGGGCGGCCCCAGCCATTTGGCGGTGGACCCCGACACGGCGCTCAACGCGCATACGTGGGAGGCGGCACTGGCCGCAGCGGGCGCAGCCATCGATGCCACCGAGGCGGTGGTGGCAGGCGAATTGGCCAATGCCTTCTGTGCGGTGCGCCCGCCGGGACATCATGCGACCCGTGACCGCGCCATGGGGTTTTGTTTTTTCAACAACGTGGCGGTGGCGGCCAAGTACGCGCTGCAGCGCCTGGGGCTGGAGCGGGTGGCGATCATCGATTTCGATGTCCACCACGGCAATGGCACCGAGGACATCGTTGCGGGCGACGCCCGCATCCTGATGTGCAGCTTCTACCAGCACCCCTACTACCCCGAGTGGAACCACCGCAGCGATGACAACCTGGTCAATGTGCCGGTGCCGGCCTACACGCGTGGCCTGGACATCCGTGACATCGTCGAGACGATGTGGATGCCGCGCTTGCAGGCGCATCGCCCGCAGCTGTTGCTCATCAGCGCCGGCTTCGATGCCCACCGCGAGGATGACTTGGGCCAGCTGGGCCTGGTCGAGCAGGATTATGTGTGGATCACCCAGCGCTTGATGGAGGTGGCGCATCGTCACGCCAAAGGGCGCATCGTCAGCGTGCTCGAAGGCGGTTACAACCTCAGCGCGCTGGCGCGCAGCGTCGAGGCCCACGTGCGCACGCTGGCCGAGATCTAAGCACGCTGGCGGCGCGCACGGGCTGGCCCTCTATCTATTGCGCCCGTGCGTTTCTCCGCCGCCGAGCAAACGCGCCGCGTTTTGTGCACCGCCGTGACGAACGAAAGGAGACCATCTGCGATGAGCGAGACCCCGATTCTGCTGCACCAGCGCGATGCGCGCGGGGTGCACACGCTGACACTCAATCAGCCCCGGTCGTTCAATGTGTTGAGTGAGGCGATGCTGGCCGCTTTAGCCGAGCGACTGCAGGCGGTGGCCGCCGACGACGGCGCCCGGGTGCTGGTGATCGCTGCCGCTGGCAAGGCTTTTTGCGCCGGGCACGATTTGAAGGAGATGCGCGCCCACCCGCAGCTCGACTACTACCAGCAGCTGTTTGCGCGCTGCTCGCGCCTGATGCTGGATATTCAACGTTTGCCGGTGCCGGTGATTGCCCGCGTGCAGGGGGTGGCGACGGCGGCGGGCTGTCAACTGGTGGCGCAGTGCGATTTGGCGGTGGCGGCGCAAGAGGCGCGCTTCGGCGTCAACGGCATCGACGTCGGGCTGTTTTGCGCCACACCCAGCGTACCGTTGGTGCGCAATGTGCCGACCAAGGTGGCGATGGAGATGTTGCTCACCGGTGAATTTCTGAGTGCGGAGGATGCGCGTGCGCGCGGCCTGGTCAACCGCGTGGTGCCAGCCGATGCCCTGGACGCCGAGGTCGAGCGGCTGGTGACGGCGATCCTGGCCAAGCCGCGCGAAGCCATCGCGCTGGGCAAGGCAGTCTTCTACCAGCACCGCGAAACCGGCATTGAGGCGGCCTACCAACTCGCTGGTCAAACCATGGCGTGCAACATGGTCCACCCGGTGGCGCAAGAAGGGGTGCAGGCGTTCATCGAAAAACGTGCACCAGCGTGGCGCGCGGGAGTATGAGCGCATGAGCCGTGCGACCGCTCCCGTTCCCATCGATGATTTGGGCGCCTGGCTGCTCGGGTTCACGCAGCCGGGGGCGTTGATCGAACTGGCCGTGCTGGCCCTGTGCGTTGCGCTGGCGTGGGGCAGCGTCAAAGGTTTACAGCGCGCCTTCAACCCCGATGCCGAGCGCTCGATTTGGTTCGGGCGGCGTGGTATCGATGGGGTGCTGTTTCCGTTGTTGTTGCTGGTGCTGGCCTACGGTGCACGGGCCCTGACCACGCTGTGGGTGCCGCTGGCCGTGTGGCGGGTGGCGATTCCGGCGCTGCTGGCGCTGGTGGCCATCCGTGTTGGTGTCAAGGTACTGGAAGTCGCCTTTCATGGCGCCGCGTGGTTGCGGCCGGTGGAGCGCACCGTCTCCTGGATGGCCTGGTTGGCCGCGGTAGCCTGGATCACTGGCTTGCTGCCCGTGGTGCTGGCCGAGCTGGACCAAATCACCTGGAAGCTCGGCGGCACAACCCTGTCCGTGCGCACTCTGATCGAGGGGCTGCTCAGCGCGGGCGCGGTGCTCATCGTGGCGTTGTGGATTTCGTCGGCGATCGAAGCGCGGCTGCTGCGCGATGCCAGCGGGGAGTCGTTGTCGCTGCGCAAGGCGGCCAGCAACGCCGCGCGCGCGCTGCTGCTGTTCGTCGGCCTGATGTTGGCACTGTCGGCGGTGGGCATCGACCTGACCGCGCTGTCGGTGTTGGGCGGCGCCATTGGCGTGGGCATCGGCTTTGGCTTGCAAAAGCTCGCCGCCAACTACGTCAGCGGTTTCGTCATCCTGACCGAGCGCAGTATGCGCATCGGTGATATGGTGCGGCTGGACACCTTCGAGGGTGTGGTGGCCGACATCAAGGCGCGCTATACCGTCATTCGCGCCGTCAGCGGGCGTGAGTCCATCGTGCCCAACGAGATGTTGATCACCCAGCGGGTGGAAAATCTGTCGCTGTCGGACCCGCGTGTGTGGCAGTCCACCGTCGTCAGTGTGGCCTACGACAGCGACATCGACCTGGTGCAACGCTTGTTGTTGCAGGCGGCGCTGGAGCAGCCGCGCGTGCTGCGTGAGCCGCCGCCGATGGCCGCGCTGTCCGCCTTTGGCGCCGATGGCTTGGAGTTCACCCTGGGCTACTGGATCGCCGACCCCGAAAACGGGCAGCTCGGTCTGCGCTCAGCCATCAATCTGCGCATCCTGACCTTGTTCCGCGAGCACGGGGTCGAGATTCCCTACCCGCAGCGGGTGCTGCATGTGCGCGCGGCGGCGGGCGAAAGCGGCGTGCAGACGCCGGCGGCCTCAGCAGGCGCCGGGTCATGAGCGGCGGCACCGCGCCGAGGGTCCTCGGTCGCCAGCGCAGGCGGCCGGTGGCAGCACCCTTGTGGTCGTCGCCACACTTGCCTATAATGCACAAAAAACGAACGATCGTTCGTTTTTTGGCGGAGCCCGTCCCCCGTATATCTGGCGCTGCCGACTACAATCGATCCCGATTGACGTTGACGTAAACGTCAATTTGGCGTGATTCGCCTCACCACCCACAGGAGTCAGCATGAAGATTCTCGTCCCCGTCAAGCGCGTGGTTGACTACAACGTGAAGGTCCGCGTCAAGGCCGATGGCAGCGGTGTGGACATTGCCAACGTCAAGATGAGCATGAACCCGTTCGACGAGATTGCCGTCGAGGAGGCGGTGCGCCTGAAGGAAAAAGGGGTGGCCAGCGAGATCGTGGCGGTGTCCTGCGGCGTGACGCAGTGCCAGGAGACGCTGCGCACCGCGATGGCCATCGGGGCCGATCGCGCCATCCTGGTCGAAACGGATGAGGAGCTGCAGCCGCTGGCGGTGGCCAAGCTGCTCAAAGCGCTGGTGGAGAAAGAAGCGCCGCAACTGGTCATCCTGGGCAAGCAGGCTATCGACGATGACGCCAACCAGACGGGCCAGATGCTGGCGGCGTTGCTGGATTGGCCGCAGGCGACCTTTGCGTCCAAAGTCGAGGTCCAGGGTGACGCGGTCGAGGTGACGCGCGAAGTCGACGGTGGCCTGGAGACGCTCAAGCTCACCCTGCCGGCCATCATCACCACCGACCTGCGGCTCAACGAGCCGCGCTACGTCACCCTGCCCAACATCATGAAGGCGAAGAAAAAGCCGCTGGACACCGTCAAGCCGGCTGACCTGGGGGTGGACGTGACGCCGCGCCTGAAAACGCTGAAGGTGGCCGAGCCGCCCAAGCGCAGCGCGGGCATCAAGGTGCCGGATGTGGCCACGCTGGTGGACAAGCTGAAGAACGAAGCCAAGGTGATTTGAGGAAAGGACACGCCGCCATGACCATTCTCGTCATTGCCGAACACGACCATGCCGCCCTCAAGGGCGCGACCCTGAATGCCCTGGGCGCGGCGCTGAAGTTGCAGGCCGCAGGCGCCGGCGATATCCATGTGCTGGTGGCGGGTCACGACGCCGCAGGTGCAGCGCAAGCCGCTGCGCAAGTGGCGGGTGTGGCCAAGGTGCTGCACGCCGACGGCCCGGCGCTGGCGCACGGCTTGGCCGAGAACGTGGCCGCGCAGGTACTGGCGCTGGCCACTGGCTACAGCCACATCCTGTTTCCTGCTACGGCCTGGGGGCGCAACATCGCCCCGCGGGTGGCCGCCAAGCTCGACGTCGCGCAGCTCAGCGACATCACGGCGGTGGTGGACGCGCACACCTTCGAGCGCCCGATCTACGCCGGCAACGCCATCGCCACGGTACAAAGCCGCGATGCGCAGCACGTCATCACGGTGCGTACCACGGCGTTCGACGCTGCGCCTGCGGGGGGCAGCGCAACCGTGGAGACGGTGCCGGCAGTGGCCGACAGTGGCAAGAGCGCCTTCGTCAAGAGCGAGCTGGCCAAGAGCGACCGTCCGGAGTTGACGGCGGCCAAGATCATCGTCTCCGGTGGCCGCGCCTTGGGCAGTGCCGAGCAGTTCAATGCCGTCATCACTCCGTTGGCGGACAAGCTCGGTGCTGCCATCGGTGCCAGCCGCGCCGCCGTCGATGCCGGCTACGCGCCCAACGACTGGCAGGTTGGCCAGACCGGCAAGATCGTCGCGCCGCAGCTGTACGTGGCGGTGGGCATCAGCGGCGCCATCCAGCATCTGGCCGGGATGAAGGACTCCAAGGTCATCGTTGCCATCAACAAAGACCCCGAGGCGCCCATTTTCAGCGTTGCCGACTACGGGCTGGAAGCCGACCTGTTCCAGGCCGTGCCCGAACTGGTCAAGGCGCTTTGAACCCGAAGTATCCGCCGAGGCATCCCTGGGGATGCCTTTTTTTGCCTGAGGAGACCCGATCATGACCTTCAAGGCCCCGGTCAAGGACATGCTGTTTGCGATGCAGCACTTGGCGCGTTTGGACCAAGTCGCGCAGCTGCCCGGCTTCGAAGAAGCCAACCTGGAGACGGCGCAAGCGGTGCTGCAAGAGTGCGCGCGCCTCAACGAAGAAGTGGTGGCGCCGCTGAACTGGGAGGGCGACAAGCAGCCCTCGTGGTGGCAGGACGGCAACGTCATCACCACGCCCGGCTTCAAGGAGGCGTTTCGCGAATACGCCGAAGGCGGCTGGCAAGGACTGCAGCACCCGGTGACGTTCGGCGGCCAAGGGCTGCCGAAGACGATCGGCGCGGCATGCACCGAAATCCTCAACGCGGCCAACCTCAGCTTCGCCCTGTGTCCGCTGTTGACCGACGGCGCCATCGAGGCCCTGCTGACCGCCGGCAGCGAAGCGCAAAAGCGCCTGTACATCCCGCCGATGATCGAAGGGCGCTGGACGGGTACCATGAACCTGACCGAGCCGCAAGCCGGTTCGGACCTGTCGCTGGTGCGCACGCGCGCCGAGCCGCAGCCAGACGGGTCTTACAAGCTCTTCGGCACCAAGATCTTCATCACCTATGGCGAGCACGATATGGCGGAAAATATCGTGCACTTGGTGTTGGCGCGGGTGACGGGGGCGCCGGAGGGCGTCAAGGGCATCAGCCTATTCATCGTACCGAAGTTTCTCGTCAATCCCGACGGCAGTCTGGGCGCGCGCAACGACGTGCGCTGCGTCAGCATCGAGCACAAGCTGGGCATCAAGGCCAGCCCGACGTGCGTATTGCAGTACGGCGACCAGGGCGGTGCCATCGGCTATCTGGTCGGCGAAGAAAACCGCGGCCTGGAGTACATGTTCATCATGATGAACGCCGCGCGTTACGCGGTGGGGCTGCAGGGCATCGCGCTGTCCGAGCGCGCCTACCAGAAAGCGGCGCAGTACGCGCGTGAGCGCGTGCAAAGCCGCCCGGTGGACGGCAGTGTGGCGGGGGCGGCCCCCATCATCCACCACCCGGACGTGCGCCGCATGCTGCTGACGATGCGCGCGCTCACCGAAGGTTGCCGTGCGATGGCGACGGTGGCTGCGGCCGCCTACGACGCGGCGCACCACCACCCGGACGCCGAGACCCGGCGCCAAAATCAGGCCTTTTATGAGTTTCTGGTGCCCTTGGTCAAGGGCTACAGCACCGAAGTCAGCCACGAGGTCACGAGCCTCGGGGTGCAGGTGCACGGTGGGATGGGCTTCATCGAGGAAACCGGTGCTGCCCAGTACTACCGCGACGCCAAGATCCTGACCATCTACGAAGGCACCACCGCCATTCAAGCCAACGATTTGTTGGGACGCAAGACGGCGCGTGACGGCGGTGCGGTGGCGCGCGCCATCGCCCAACAGATTGCCGCCACCGAAGCCGAGCTGGCCGGCGACGGCAGCGCCGATGCGCTGGCAGTGCTGGTGCGCTTGCAGGCGGCGCGCCAGGCGTTTGAGGAGGTGGTGGGCTTCATGGTGGCGCACGCCAAGAGCGATCCGGTGGCGGCGTACGCGGGCAGCGTGCCCTATCTGATGCTGGCCGGCAACCTGGTGGCGGGCTGGCAGATGGCGCGGGCACTGCTGGCGGCGCGGCGTGCACTGGCGGCGGGCGAGGACGCTGCCTTCATGCGGGCCAAGATCGCGACGGCGCGCTTCTATGCCGACCACATCCTGACGCGCTGCGCCGGCTGGCGCGACAGCATCGTCGGCGGCCACGCCGCGGTGGCCGCCATGGCGCTGGAGGCGTACTGAGCACCGCCACGGCGGCGGCGGCGGGTCGGTGAGTGGCGCCTCGATGCGTCGCCGCGCGCTGCGCGGCGACGCCGCAGCGTTCGTGTCACCGATCCGTTTCCGTACCCTCTGCGCTTTTGCCAACCCATCCCTTCGAGGCTTCGCCCATGTCCCGCTTGCCCCCCGTGTTGCAGCGCGTGCCGTTTCCTGTGATCGGCTCGCCGCTGTTCATCATCAGCAACCCCAAGCTCGTCATCGAGCAGTGCAAGGCCGGCATCGTCGGCGCGATGCCGGCGCTCAACGCCCGTCCGGCGTCGCAGCTGGACGAATGGCTGGCCGAGATCACCGAGGCCCTGGCCGCGCACGATCGCGCGCACCCCGAGCAGCCGGCGGCGCCGTTTGCCATCAACCAGATCGTGCACAAGAGCAACGATCGCTTGGAGCATGACATGGCCTTGTGCGCCAAGTACAAGGTGCCCATCGTCATCACCAGCCTGGGCGCGCGCGAGGATGTCAACCAGGCCGTGCACGGCTGGGGCGGGGTGGTGCTGCACGATGTCATCAACAATACCTTTGCGCGCAAGGCCGTCGAGAAGGGTGCCGATGGCCTGATCGCAGTGGCGGCGGGCGCCGGCGGGCACGCGGGCACCAAGAGCCCGTTTGCGCTGGTGCAAGAAATCCGCCAGTGGTTCGACGGGCCGCTGGCGCTGTCGGGGTCGATGGCCACTGGTGGCGCCGTTTTGGCGGCGCAGGCCATGGGGGCCGATTTCGCCTACATCGGCTCGCTGTTCATCGCCACCGACGAGGCCCGTGCCAGCGACGCCTACAAGCAGTGCATCGTCGAGTGCACGTCGGACGACATCGTCTACACCAACCTATTCACGGGCGTGCATGGCAACTACCTCAAGCCCTCGATTCGCGCGGCCGGACTCGACCCCGATCATCTGCCCGAGAGCGATCCGAGCAAGATGAACTTCCGCGAGGGCGCGGCCAAGGCGTGGAAGGACATCTGGGGCTGCGGTCAGGGCATCGGCGTGGTGGACGCCGTTCGCCCGGCGGCGCAGGTGATCGAGCGCCTCAAGCGCGAGTATTCCGAGGCGCGCGCACGCCTGTGCGCGTCGGCCTGAGGTTGCGGCCCGCGCCATCGCGCCACTGCGTCGGCGGGCACGAGCGCTGCATTCAAGCTGTCGCAACGGGGACTGGCGGCGGGGCGCTGCCCGGGCCACCCCAGGCCGAGCAGACGATATCCAGCACGGCCGGCAACGGGTCGTGCAGGGTATCGATCCAAATCACTTCCCGCTGCGGGATGGCGCGCAACCAGGTGAGCTGGCGCTTGGCCAGCTGCCGGGTGGCCGCGGCGCCGCGTGCCAGCAGCGCCGCGCGCTCGGACGCGTCGAGCGCGTCGCGACCGTGGGCGGCGGCGGCGTCCAGGGCCTCCCACGCTTGGCGGTAGCCGACGCAGCGCATCGAAGGCAGTCCCAGGTGCAGATCGCCGCGCGCGCGCAAGTGTTGCACCTCGTGCAGCAGGCCGCCGGCCAGCATGGCAGCGAAGCGCTCGTCGATGCGGCGGTACAGCCACGCGCGCTCGCGCGGCTCCAGTGACAGCAGCCGCCCCGGCAGACCGTCGATGCACAGCGCGCCGCGCTGGGCTGGGGCGTCTGGGGCCCAACGGCGCTGCAGCGCCGACAGCGGTTGCCCGGTGGCGCGCCAGACTTCCAGCGCACGTCCGATGCGCTGGGCGTCGGTGGGCGGCAGGCGTGCGGCGGTCAGCGGATCGACCCGGGCCAGCTCGGCGTGCAGGGCGGGCCAGCCGCGCGCGCGCGCTTCGGCTTCGATGGCGGCGCGCAGCGCCGGCTGGGCGGGGGGCAGTTCGTCGAGCCCATCGAACAGCGCTTTGAAGTAGAGCAGGGTGCCGCCCACCAACAGCGGCCAGCGTCCGCGCGCGCGAATCTCGGCCACCAGCCGGCGCGCATCGCGCACGAATTCGGCAGCGCTATACGCCTGCAGCGGGTCGCGGATGTCGATCAGGTGATGCGGCACGGCAGCGCGCTCGGCGGGGCTGGGTTTGGCGGTGCCGATGTCCATGCCGCGGTACACCAGGGCCGAATCGACGCTGATGATCTCCACTGGCCAGCGCTGCGCAATCGCCAGCGCGGCGGCCGTTTTGCCGCTGGCCGTGGGCCCGGTCAACGCCAGCCACGCGGCAGCCGGCGGCGGTGTGGCGGACGCGGCGGGCACGGTGGGGGGGACGCTCATGGGCCCGCGATTATGGCGTGCCGACGACCCGTGTGCTGGCGATCACCCGTGGTCTCAGGCCCGGCCGGCCGGGGTGGCCATTTGCGGTGATGGGCGCACTTCGCCGTGGCGTTGCACAAGCGTCCACGCCACGCCGGCGATGAGCACCGCCCAAAACCACAGCCCATTGGCCAGCGGATAGACGCCGGTTGCGCCATCCGGGGACATGCGTTGCCCCAGCCACAGGCCCATCAAAAAAGCCGTGACCATCATGATGAAGCCGGCCAGCGCCGAGGCCGCTCCGGCGGCGTGTGGGAACGGCGATACCGCGCCGCTTTGGCCACAGGGCTGATGCACGCCGTGCGCCAGGATGAACAGGTAGTACGGCCCCATGATGGCCCACACCGAGTGCCAACCCAACCAGGCGGCGATCCCGCACAGCGTGCCGCCGGTGAGCGTAAAGGCGGCAGCCAGTGCCACGGTGCGTCGCACCCCCAAGCGTGGTATCAGGCGTCGGCAGATGAAGGTGCCGGCGATGTAGACCGCCGACATCGAAAACATCAGCAGGCCGTATTGGGTTTTGCTGAGCCCCAGCACCGTGATGAAGACGAACGACGAGGTGGCCAAAAAGGTGAACAGCCCGCCATACGAGGCTGCGGCCAACAGGGCCCAGGCCCAAAAGGTGGGGTGGCGCGCGATGCCGGCCCAGATGCGCAGCATCTGGGCCGGTTGCAGGGCGTTCGGGTTGCGCTGCGGCAAGGTTTCGCGAAAGCGCAGCGCGACCAAGGCCAGGGTGGCGGCCGAAAAAACGGCCAGCACCGCCAGCGTGGCGCGCCAGCCGAAGTGGTCGGTGAGCCAGCCGCCCAGCGGCCCGCTGATGCAAGCAAAAATCCCCAGACCGCTCAAACCCTTGGACATCATGCGCGCGCCCTCAACCGGTGGGTAGAGGTCGCGCACGATGGCGCGTGCCCCCATGACTGCCGCGCCCATTGCCGCGCCCTGCAGGATGCGCCACACGATGAGCTGCTCGATGCTGGTGGCGACGGCGCTGCCCACCGCGGCTAGGGTGTAGGCGGCCAGCCCAGCCAGCAGCACCGGACGGCGGCCGTAGCGGTCCGATATCGGGCCCCAGACCAACTGCGCGCAGCCAAACGCCAGCAGCAAAGCGCTCAGCGTGGCCTGCGCTTGCGCCATGGGCGCACCCAAGGCCACGGTCAGCACCGGCAACGCTGGTAGATACAGATCGGTGGCCAGTGGCTGGATGCCGAGCAGCAAGGACAAAAAGACCACCACCCAGGCAGGCGGCATCGGGGCACGGTCGGCAAGGGTCATGGTTATCAATCGTAATCGATCGGACGGTCTCAACGTCCGCGCAAAAACAGGGCGTCCAGTTCCCGCAGCGTCAGTTGGCGCCAGGTCGGGCGCCCGTGGTTGCATTGGTCGCTGCGCTCGGTGGCCTCCATCTGGCGCAGCAGGGCGTCCATCTCGGGCAGGGTCAGGCGTCGGTGGGCGCGTACCGCGCCATGGCAGGCCATGGTGGCCAACAGTTCGTTGCGGGCGCGCTGCAGCACGTGCGCACCACCGTGTTGCTCCAGTTCGGCCAGCACCGCGCGCGCCAGCGCCACGGCGTCGGCGTGCGCCAGCACGCTGGGCACCGCGCGCACCGCCAGCGTCTGCGCCGACAGCGGCGTGATGTCCAGCCCCAGCCGCTGCAGCGTCTGCGCGCACTGTTCGGCGGTCGCCATCTCCAGCGGGGTGGCGGCGAAGGTGACGGGCAGCAACAAGGCCTGACTGGGCAGGGCGGAGTCGCCGTGGCCCAGCGCATCGAACTGCGCCTTGAGCCGCTCGTAGACGATGCGCTCGTGCGCTGCGTGCATATCCACGATCACCAGGCCATGGGCGTTTTGCGCCAGGATGTAGATACCGTGCAGTTGACCCAGGGCGCGCCCGAGCGGCCAGGGGCCATCCGCGGGGCTGTCGGTCGTCGCGGTGCGGCCCGCGGCACCGGATGGCGGCACGGCCACGGCGTTGCGGTCGGTGCCATCTGGCAAAACAGCCGGGGCCGTGTGCGCCTGCGGCGGAGCACCACCGGGGCCAAGGGGGGCGCTGTCCGCTGGGGGCGCTAGGTCAGCGTCGGCGTTGGCGGCGGGGTCACGCGATGCTTCGGGCGCACCGGTGTTCCATGGCAGGGGGGCGGTGCGATGGCTGGGGTCGGGCCAGCCGGCCCAGCGCGGCGGCGGTTCGCGCAGCGCGCGCTGCGGCGCCGCAGCGTGTTGGCGTGCCAAGGGCCCGGCAGCAAATGCGGCGGGGGTCGGTGGGGGCGCCGGCGTCGGCGCGGCCACCGCTTCCCACGGGGCGCTGCGTGCCGTCGTCGCGGCGGCGGTCACGCCGGTGCTGGCTTGCAGCGCGGTGCTGGCCTTGGCGTGTGTGACCCCGCTGCCCAGCGGGGATGGCGTGGGCTGGCGACTGCGCGGCGCTGCCAGCGCCGCTTCGACGGCCCGCTGTACGGCGTGGTGCACCGCCCCCGCGTCCCGAAAACGTACCTCGATTTTCGTCGGGTGGACGTTGACATCGACCGCGCGCGGCTCCAGCGTCAGAAACAGCGCGTAGGCGGGCTGGCGCTGGCCGTGCAACACGTCTTCGTAGGCGCTGCGCACGGCATGGGCAATGACCTTGTCGCGCACGAAGCGGCCGTTGACGTAGGTGAACTGGCGGTCGGTGCGGCTGCGCGCCGCCTCGGGCCGTCCGATGCGGCCGAGCAGTTGCAGCGGACCGGCCGTGGCCGACAGCGGCAGGCTCTCGGCGACGAAGTCGGCACCGATGGCGTCGGCAAGCCGTTGCTCCCAGGCCAGGTGCGGGTCCAGCGCGTCGGCGGCGCGCCAGAGCTGGATCAGCCGCCCTTCGTGCCAGACGGCGAAACTCACGTCCAGGCGTGCCAGCGCGTGGCGCCGCACCGCCTCCACGCAGTGTGCCAGTTCGGTGGCCGCGCTTTTCAAAAATTTGCGGCGCGCCGGTGTGGCGTAAAAGAGCTCGCGCACCTCGACGGTGGTGCCGGGCGGGCGCGCCGCCGGCTGTAGCTCGCCCGAGGGCGCGTGCAGGCGCCACGCATGTCCATCGGCGTCGTCGCTGGCGCGCGAAATCAGGGTGACGTCGGCGATGGAGGCGATCGCAGCCAGCGCCTCGCCCCGAAAACCCATCGTCTGCACCGCCTCCAGATCGGCCAAATCGGCGATTTTGCTGGTGGCGTGGCGCTGCAGAGCCAGGGGCAGCTCGGCGCGTGCCATGCCGCAGCCGTCGTCTTCCACGGCAATCAGGCGCACGCCGCCGCCGGCCAGGCGCACGGTGATGTGGCGCGCGCCCGCATCGAGCGCGTTATCGAGCAACTCGCGCACCACCGAGGCAGGACGCTCCACGACCTCACCGGCCGCGATTTGGCTGATCAGGTTATCGGGCAGTGGACGAATCGGTCGCCGGGGCGTGCTGGATCCGGCGATCGCAGGGGCCGCGCTGGGTGCATTCACGGCGGCATTATCGCCCCTGTCGATTCGGCCGGCCTCACGCGGCACGGCGGGTGCGCGCCAGCGGTGGGTTGCGTTCGAAATAACGGCGCACGGCGCGCGCCAGCGCATCGGCCAAGCGGGCTTGGTGGGCCGGATCGCGCAGGCGTCGTTCCTCGTCGGGGTTGCTGATGAAGGCTGTTTCCACCAGAACGCTCGGGATGTCGGGGGCGCGCAGCACCGCAAAGCCGGCTTGCTCGACGCGTGGTTTGTGCAGATTGCCCACGCGTTGCAGTTCGCGCAGCACGATATCGCCGACGCGCAGGCTGTCGTTGATTTGCGCCGTCATGCTCATGTCCAGCAAGGCGCGCTGAACGGTGGCGTCACGCACGGCCACCGGCAGGCCGCCGACGCGGTCGGCGTTGTTTTCGCGCTGGGCCAGCCAGCGCGCGGCAGCGCTGCTGGCACCGCGGTCGCTCAGCGCGTACACGCTGGCGCCGCGCGGCTGCGGGGTGAAGAAGGCGTCGGCGTGGATGCTAACGAGCAAATCGGCCTGCACCTGCCGGGCCTTTTGCACCCGCACGTGCAAAGGCACGAAGAAGTCGGCGTCGCGCGTCATGAATACCCGCACCGGGTTGCCATGGATGCGCGTTCCGTCGAGCCGCTGGCGCACCTGCTGCGCGATGGCCAGCACGATGTCCTTTTCCTGCGTGCCGTTGGGACCGATCGCGCCCGGGTCTTCGCCACCGTGTCCCGGGTCGAGCGCGACGATGATGAGGCGCTCGGTGCGATCGCGATCGCGCAGCGCCTGCGCGTTGGCGCGGTTCGAGATGGTGGATGTCGCCGGCAGCGTAGCCGATGACACAGACGGCGCAGCGGGCGCGGCAGCCGACGTGGAAGCGTCGGCGGGCGCGCTGACGCTGGCTGTGTGGCGGTCGATCCAGGCCGCGATCGGATCGTCGCCGCTGACCAGAGGCCGGGTGTCGTTGCCCGCTGCGGCGGCGCCGACGCCGGGCTGGTCGCGCTCGATATGACGCGCAATCAGCTCGGCCAGCGGATCGGGCGGCTCGGTCGGGTAGAGGTCGAGCACCAGCCGATGCTGGTATGCAGCAACGGGTTCGAGCTGAAACACCTGCGGGCTGATCGGCTGCTTGAGGTCGATCACCAGGCGCACCGTCTCGGGATTGAACAGACCCACCCGTACCCGAGCGACGAAGGGGTCGTCGGCCTGTACCCGTTGCACCAGCGCCTGCAGGCTCGGCAGCAGGTCCGCCCCCCGGATGTCGACCGCCAGCCGAGGCGGCTCGCTGACGTATACCGGCGTGGCCGACAGCGCGGTGTCGGACTCGATGGTCACGCGGGTGTAATCGCGCGCCGGCCACACGCGCACCCCAAGCACGCGGGCTGCCCAGGCAGTCAGGGGTGCCCCGAGCTCGGCCAGCGCGGCGGTGGCCAGCCAGTACAGCGCCCGGCGGCGCGTGGATGAGTGGGACGCAGTCATGTCGCGTTGCGGCGGGATATCGGAGCGGGCATGGCGCGCAGCAACGCTGCGCCGAGCGGGCTGAAAGCGCGCAAGTCGAGGCGGCGAGCGGCTTCGGCATCGCCGTCGGCGTCGGCCCCCAACGCGATGTCGAGATCGGGCAGAGGCAGCATGCCGCGGGCGCGCTCAGGCCATTCGACCAACTTGAGCCCGGGGCGGGCGAACAGTTCCCGCAAGCCGGCGTCTTCCCACTCGCGCGGGTCGCCAAAACGGTACAGGTCCGCATGCCACGCGGCCCATGGCTGCCGTTGCGCACCCAGGGTCAGCGAGTAGGGTTCCACCAGCGCATAGGTGGGGCTTTTGATGCGCCCCGTCACGCCCAGCGCGCGCAGTAGGTGGCGCACAAAGGTGGTCTTGCCGGCGCCCAGGTCGCCGCGCAGGGTCAACAGCGCGTCGGCCAGTGCCACATCGGCGTGCAGTGCCGCTGCCAGCGCCTGCGCGACGGCGGCGGTGTCGCCTTCGTCATGGGCGCGCCATTCGAGGTGTGCCAGCGGCTCGGGCGCGATGTGGGGCTCGGTCATGCGTGGGTGCGGGTGTGGTTCGTACAATCCAATCTATGCAAGCCTGCACGCGCCCTGAGTCCGCGGCGACGGCCAACGCCGACGCGGTGGCGCATCATCCCGACGTGCGCGAGGGCGCGGCGTTGCTGCAGCACATTCGGCAGTGGGCGCGCGCGCTTGGATTTTCCCAGATTGGCGTGGCCGACGTGGACCTGTCCAGTGCCGAGCCGGCGCTGCAGGCGTGGCTGCAGGCGGGCTTTCACGGCGACATGGACTATATGGCGCGTCATGGGATGCGGCGTGCCCGGCCCGCCGAGCTGGTGCCGGGCACGCTCAGCGTCATCACCGCGCGCCTGGATTATTTGCCGCGCGATGCGCCGCCCGATTGGCGCGCCCGCGAGTGGGCACGCGTGGCCGACCCCGATGCGGCCGTGGTGTCGCTGTATGCGCGCGGGCGCGACTACCACAAGGTATTGCGGCAGCGACTGCAGCGGCTGGCTGATCGGATCGAAGCGGCGTTGACGGAGGCGGGGAGTCCGCCGCCGCGCCAGCGCCCCTTCACCGACTCCGCCCCGGTGTGGGAAACCGAGCTGGCCGCGCGCAGCGGACTGGGTTGGCGCGGCCGCCACACCCTGGTGTTGCACCGCGCGGCCGGGTCGCTGTTTTTCCTCGGTGAAATCTTCATCGACCGCTGGCTGCCGCGTACGGCGGCCACGTCGGCGCACTGCGGGCAGTGTCGCGCCTGTCTCGACATTTGTCCGACCCAGGCCATCGTGGCGCCGTATCGGCTCGATGCGCGCCGCTGCATCTCGTACTTGACGATCGAACACCCAGGCCCGATCCCCGAGCCGCTGCGCCCGGCGCTGGGCAACCGTATTTACGGCTGTGACGATTGTCAGCTGATTTGCCCGTGGAACAAATACGCCCAACGCAGCACGCTGCCCGACTTCGATGAGCGCGCCCCCTTCCAGGCCCCCCGCCTGCTGACCCTATGGGCGTGGAGCGAAGCGGCGTTTTTGCACCACACCGAGGGCAGCGCGATCCGCCGCATCGGCTACCTGCGCTGGCGGCGCAACCTGGCCGTGGCTTTGGGCAATGCGCGCCGCGCGGCCCGCATGCGGGGCGACGCGGACACCGCCGCCGCCATCGCGGTGGCCTTGCAGGCCGTCTGGGATGATGCCGCCACGCCTGCCCTGGTGCGCGAACACATCGCCTGGGCGCTGGCGCAGTGATCGACGAGCCGCCGTCTCTGCGCTGCGGCTGCGCCGCCGGACCGACTAACATCACACCATGACTGCACCCCACGCCGAACCGCCCGCACCGACGCTCAAACCATGGCGAGGCTGGCTCGACGCCTGGGCGCATTGGGGTACGCTGGTGCTCGTGACCGGGCGGCTGCTCGCCTGGGCCTGCCTGCCGTCGAGTTACCGGGGCCGCTACTGGTCGGCCTTGGCTGAACAGCTGGTGGCCGCGTCGCTGCCCACGGTGGGTTGGTACGCGGTGTTGTCGGCGCTGTTTGGGCAGATGCTCATCCGCATCGTTGTCGTCACCGCCCTCAGCTACGGACTCACACCCTATGCCGTAGAGATGGTGGTGCGGGTGCTGGTGCTGGAGCTGATACCGCTGACCGCGGCATTGTTCGTTTTGCTGCGCGTCACGCTCGGGCACGGTCAGGCCTTGCGGCAGTTGCGCGCCAGCGGTGCGTTCGACGCGGCGATGCGGGCGGGGGAAGATCCATTGCGCCTGTATGTGCTGCCGCGCATGCTGGGCGCGGTCTTCGCGACCCTGCTGTTAGTGTTGGTCAGTGCGGCGTTGGCGCTGGTATTGGCGTATCTGAATCTCTATGGCTTGACGCCGTGGGCGTTGGCCGGGTACACGCGAGCCGTCGGACAGATCTTCGACCCGGCGGTGACATTGGTCTTCGTTCTGAAGACCTTGGGTTGTGCGCTGGCGGTGGCCGTGGTGCCGCAGGCCGGCGCCTTCGAGCGCACGCCGGTGGGTGAAGTGCGCGTACTGGTGCGCACGGCCGCCGTGTTGCTCGTCGTCGAGTTGCTGTCGCTGATCGGCAACTATTATTGAGGCTTGCGCGCTGCCATCGAGGTCTTTGCGTCGCTCACACCGCCCATGCCTGAACCTGTCCACGCCGCATCCGAACCGGCTGCCGAGTCTTCGGCGGTCGCCCCGCCGGTGGCAACGGCCATCGAACGTCGCGCCCGCTGGTTGCTGGCCCTGCTGGGGCTACTGCTGGTGGCATCGGCGGGCTATCTGTTGTATGCGCGTGGGGTATTCGAACCCACGCAGACCTTGGTGCTGATCGCCGACGACGCCGAAGGCGTCTCAGTGGGTATGGATCTGACGTTTTCGGGCTTTCCCATCGGGCGCGTGCGGCGCATCGAGCTCGGCGGCGATGGGTACGCGCGCATCGTGGTGGACGTTGCACGGCGCGACGCTCATTGGCTGCGTGAAGGCAGTGTATTCACGATGGAGCGGGGTTTGGTGGGCGGCACCCGGTTGCGCGCTTTCACCGGCGTGCTCGAAGGGCCGCTGCTGCCCGACGGCGCCGAGCGCACGGTGTTGCGTGGTGACGCTTTGGCCGATTTGCCGCGCATCGTCAATACGGCACGCGAATTGCTGGAGCAGCTCAAAGCGCTGACCAGCGACAGCGCCCCGCTGGCGCAAGCGCTGGGCGAGCTGCGGCAGTTGCTGGCCAGTGCCAACGGTCCGCAAGGCGCCTTGGGGGCCCTTCTGGGGTCGGGTGGCGATCGCGCGCGCGTGACGCAGACCTTGCAGGCCACGCGGGCGTTGTTGGCGGACTTGCAGGCCGTCACGCGGCAAACCCAGCGCTTGCTGCAGCGCACCGAAGAGCGGGTGCTCGGCAGCGGTGGCGTGGCCGACGATGTGCAGGCAACGCTGCAGGAGGTGCGGCAGCGCCTCATCGAAGCCCGCGCGACACTGCAGCGCGTCGATGCGCTGCTGGGTGAGGCGCACGGTATTGCCGTGCAGGTGCGCGGTGCCAGCCAGGACCTGGATGCGCTGCGCGCCGAAGTCGAGGCCACACTGCGCCGCGTCGATGGCTTGATAGGGGACGTGCAGCGACGCTGGCCGTTTGCGCGCGACACGGAGGTGAGGCTGCCATGAGGGGGCGCGCACGTCGATGGCTGCTGGGCGTGTGGACGCTGGCGCTGGCCGGTTGCGCCGCGACGCCCGTGCCGGCATGGCGTCTGGAGCTGCGCCAAGCGGTCGAGCAAGCCACCGCGGCGGCGCTCGAAGGGCAGCAGCGGGCGGCGCAGCATCAGTGGCGTCGGGCACAGACGGTTGCCGCCGCTACGGGCCAAGCCGACGTGCTGGCGCGCGTTGCGCTGCTGCGCTGCGCGGTCGATCAGGCGGCCTTGGTGTGGCACGGCTGCCCGCAGGCGGCCCCCTACCTGACGGATGCCAGCGCGGCGGAACATGCCTACGCCGCCTACCTGGGCGCCGTCCCCGCCCCCACCGAACCGGCCCAGGTGCAAGCGACGCTGGCGCAGCTGCCGGCGGCGCAGCGGCCGTTGGCCCAGGCGCTGTGGGCGGCCTCGGGTGCCGAGGCTCCCCTGACCCCACAGCTGCGTGCCATCGACGATCCGCTGGCACGCCTGGTTGCCGGTGGCGTGGCCTGGCGCGCCGGGCGGCTCGACGCGGCGGGCGTCGCCGTGCTGGTGGAGACCGCCTCCGAGCAGGGGTGGCGTCGGCCGCTGGCGGCGTGGCTTGCGGTGCAGGCCGAGCTGGCCGAGCGACAGGGGGCACAGACCGAAGCGGCCGCCGCGCGCCGTCGGCTCGAGTGGGTGTTGCAGACCGAAGTTCGCGCGTCCCAGGGCGCCGCCGCGCCGGCGCCACAATGATCGGACGCCCTCGGGTGGGCGTGGGCGGTCCTTCGCCCCTTTCAGGCACAATGCGGCCTGTGCCCCATTGGGTACCCCCGGTTATGGCGGGGTGGTACGAGCGCGTGACGGCATCATCACCAGGGCAGCGCGCGTTTTTTGTTTTTGGAGCCCATCTTTATATGAAAGCCAAGTTTCCTCTATACAAGCGCGCCGCGGGGCGGCACGAACATCGCGCGGGTGGCGAGTCTGCGAGCGGCAGCGTCGTGGCCTTGGTCGATGAACGGTATCTGTTGTGGCTGGCCGGGCAAGTCAGTGGCGCAAAAGTCGGTGCCTTGCAGCGCGGCGCGCTCAACCCGATACTGGCGTATTTGGCGCGTGTGGCCGGCGCCGATGCCCCGTTGTTGCGCACCCTGTTGTTCACCGACACCAGCGTGGTCGAACTCCACGACGATGTGGTGCCGCGGCTGGTGCCGGCGCACGCCAGTGATGGCGGGCTCGCGCTGGTGCGTGCGCTCGGCCACGACCTGGTGCAGCTGGCACGTCACGGGTGCGCCTGGCTGCTGGTGGCTAGCGATGACGAACGCCTCATCCCCTACGTGGACGAGGCACAGGCGCGCGGTGCCCGCGTGGTACTGGTGGCCGACGATGCAGTGCACGATTTCGCCCGTCTGGCCGCCGATGATCCTAGCTGGGCGCGCCTGCTGATGCAGGCCGACCGTCGTGTGGCGGTGCCGGCGCATGGCTGGCAGGCGCTGATCACCCCGGGTCTGGCGTTTCACGCCGCGCGTGCCGAGGAAGCCGATCCCGACGGCGAGGATGTGCCGCAGCGCCCATCCGTGCCCGAGCCCGATGAGGCGTGGCGCGCACAGGTGGCGCGTATTATCAACGCCTGGTGGGAGGAGGCGCCAGCGGATGAACGCGAGTCGCTGGCGCAGACCATGCGCGCCCAGCAGGGCATACCACCAGAGGCCGACCGCCGCATTTTGATGCAAGTGCGGCGCGAGCTCGGGCGCAATCTGAATTTTCCGGAAAAGCGCCTGATGCGCGAGATGGTGCGCGCCACCGTGCTGGGGCCCGAAGCAGTCGCCACCGGCGAAGCGGCGCTGCAGGCCGAGGTCGCTGCTGGCGACTGACCGCTGCGCGATGCCTGCGCCGGAATCCACCGCGCCCGATACGCCCCCGAGCCTGGGGCAGGCGTTGGCGGCGTGGTTCGCCACTGCGCCCGGGCGCTACCTGCTGCGCTGGGAGGAGCGTGCGTTCGCCGAGGCCGTCGCCGACGCCTTTGGCTACCATGCCTTGCAGCTCGGTCTGCCGCAGCTCGATGCGCTGGCGGCCAACCGCATGCCGCACCGCTGGCTGGCCTTGCCCGAACCCCCCGACGAAGGATGGGCCGTGGGGGCAGCGGTCGAAGCGCCGGCGGGCGCGGCAGAGGCAGCGGCGCGCGACGGCGGCCGTTCCGCGACGGGGGCAGCGCACATCGACCTCATCACCCACGCTGCGGCCCTGCCATTTCCGGCCGACAGCCTCGACCTCGTGCTGCTGCCGCACACCTTGGAACTCAGCGCCGACCCCCATGCCGTGCTGCGCGAGGTGGCGCGGGTGCTGGTGCCCAATGGTCGCGTGGTCATCGCCGGCCTCAACCCGGCGAGCTGGTGGGGATGGCGCCAGTACCGCGCACACGCCTGTGCCCGGCTGGGGCTGGGCCACACGCGTTGGGCGCGCCTGTACCTGCCCGAAGCCGGTGCCTTCATTGGCCCGTGGCGCTTGCGCGACTGGCTGCGCCTGCTCAGCTTCGAGGTCGAGTACGTCACCTACGGCTGCTATCGGCCGGCGGTGCGCACCGAGCGCTGGCTGCAACGCTTCGAATGGATGGACCGTTGGGGGGCACGCTGGTGGACCCCACTGGGCGCAGTCTATTTCATCCGTGCCGTCAAACGCGTGCGTGGACTGCACCTGCTCGGCCCGGCGTGGCGCCCGCTGCGCGCGTCGGCTGCGCCGGCGGTCGTGACGCGGCGAGACGGCGACTTCCACACCACCGCATGACCGAAGTCACCATATATACCGACGGCGCCTGCAAAGGCAACCCGGGCCCCGGTGGCTGGGGGGCCGTCTTGCGCGCCGGCAGCGCCGAGCGCGAGCTCTACGGCGGCGAGCTCCAGACCACCAACAACCGCATGGAGCTGCGCGCCGTCATCGAGGCGCTGGCTGCCTTGAAGCGGCCCTGCCACGTACACCTGTACCTGGACAGCGAGTATGTGCGCAAGGGCATCACCGAATGGCTGCCGAACTGGAAGGCGCGGGGTTGGCGCACGGCCGACAAAAAGCCCGTGAAAAACGCCGATCTCTGGCGCCAGCTCGATGAGCTGGTGCACCTACGCGGACACCACATCGACTGGCATTGGGTGCGGGGGCACACCGGCCACCCGGGCAATGAGCGCGCCGACGCGCTGGCCAACCGCGGGGTCGAGCAGGTGCGCGGGGCCGCCCTGCCCAGGTGAATCAGGTCCGGTGTGCCGCGCCCGGCCACGCTGCGCAAGACCCAGGTGCGGTTTTTCTCGCGGTGCGTGCCGACTGCCCAGGATGCCATCGTGGGTGCTCGGTCCACCGGCGTGCCTGGGTGCGGCTACTTTACACGCCGGAAACACAAAGCGGATACAGTTGATGACCCAGAACTCGAAAGGCGGGGGATGGCACGACGACGGATGGTAAGTGGCGTGGCCGCAGCGGCACTGGTGGCGGCAGCAGCACTGGCGTGGTGGTGGCAGCGTGCGGCGCCAGTGGGGGTGGCGCGCGGTCCGGCGGCGGCTGCACCAGCGCCTGGCGCCGATGCCGGCACACCAGCAGCACGCGCGGACAGTACCGGCACGGGTGGCTCCGCGGCGCCGGGCAGCGGCGGACGCGGCCCCGGCGGGCCGGGGGCAGCGGTGGCGGTGGAGGTGCAGCCGGTGCAGCTGGGTCCGTTGGTCGAGGAAGCGCAGGCGGTGGGCACGTTGCGTGCGCGCCAAAGCGTGGTTCTGCGGCCCGAAATCGCCGCTCGCGTGGTGGCCATCGGATTTGCCGATGGCGCGCGGGTGCGTCGCGGCCAGCTGCTGTTTCAGCTCGACGACGCCTTGCCGCGCGCCGAACTGGCCCAAGCCGAGGCGCAGCTGGCCGTGCAGCAGGCCAATCTGCGACGCACCGAGGAGCTGGTGGCGCAAGGGTTCGTTGCCCAGCGCACGCTGGATGAAGCGCGCGCTGCGGTCGCCGTCGCGCAGGCGCAAGTCGAGCTGGCGCGCGCCCGACTGCAGCGCACGCGGTTGACCGCTCCGTTCGACGGCGTCGCTGGTATCCGTCGGGTCGATGCGGGCGAGTACGTCAGAGACGGGGCCGAACTGGTACGCTTGGACGACCTGGGTGAGCTGCTGTTGGATTTTCGCTTGCCCGAGCGCTTGCAAGCGCGCGTGCAGCCTGGGCAAATGGTGCGGGTGCGCGTGGACGGCTGGCCCGAACGCGAACTGAGCGCCCGCGTGCAGGCCATCGATCCGGTCATCGACCCGGACGGGCGAGCGCTGGCGGTGCGGGCGCGGCTGCTGTCGCCCCCCGCGTCCCTCAAGCCAGGCATGTTCGCGCGCGTGACCGTGGAGCTGGCGCGCGTCGAGCAGGCCATTCGTGTGCCCGAGGAAGCCGTGGTGCCGCAAGGACAGCAGTTTTGGGTGTGGCGACTCGATCCGGCGGCGGCGACGCCGCAGGCGCAGCGTGTGGCGGTGCAGCTGGGGCTGCGCCGCGACGGATGGGTGCAGGTCACGCACGGCCTGCAGCCGGGCGACCGGGTGGTGGTGGCCGGCCACCAGCGCTTGCAGCGCGACGGCAGCGCGGTGCGCATCGTCGAGCCCCAGCGCTCGGGCAGCGGTGCGCCGCCCGCGGCATCGGCGGTGGACGGCAGCGGCAGGCGTCCCAACAACCCATGAACACGCAGGTGTGCCGATGCAGTTGCCCGAAATCGCCATTCGCCGCCCGGTATTTGCCACCGTGCTGTCGCTGCTGATCGTGTTGATCGGCGCCGTCTCGTTTCAGAATCTGTCGGTGCGCGAGTACCCCAAGATCGACGAGCCGGTAGTCACCGTCACCACGCGCTTGGGTGGCGCCTCCTCGGAAGTGATCGAATCCACCGTCACCAAGCCGCTGGAGGATTCGCTGGCCGGCATCGAGGGGGTGGACGTCATTACCTCGATCAGCCGACCGGAGCAAAGCCAGATTACGGTGCGGTTCCGCTTGGAGCGAGATCCCGATGCCGCCGCCGCCGAAGTACGCGACAAAGTGGCACGCGTGCGCGGCCGCCTGCCGCAGAGCGTGGACGAGCCGGTGGTGGCCAAGGTCGAGGCCGACGCCTTCCCCGTCATCTGGATCGCGCTGTCCTCGGATCGCTACTCCGCCTTGGCGTTGTCGGACCTGGCCAACCGCATCGCCAAACCCGTGCTGCAAACCGCCACCGGGGTGGCCGAGGTGCGCGTCTACGGCGAGCGGCGCTTTGCCATGCGCCTGCGCCCGGACCCTGACCGCCTGGCCGCCTACGGCCTGACGGTGCAGGACCTGGAAGATGCGCTACGCCGCGCCAACTTGGAAGTGCCCGCCGGCCGGGTCGAGAGCCGCATGCGCGAATTCAACGTCACCGCCGCCACCGATCTGCGCAGCGCCGCGGCGTTTGCCGACGTGGTCATCCGCACGGTGGGCGGTTTGCCGATCCGGGTCGGCGACGTGGCCGAAGTGCAGGAAACGGCCGCCGACGAACGCACCCGGGTGCGCCTCAACGGCCGCGAGACGGTGTCATTGGGCGTGATCCGGCAGGCCACGGCCAACCCGCTGGAGCTGTCGGCCAGCGTGCGCGAGCTGCTGGCCAAGGTGCAAACCGATCTGCCGGATGGTATCGACGTCCAGGTGGCCAACGACAACTCGGTTTTCATCGACCGCTCCATCCGCGCCGTGTACCAAACTATCCTGGAGGCGGTGGTGCTGGTGACCCTGGTCATCGTGCTGTTCCTGCGCACCGCGCGCGCCTCGCTCATTCCGCTGGTCACGATTCCGGTCAGCCTCATCGGCGCGTTTGCGTTGTTGGCGCTGGCCGGGTTTTCCACCAACACGCTGACCTTGCTGGCACTGGTGCTGGCCATCGGCATGGTCGTGGACGACGCCATCGTCGTGCTGGAAAACATCCACCGCCACATCGAGGCCGGTATGACCCCGTTGGCCGCTGCCATTCGCGGCAGCCGCGAAATTGCTTTTGCGGTGGTGGCGATGACGCTGACGCTGGCGGCGGTGTACGCACCGCTGGCCTTCACACCGGGGCGCACCGGGCGGCTGTTTGCCGAGTTTGCGCTGGCGCTGGCCGGGGCGGTGCTGGTGTCGGGCTTCGTGGCGCTGACCCTGTCGCCGATGATGTGCGCCCACCTGCTGCCGCGCCACGAGCGGCGCGGCCGCTTCGACCGCCGGGTGGAGGGCGGCCTGCAGCGCCTGACGGCGGGCTATGCCCGCGCGCTGGATACCGCTTTGCGCCGACGCTGGCTAGTTGTGAGCCGTCAAGAGGTTGTTCCGAAGAACTGGAAGCCGTGACATAGGCGGGACGCGGCCTATGCCGTGGTGCGGGCGATGCCAGTTGTAGTGGTGCTGCCAGCTGTGAAGCGCTTGGCGCCGCTG
>NZ_VJON01000042.1 GCF_007556685.1 Tepidimonas charontis | reverse complement strand
CCTCATTGCGGCCGTGCGCCTCATCGGCCGGTGGCTCGCCCAGCGGCGGCCAACCGAGACCAGTGGCGCCAACCCTGCCCAGCTGCGGCTAAGGGCGGCGTGAAAATGAATTTTTCAGGGACGACTAATGAGCGCAGAAATCGTACGCCACACCCGGAACAACCTGAGTTTGAGTGTGTCCATCGGCGATGGTCGCTTGCAAATATACCCCTTGTTCGCCAGCTGCTCTGGTGAACCCGACTACATCATCCTTAAAACTGCTTTTGAAAAGAATTTATGCTGCCTGAACGAGATACCCGGGCGGGCCTTGGTCGGCTGTCTTCAGTTCTAAAACTTATCCGAACAACTGATCCTGCGACTCGACGGCGACGTCCTCATCGGCGCTAAACAAAATCGGGTCGTGCGATCGAGTCCGCTGGAGCCGCCGCGTGCCACCCTGAGGTTTGGCTTATTCTGTGTTGAGCGGGAGCGCTGGGCATACACGGGCAACCGTGAATTTACCGGCTATGACAGCTTTGCGAACGAAAAATAACCATCGCCCTATTGATGGCGTTTCTTAAGGATGCTCTGCGAGACGTCCACTCTACCTTTCGGTATCAGGCAATAACGACATGGAGCAGATGAGTCTTGGGGGCGACGATGACCACGGGTTACGAGCTGCGCACGCAGCGTACCCACAAGCGCGCGTATCTGGAGCCAACGGAGCGTGTGCAGTCCTCAAAAGAGCTGGCTGCGCTCATCGAGCCGTACGCGCTCAAGGCGGAAGCCAAAGGCGGGCGGTCACCGTCAGCGGTGGAGAAGTTGTTGCGCATTCACTTTCCGCAGCCACGGTTTGGCCTGTCGGACCCGGCAGTGGAGGAAGCCTTGTATGACACGCCGCTGCTGGCGAAGTTTGTTGGGCTGGACCTGGAGGTGGATGTCATTGCGGATGAAAGGACCATTTTGCGCATTGATCATCTGTTGGAAAAGCACGGCTTGAGCCGGTACATCGTCGAAAGTGTTGATCAATGACCCAACGTTCTCTCTACCTTGCAGCCTATGACGTTGCCGATGCGCGCCGGCTGCGTCTGTCGCTCGAACTGGTCAAGGGGCATGCCACCGGTGGGCAGAAATCTGTTTACGAATGTTTTCTTACCGACGCTGAACGAGAACGCCTTTTGCACGACATTGCCCGGGTGCTTGACGAAGATGCCGATTGCTTCCTGCTCATCGGCCTCGATCCGCGTTCGCGGGTGCATACCCTTGGACGCGCCCAGACCCCGGCCGATCCTGATCACTTCTATCTGGGCTGAAGCCATGGCAACCTTGGTCCTTGACAACCGCGCCCTGGCGCTGCGCATCGATGGCCAGGCGCTGGCTTTCTACGAGAACGGCGAGCGGCGCGGCAGCTTGCCGATCAAGCTACTGGAGCGGGTCATCTTGCAAGGTGATCTCTCGCTGAGTGCTGGCGTGCTCACCCGCCTAGCAGAAAACGGCACGGCGGTACTCATGCTGTCCAAACGGCATAGCCGCCGCCTAGCCGTCGTGCTGGGGCCAGCGCATAACGACGCGGCAGTTCGTATCGCCCAGGCGCAGCGCCTCTTCGATCAAGCCTGGTGCGCCTGGTGGGCCAGACGGCAAATCGCAGCCAAGACCCGCGCACAAGTGCGCGTACTCAAGCAAGCTATGGCGAAGCGCCCAGACTGCCACTATCCGCTCGCGCGCGCCGTGACCGACTTGGAGCATTTGTGCTCCCACATGGATTCGCCTCAGCAACCACCCAGCGTGGAACGCTTACGTGGCTTCGAAGGCGCAGCGGCACGCGCCTACTTTCAGGGTTTGACGGTCTTGTTCCCGCCTAGCCTTGGCTTTACCGGCCGCAGCCGCCGCCCGCCACGCGATCCGGTCAACGCCTGTTTGTCGCTTGTCTACACCCTGCTGCACTTCGAGGCCGTGCGCGCTGCCCACATGGCCGGTCTTGACCCGTTGCTGGGTTTTTATCACCGTCCTGCCTTCGGCCGCGAATCGCTCGCCTCCGACCTTATCGAGCCTCTTCGGCCGCATGCTGACCAGTGGGTGTGGCGGCTATTCCAAAACCGCACGCTGCGTGCCGAACTCTTCAGCCGCGATGGTCAGGCTTGCCTGCTGGGCAAGACCGGGCGCGAGGTGTTCTATCAGCACTACGAGGCGCATTTCAAGCCAGTCCGGCGCCTGCTGCAAAGGCAATGCCGCCGCCTTGCGGCGTATTTCCGCCAGCAAGGCACGCCATTTTTGGAAGAGGATGAAGCATGAGCTTGTGCGCCGCACGCAGCGAAAAGCCCAGCCGTGCACAAACCGGCGGGAATGTACCTACGCCACGCCGCTTGCCGTTGTACCTTCCAGGGCGCGTGGCGACTCGTGTTGGCCTCGACGGCCCCGCCCTGCTTGTGCAGCGCGCGCATCAAGCCGACAACCGCTACCCCTTGGGTCGGCTGTCGCGTATCGTCAGTGGACTCAACGTGACGTGGCAGGCGCAAGCGCTCAGGGCCTGCATTGATGAGCGGATCCCCATCCTATTTCTGGCCGCCGACGGCCAGCCGTCCGCCTATCTGTACCCCGTGCAACGCGCCCCCTCGCGGCTCGATGCGCTGATCGAGGAGCTGCTCGACCGCCCTGATGGCCTCGTGTATTACGCGCAATGGCTGCGGGCCGAGCGTATGCGCATCCTGCACGCCTGGAAACAAGCAAGCTGGGCACGCGACCGGCCGATCGACGTACAGGAATACGGCGAACTCGTGCGTCGCTATGTTTATCTGGGCGAAACCCCGATGTTTGTCGCCGGGCCAATCTACGATAGCGCCCTCTACGCCTATGCTCTGAGAAACGTTCAAAACGCCGGCGCTAAACCCATTTACTGGGGGTTGGGCGGAAAACCGCTCAACCTTACGGCCGACATAACCGACCTATTTCGGCTTGTCTTGGCGCTGGAGTTGCGGGGTCTGGCCGAACGCTGGCACGGTGACGACAAGGCAATGCTGACGGTACTGCATACCCATGGCCCCAACCTCGGCGAGCACGCCCACGCTGCCCTCGCTCGGCTGCATCGCCGCCTCAAACAGCTTCTTGAAGAATGGCGCTAAACGAAAAACATATGTGGCTCATTGCTTACGATATCACCGACCCCAGGCGTCTGGTCCGTATTCACCGCTACGCCAAGACTGTGGCCATCCCCGTGCAATACTCGCTTTACGCCTGCTACGAGACCGCACGCGGCATACTGGGCATACGCGACGCTCTGGCCGACATGATCAACGACCGCGAAGACGACGTGCGCATCTACCAGCTACCTCAGCGCCTGCGGGTCGCCCGCTTCGGGAGTCGCTCGCTCCCCAAAGGGCTGCTGGTCGCTGAAGGCGTAATGCCCCTAGCGAACACGCTTTGAGGAAATGGCGCAGCCCACGTGGGTATAACTTCAATTGGCAGCATACGGGCATGTCTGAACACGTAACGCGAGCGTGCCCTGTTTGGCTGCCGATGGGATCGAGCATGGTAGGTTTGAAAGGAGGCCAAACCCCGGACCTGATAACGAATTGATTGCGAACCTTTGTTTATAATGGGTTGAGGAAGACCAGTATGTACGAAATTGAAATGGATCAGATGTCCGAGGCATTCTTCCCTTGCTGGCAGGCTGCCGCCATTCACTTGGACAGACAGGTAGAGGGGGGGAATCCGATCATGGCTCCGCGCGCACCCGTACCCGCCATTTCTGGAGCATCTATCGTTTCGACTGGGTAATCAATTGTTCTTCGTTCGTGTCGAGGACGTTGATAGAAATGTGCAAGGCCCCGGAAATCCTGAGGGATTTATTTATGCTGCCGAGATGGCCAATGGTCGAGCCTGCATTTTGCCAATGAAGAAGGTGCCTTTCGGTGGTGGCTGGGTGGCAGCGATGGCGGGCTGGGGCTTGTTGGATGCAGACACCAGACGGCCAATCGATCCCGTTGCTTTGGTGACCGACGAGAAGATCGAGATGTCGCCATGGGAGATTCAAGATGTAGCCGTGCAAGTCGTCCGTGACCATCTGGAAAACAAGGGATTTAAGCTGATGTCCTGGCATAGCGATCCCGAGGTTTTTCCCTCTATTTGGTTCGTCGGCAAGTCCAAGGGCCCGGAATGGGTGGTGGTTCGCCCCGCGATCTTTCCAGCTGATTATGCTGAGCGACCGGATAATTGGCAGGAGATTGCAGCCAGCTGTGCTAATATAAGCACTATTGGTCACTTTGCCAGTGTTGTTCTGATTAACTTCGATGCTCTGTTGAGCGTCGATGAAATTTTCGACTCCGAGTCAGAGGAGCCCGTGCCATTGTGGCGTGGGTGTCGTTTCGATGTCGCATTCGAGGGGCTTGAGTGAACCAACGGCAGTATCGAAGGCAAGGCCGAGCGAGTGGCTGCGCGGGTATTTTTCAGGTCCCGGACGATTGGATAGACCTTTGACGGCGTGCATGAGTCGTCTGTTACGATGCGATGTGCGGATTGTTCAGCAGCCTCGGGAGCGCTCGCTGGTGATGATTCGTCTGTACGCCAACGCCACGATCACACCCGGCGTCCGCGCCCGTGTTCAGGCCTCGCCGGGGACGGGCTGTCTCGGCAGCGACGTGCAGGTCCGAACACGGCATCCGCCGCCGGTGCTGTTGACCGCGGGGCCGCGTAGCCGTGGTGCCAGGCACCGACTGCCGCGGTGCCTCACCTGCGGCCCGCGCAGGGGCGTGCGCAGTCCGACGAAGGAGGTGGAAATTGCGTGTATAATGCGGGCTTCAGCAAGCGGCTGTAGCTCAGTTGGATAGAGTACTTGGCTACGAACCAAGGGGTCGTGGGTTCGAATCCTGCCAGCCGCGCCAAATACAAGGGCCAGTCCAAAAGACTGGCCTTTTTTCTGCCATTTTCCTCGGCCGTTCATGGGCCAGTCCGCCGCCATCGAGTTGCTCGACCTCACCGCGGGGTATGAGCGCCACCCTGCCGTGCATCACGTCAGCCTGCGCTGGCTCCGCGGGGCGCTGGCGGCCGTCGTTGGGCCCAACGGTGCGGGCAAGTCCACCTTGCTCAAGTGTGTGGCCGGGCGTCTGCGTCCGATGCACGGCGCAGTCCATGGGGTGCACCCGTCAGAGGTGGCATATCTGCCCCAGATCAGCGAAGTCGACCGCAGCTTTCCGGTGACGGTGCGCGAGCTGGTGGCGATGGGCCTGTGGCGCGAGCTGGGTCCCTGGGGGCGGCCGCTTTCCGGTCAGCGGCGCCGCGTGCAGGTGGCCATCGAATCGGTCGGCCTGCAAGGCTTTGAACGGCGTACCCTGGATACCTTGTCGGGTGGGCAGTTCCAGCGTGCGCTGTTCGCCCGTCTGATCGTGCAGGATGCGCCCGTGGTGCTGTTGGACGAACCGTTTACCGGGGTGGACACCCGCACGCTGCAGGAGTTGCTGTGCATTCTGCGCCGCTGGCACGATGAGGGGCGCACCGTGATTGTCGTGCTGCACGATTTGGCCCTGGTGCGCGCGGTGTTTCCCACCACCACGCTCTTGGCGCGCGAGCTGGTGGCGCATGGACCAACGGAGGAGGTACTCAGCGAGGCCAATTTGCTGCGCGCGCGACATCTGCAAGAAGCGTTTGACGAACAGGCCGAGCTGTGCGAGCTCGATGCCGCTTCTGCAGGCCGATCAGCGGTGACGGGAGGACCCCCCGATGGGCAGCGACATTGATGGGATGCTGCAGGCGCTGCTGAGCGCCACCGGCCTGGAGTTCGAATTCATGCAGCGGGCGGCGCTGGGCTGCGTGCTGCTGGCGTTGGGCGCGGCCCCGGTTGGGGTGTTTTTGATGCTGCGCCGCATGAGCCTGATGGGCGACGCGATGTCGCATGCCATCTTGCCCGGGGCGGCGGTGGGCTATCTGTTGGCAGGCCTGTCGCTGCCGGCAATGACCTTAGGGGGTGTCATCGGCGGCGTGCTGGTGGCAGTCGCTGCGGCCGCGGTGGCGCGCCACACCGTGATGCGCGAGGACGCGGCCTTGGCGGCGTTTTACCTGGTGTCGCTGGCGCTGGGCGTGACGCTGGTGTCGATGCGCGGCAGTGCGGTGGATGTGTTGCACGTGTTGTTCGGCTCGGTGCTGGCGCTGGATGCGTCGGTGCTGGCACTGCTGGTTGCCGTCGCTGGGCTGACGTGGCTGGGGCTGGTGCTGCTGTGGCGCCCGCTGGTGATGGAATGCGTCGATCCGGCCTTCTTGCGTGGGGTCAGCCGTTGGGGAGGCATGGCCCACCACGGATTTTTGGCGTTGGTGGTGGTCAACTTGGTGGCGGCCTTCCACGCCTTGGGCACGCTGATGGCGGTGGGCATGATGGTGCTGCCGGCCGCCAGCGCGCGCTTTTGGGCGCGGCGCCTGCAACCGCTGCTGGCGCTGGCCGTGGCGCAAGCGATGTCGCTGTCGTTGGCGGGTTTGTGGCTGTCGTACCGCTGGGACTGGCCGACCAGCCCCACCATCGTGCTGGTGCTGGGGGGGTGGTACGCGCTGTCGATGTTGCTGGGGCCCTTTGGCTGGTGGCGCCAGCAGCACGTGCCCCAGCGGCATCTGAAGGGGTGACGCTGGGGCGGTTGGCGGCGTTCAGTGCCGGCTGCGCCGCTGCGGTAGCGCGCTTGTTGTTCGGGCTATCGTGCGATTTGGCCCGCGCGACACACAACTTTACCGCGCCGTCACGCTCGGTTCGCGGGAATCGGCTACGCTCTGAACCCGTTGCGCTGCTGTGGCGGTGCCGGTCGTTCAGGCTGGGCCGTCGTGCTTCGCCGATCCCGTCACAGGCGCGCCACAAGGCGCGTACGCGTGGTGGTGGCGATACCCGCGGCCGTGGCATTCCATTTCCATCCTTGGTTTTCGTGATGCGTTTACGCCCCCCTGTCGTGCTGTACGCAGGCGTGCTCGCTGCGCTGGGCGGCTGCGCGCTGCCGAGCGCTGCACCCGAACTGACTGCGCTGCGCGCGGTGCCGGACGTGGTGGTGCCGAGTGCCTGGCAGGCTGCGCCGGCGGCGGCTGGCGCCTCATCATCGTTGCCGCACACGACTGACGCCGAGCACGGCGCGCCGACCGACGCGGCAGTCCAGACGACGCCGGAGCGCGGCGCCGCTGAGCCTGCAGACTGGGCCGACTGGGCCGCGTGGGGCGACGCCGAGTTGATGCGCTTGATCGAGCGCGCTGGGCAGGCGCACCCCGACGTACGCAGCAAGTTGGCCGCAGTCGTGCAGGCGCGCGCTGCCTTGGCGCAGGCCCAAGCAGCGCAAGGCCCCACGGTGTCGGCGGCGGCCAGCGCCGCGCGGGTGCGCAGCGGTGCTGCGCCGTCGAGCACGCGTTGGCAGGCCCAACTGGAGGCCGGCTGGGAGCTCGATTGGCTGGGCCGGCGGGCGGCGGGTAGCCGCGCCGCGCAGGAAGATCTGGCCGCGGCGCAAGCGCTGGCCAAACTGGCACGCCAGACCCTGGCCGCCAACGTGGCGCTGGCCTGGATCGAGGTCTGGAGTGCAGGCGAGCGGCTGCGGCTGGCGCGCGACAACGTCGATGCCGTGCAGCGTGCCCTGCAACTGACCCTGTGGCGCGCGCAGGGCGGCCTGGCCAGTGAGCAGGACGCCGCCACGGCACGCGCCAGCGTGGCGCAAGCGCAGGCGGCGCTGCCCAGTCTGAACACCCAGTGGCAGCAGGCGCGGCACGCGCTGGCGGTGCTGACCGGGCAGCCGCCGCAGGCGGACCTGCCCATCCCTCGACAGCCGCCGCAGCCACCGGCAGCGTGGCGACTGCCCGTCCCGGCCGACGTGCTGGCGCGCCGTGCCGATGTCGCCGCGGCCCAAGCCAACCTGCGCGCCGCCATGGCGCGCGTACAGCAGGCCGAGGCGGCGCGTTGGCCGACGCTCAGCCTGGGCGGTAGCTTGGCTTGGAGTGCGCCGCGCGTCAGCGAGCTGTTCGACATCGACGGCTTGACCCGCAGCTTCGTGCTGCGCGCGGCGGCCTCGCTGTTCGATGGCGGTGCGGCGCGGGCGCAGGTGCTGGCGCAGGAGGCGGCGGTGGAGCGCGCCCGCGCTGACTTGGCGCAGACGCTGCTCAACGCCCTCAAAGACGTGGAAAACGCGCTCACCGCACTGGCTGGCTTGCAGGAGCGGCAGCAGTGGCTACAGGCGGCCGAGCGCGACGCCGTGGCGGCCGAGCAGGCGGCAGCGCAGCGCTATGCCGCCGGGTTGACCGATCTGCGCAGTTGGCTCGACGCCCAACGCACGGTGATCGCCGTCCGCACCGATGCCGTACAAGCCCAGGCGGACTGGGCGGCCCAGCACGTGCGCTTGCGGCTGGCGCTGGGCGCCGATGATGCGGCCGACACGCCGGCCGTTGCCATGCCCGCGGTGGGCGCGGCAGTGGATGGTGCTCCGTCCCAACGACAGTAAACGTCATGAATGACCACATCCCTTCTTCTGTTTCGGCCTCCACGCCCCCGGACGATGTGCAGACCTTACTGGCGCGGGCGCGTGCGCGCCGTTGGTGGCGCCGCCCGGTCGTCTGGGCCATCGGCTTGGCCGTCGTGCTGGCGGCGGGCGTGGGCCTGCGCGCCTGGCAGGCCCAGCGCGCGCAGCAGGCGCAGCCGGTCTATGTCACCGAGCCCGTGCGCCGCGGTGATCTGACCCTCACCGTCACCGCCAACGGCACCTTGCAACCGCTGCGCTCGGTCAACGTGGGCAGCGAACTGTCGGGCACTGTGCGCGAGGTGCGGGTGGACGTCAACGACCGCGTGCGCCAAGGGCAAGTGCTGGTGGTGTTGGATACCGCCAAGTTGCAGGACCAGGTGGACAGCGCCCGTGCCGCGGTGGCGGTGGCCGAAGCGCAAGTGGCCCAGGCCGATGCCGGCGCGGCCGAGGCGCGGGCGGCGCTGGCGCGGCTGGAGGAGGTGGCGCGGCTGTCGGGGGGGCAAACGCCGTCGGCCGCCGAACTCGACAGCGCACGCGCGGCGCTGGCGCGTGCCGAGGCTGCACAGCGCAGTGCCCGCGCCAGCGTGCAGCAAGCCCGCGCCAACCTCTCCACCGCCGAGACGAATTTGTCCAAGGCGTCGATTCGTTCGCCGATCGACGGTGTGGTGCTGGCGCGCAACGTCGATCCCGGTAACGCCGTCGCCGCGTCGCTGCAAGCGGTGACCTTGCTGACGATCGCCCAAGATTTGCGGCGCCTCAAGCTCGATGTGGCGGTCGATGAGGCCGACATCGGGGTCGTGCACGAAGGCTTGCCGGCCACCTTCACCGTCAGCGCCTACCCGCGTCGGCGCTACCCAGCCCGGGTGGGCCGGGTCGCCTTTGGCGCCACCAAAACCGACAACGTCGTCACCTACACCGCCACGCTGGACGTGGACAACGCCGACGGCTCGTTGCGCCCTGGTATGACCGCCACCGCCAGTATTCGCGCCGTGGAGCGCACGGGCGTGCTGCTGGTGCCCAACACGGCGCTGCGCTTCACCCCCAGGGAATCGAACGCGGCCAGCGGCTCGGGCAGTCTGGCCGGAATGCTGCTGCCCAAGGCGCCCAGCGTGGGCCGCAAAACGGCGCGGCTGGACAACCGCGGCGGCCCGCGCCAGCTGTGGGTGCTGCGCGATGGCCAGCCGGTGGCCATTCCGGTCACGGTCGGTATCAGCGACGGGCGAATGTCCGAGGTCAGCGGTGAGGGCATCGAAGAGGGCCTGCCGGTGATCATCGAGCAACGCACGGGAGCGCGCGGTCGATGAGCACGACGTCGGGCGCCGCGGCCCCTCTGATCGCGCTGCGCGCGGTCACGCGCGTCTACGGCCAGGGCAGCGCCGCCTTCGCGGCGCTACGTGGCATCGATTTGACCGTCGCTGCGGGGGAGTTCGTCGCCATCATGGGGCCCAGTGGCTCGGGCAAGTCAACGGCGATGAATATCCTGGGTTTGTTGGACACGCCCACCGGCGGTGAATACCGCTTTTTGGGTACGCCGGTGCAGACCCTCTCGCGCGACGAGCGGGCCGTGTTGCGACGTCACTATCTCGGCTTCGTGTTTCAGGGCTTTCATCTGCTGCCGCGCACCACCGCGCAGGAAAACGTCGAGCTGCCGCTCATCTACCGCGGCGTGCCGGTGCGCCAGCGCCATGCCGCCGCGCGCGCCGCCTTGGCCGAGGTGGGGCTGGCCGGTTGGGAGCATCACACACCGGCCGAACTCTCTGGCGGGCAGCAGCAGCGCGTGGCGATTGCGCGCGCCATCGTCACCCAGCCCCGCGTGCTGTTGGCCGACGAACCCACCGGCAACCTGGACTCGCGGCGCAGCCACGAAATCATGACGCTGATCCAGCGTCTGAACCGCGAACGTGGCCTGACGGTGCTGATGGTCACCCACGAAGCCGACATCGCTGCCTACGCCCAGCGCGTGCTGCATTTTCGCGATGGGCGCATCGAGCGCGACGGCGATGCGGAAACGGTTGTCGCCGCGGCAAACATGCAGGGCGAGGCAGGCGGCGATGCCAACGGACCGACGGGCGCTGCTGAAACCGGCCACGTGCAGGAGGGCTAGAGGCGATGTGGCTCAATACGCTGTGGCTGGCGCTGCGCTCGATCCGGCGCAATCTGTTGCGCTCCTTCCTGACGGTGCTGGGCGTGGTGATCGGCGTGGCGGCGGTGGTGACCATGGTGACCGTGGGCAACGGCGCCACGCGTGCCATCCAGCAGCAAATCGCCAGTCTGGGTGTCAATCTGTTGCAGGTGCGCCCAGGCCAGCGCCTGGGCCCGGGCGGCAGTGGCGGGGCGCCTTGGTTCAAGCTGAGTGACGCGGCGGTGCTGGCCAGCCAAGTGCCCGGGGTATGGGCGGTGGCCGCCGAGACGCGTACGGGCGGCACCGTGGTAGCCAATGGGCGCAATTGGTCCAGCAGCATCGTCGGCGGCTCCGATGACTGGCTGCTGACCAACAACTGGACCCTGGCCGAGGGGCGCCCGTTCACCGAGGATGAGTTGCGCGTGGGTGCCGCCGTATGCCTGGTTGGCGAGACGGTGCGGCGTGAGCTCTACGGCACCGCTTCGCCCGTCGGCGACACCGTGCGCGTGCGCCAGGTGCCGTGCGAAGTGGTGGGTGTTTTGGCGCCCAAGGGGCAGGGTGCATTCGGCCAGGATCTGGATGACATCGTGCTGATGCCCATCAACACGCTGCACCGGCGCGTGGTCGGGCACACACGTGTGTACACGCTGCACGTGTCGATGCAAGACGGCGCCGACGCCGACGCGGTGAAGGCCGCGCTGCGCCAGATTTTGCGTGAACGGCGCAGCCTGGCCGAGGAAGAAGAAGACAACTTCAATATCTTGGACACTCAGCAGCTGGCCGAGACCATGGCCGGCACCACCCGCATCATGACCCTGCTGCTAGGGGCGGTGGCGGCGGTGAGCCTGTTGGTGGGTGGCATCGGCATCATGAACATCATGCTGGTCAGCGTCACCGAGCGCACGCGCGAAATCGGCCTGCGGCTGGCCATCGGAGCGCGCGAGCGCGACGTCATGGGCCAATTCCTGGTCGAGGCGGTGGTGCTGGCGGCGCTGGGCGGCTTGGTCGGGCTCTTGTTGGCCTTGGGAGCGAGTGTGGCCATCAGTCGCCTGATGCAGGTGCCGTTCGCCTTCGATCCCACCATCAACGCGGTGGCGTTTGCATTTTCGGCGGCCATCGGCGTGCTGTTTGGCTACGTGCCCGCACGCCGCGCCGCGCGCCTCGATCCCATCGAGGCGTTGCGGCATGAATGATCTATTGGCGGAAGGGGTGGGATTCGAACCCACGGATGGTTGCCCATCGCCGGTTTTCAAGACCGGTGCAATCGACCACTCTGCCACCCTTCCTGACGACGACCTGGGGCCGCGCCTACCCAGCCACGATATTGTGGCCCGCTTGCCGCGCCGATGAAGCACCTGTGGCCGGTCCGGCTACGGACGCGCGCCCGATGCCGATTCATCAGCCATCGCTGCATTCAGCCCGTGGTCGGATGCGATTGTAAGCGGCTTGCCGACGGGCCATGACGCACCACGCACGGCTGCCTGAGCGGACGGTCGAGTATCGGTGGCGGCCACGGCTGGCGTGCCCACGCAGGCCGCTGGTCACGGCGTTGCGCGCGTGTCCTTCCAAATGCCGATGCCCTTGTCGGAAAGTGTCCGACAGGCAAAACGGCGCCTTGCCGACTCCAGTGCGGGCGGAGTTTTTCTACAGCGAGGGCAAGCCCCGGGCAGGAGGGGCGTGTGTTTGGAGGAACGACCCATGTCCGTCTCAGGTGTTGCAACCCGATCCGATATCGCCCACCACGGGTGGCCTGGTCAGTGGGCGCCGTACGGTTTACCCGATGATGCAACCGCACAGGCGGCGCGTGCCGTCGAGCGGTTGCCGTTCACGGTGCGCCTGGCGCACGGCGAAGGCGATTTGCGCCGCGCCGCGCAACTGCGTCACGCCGCCTACAGCCGTCACCTGCCCGCCGCGTTGACGCAGGGATTGCGCGAGCCCGATGCCACCGATCGCGCGCCGGGGGTGGCGGTGTTGCTGGCCGAATCGAAAGTGGACGGCTCCCTGCTGGGCACGATGCGCGTGCAGACCAACGCGCACGGCCCGTTGGTGTTGGAACAGTCTTTCACGCTGCCGGCGGCGATGGCCACCGCTCGCTGCGCCGAGGTGACTCGGCTGGCGGTGGCGCAGGCGCAGCATAGCCGCTTCGTCAAGACGGTGATGCTGAAGGCGGCGTACTTTTGGTGTGAGCGCCAAGGGGTGCGCTACGTGCTGGTGACGGCGCGTGCACCGCTGGACCGACAGTATGCCCGGCTGATGTTCCGCGACGTGCAGCCCGAGCTCGGTTTCGTGCCCCTGGCGCACGTATTCGATTTGCCGCACCGCGTGATGTTTTGCGACATCGCCAATGCGCGCCGCGAGGGGGCGCAGCATCCGCTGTACACCTTTTGGTTCGAGACCGATCACCCGGACATCGAATTGGATTGAGGCTTGGCGGCGGCCGGGGCAGATGGCGGCGCACCCAACACCCAATCGACCCCGGCAAATTCGTCGTCGGGGGGCAAGGTATTGAGGTAGGTGCTGATGCGTTCGTCGCTGATGAAATCGGCCCCCGACCGCGCTGCCAATATGCGATCTGCCGACACCGGACGCGAGACGGCGTAGCCCTGTACGAAGTCGACGCCGATTTCGGCCAAGGTCTCCACCGTTTCGAAGTCTTCGGCCCACTCGGCGATGGTCTTCATGCCCAGGTTTTGCGCCAGGCTGACGATGGCTTCGACGATGGCGACGTTGGCCGGGTGACGGTTCATGTTGACGATGAAGCTGCCGTCGATCTTCAGGATATCGGCCGGCAGATCCTTCAAGTAGGAAAACGAGGTGTAGCCGGCGCCGAAGTCGTCCAGCGCCACCTTGGCACCGAGCGTGCGCAGCCGGTCGATGAAGCGCCGGGAGTTGCCGATGTCGTGCAGGGCGACGCTTTCGGTGACTTCGAAGCACAGGCGGTGCGCGATGTCGCGGTGGCGCTCGAGCATCTCGAGCATGTCGTGGATGAAGCGCTCGTCGTTGAGCGAAGCGCCACTGAGGTTGAGGCAGATGAATTGGTTGGTCGGCAGCTGGGACTGATGCTGCGTCAGCCAGCCGAGCATCGCGGCGACGACCCAGCGGTCGATGGCACTCATGCGGCCGGCGTTCTCGCCAGCACGGATGAGGCGCTCCGTGGGCACGCGGCTGCCGGTGGCGTCTTGCATGCGCAGCAAGACCTCGAAATTGAGCGATTGGGCCGGATGCCGCAACGACACGATGGGTTGCATTTCCAGGTAGAGACCTTCGATCTCCTCGCCTGCCGCCAGGCGTTCGACCAGCTGCATTTCGGCCTCGTGCTCGCGAAACGCCTGCGAGCCATGCTCGTACACGACCAAGCTGGTCGAGCGCCCCCGTTTGGCTTCGCGGCAGGCGCGGTCGGCCGTGGCAACGACGTCTTTGGCCGTCATGCCGGCGGTGACTTCGATCAAGCCGATCGAGCCACGCACCTGAAACGCTCGATCACCCACTTGATACGGTTCACTCGCCAGCCGCGTCAGGATGTCGCGACACACCGTTTCGGCGCGATGCAGCGGGGTGTCGAGCATGACGAGCAAAAATTCGTCGCCACCGACGCGCCCCAGGTACATGTGCGATGCCAGTGGCTGCTGTACGCGCTCGCACACCTGCTGCAGCACGGCGTCGCCCGCGACGTGGCCATACAAATCGTTGATGAGCTTGAAGCGATCCAAGTCCAAGTAGGCCGCGGCTAGCGGTTTGCCGCGACGCAAGCGCTGCAACCCCCGACTGAGGCAGGCCTCGACGCCGCGGCGGTTGAGTGCCTTGGTGAGCGGGTCATGGTCGGCCAGAAACTGCAGGTGCTCGTGGGTGCGAACCTTGTCGGTGATGTCTTGCAGCGTGCCTTCGATCTTGTCGCCAGCGCGGGCGGCACGCACCAAAAAGCGCCGTCCGATGCCGTCGTCCTGGATCAAGCTGGTTTCGAATTCGACCGTGCCGCTGCTGCCGCTGGCGGCGTCGAGTTGCGTCCACTCGTAGCGCGGAAACAGCGTCTCCCAATGCTCGCGCTCGGCTTCGATGGTGCGCCCCAGAATCGTCTGCAGGGCCGGGTTGGTGCTGAGGAAGCGCCCGGCGGGGTCGAGTGTGAACAGGCCGATCGGCAAAAAGTCGAAGGTGTGTTGCAGCTCGGCCTGCAGCGCCACGCGCTGCAAGTGCTCCTGGCGAAACTGCTCGGCGATGGCCAGCGACGCCAACAGGCTGGACGCCAAGGCCGCCGTGACGCTGTCGAAGGTACCGATGAGCCCGCGTAGGCCGAGCGCCGCGGCGATGACTTCGTACAGGCTGGCCAGCAGCGTGACGGCCATGGAGGCGGCATACCACATGGCCACGGTGGAGCGTGTGCGGATCAGAATGACCACCAAGGCGTAACCCAGCACCAGTGCGCCGATGGCGGTGGCCGTCCAGATCAGGGGCAGGAAATGCCGATAGGGCAGCACCACGGCGGCCGCCAACACCGGCACGCACGCCAGCAGCACCAGTCGAACCGGGCTGAGGGTGCGGGTGCGGCGCAGGTCGTCGTCGAACAGAAAGCGAAACAGCACCACCGTGACGGTGGAGTACAGAGCGAGCGTGAGCTGGCGCATCGGCGTCAGCCACGGCACCGGCACCACATGTCCCAGCCATTGGTAATCCCAGCCGCCGGACAGCGCCGCCATGCGCATGTTGATGACCAGCCAGGCGGCGAAGACGAGGTAGGTGCGCTCGCGGTTGATCAGGCCCGCGATCAGCGTAAACAGCGCCAACAGCAACAAGCCGCCATCGATCCAGCCCGCCTGGCGGTGGAACTGACGCTCCAGCGCAGCCAGCTCTTCGACACTGCGTAACTTGGCCGTGAAACGCGCGGGACCGGTGAAGCGGGCCTCGCACAGCACACGCTGCGGCAGCGGTTCGGCAACCAGGGCGACACCGGCGCGCGACGGGCGCAGCGCCCCGCTTGCACTGGGGCCGCCCTCGCGCTGAAAGGCCCCCAGTGGGACAAGGGTGTCGGCATTCCAGCAACGCAGCGCCACCACGTGCCGCGAGGGGAAATCGACGGCGGGTGACTCCGGGACGTCGGCGTTGGGCAGCGCCAACAGTACCCACAGCGGTGTTTCGGACAGCCGCGTATCCCAGACGGTGCGCACGGGCTGAAGCGCCAATGCCTGCAGGGCCTGCGCGGGGGCGCGCTCGTCGTCCACCGTCAGGGCCTGGAACGGCAACGGGGCGCGCGCGGATTCCTCTGGATACTCGGCAGGCCAAAACCACAACGCCCACAGGGATATGAGTGCCACGGCCACCGGCACGGCATACGCCGCGAAAGACCGCAGCATCGACTCCACCCAGACGGTGGCGTTGCGCGGTTCGGTGGTCGGCGGCACGGGATCGGCAGTCATGAGGCGGTGGGGGAAGCGGCGCGTAGCGAGTCCTCCCTGGCTGTCCGTGGGGTATTCCCTCTGCTGTCGCGCATTATCGGGGGTAAAAGGGGCGCTTGTGTCACACTTGGTGCTCATGAGTAACACCGACGACGTCGCTGAGCGCGCCGTACAGGTTTTCGATGACGTGATTGCGAGCGCGCCGACGCTGCGCCAGCGCCCGGGCCAGCGCCTGATGGCTGCCGAAGTGGCGGCTACCTTTGCCCCGGTGACGTTGGGGCAGACCGAGGAGGGCGCGACGGCCCAGCGACGACTGGCGATCATCCAGGCGGGCACCGGGGTTGGCAAATCGCTGGCCTATCTGGCGCCCGCCTTGGTGGTGGCGCAGGCGCGACAGACGCGCGTGCTCGTCTCCACGGCCACCGTGGCGCTGCAGGAGCAATTGGTGCAGCAGGATTTGCCTGCGCTGGCGCAGCGTCTGCCCTTTGCGTTCCGCTGGGCCCTGGCCAAGGGTCGCGGACGTTACGTCTGCCGCCTGAAGCTGGAGCGCTGGCTCAGCGAACCCGACGCCGAGCTGCCGGCACTGGACGATGAGGCCGTCGCTGCACCGGCGGCGTCCAGTGCCGAGCGGCAGGCTTGGCTGCGCGCACGCGCGCACGATTTGGCCCACGGGCGCTGGGACGGTGATCGCGACAGCCTGGCCGAGCCGCCGGAGGCGGCGTGGTGGGCCGCCATCGCCGCCGAAGCCGCTTCCTGTACCGCGCGTCACTGTCCCCTCTATGGCGATTGCGCCTACTACCAGCAGCGCAAGCAGCTCGTCGGCGCTCAGCTGATCGTCGTCAACCACGATTTGTTGCTGTCGACGCTGGGCTCGCGCCAATTGCCCGAGCTGGACCAGTGTTTGCTGGTGCTCGATGAGGCCCATCATCTGCCAGCCATCGCGCTGGAGCAGTTTGGGCGCCGCTGCGGCCTGACGCGGCTGGCCTGGGTCGATCAGCTCGCCAGCCGTATGCTCAAAGCAGCGCAGGAGGTGGAGACCGACGCCGTGGCCGAGGTGCCGGCGGCAGCGGCGCATCTGCGCCAGGCGCTGCAGGCAGCTGCGCGTGAGGCCGTGCAGGCGTGGGGAGCGCGCCTGCGCGACGACGCGGCCGCAACGCCTGCGCCGCTGCGAATACGCTTGCCGCGCGGTGAAATACCGGCCGCCTTCGTCGAGCCGTTGCAGCGGGCAGTGGCGGCGGCAGGCGTGTTGATCGATGCCGTTCGCGCCGTGGGGGTGGCGCTGCGTTGCGCCTTGCGTGAGCGCCCGCAACAGGCACAGCGGCTGTCGCAGCTGTACGCGCAGCTGGGCACGCTGGCGCCGCGCCTGGAGGCTGCGCACGACACCGCACGCTGGCTGCTGCACACCGCCGAGCCGGGGCAGCCTCCGCTGGCCAAATGGTTTACGTTGCACGCAGCGGCCGATGGCGTGCGGGTGATGGCGCACGCCAGTCCGATTCAGCCGGCTGCCTTGCTGCGGACACAGCTGTGGCGCCAGGTGCGTGGGGCGGTGCTGACCTCGGCCACGCTGGCCGGCGGCGGGCGCTTCGACTTCTTTCTGCGCGAAGCGGGCCTGGCTGACGACGCCGATGTGCGCACCGTGCTGGCGCCCAGTCCATTCGACTATGCCCGCCAAGGGCGTCTGGTGCTGGCGGCGGTCGCCGCCGATCCGCGCGCGCTCGATGCCTACCACGAGGCGGTGCAGGCTGCCCTGCAGCGCGATTTGCCCGCGGTGCGCCACGGCGCTTTGGTGCTGTTTACGTCCCGCAGCCATCTGCAGCGCGCCGCTGCCCAGTTGCCGCCAGCGCTGCGTGCGTGCGTGCTGGTGCAAGGGGAGCTGCCGCGCGCGCGCTTGCTGGCGCGCCATCGCGAGCGCGTGGCCGCAGGTGAGCCGTCGATCCTATTTGGCCTGCAATCGTTTGGCGAGGGGCTCGACCTGCCGGGTGATCTGTGTGCGGATCTGTTCATCACCAAGTTGCCGTTTGCCCCGCCTGATGATCCGGTGGGCGAAGCACGGGCCGAGTGGTTGCGCAGCCTGGGGCGCGACCCCTTCCTGGAGCTGGTGGTGCCGGCCACCACGATACGCCTGCTGCAGTGGGTGGGGCGCGCCATTCGCACCGAGGACGACCGTGCGCGCATCGTCTGTTACGACCCGCGCCTGACCCGTACCGGCTACGGACGGCTCATCCTGCAGGCGTTGCCGCCGTTTACCCAGACCACCACCGTCGCCGATGAGGAGGCTCCATGCCGGCCGTCGTTGACCCGCGCCGTGGCGTGAGGCCCGCCGCCCGATGGGGGCTGGCGGCCAACATCAGCCTGCTGTTTGCCGAGCGCCCGCTGCTGCAGCGCTTGGACGCGGCGGCGGCGGGCTTCGTTGCCGTGGAGTGTCAGTTTCCGTACGCCGTGCCAGCGCAGGCGCTGGCAGACCGCTGTGCGCAGTTGGGGTTGCGCTGGGTGCTGCACAATTTGCCGGCGGGCGACTGGGCCGCCGGTGAGCGCGGCATCGCCTGCCATCCGCAACGGGTGGCCGAGTTTCGGGCGGGCATCGGCCCCGCGCTGGATTATGCGTGTACGCTGCAGGCTCCGCAGGTCAACGTCATCGCGGGGGGCGTGCCCGCCGGTGTGACGCGCACGCAGGCGCTGTCGACGCTGGTGGACAATCTGCGCGCCGCCGCCGAGGCCTGCGCGCGCTTTGGCATCGGCCTGCGGCTGGAAGCCATCAATTCGGTCGATATCCCCGGATTTTTGGTGGACAGGGTGGAGGTGGCATGGGAGGTGATCGAGCGCGTCGGCTGGGATGGGCTGCGGCTGCAATTCGACGCCTACCATGTGGCCCGTATGGGGCAGGACCCGGTGCCGTGCTGGCGTCAGTGCCATGCCCGCGTCGGTCACGTCCAGTGGGCCGACTGTCCGGGCCGCCATGAACCGGGCAGCGCCGCCGTGGACTTTTCTGGCCTACTGGCGGCCATGGACGAGAGTCGTTGGTCGGGCTGGGTGGGTGCCGAATACGTCCCGGCCGATCCCGCCCCAGGTGGCACAGAGCGCGGGCTTGGCTGGATCGAAGCCCTGGGCCTGGGCCGTGCGTGCGCGGGTGTGGCGGGTGTGCATGGCCAGACCGACAAAGCGCCAGCGGGTGCCGCGATGGGCCCAACGAGCGCGCGGAGGATCCGATGAACGACGAACAGGCCGGAGCCGTTTTCAAAACCCCCACGGCGACGCCGAGCAGCGATGCCGAGGCACGCGAGGTGTTGCAGGCGTTGTATGGGGCGGCGGTGGCGCGTGCGCAGCCACAGCGCGAACTGGCGCGCCATCTGCCACCGCCGCCGCGGGGCCGCACGGTCGTCGTCGGGGCGGGCAAGGCGGCCGCGGCGATGGCGTATGCGCTGGAGGCGGCGTGGCCAGCGCAAGCACCGCTGAGCGGCGCGGTCGCAACGCGCTATGGGCACACGCCGCCACGTCCGCCCGGGGTGGCCGCGCGCATCGACGTTTGGGAGGCCGCGCATCCGGTGCCCGATGCCGCCGGCATGGCCGCGGCCGAGCGGATGCTGGCCGCGGTGCAGGGCCTCGGCACCGACGATTTGGTGATCGCGCTCATCTCTGGCGGAGGCTCGGCGCTGCTGGCGCTGCCGGTTGCCGGGCTGTCGTTGAGCGCCTGGCAAGCCATCACGCGCGCGTTGCTGGCCAGCGGTGCCACCATTGCCGAGATAAACGTGGTGCGCAAGCACCTGTCGCGCATCCAGGGAGGGCGGCTGGCCATGGCGGCAGCTCCCGCGCCGGTGTGGACGGTGGCCATCAGCGACGTGCCGGGGGACGATCCGGCGGTGATCGCCAGCGGCCCCACGGTGCCCGACCCCAGCACCTGCGCCGAGGCGCTGGCGGTGCTGCAGCGCTATCGGCTGGCGGTGCCCGACGCCGTGCACGCGGCGCTGCAAAGCGGCGCGCTGGAGACACCCAAGCCAGACGATCCGCGCTGGGCGTCATGCACCACACGCCTGATGGTGACTCCGCATGAGGCCCTACAAGCCGCCGCGGCCGAAGCCGAGCGCCGCGGCTGGCGCGCTTATGTGCTGGGCGATGCCATCGAAGGCGAGTCGCGCGAGGTGGCACGCGTGCACGCGGGTCTGGCCCACTACGCCCGGCAGGGACGCGGGCCGTTTCGGCCGCCGTGCGTGCTGCTGTCCGGGGGGGAGACCACCGTTACGCTGGGCGGGGACGTGCCGCTGGCGGCGCGAGCGCGCGGCGGGCGGGCCAGCGAATTTGCGCTGGCGTTGGCGCTGGCGTTGCACGGCTCTGCGCGGGTGTGGGCGCTGGCGGCAGACACCGACGGTATCGATGGCACCGAGGAGCACGCCGGGGCCTTCGTCACGCCCGATACTTTGGCGCGCGCCGACGCGGCTGGCTTGTCCGCGCAGCAGGCGCTGGCGCAGCACGACAGCTACGGCTTCTTTGCTGCGCTGGGTGACCTGTTCGTGACCGGCCCGACGCACACCAACGTCAACGATTTTCGCGCCATCCTGATCGCCTAAACCATGGTCGAGCCCCCGTCGCCGATGCCATGGCCGACCCCGCTGCGCGGGCGCGGCAGCAGCACGCGCATGGCGCACCGCTACGCCAGCGAGGCGCGCGAGCCGTTTGACGATGGCTGGCCGCGCGAGGCCGACGCCCCCACGCCGCCACGCACCGAGGTGCGCTGGGAGCGCCCGCGCAGCGCGCTGACCTTCAACGATTCGCCCGACATCGGCTTCGATCGCTCGCTCAATCCCTATCGCGGCTGCGAGCATGGCTGCGCCTATTGCTACGCGCGACCGACGCACGCGTATCTGGACCTGTCGCCGGGGTTGGATTTCGAGACCATCATCATCGCCCGCCAAGGGCTGGACGAGGTGCTGCGCGCCGAGCTGGCGCGCCCCGGCTACACGCCCGCGCCGGTGGCCATCGGCTCGGTCACCGACGCCTATCAGCCCATCGAGCGCGAGCTGCGTCTGACGCGCGCCGTGCTGCAGGTGCTGCACGATACCCGCCACCCTTGGGTGTTGGTGACCAAGGGCAGCGGGGTTGAGCGCGATCTGGACCTGATTGCGCCGATGGCGCAGGATGGTTTGTGTGCGGTCTACGTCACCCTGACCACCTTGGATGCAGCGCTGGCGCGACGCCTGGAGCCGCGCGCTGCGGCTCCGTGGCGGCGCTTGCGCACGATCGAGGTGCTGGCGCGTGCCGGCGTGCCGGTCGGGGTGAGCGTGGCGCCGCAAATCCCGTTCCTCACCGACGACATGGAGCGCGTGCTGGCCGCCGCCGCCGAAGCGGGTGCCTCGGCCGCGTTTTACACCGTACTGCGCCTGCCCAACGAGGTGCGGCCGCTGTTTGCCGAGTGGTTGCGCCAGCACGTGCCCGAGCGCGCCGCGCGCGTGTTGGCGCGTGTGCGCGACCTGCACGGCGGGCGCGACTACGATGCCCGCTTCGGCACGCGGATGAGCGGCCGCGGCGTCTGGGCCGAGCTGTGGCGTCAGCGGTTCAGCCAAGCCTGCCGGCGGCTGGGCTTGCAGCCGAGCCACCCGCCGCTGCGCACCGATGGTTTTCGCCCGCCGCTGGCCGCCATCAACCCGCGCCCGACCCGCACCGCGCGGCCATCGCAGGAGCCACGCCAAGGCACGTTGTTCGATTGAGCCAGTGGCGCCGCGAGCCGTTACCATTGCGGCCTTTGCGCCCCGGCCCTTTGGCGGGGCCATGCCAACCATGACCCCAACGCCGCGCCTGCAACTGCACCAGATCACCAAGCGCTACCCTGGCGTGCTGGCCAACGACGCCGTCTCGCTGCAGGTGGCGCCGGGCAGCATCCACGCCGTGCTGGGCGAAAACGGTGCGGGCAAGTCCACGCTGATGAAAATCATCTATGGCGTGGTCGCGCCCGACGATGGCGTCATGCTGTTCAACGGCCGCCCGGTGCACGTGCGCGATCCGCAGCAGGCGCGCGCGTTGGGCATCAGCATGGTGTTTCAGCATTTCAGCTTGTTCGAGACGCTCAGCGTCGCCGAAAACGTCTGGCTGGGGCTGCAGGGGGCGCTGTCGTTGCGCGAGGTGGCCGAATCGATTGCGGTCAAGGCGAGCGAGTACGGCTTGGATGTCGATCCGCACCGGCCGGTGCACAGCCTGTCGGTGGGTGAGCGCCAGCGCGTCGAGATCGTGCGTGCCTTGTTGACGCAGCCGCAGCTGCTCATTCTCGACGAGCCAACCTCGGTGCTGACCCCGCAGGCCGTGCAGCGCCTCTTTGGCGTGCTGCGTCAGCTCGCCAGCGAAGGTTGCAGCATCCTCTATATCAGCCACAAGCTCGACGAAATCCGAGCCCTGTGCGACGCCTGCACCGTGATGCGCGGCGGGCGCGTCAGTGGTGTGTGCGACCCGCGCCAGACCAGCCATGCCGAGCTGTCGCGCTTGATGATCGGCAGCGAGCCGCCCGCCCTGCCGCCGCACCGCGCCGCCAGTGGCGATGTGATGTTGGAGGTGCGCGGCTTGACGCTGGAGCGCCCCAGCCCTTACGGCACCGCGCTGCGCGACGTAGCGCTGCAGGTGCGCGCCGGTGAGATCGTCGGCATCGCCGGGGTGTCGGGCAATGGTCAAAGTGAGCTGTTGGAGGTGTTGTCGGGCGAAAGTACGGCCGCGCCTGCGGGCAGCATTCGCTTGCGTGGCGAGGATATTGCGCGTTGCGGCCCCGTGGCACGGCGGCGTCGCGGTCTGCACACGGCACCCGAAGAGCGCCTGGGGCGGGCCGCCGTGCCCAGTCTGGGCCTGGCGCACAACCTGTTGCTGACGCGGCGCGATGCGGTGCGCCGCGGCGGCTGGCTCGACCTCAAGGCCCTGCGCGCCCAGGCCGCTGCCCTTATCGAGCGCTACGGCGTCAAAGCGGCCGGTGTCGATGCGCCGGCGCAGTCGCTTTCGGGCGGCAATCTGCAGAAATTCATCGTCGGGCGCGAAATCGAAGCGCGCCCGAGCGTATTCATCGTCGCCCAGCCCACCTGGGGCGTGGACGTGGGCGCCGCCGCCCAAATTCGCGCGCAAATCGTGGCCTTGCGCGAGGCGGGCTGCGCCGTACTGGTGTTCAGCGAGGAGTTGGACGAGTTGTTCGAGTTGTGCGATCGGCTGTACGTGATGGCGCAAGGGCGGCTGTCGCCTTCGCTGCCGGTGGCACAGGCCACGGTGGAGCAGGTGGGGGCCTGGATGGCGGGCCTGTGGGCGCAGGAGGCGGGCCATGTGGCGGCTTGAGCGCCGTCCCGCACCGTCGCGCCTGTGGAGCGTGGGCTCGCCGTTGCTGGCAGCACTGGTGACCGTGGTGCTGGGCATTGGGTTATTCGCATTGCTCGGCAAAGACCCGCTGGCGGCGCTGCGCGTCTTTTTTTGGGAGCCGATGCGCGATGCGCGCGCCTGGAGCGAGTTGATGCTCAAGGCCACGCCGCTCGTGCTCATCGCCTTGGGATTGGCGCTGGGCTTTCGCGCCAACGTGTGGAATATCGGTGCCGAAGGGCAATTCATCATCGGCGCGGTGTGCGCGGGCGGGGTGGCGCTGGGGCTCAAGGGTGCTGCGGTCCCGGTGTGGCCGTTGGTGTTGCTGGCCGGCATCGCGGGTGGCTGGGCCTGGGCTGCCGTCACCGCTGCGTTGCGTGATCGCTTTCACGCCAACGAGATCCTGGTCAGTTTGATGCTGGTGTACGTGGCGGTGCAGGTGCTCAACTACGTGGTTTACGGGCCGTGGAAGGACCCGATGGGCTTCAACTTCCCGCAGACCGAGCGCTTCGACGCCTCAGCGCTGGTGCCGCGCCTGTTCGCCGGGTTGCGCGTCAACCTGGGTTTGGTGCTGGCCGCCGGCGCCGTGGTGGCCGCCTGGTTGTTCATGACGCGCACCTTGGCGGGCTTTGCCCAGCAAGTGGGGGGACTGGCGCCGGCGGCGGCGCGCTACGCGGGGTTTTCCGAGCGTGCGTCGTTGTGGCTGACCATGAGCGTCTCGGGGGCCTTGGCGGGGCTGGCGGGTGCGCTGGAGGTGGCTGGGCCGGTGGGGCAGCTGACGCCGCACGTACCGGTGGGCTATGGATTCGCCGCCATCATCGTCGCCTTCGTCGGGCGGCTGCACCCGGTGGGCATCGTCGGCGCGGCGTGGCTGATGAGCCTGCTCGTCATCGGGGGGGAATTGGCCCAGTCGCGCCTTGGTCTGCCCAAATCCATCACCGGCGTCTTTCAGGGCCTGCTGCTTTTTGCCTTGCTGGCCTGTGATGCGCTGATTCATTTTCGCCTGCGCTGGAGGAGGGCTTGACATGGAGGCGCTTGCGCTGCTGATTGCGGCGTCGCTCAATGCCGGCACCGTATTGGCGCTGGCGGCGCTGGGTCTGCTGATCAACGAAAAGGTTGGCGTGGTCAACCTGGGCGCCGAGGGCATGATGCTGTGCGGCGCGCTGGCGGGGTTTGCCACCGTCGTGCACCTGGGCGTGCACCCGCTGGGCTTCTTCGCTGGGGCGGCAGTGGGCGCCGCGCTGGCGCTGGTGTTCGGCGCCCTGGTGGTCTATCTGAACACCAACCAATACGCGACGGGGCTGGCGTTGAGCCTGTTCGGCGCCGGGTTGTCGGCCTTTTTGGGGCAACCGTACACCCAGTACAAGCTGCCCGAATTGGTCGTGCCGCACGTGCCGTGGTTGGGCGATCTGCCCTGGCTGGGGCCGGCGTTGTTTCGGCAGCACGCGCTGGTGTATGCCACGATGGGACTGGCGCTGGGTCTGGTGTGGCTGTATGACCGCACACGCACCGGATTGGTGCTGCGCAGTATCGGCGAAAACCCCGAGTCGGCCCACGCACTGGGCTACCCGGTGCGCGCCATTCGTCTGGCAGCGGTGGCGGTGGGCGGGGCCCTGTGTGGCCTGGCAGGGGCGTACGTCGCCACCGTCTACACCCCACTGTGGGTGGAGGGCATAATTGCCGGCAAAGGCTGGATTGCGCTGGCCCTGACCACGTTTGCCACCTGGCGACCGGCACGTGTGTTGCTTGGCGCCTACCTGTTCGGGGCGGTGACGATGATCCAGTTCACCCTGCAGGGCATGGGTGTGGGGCTGCCCAGTCAGTTCTTGACCATGTTGCCCTATCTGGCCACGATCGTGGTGCTGGTGCTGATATCGCGCAGCCCGCAGTGGATTCGCCTGCACATGCCGCAATCGCTGGGGCGGCCATTCCATCCGGGGGCCTGAATACCAAGCCGCCTGTATTCGGGGATTGCACCCATGTTCCTCTTTGCTTTTCACCTCACAGGAGTTCAGTCATGATCGATCGCAACAAACGTGCTTGGTTGAAGTCCACCGCCACGGTGGCAGTACTCGGTGTCGTGGCCGGCGCCGCCTTGGTGGGTTGTGGCAAGAAGGAAGAGGCCGCCGCGCCCGCCCCCAGCGTGACCGCAGCACCGAAGGCCGAACCGCTGAAGGCGGCATGGGTCTATGTCGGCCCCGTGGGCGATGCCGGCTGGTCGTTCGCGCACGACCAGGGTCGCAAGGCCGTGGAGGCGCACTTCGGCGACAAGGTGCAGACAACGTTCGTGGAGAGCGTGCCCGAGGGCGCCGATGCCGAGCGCGTGATCCGCGATCTGGCCGCCCAAGGCAACAAAATCATTTTCGCCACCTCGTTCGGTTTCATGGAACCGATGCTCAAGGTGGCCAGCGAGTTTCCGGACGTGAAGTTCGAGCACGCCACCGGCTACAAGACCGCGCCCAATATGCGCATCTACGACGCCAGTTTCTACCAGGATGCGTACATGGCGGGCATCATCGCCGGGCACATGACCAAGACCAACACGCTCGGCTTCGTGGGCTCCTTCCCGATTCCCGAGGTTTTGCGCAACATCAACGCGTATGCCTTGGGCGCGCAGACCGTCAAGCCCAATATCAAAGTCAAGGTCGTGTGGGTCAACAGCTGGTTCGATCCTCCGAAAGAGACCGAGGCCGCACAAAGCCTGATCAACCAGGGCGCCGACGTGCTGCTGCAAAACACCGACTCCACCGCCGTGCTGCAAACCGCCGAGAAAAACGGCAAATACGCCTTCGGCTGGGACAGCGACATGAGCAGCTTCGGCCCGAAGGCGCACCTGGCGTCGGCGGTGGTCAACTGGGGCCCGTACTACATCCAGGCGGTACAGGAGGTGTTGGACGGCACGTGGCAGACCAAGCGCACCGTCTGGGGCGTCAAAGAAGGACTCAACGATCTGATCAAGATCGCCGACATCGTGCCCGAGGCGGCAAAGAAACAGGTCGAAGAGGTCAAGGCCGGGCTCAAGAGCGGTGACTTCGAAGTCTTCACCGGGCCGATCGTGGACAACACCGGCAAAGAGGTATTGGCCGCTGGGGTCAAGGCCGACCAGGACTGGAAAGACAAGGTCAATTTCTTCGTCAAAGGGATCGACGGCAAGGTGCCTGCCGGCCAGTGATCGACGGCCGCGCACGCCAGCGGCGCACCTTGGGCCCGCTGCGGCTGCGGCAGCGGGCCGCGACAGCGGCTCGCCGGCGCCGCGCAGGGCGCTTGCGTACAATGGCGGGCCGATCTGGCCATCCCCGCCCATCCGTACCATGACCCTCAAGAGCGACAAGTGGATCCGCCGCATGGCCGAGCAGTACGGCATGATCGAGCCGTTCGAGCCCGCGCAAATACGCGAGGTCGAGGGCCGCAAGGTCATCAGCTACGGCACCAGCAGCTACGGCTACGACATCCGCTGTGCGCCCGAGTTCAAGGTCTTCACCAACATCCACAGCACGGTGGTGGACCCGAAAAATTTCGACGAAAAGAGCTTCGTCGATTTTCACGGGGACCACTGCATCATCCCGCCCAACAGCTTTGCGCTGGCGCGCACGGTGGAGTACTTCCGCATCCCGCGCAACGTACTGACCATTTGCCTGGGCAAGAGCACCTACGCGCGCTGCGGCATCATCGTCAACGTCACCCCGTTCGAGCCGGAGTGGGAAGGCTACGTGACGCTGGAGTTTTCCAACACCACGCCGCTGCCGGCCAAGATCTATGCGGGCGAGGGGTGCGCGCAGGTGTTGTTTTTCGAAAGCGACGAGGTGTGCGAAGTGTCGTATCGTGACCGCGGTGGCAAATACCAGGGTCAGCGCGGTGTGACGCTGCCGCGCGCCTGAGCGCACACGCCGTCAGCGTCGCCGCAGGCTGCGCCAAAAGGCGGGCGGCAGCAGCACCGTGGCGATGGCCGCCATCACGCACACCATGGCCACACCGTCGGTCCAGCGCGGCCACTCGCCAGCGATGAAGGTGGCGCTGATGGTGCCGATCAGCGGCACCATCATCACGCTCATGGCGCTGGTGGCCGGCAGCAGGTGGCGCGCCAGCGAAAACCAGATGATCTGCGCAAAGCCATAGTTCATGAGCACGCCGTAGGCCAGCAGGCCCCACATGCGCGGGCTGAACTGCCATCGAGGCCACGGCTCGAACGTCAGCGCCAGTGCCCACAGGGCGGCGGCGGTCAGCAGCATCATCCACACCGTCAGCGCCTCCACTGGCAGTGTCAGCTGGGCGCGGCGCATCATCAGCGTACCGATGGCCCAGCTGATGGCAGCGCCCAACATCACCGCCACGCCGATGGGACGCCCGGCGAGTGCGCCCAGCTCATCGGCCAACAACAGGCCGACGGCCGCCACCACGGCCAGAGCGGCCAAACTGGAGCGGCGCGTCAGCGGTTGCCCGAAAAACAACGCGCCCAGCAGCACGGTCCACACCGGCATGGTAAAGCCAAGGATGGCCGCGCGGCCCGAGGCCAGCGCCGCCACGCCAAAGATGGCGGTAGTGTGCTGACTTGTGTGCAAAATCGCCTGGGGTAGTAAGCGGGCGGGTGGTCATGGTAAGAGGTTGATTGCGAGATCGACCTTGAACCCTGAAGGAGGGCAAACCATGACCACGAGCAAGCAT
>NZ_VJON01000041.1 GCF_007556685.1 Tepidimonas charontis | reverse complement strand
ACCCCCACCCCCGCCCAGACCCAAGCCCAGGCCCTGGCCGAGGCCGAGGCGCTGCTGGCCGACGTCGCGCGCTACGCGGGCATCGGCGCGCTGCTGGGGATGGTGGGGGGCCTGCTCGTGCCGCTGGGCCGGCCCGAGGACGTGGCCGCGCAGGCCGCCACGCTGCGCGGGGCAGAGCTGGCCGACGCGCGCAAGCTCCAGCGGCTCACAAAAAAATCCGCCGGCGGAATCACCATCGCAAATATCCCAATTCCCGCGAATTTGGAAACGCTGCATTTTCTGATATCCGGATCAACTGGCGCTGGAAAAACTGTCGCGATTCACGAAATTCTCGATGGCGCCGCGAGCCGCGGAGATCGCGCGCTGATCGCCGATATCGGCGGATTAGCGCTGGAAAAATACTATGACGAATCGCGCGGCGACATCATCATCAATCCTTTGGACGCGCGCTCGGTCGAATGGTCGCCGCTCGCAGAAATGCGCGCGGCACACGATGCCGAGCGCATCGCCCGCGCGATTGTCCCGGAGGGCCACGGGAGCGGCAAAGAGTGGAATGCGTATGCGCGCACATTCGTGTCGTCGGTTTTTGAATACGCATTCAAAAACCAATTGAACAATGAGAAATTGGCCGAATTGTTGCTATTCTCGCAAAACTCGGAATTGCGCAAGCTCTTTGCCGCGTATCCGATTCGCGCCATGCTGGACGAATCCAACGACAAAATGTTGGCGTCCGTGCGCGGCATTGTGTCGGCCTATTGCGCGCCGTTTCGATTATTGCACCCCGAAGCCGACGCGCGGGCTTTTTCGATTCGCAGGATTGCGGAAGACAATTCAAAGCGCTGGATTTATTTGACTGCGCGCGATGATCAAATTCAAGCATTGCGCACGTTAATATCTGCCATGATCGACATTTGCACGGTCGGCATCCTGTCACGTAATCCAGGCGATGCGCGGTTTTGGCTGGTGCTGGACGAATTGGCGACGTTCGGGCAAGTTTCGGGATTGGCGGATTTTTTGACGAAATCCCGTAAATACGGCGGACGCGCGATTGTTGGCATTCAATCGACCGCGCAATTGCGCGATATCTACGGCCGCGACGGTGCGCAAACACTTTTGTCGTGTTTGTCAAATGCGCTGATATTGCGCACTGTCGATGCCGAAACATCCGAAGAATTGTCGCGACTCATCGGCGAGCGGCAAATCTATCGCGAAAATCTTTCGCAATCTGAAGCTTCTCGTGGACACTTGTCGCAGACACGTAGCGTGCAATTGCGACTCGAAAAGGAGCGCGCGATTTTGCCGTCGCAAATTCAAAATCTGCCCGACCGCACGGGGTATCTATCGCTCGCGGGGGATTTTCCTGTCGCGCGGGTCAGCCTCGAAATCCGCCAGCGTCCATCGCGCGCGCAAAGCTATTTGCCCGCGAATCGCGATCCCATCGCCCCGCGCGCTGCAGCGGAGCAATCGCCGCCGCCATCGCAGCCCGCATCGCCGCCGCGCGCGGAGCCCGCGCAGGCCGGTGAGTCGCGCGAATCCGCGCGCTCCATCGAATAGCCTTTTGTATACGCACGATGCAGAGTCACCCAGGAACGCACACTCCCCACCCCGGACGGGTGGCGGTATGACGCCCTCTAGCGTGGCGGTATGACGCGCGTATACAGAAGTATACAGGCGTATACAAGCAGGTCCGCGAAGGCCTTTTTTTAGGTGTCGGAAGCGTATACAGGCGTATACACCCTGTATACGCGCATCGCGGGCTGGTGTATACGCTTTTGGAGGATTTCCATCATGAGCAAGGTAATACACACACGCGTTGATGATGATATCGCCGAGATGATCGAGCGTGAATCGAGCAGAACCGGCAAAAGCGTTGCGCAGGTATTGCGCGATGCTTGTCTGACGCACTTTACGAAGCGCCCCGAAAACGCTTCGCGGGATGCAATGGACGCGCGCATGGCCGAGCTTGCGCGCGATATCGACGAAAAGCTATCGGCGATGCAGGAAGCGCTAAAACGGGAAATCCGCGAGCGTTATCGCATTCCGAGTTTCCGCGAGTATCGGATATTTTACGATTTGGAAATCGAGCCGATACCAAATAATGACCTCGACAGCTACGACTTTTATTCGTGGATGCTGCGCTGTGCAAAAGCCTATTGGCGCCGATATGGCAAATGGCCGACGCCGGCAGATGCGCGGCAATTTGGAAACTCTTCTCGCCGGTTTGAATGGCCCAACTCGCCGACCAAGGAATAAAGGATTACGCCATGCTCACCAAAGCCACGATATCGAGCGGCGGCAATATCGCCGCGACCGCCGCGTATTATGCGGGCTATACCGCCGGAAAAGAGGATTTGCAATCTGAACGCACGACCGACGAGCCGCCGGGTAAATGGGCGGGCGGTCTTGCCGAATCCCTGGGCATCGCCGGGGAAATCGTCAAGCGCGACGACCTTGTCGCCGCGCTGTCGGGCTATTCGCCAATCGACCGCGCACCGATGCATTCGACGGCGGGGCAAGACAATCACAAAGCCGGTTACGACTTGACTTTCAGCGCACCAAAAACCGTTTCGCTCGCGTTTGCACTGGCCGACGATCAGCTGCGCGCGGAGATATCCGCTGCGCAGCAAAAAGCCGTCGAATCGGCGCTATCGTACGCCGAATCGACGGGCTTTTTCTACACACGCACCGGGCATGCCGGCGCGGTGCGCGAGCCGCTCGACCGCGTGCTGGCTGCCACTTTCGAGCACGCGAGCAGCCGCGCGGGCGACGTGCATTTACACACGCACGTCGTCATCGCAAACATTTCCGACCGACACAAAACCATCGATTTCGATATCGCGCGCATGCGCGAGATCGATGCAGTCTACAAGCTCGAGCTTTCCAACGCGCTGCAGCGCCTGGGACTGCAGACCGAACGCACGGAAAAAGCCTTCGAGATCGCCGGCTTGCGCGACGCCGCGGAAAAACTTTCCGCCCGATCCGAGCAAATCGCCGAAGCCGCAAAAAGCGACAGCGCGAAATCCCGTGATATCGCGCAAGTCGCGACAAAAGCAGAGAAATCCGCAACCCCCCGCGCCGACGCGATTGCATCCGCGCGGGCATTGGCGGCGGAAATGCATGTCGCGTTACAGCGTAACGCTGAAACGCTCTCACTCGAGTCTGAAGCAGCGCCGCGCATACTGGCCGCTTTCGAGAACGACGCGACCCGCACCGAATCGCAGATCCTCGCCCGCGCGCTCGAGGGCGCGGCGGGCACTGGGCTAAGTGTCGCGCAGGTGCGCGGAGAGATCGCGCGCCTCGAGGCCGCCGGCGAGCTGGTGGCGCTGCGCGACGAGCGCGGGGGTGTCCACTACACGACCCGAGAGGTGCTCGCTGCGGAGCGGGCCATCGAGGCCTTCGCCGCCACCGGCGCGCAGGCGCGGGGCGTGGAGGTGACCGCCGACGCGCGCGAGCGTGCTGTCGCGTCCCGCACGCTGTCGGCGCAGCAGCGCGTGGCCTTTGACCATATCACCGCCGGGCAGCAGCTGTCCGTGATCGAGGGCGTGGCGGGCGGGGGGAAGAGCTACCTCCTGGGTGCCGCGCGCGAGGCCTGGGAAGCCTCGGGCGCGCGCGTGGTGGGCGTGGCGCTGGCGGGCAAGGCCGCGGCAGGCCTGCAGGAAGGCAGCGGCATCGCATCCGACACCATCCACAGCACGCTGCAGCGTATCGAGCGCGGCGAGCTCGCGCTCGATGCAAAGACCGTCGTCGTGCTCGATGAAGCCGGGATGGTGGACTCCAGGCTCATGCACGCGCTCGTGCAGCGCGTCGAGGCCGCGGGCTCGTCCCTTGTGCTCGTGGGTGACACGCGGCAGCTCCAAGCGATCGGCGCTGGTGCTGCGATGCGCGTGATGCGTGACGCTGCCGGGTCTCACGTGACGCTCGACGAGATCCGCCGGCAGACCGACGCGCGCGACAGAGAGATGGTGCTCGCGATGCGCGCGGGCGATGCTGCGCACGCGCTCGGCATCATGAAAGAAAAAGGTTACTTGCACGCGCACGAGAGCGACGCAGACGCACGCAAAGCCATCGCCACAGCCGTCGTGCGTGACTTGGCAGAGGGCAAATCGTCGCTCGCGCTCGCAGCTCGCAGAGCAGACGTCGACAAGATCAACACGGAAGCCCGCGCGCTGGCGCGCGAGGCGGGCTTGCTTCGCGGTGACAACGTGGCCTTTACCACGCAGCGCCGCAGCGACGCGGTGGAGCGGGTGAAGGCCTTTGCCGTGGGCGACCGCGTCGTCGCGCTGCAGAACGACCGCCAGGTGGGGGTCAAGAACGGCCAGACTTTTACGGTCGTCGACGCGCGCGCGGGGCAGCTCACGCTGCAGCGCGACGGCGACGCGGCGCGCATCACCGTGACGCAGGACGCCTACCGCTACATCGACTACGCCTACGCGGTGACCATCCACAAGTCTCAGGGCGCCACGGTCGATACCGCTCACGTGCTGCACAGCGCCGGATCCGACAGATCGATGGAGTACGTCGCGAGCAGCCGACATCGCGAGAGCTTGAGCGTGCACGCCGTCGGCTCGCGCGATGAGGTGGAGCGCGACATCGGGCGCAGTATCGAGCGCCTGGAGGAGAAGCGCTCGGCGCTGGACATGGAGCGCGCAGAGCGGCGCGCGGGCAGCGTGCGCGAGCGTGATGTCGACGAGCGCGAGCGTGACGTGGAGCGTGCGGCGGAGCGGCATGTCGCACACGAGCGTGCGGACGCGGCAGAGGCGCGCGCGCAGCGGCTCGAGCGCTCCCACCCCGCCTAGCCCCTCTCCCGCCCCCTGGGGGCGGGGTGGTGCCTTCACCCTTCCCCGCGCGCGGGCGCCTGTCGCACTCCTGCAGAAGTACAGCGTCACATCCTCACACAGGAGTCACCCTCATGGATCTTTCCATCTACACCCCAGGCGACCCGCAGACGCTGGCCGGTGCGCTGCGCGCGGTCGTCATGACGCTGGGCACGTCGGGCGGCTTTAGCGGCTCGATGCTGGCCGACATGGTCAAGCTCGGCATGATCGGTGCGGTGCTCATGGCGCTGTTTTCTGCGCTGCGCAATCGGGGCTTTCCGCGCTTTGACCACCTGGTGGCGTACTTCATCGCGACTGTCGTGCTGATGACGCCGACCGCGACCGTAACGGTCGAATCGAGCTACGACGGCAATAACACGCTCATGCGAAATAGTTACGCGCCCCAGGTCGTCGACGACGTGCCGATCGTGGTGGCGCTGCCGCTGTCGCTGGGCACGTCCGCGGGCCGGATCATTGGCGAGCGCATGACGGCTGCGATGGCCCCAGCCTGGACGCAGGAGCTTTGCAACATCGGCGCCGACCGCCCCGAGATGCGCGACGCGTCCCGGTGCTCGGTCGTGAGCGCTTTCAAGGCGGCGACGCGCGGCGTGATCGACTTCATCACGCGCACGTCGCAAGATCCGCGCGATCACTTCGCCTACAACGTGAGTATGTTTTTCCGCTTCTGTGATCAGAGCGGAAAAATCGCCGGCCAGGAGGCTTTCTGGCGCAGTCCCGGGTATGACCTCTTTGCGCGGGCTTGTCCGCCGTCCGGCCAGCCAACACTGGACAACCCCGGGCTCGTCGTGCTGACCCAGACCGCCACGTCCAAGGTCGCGTCCAGCGGCGCGATCACCGATGCGCAGAGCAGGACATGCCTGCAGCTCTGCGGCGAAATTCGCGACAAGCTCAAAGCCGGCGCGAGCGCCGAGGAGCAGCTCTTGCAAGAGTTCAACTGTGCCGACGGCTCGGGCTCGGGCTGCGGCACGATGCTGCGCTCGAGCATGGACGCGCTGCTCGTCAATGTGTCCGGCGCAGCGCGTGCAACGTGGAACGACATCGTGTCCTCGGCCGCGTTTGCCTGTTTTCTTGGCTCTAGCGTCAATCGCAGCGCCGAAGCTGCGATCCTCGCGCGCACGACCGCGGGGGCGCCGACGGCTGACGCCGACGTCTGCAATGCGGTCGGCGAGCAGATCCGGTCCGCGCTGATCAATGCCGAGAAAGCCATCGCCGAAGCCGACGCGCGCGCGGCGAACTGGATCGTGATGGCGACCGTCATCATGCCGTTCATGGTCGGCGCCATGCTTTTTACCGGGTACGGCAACCTGGGCCGGGTCTTCGCGGCGGTCGGCGGGTATCTGGCATTTCTTGCCGTGCCGGACGTCGTCAACGTGACCGGCGAGATGATCGTGGCCGGGCAGGCCGACCGGTTTATGCAGATGCTGCAAGACGCGCAAAGCGGGGCACTGCAGATATCCGGCTCGTGCAACGGCTCGGGGCCATGTGCGCACGACCTTTTTGCGTACTTCAGAGAGATCGCCAACGCGATCAACGCTTACGCAGACACGGCCAAGAATGGCGCCTGGGGCCTGATCGCGATCGCCGCGAGTATCGGGTTGCTCGGCATCGGCGGCGCGGCAAGCGCCGGCGGCGGTACGGCGGCCCCGGCAAGCGGCGGCGGTGTCGCGACTGACTTGCAGGGCTACACCCAGGCGACCTCTGCGGCGCTGGGGCGCGGTGTGTCCGCTGACGCGGCACGCGCAGCCGCGGAGCGCGGCACGGCGATGCTCAGCGGTGCCGGGGACTTTTTCTCGGGGCTCGAGAGGAGCATTGCTGCCACCGCTGCGGGCAGTATCCAGGGCTTTATGCAGCGCACTGCAGCAAGCAGCGCCATGGGGCTGACCTCGAGCGCGACGGCCGGGCAGACCGCGGCGACAGGTGTCGGCTTCAACCGCACGGCGGGGCTTGGCACATCGACGAGCACGGGCGCGCGGCAAGCCATCCAGCAGGCGATGGACGTGCTCCAGCGCTGGGGCACGGGTGAGACCGGCGCGCAGGAGCGCCGTTCCGCAGGCGGCACGCGCAACGCTTCGACGTGGGGCGAAGAGCGCGGCGAAGAGGCGTACAGCGGCGAAGACATGCGGGCGGCGGCGCAGGTGGCGAAAGAGCTCGCCGGGCGCTTCACCGCTGGCGGGCGCTTCGACAGCGCCAGTTTCTTGAGCGCTCTCACCTCGCGCGCAGCCGCTGTCGGCGGTGGCGTGGGCCGGGCGCTGGGTGCGCTGGGCCGCGCGCTGAGCGCTGGCGGCGGACTGAGCGCCGACGTCGTGCAGCGCATCGCCGACTCGCTGCAAAGCGCGGCGAGCCAGGGCGAGCGCACCTCCCAGCGCACGACCGCGGGCGCTCGGGGCGAGCGCTTCGGTGAGGCGACGCGCGGGGCATCGCACAGCCGCACGGCGGAGGCCCAGCGCTCGACGAGCGCGGCGGATACGCTCACCGCGGCGCGCGAGCTTCTCGCGCAAGAACTCGCGCGGGTCGACGATGCGGCCCAGCGCACGGGCGGCGTGCAGGATCAGAGCGCGCTGCAGTTCGCCGCGAGCTTCACGCCGATGACCTTTTCGCCGCAGGGTATGGCGGCCGATATGCTGATGGATTTAGCGCGCAACGGTGGCGACATGCGCAGCGTCATCGCTGATCGACTCGCGCGCGGCGGCTTCGACGCCGACCAGATCAATCGTGCTCTCAATGCCTATGATGCCCGGTACGCCGAAGGCTCAAAGAACTTTGCCAATCGGTTTGGGGCAATGTTTGAGTCGGCCTCTCTCGCCATGGCCGATATCGGCGCGAGCAAGAACCCCGAAGACCGTGCGCTCGCGACGCAGGGGCTAATGGCGCTGTCCGGCCACTACGACCAAGCGCGCGCGTTTGGCGTGCAAGCGCGCGGGCTCTTCGGCGAGCATGAGCAGCGCCGGCAAGGTATCGAGTCCGAGGCGGCGGGCATCGATGCCGCGGCGCGCGAGCGGCTGCAGCAGCAGCAGGCCGCAGCAGCCGAGGCGACCGCCGGCTTGCCGACACGCGAGCAGATAGCGGCGGCGCATGAGCGGATCCGGGGCGAGGCGCAAGCCGCGCTGCAGCAAGCGCGGCGGGATAGCTCTTTCAACCCTTTGAGCTACGCCCAGGCGTACGCGGACTATCAGAGGCAAGCCCAAGCGCTCGGCATCGAGCCGCCCCGGCGCATGACCCCCGAGCAGCTCGCGGCGTGGGCGCACCAGACGCGCAAAGCCCTTGCAGCACAGAGCGATCTAAATCCGGCGCTGAAAGCGCTGGAAAACATGTCGCCGTCGCAGATGATGGCCGCGTCGACGCTGGGAACGCTCGCGGTGGGGCTGGGGCAGGCAGGCCTCGAGACCCTGCTACAGCGCGCGGCGCAGACCGCGGCGAGCCCTGCGGCCCGCGCGGCAGCCTCGGCCGCCCTGCGGCAGTCGGGCACATGGGTCGCTCGCGGTGCTGCAGCGGCGGCGGGCGTGCTGGGTGGCGGCGTGCTCGCGACCGGCGCGAGTGTCGCGGTGCTCGCGGGCACAGCCGTGGACGCCGTGGTCATGGCGACGACGGGGAAATCCGCGCTCGGGACGCTGCTATCCGAAGGTCCCGAGGCGGCAAAGGGCGTGCTGCAGGAGGCGTGGGCCAAAATCACGGGCAACGCGCCACGCGGGGGCGGCGGGCAGCCGCCGACCGGCGCGGGAGGTGAAAGCACCACCCCCGCCCCCCGTGCCGGGGGCGGGGAGAGGGGGCAGCCGCAGCAGCCCGTGGCGGTGGCGCCGGCGCAGCAGCCGGCAGGGGCGCCGGTGGCGGTGGCGGATCCGGTGCAGCCGCCCGCACAGCAGCCCGCGCCGGCAGGGGCGCCGCTGCGGGTAGCGCAGGCGCCGGTGGCGGATCCAGTGCAGCCCGTGGCGGTAGCAGGGCACAGCTTCGGGATCATCGACGGGGCCCAGGCCCCCGCGCCGGTAGCCGCGTGGGGCGGTGGTGGCGCCGGGGCGGATACGGCGCCCGTGCGCGTGCCGGACGCGCTCGTCGCAGGCGGGGCGCCGGAAGCCGCGGCGGTGGCGGTGGCGCCTGTCAGCGGGGGCGGCGCTTCCCCCGCGCCGGTGGCGGTGGCGCAGGCGGTGGATCCGATGCAGCCGCACGGGGCTCCGGTGGCGGATCCGGTGCAGCCGCCCGCACAGCAGCCCGCGCCGGCAGGGGCGCCGCTGCGGGTAGCGCAGGCGCCGGTGGCGGATCCAGTGCAGCCCGTGGCGGTAGCAGGGCACAGCTTCGGGATCATCGACGGGGCCCAGGCCCCCGCGCCGGTAGCCGCGTGGGGCGGTGGTGGCGCCGGGGCGGATACGGCGCCCGTGCGCGTGCCGGACGCGCTCGTCGCAGGCGGGGCGCCGGAAGCCGCGGCGGTGGCGGTGGCGCCTGTCAGCGGGGGCGGCGCTTCCCCCGCGCCGGTGGCGGTGGCGCAGGCGGTGGATCCGATGCAGCCGCACGGGGCTCCGGTGGCGGATCCGGTGCAGCCGCGCGTGCCGTCGGCGCTGCAAAGGGGGATGGCATGAGCGGCGCGCGCAGTGATGCCAGTGCCAGTGCCGCTCTGACCGCCGCGCGGGCGGCGCTGGCGGTCGAGCGGCTGCTCACGCTGGTCGACCCGCGCGGCAGGCTGCGCGCGGTGGTCGCCACGGGGACGCAGGCGCAGGCGCTGGCGGCGCTGCGCGAGGTGCGGCAGCGGCTGCACGGGCTACCGCTGGTGCGGCGGGGCGGGGTCGACAGCGCGCTCGTGGCGACGGCTGAGGAGCTGATCACGGCGCGGCTGCTGGACGAGCGCACGATAGCGGAAGACTATCAAGATTGCAAAAAAAGATAAAAAGATTTTTTCCATTTCCGTCCCAGGCGTGATATGCTAGCCGCATGCTGCCTCACCCGCGCGCGCTCGTGCTGCTCCTCGCCCTCCTGGGCGGGCTGCTGCTGCTGGGCGCGCCGGCCGGGCACGGCCACCTCGCCCCGGCCGCGTGGCTGGGAGCGCTGCTGCCGCTGCTCTGGCTGGCCGGCACGGCCGCCCGTGCGGCCCGCCGCCTGCCGCTGGTGGCCGGGCGCGCGCTGGCCGCCGCTGCCGCGCTGCTGCGCGCCGCCACCGCGGCTGCCGGGGCCGCTGCCGCCGCCGCCGGTGCTGCCGCGCTGGCGGGCCTGCACGCCGCCCACCGCCGCGCCGCCACACCCCGCCCTGCCGCCCGCACGCGCGGGCGCGCGCTGGCGCACGAGGCCCTCGCCCCGCGCGTGCTGCCCCTGCCCCTGCGCGCCGCGGCCTGAGGCCCGGCGCCCCGCCTAGCGCCCCCGCGGCCGCCGCTCGCGCGCCGCCGAGGCCTCCAGCCGCACCCGCACCCCCCCTAGCGGCCGCGTCCACACCTGGACGCGAAAAATGGCTGACTTTTCAAGCACTTACAGCGCGCCGGCGGCTGTGACGGCCGGCACCCACACCCCCCACACCCCCGACGCGCGCGCGCTCCTCGCCTGGGCGCAGGCCGAGGCGCGCGTCGGCCGCCGCTGGTGGCCCGGCGCTGAGGCCGATGCGGCCGCGGAGATCGTCCTCGCCGCTCTCGAGGGTCTGCCTCCCGCGCGCGCCGTGGCGCGCACCCGCAGCCGCCTGCGCCGCCTGCTGGGCGGCACCGCCGGGGGGCGCCCCGTGGCCCGCGGTGCGGAGGCCGGCGCAGCGCTGAGCTCGCTGGGCGACCTCGTGCGCGAGCGCGCGCCGAGCGCCCGCGCCCTGGCGCTAGCTCAGGGCCGGCACCCGCGCGCCGTGCAGCGCGCCGCGCAGCGCGCGCGGCAGGCAGCGCAGGCCGGGCAGCTGCTGCTGCCGCTGGGCACGCAGGAAGGGGGTGCAGCATGAGCATGAGCGCGCCGCAAGTGAGACTGCTGCGCGCGCCAGAGGTGGCGCGCGCGCTGGGTATCGGCCGCAGCACGCTGTACCGGTGGGTGGCCGCTGGGCTCGTGCCGCCGCCACTGCGGCTCGGTGGCGCCGCGCGGTGGCGGCCGGAAGACATCGAGCGGGTCCTCGTGCGCGCGGAGGCGCTGCGGAAAGGGGGTGGGCTATGACGAGCGCAAGCCTGCCCGATGCGATCGCCGCCGCGCGTAGCGCGCTGGCCGCCCTGGACCCCCCGCCGCCGCCGTATCCCCTCGAGGCCCTAGGCCCGCTGGCAGAGGCCGCGGACGCGCTCAGCCGGGGCGCGCAGGTGCACCCGGCCCTGGCGGGCCAGGCGATGCTGGTGGCGGCTAGTCATCTGGTGAGCGCGGTGTGGGCCGGTGTGCGCACGCCTGCCGGCGTAGCCGTACCGCCCAGCCTCTACGGGCTAAGCGTGGCCCCCAGCGGCAGCGGGAAAAGTCTGGCCGAGGGCGTCGCTGCGGCGCGCCTGCGCGCGTGGCAGGCGCAGGCAGGCGAGGCGCACGCGCGGGCCTGCCGCGCCGCCGCGCGCGAGGGCCGCCCGCCCGCGGCGCCCCCGTGGCGGCTGTGCGCGGATGCGACCTTGGAGGGCCTGCACGCCGCGCTCGCCGAGGGGGCGCCGGCGCAGCTGCTCCTCGCCCCAGAGGGGGGGATGCTCCTGGGGGGCTGGGGCATGGCCGCCGAGCGGCGCCTGCGCATGGCCGCGGGGCTGTGCGCGCTGTGGGACGGCGCCGGCCTCAGCAACCTGCGCCGCGGCTCGCGCCTGGAGCGCTCGGGGGTGCGCCTGAGCCTCCATCTCCTCCTGCAGCCCGAAGCCGCGCGCGAGGCGCTGGCTGACCGGCTGCTCGCAGGGGTAGGCCTGTGGCCGCGCAGCCTGCTCGTGGTGCTGCCGCCGCCGGAGCCTCGGCGGCTGGCGCCGTGGCGGGCGGACGATGATCCGGCGATAGTAGCTTTCTGGGCGCGGTGCGACGACCTGCTGGCCCAGCCCCTGCCACGCAGCTGCGACGCGCTGCCCGTGCTGGAGGTCGAGCCCGCCGCGCTGCAGCGGCTGGGCGCGCTGCTGGAGGATCTGGAGACCGAGGCGCTGGACGGCGGGCGGCTGGGCGGACCCCTGCGCCCCTTCGCGCTGCGGGCCACCGAGCTGGCCACGCGCGTCGCCGCGGTGCTGGCGGCCTGGGAGGGGGCGCCTGTGGTGGCGGAGCGCCATGCCGCCGGCGGCGAGGCGCTGGCACTGCATAGCCTGGAGCACTGGGCGCGCACGGTAGGGCGGGGAGACGCGGGCGGGACGCACGCGGCGCTCGCGCTTTACAGCTGGCTGCTGGAGCGCGGCGGACGCGCGCAGCTGCGCGCGGTGGTCCGCGAGGGGCCGCGCGCGTTGCGCAGCGCAGCCGCGCGTGACGTGGCCGTGGCGCAGCTCGAGGCCGCCGGCTTGGTGGCCCGGGCGGGCGTTGAGGTCGTCGTGCTGGACACGTCGCCAAGTGTCGCCAGCCTGTCGCCACCGCGTGGCGACACAAAACACCAGAAAAATCAAAGGTTTACACAAAGTGTCGCCGCTGTCGCCGGGGGTGAGGAGGATATCGTATGACGGCACAAGCTCTCACCTCGCTGCTGGCCGTCGTCGCGGCCATGGCCGGCGACGGGCTGGTGCTGATAGCGGACGGCGACACCATCCGCGTGCGCGGCCCGGCGCCTGCGCGCGCGCGGTGGTTGCCGGTGATCCGCGAGCGCAAGACGGAGCTGCTGGCGCTGCTGCGCAGCGAGCTGGGGCGCGAGGCCTTCGAAGAACGCGCCGCGATCGCAGAGTACCTCGGCGGGCTGCCGCGCGCCGAGGCGGAGGCGCTGGCGTGGGAAAGCGTGAAAAAAATCTTGAGAATGAAATGAAAACGCAAAAAATGAAAACGCAAATCGAATTTATGCTGCTCAGCTGTGGAATTTTGCAATTCGCGGCGGCAGAATACGATCAAAGCGGCCGCGTTTCGCGCGTTTTTGAAGCGCGAAAAGCAGTTGACAGGCCCGAAGACTTTGGCGCGCTCGAAGGCTGGCTAAAGCATAAAAATGCGCACGGGTGCAATATATGGGTTCGTCCAAAAAGCTACTCGCACCCAGCGATAATGCTTGACGACTTGACGCCGAGTTTTGCGGAGAAAATCGCCAAAAAATACAAATCAATTGCAATTCAGACCAGCGCCGATAGCGCGCAGGCGTGGATTATATGTAATCGCGCCTTATCACGCGAAGAGCGACAAGAAATCGCCCGTGCGCTTTGCGGTATTTGCGGCTCAGATCCCGGCGCCGTTTCCGAGCCACGCTGGGGCCGATTGGCGGGCTTTCGCCAGAAAAAGCCAGGAAAGGCTGGCTTTTTGACACGCGTGATTGCCGTTTCGAGTGAAAATGCGCAATTTTTTGACCACGCGCCGTATCTGCTGGCCGTAAAAAATTTCAATCCCTCTCCCCGCCCCTCGGGGGCGGGGGTGGTGCGTGGCAAAAGCGCGATCGATTTCAGTCGAAAAGAATTCGGATTCGCTTATCATGCGCTACGGAAAGGGTGGTCGGATGAAGCAATCGCACGTGCAATCGAAGAAAACATTTCAAAAACCGGACGCCGAAAAAGCCGGCATTATATCGAAAGAACGATCGTTGCCGCTAAAACGGCTCTTTCGATAAATTATTGATTTTTTATCTTATCTAAATAATCGGCCCATTTTTGCATCATCTTTTTGCGTTCCGCTAAAAATTTCGTTCTGTTATAAGCCCGTCCCAGCGGGTCGGGCACCGCATGCGCGAGCTGGTGCTCGATGACTTCGGGAGGGTATCCGATCTGCTCGTGCAAGAGCGTGCGCGCGACTGCCCGCCAGCCGTGGGCGGTCAATTCGCTTTTTGTATCAATACCCAATCTTTTTAGCGCCGCATTAATCGCTGCATCGCTCATGGGACGCAATGACGAACGCGCACTTGGAAATACGTAGCCGCCCTGCAAATGTCCGGTCAATGGGTGAATATCTTTTAATATCGCAATTGCTTGCCTGGAGAGCGGTACAATGTGAGGTGTTTTTGTTTTGGATACGGTGTATTTCCATTCACACGTATCAAAGTCAATATCCTTCCACTGCATCGTACGCAGCTCGCCCGGACGTACGAAAACGAGCGGTAATAGCCTTAAGGCGGCAGCGACAATTGGGCCTCCTCTAAACGCATCAAATGTGCGAAGAATTTCACCAACTTTTTTTGGGTCGGTTGGCGCTGCCATATGGGTGACGCGTACCGGCTCCAGCGCGCCGCGTAGCGCTGGCGTAGGGTCTGACTGGGCTTTTCCGGTGGCTACGGCATATCGAAATATTTGGCCCGCAAGCTGTAAAACTTTATGCGCGGTTTCAATAACGCCGCGCGATTCAACGCGACGGACAGCCTCTAAAATCTTTGGTGCGCCGATTTCCGATATTTGCGAATCCCCTAGATACGGCAGTAAATCCCGCTCTACAAAACGCCAGCACTTTTTTTGATATCGCGCAGACGTTTTGCTCAACTGCTTTTTTCGCCACTCTTCGGCGACCGCAGCAAAGGTGCTGCCCTCGGCCTCTAGCGCCCGGCGCTTAGCGGCCTGCCGCTCAGCACAGGGATCAAGTCCGCGCGCAAGCATGCGCCGCGCCTCGTCGCGCAGCTCGCGAGCCTCGCGTAAGGTCACAGCGGGGTATGCACCGAGCGCCAGCAGGCGCTCGCGGCCACCGTGACGATATTTGAACCGCCAGAGCTTTGACCCCCCAGGAGTCACAAGAACGTATAGGCCATGAGCGTCGGAAGCCTTGTAGGGCCTCTGAGTGGGCCTCAGCGCCCGGATAGCAGCGTCGGTGAGCATGGGGTACGTCTCCTGTAGCGTGGGGGTATCGAGCGCCCGATACCCCAAGAGGGCCTCAAAAGTACCCCAAAAATACCCCCAAAATCGTGGGCTGTAAAGGGACTTTGTGGGACAGCTTGCAACAGCACGACGGATAAGAGTCGCCGTAAACCGTTGTTTTATAAAAATAAGTGAGACAGATTGGGACTGTTTGGTATCCGCGTTTGGTCCCCCCGCCAGGAATCGAACCTGGATTTGCCGCTTAGGAGGCGGCCGTTCTATCCGTTGAACTACGGCGGGGCACCTAGCAAGGGCTGCTTGTCTCCCTTCGTGTTTCCCTCTGATGCTTGGCGATCTTTTGCTATGCTGTTGCTACCAACTGCTACCGGTAGCACTCAAGATGGCATCGATCATCCAGCACAGGGGCCGCTGGCGTGCGCAGGTGCGCCGCAAGGGGTGGCCAGTCTACACCAAGTCGTTCGACACCAAGGCTGCGGCCGAGAAGTGGGCGCGGCAGATCGAGGCAGACATCGACCGCGGCGTGCTACCAGGGGCCGCTGCGGTAGCAGCAAAGCGCTGCTACACGGTCGCCGACCTGATCGAGGACTACCGGCGCCTGCGCGCGCAGTCGCGCCCGGTGCTGGACACCACCACCGAGCACTACAACCTGCGCCGCCTGGCCGATCACCTGGGGACGCTCGATGCCGCCAGGCTGCGGCCCGATGATCTCGTGGGATACGCGCAGATGCGCGCCGACGAAGGCGCGGGGCCGTACACGGTCAACATGGAGGTGTCCAAGCTCGGCACCGTCATGCGCATGGTGGCCAGCATCAAGCACATGACGCTGCCGGACGTGGTGCAGCAGGCGCGGCCGCTGCTGGCGCACCTCTGGGGCTGATCGGCGGCGGCGGCAGGCGCGAGCGCAGGCCCACCGATGATGAGCTCGACCGCATCATCGCGCACATGCACGATACCTACGGCCAGGTGTGGGCCGATGCGGTGCGCTTTGCGGTGGGCACGGCGATGCGCCGTGGCGAGATCGTGCGCATCCGCTGGGACGACCTGGACGCCGCCAGGCGGCTGGTGCTGGTGCGGGATCGCAAAGACCCGCGCCAGAAGGCCGGCAACGATCAGTGGGTGCCGCTGCTGGCCGACACGGCGATGGGCGACATGTGGGCTTTGGTGCAGCGCCAGCCGCGTGCCGATGAGCGCATCTTCCCCATCGGGGACAGCGCGCTGTCAAAGTACTTTACGTGGGCCTGCCGCGCCCTGTCGATACCCGACCTGCACTTTCACGACCTGCGCCACCACGCCATCAGCTTGATGTTCGAGCGCGGATTCCGGATCGAGCAGGTCGCGCTGGTATCTGGGCACAGGAGCTGGCAGCACCTCAAGCGCTACACCAACCTGAGGCCGGAGGATTTGCATCGAGGTCCGGCGTGATCAGGGGGCTGACACCATCCTGATGATGTGCTCTAATATAGGCACGGTCGAGGACAGCTCGACCGCCGACGCGGCGGCACCGCGATTCCAGACAGGAGCATCGTCATGATCGGCACCGAATCCAAAATCACCGTCCACCAGATCGGCAATGCCATTGCCGTCCGCCGCAAGACCGGCTACGTCATCGTCACCTACGACGACCGAGCCGCACAGTACCGCGTCCCTGCCGGCTCTGTCGGCACATACTTGACCCGCAAGCGGGAAGACGCGATCGAGTACGCTGCGGCCTTTGGGTCGATCCGCCGTCTTGAAGACGGCCGCCCCGCGCGTCTGCGGGACATCAAGGATGAATGAAGCCCTCATACACCTGCGCGTCCCGGCGAGCCTCAAGGCTCGCTGGGTGCGCTTGTCGCGCGAAAATAGCCAGCGGCTCACCGACTGGATCATCGAGCGCGTGGAGCGCTCCATTTCCATGGCGACCGGCGCGCCAGACCAGACAGCGGAGGGGGTCAGCGCCGAAGCGGTCGCCGAGGATGCGCGAGGCCTAAAGGTGGCGGCGGTGCCGCGTGGGTTTTCGCATCATTCATAACTTGTCTCCGAAAGCCCCCGCTCCGGGTGGCTGTCGTCGTCCAACATGATCCACACGCCTTCGCCCTCCGACGAAGGCCACAGGCGCATGCCATTCTTCGCCGCCGTCTGCGCCAGATCGACCGGGCACAGGCAGCAGTGCGGCAGCAGGTCGTCGTCGGCGTAGCCGCACTGACGGTTCGGCACGATCTTGCCGCCACCCAGGGCGGACTGCAAGTCCTCGATCGTGTGAAGGTAGCGCCCACGGAAGATCACCTCATCGCACATCGTCACTCTCCAGCCTCTTGAGTAGGGCAGGAATGAGTTCCTTGCGCTCATCCGCATTGGTGCCGCAGCGAAGTTCTAAAGCCTCCAGCGCCTGCCGCAGCAGGGCTTCGTCGCGCTCGATCCGCTCGACTGCGCATTCATAATGCCGTGGACCCCAGTTCCAACAGCCGTTGGCATGTGTAATCAATGACATCCTCCGGTACTCCGTGAACGTTCTGCCACTTTCCAGTGGCTTCCACAATGCGGACGCGAATTCCGCGCTTCTTTGCCGCTTTCAGATACGGCTCCATCTACCAGCGGCGGGTGAACGTGTTCGCCACGACCGCTGGGCGACCTGCATCCACTGCGGCAATGGCCGCCCAGAAGAGCCAGCGTCGCTGCTCATAGCGCCGGCGATAAAGGCGCTCCTGCACATCGAAGATGGGACGCTCGCACGACAGGTCAACCACGTCTTGCGACAGGTCGATCTGCTGGGGGTCGGTCATAGCCCAGAGAAAAGACCCAGGTTGTGCACGCGCCAGCGCATGGCCGCTTGCGAGACGTCAAACATCCTGGCGAGCGATTCGAGCGAATCGGCAAAGCCCTCTTGCATCACGAAGCGCAGCGCATCCGCTGGCATCAGGATCGCAGTGGCAAAAGCATTGGCCTCGCGCTCCGGGCCTGCGGCAGCCAGCGTGAAGGCTTGCGGCGCGTCGAGGAACAGGCGCTGGCCATGCCCCAGGTGCCCCAGCGCCCAGTGCCCCAGCTCATGGGCCACGGTGAAGCGCTGCCGCACACGCGCCTCAGCGCAGTTGACGGTGATGCGCGGCCGCTTTCCGACGAGCTCGATGCGGCCAGATTCCTCGATGGGGCCGCAGCATGCCTCTAGCCCCATGCGCGAGGCGATGGCATGGACATCAACCGGCAATCTGCCATCCCAGTGGCTTGCCAGCACATGCGCCGCCATGCGCTCGATCATGCGTATGCTCGCTGTAGGTCCTAAACAAGGGCCATGAGGATAACACGGGTTGGGCCGCGAGCGTCAACTCACCCATCAACGCCGCGCGCAATGTTCTGGCCGCCGGACTGGCGGTGTCAGCCCATCGAGAAGCTGTAAGTCCTGTGTGCATGTAAGTGCGCATTGGCTGGCTTCGTTGAAGTGGGAATCCCCCGCCTTCAGGCGGGGGAGGATGTCAATGCTCGCGCATGGTCTGGTCAACCGAGCTTGCTTTCACAAGCTCCGCCCTTTAGGGCGGGGAGGATTGACACCACACCCATATCGCGCCTGGCTTCGTCGCGCTTGCGGTCCAGGTACTCGGCCACGTCGCGCGTATCCGCCCACCGCAGCTTGCCATCGACGTAGGTGGGGATGTCCAGCTCGCCGCGCCCGATGCGCGCGTGCAGCGTGGCAGTCGCCAGACCAAGGACCTTGGCGAGCTGATCCATGCTCAAGCGTGGGCCGTATTGCTCCATCAGAATCATCGTCATCATCAGGCTCATAGGTCAATCACCTCCACATCATGCGGCAGCTTGCGACCTGCAAGGATGTCCGCGATCCGCTGCTCGGTCAGCCGGTGGCAGCGCACCATGCTGCGCGCGGGCAGCGTCTCCAGCACCATGGCGTAGTCCTCCAGCACGGCGCGCACGGCGCGGATGCCAGCGCCATCCAGCCGGATCGACCCTCCAGCACGGTGTCGTCGTCCGGCCATCGCCAGCGCCGTGATGGCGTCATCCAGCAGGCCGTTGTCGGCGATCTCGACCAGCGATCCGTCGCAGGCCATCCACGGTCCGCGCGTGACCAGCGTCTCCAGCATGTTGACGGCATCGCTGCACACGCGCCAGTCATCCTTGCTGGGATTCGGCGCTGTCTCAAGTGCCGCCAAGCCCTGCCACATGCGTGTCAGGTGGTGCGTGCGCCACTCCAGCGGCAGCGGCTCGGTCGGGCTCGCCATCAGTTCGTGCCACAGCGTGTAGCTGCGGATCACGCGGGGCGTGACGCGCCTGCGCTTGGGCTTGGTGCGGCCTGCCATTTCAAGACCCCGAACATTTGCTGCACCAATAAGGGTTCGGTGGCACTTCACGATCGTGGCCATTGTCGGCCGGCCCTCCGCAGTTGGGGCAGCGGGTTAGGTCGTCGGTGGTTTCTGCTAGTCGCTCCTTCAGGGTGGCGATAGTGCTTCGCACCTTGGCCCGCACGTAGTGTGTTCCGATATCCGCCCGACAGCCGTACAGCTCGCCCTTCACGCCTTCGATCAGCATGTCGCCAATGTTGGCTTTCATGCGGCCTTCTAGCGTGTTGATGTAGATCCCTTCGCCAGCCGGGCACCAGTCGATGCGCCCCCCGTCGAATGCCTCGCGCACCCAGTCAGGTTCTTGCCCGTCAAGGCTGATCTTCCAGGCCCGGACCTCGACGGGCTTCTTGCGATAGCGGTCAGTCATTGTGGCCACCCCGTGCCTTGGTCGCCGCCCACATTGGGATGACCTGATGCGCACACCGCATCTCGCGTTCCAGACACTCGGGGGCGGCTGATGCCGGGCGGTTGACTTCTTTCATGGGGGCTCCTTTGTGGTCGGTTAAGATGGTGAATGGTTAAGCAATAGCGGCAGTGCATCGGATGTGATTGATTGGCGGTCAGGCCGCCGCCGTCACGCGGGCGCTCAGGTGCTCGATCAGCGCCTCGATCACGCGCCCGATCTCGTCGCTCGGCACCGGCCAGCCGATGCACAGCACCCGCAGCCCTTCTTCGTCGATGCGCAGCGGGCTGATGTAGCTGTTGATCTCATCGATGCTCAGGATGTCCGCGCGCTTCGGCTTCGGCGGCGCTGGCGGCACGTCGATCAGGCCATCGAGCACGGGGTTGCTGGAGATGGTCTGGCGCTGCGCCTGCTCGCGCTGCTGCCGCTCTTCCTCAGCGCGGCGGATGCGCTCGCGCTCGGCTTCTTCGCGCTTGCGCTGGCGCTCCTGGTGGTCGGCTACTCGGCTGGCGATGACGCCACGGATGGCTTCCTCGTCCAGCGTCTGCGCAAGGCGCGGCGCATCGGGCCACAGCGCGCCGTGCTCGGCCTTCGCGGCTTCCAGCAGCGCGCGGCCCTTGCGGATGCGCTCGGCCCACAGCGCAAGGTCGATCTGCTCCCTGGACACCGCTTCGTCCAGCCGCTCGCGGATGCTGTCGATCTTCTTCAGCCCTTTGATGCTGGCGGCAAGCTCTGCGCTCAGGCTGGCCGGGATGCCGGGCGCGTACTCGCCAAGCTCTCCGGCCAGCGCGGAGTAGGCCTCGCGCACGCGGTCGGCGGCACGCTTGACGGCCTCGGACCGCACTTCGTCCTTGCGGGCCTTGACTGCTTTCTCCAGCGCCAGCCGCGCCTGCCGGATGGTCTCGGCCACTTCGTCGGCGGTGCGCAGCACCACTTCCACGTCGGCCATTTGCGCGATGGCCTGCTCCTTCGCGGCCTTGATCCGGGCCTCGGCCTCGCTGCACGCCTTGGCCGCAGCCTCGGCGTCGGCGAAGTCCTGGTCGGTGGCAAGCTCGGCGGCCTTTGGCAAGCGGGCCAGGAACGCATCGGCTCCTGCACGGAAGGCGTCCAGGTTGGAGGCCAGCACGCGGCCCTCAACCCGCAGCACCAGCGCGCCGAAGCCAGGCACCGGCTTGGCCTGCACCGGCTCCGGTGCGGGCCGGAAGTTGGTCATGTCCGGGTCGTTCAGGTCGCGCTGGAACTGCTTCCAGCCTTCGATGAGCGCCTTGCGCCGGGCCGGGTCGCTGCGGTAGGTGCGCATGGCATACGGGCCTTGGCCGGTGCTGGCCCAGTAATGCACTTCCTCGGCTCCGCTGACCAGCAGCTGGTGCTCCATCTGCCAGACGTGATCCATGGGAGGCATGTCGGTTTCGATGAGCGCCCTGTTGATGCGCTCGTTCATCAGCTTGTGCTCCCATGCGATGCGGCCGTCCATCGTCAGGCCGTCGAGGCTAGCCAGCAACGGCAGGCCCTCGATCTCGGCGGTCATCGTGGCAGGGTAGAGCTCTTCGCCGATGATCGTCTCGGCGATGGGCCGCGCGGCGGCCTCGGCTTCGTGGCCGCGCTCGAACAGACGCTGGCGAGCGGCGTCCGGCTCCTCGGCGATGCCGAGGGCCTTGCGTCGCAGCAGGGCGGAGCGCGTCTCGTAGGGGCTGCACCCCATCATGGCGGCGGCCTCGCTGGCGGTGAAGTGGCTGGCGCGCAGCGCGTGCCACTCGGCGCTGCCCTGGGCGACGTTGTGGATGGTGGGCATGTCTGGCCTCCTTACTCGGTGACTTCGGTGGTGTCCACGTCCACGACGGCGCAGTCGCGGATGGCCTTGATCTGGGCATCTGTGAGGGTGGCGCGCGACGTGACCATGGCGATGATGTCGTCGGCGGTCTTGCGGCCGGACTCGATCAGCGCACGCCATTTCGGGAAGAATTCGCTGAACTTGTCGGCCGGGTAGGGCTCAAGCGCCGGTCTGTCTGGCTGCGCTGGCTTGACTTTGACGATCTCGCCCGTCTGCGCGTCGATGGCTTCGACGAGTCGCTCGGCCTCGTCGTGGTCGTAGATGCCGGTAAACCCGAACGCCAGGCGAGCGCACTGGATCATGGCCTTGTGGCGCAACATGCGGCGCGGCCACTTTTCCCATGGCTCTGTGTTGCGCTTGCATTCGGCCTTGTACTCGGTGACCTTGATCGGGCGGCTTCTGTCCTTGCGGTAAATGATGCAGGTGCAGGATTCGTCGTCCTGCTCAAATTCCATCCCGTCGAATTGCGGGTGGCTGTTGATGATCCTGCTCCAGCCGTCCACCCCGACCACGGGCACGATGCCGTTGTTCTTGTCTGGGAAGGCGTAGATCTCCTTGGTCCAAGGATTCAGGCCGTACTGGTTGGCGACGACCATCAGGGCGGTCATCTGTGCATCCGACACCTGCCCCTTGAAGGCGGTGACCTTGAGCGTGTCGATCAGGTCGGCGCCGTCGCCCATGTCGAGGCGGGCGGCCAGCTTCTGCGTGAGGGTTGCGAGGGCGGTACTCATGTGGGGCTCCTTTGCTTGTTCAAGCAGCCAGCAGGCCGATGACAGCGGCCAGCAGTGCGAGTGCTGCGGCCAGGACAAATCCGTTGCCGCTGCGGCGCGGCTCGCAGCCGGCCAGCAGCGCCTCTTGCAGGCGGCAGGCGTCGCGGTCGTGGTAGGGCCGCTGCAGCGGCTGCCACGCGCAGCCGATGGAGACCTTGCCGGTGTGGTAGGGCGGCACGGTGCGCGCCGGGCGGGGCAGGGTTGGGCGGGATGCCCCGTGCTCAGCAGACCTCATCTGTGTTTCCCCTTTCATTTCAAGCGGGTTGACCTGACCCGGCCGCTGCGCGCCGGCCGGGCTTGTTGCCGTGTCAGTAGTCATTCGGCCCGTCGTAGTCCTCGACTTCGAAGTCGATGCGCTGCAGTAGCGCGTCTCGTGCCGGGTCGGCCATGGCTAGAAGGGCGTGATCCGGCATCTCGACAATGCCGGTGATCTCCACCAGCTCGAGCTGGTTGGTGCGCTCGCACCAGGCGTCATCCAAGAAGATGCCGACCACTTCGTTCGGCACGCCGCCGCGCACCGTATAGCGCATCAGGGCGCTGATCGGCCCCAGCTCAATCAACGCCTCGTACACGCCGTCTCGTGGTCTGCAGGCGCGGTCGTAGCTCTCGCAGTACTCGTCCCACTTCCGATCCAGCCACCGGTCGTAGTCCATCTCGGCACCTCCTTGAAAGAAAAAGCCCGCCGGCGTCGGGCACATCACAGCCACCCCCCGATCCACATGGCCGCCAGCGCCAGGGCCGCCGCGTAGCAGCCCCACGTGACGATCCGGTCTTCCTTGCAGTCCATCGCGTTGCTCCTTCTTGCGTTGCGATGGCGTGATTATCTACAGATGTCGATAGTAATGTCAACAAACGTAGATATAGGGAAAACCCTAACCGTCGCCTTCCTGCAACACCGGCCCGCCGGCGCGGGCAAAAAAACCCGCCTCTGGGGCGGGTGGGCGGCTTGTCTTTTGTATTCGATCGAATACAATCGGCGCATGTACACGGTCAAGCTGACGCCCGAGTTCGAGCGCTGGCTGGCCGGCTTGAAAGACGGGATGACGCGCAAGCGCTTGGGGCTGCGCCTGCGCAAGGCCCAGTTGGGCAACCTGGGCGACGTCAAGCCGGTGGGCGAAGGCGTGTGGGAAATGCGCGAGTTCTTCGGCCCCGGCTGGCGCATGTACTACACGCAGCGCGGCGCTGTGCTGGTGGTGATGCTGGGCGGCGGCGACAAGGCCAGCCAGGCATCAGACATTGCCAAGGCCATCGAGCTGGCCCGAGCCCTTCAGGAGTGAGCCATGCAACCCAAAGTCTCTGTGTCAAGCCTGCCGGAGTTCGACATCACCGAGATGCTGCAAAGCGAGCAGGACATCGCCGAATACCTCAGCCTGGTGCTGGAAGAGGGCGATCCGGCCTTGCTGGCGGCCACGCTAGGCGACATTGCGCGCGCACGCGGCATGACGCAGATTGCGCAGGACGCCGGCATAGGCCGCGAGGCGCTCTACAAGGCGCTGCGGCCCGGCTCCAGCCCGCGCTTTGACACGATTGCGCGGGTGTGCAAGGCCCTGGGGGTGAAGCTGGTGGCGCAGCCGGCGGCGCGGGCCTGAGGCGGGCTCAGGACGGCATGGGCAGCTCAATCTGCGCCGCGCCTTGGCGGTGCTCTTGCACGCGCACGATGGTGTACTCCGTGCGCAGCCCTTGCGCCGTCTGCCATTGCGTCACGCGGGTTTCAGCCAGCAGAATGTCGCCCTTGGCAAAGCGCACCAGGTTGCGGTCCACGCGGTCGAGGAAATCGCGGTCGGCCATGGTCACGAACACCGTATTCTGGCCGTCGTGGAGCCGCCACTTGTTGTCCTCGCGGAAGGACAGGCTGACGATGGAAAAGGCGATCGTGCGCACCTCCTCCATCAGCAGCACATCCTCGGGCGGCGGCGCGTGGAACCACGGTGCCTGCGCGCGCTCGATGATGACGCCGATGCGATCGTCGTCGCCCAGCGCCAGCCGCTCGATGCCCTCACGCTCGATGGGCTCCACCACTTTGGCTAGCGCCTCGCGCACCGCCCGGCGCTGAAACAGCATGATCACGCGCTCTTCCACCACGGTGCACTCGCCGTCGTCCACCGTCAGGCGCCGGCCCTCAGGCACCGTTTCCACGCGCGTGATGCGCCGCCCGCGCAGCCACTGGATCAGCCCGATCAGCCCCGCCCCGCCAATGCCGATGACCTCCAGAATGGTCTTGGCATTGGCCACCGCCGTGGCCCCATCCCCAGAAAGCCACGCCATGAGCTGCTGCGCCAGCTGGGCCGAGACCGACAGATCAATGCCGAAGCTGCCGGTGCGGAAGCTCGCCCGCACGTCCACCCGCACGCGCACCGACTCGCCAAAGAGCGAGCGTCCCGACTCCTCGCACAGGTCGCCCAGCGCGAGCAAGGCCGGCGCCAGGTCGCGCACGTCCATGGTGTGCGCCTGCAGCGCCGGGCCGTCGTAGGTGATGCGGAAGGTGCTCATGAGGCACTATCATAAGGCTGCAGACGGCAGAAAAACCCGCCTCGTGGGGCGGGTGCGGCATGTCGCTCAGGGAGTGGTCAGCCGATCAGCGTGTGCTTGTACACGTCGCGCTTGAACACGCTGTCGTAGTAGCGGGAGGTGAGCACGCGCAGCTTGGCTGGCTGCGCAATGGTGAGCTGCTGGGCTTGCTTGATCAGCTTCAGCGGGAAGCGCACGCGGCGCTTCTCGTCGCCGATGCACAGCGTGATAGACCCAACATCCGACAGCGCGGCCACCACGCCTTCGAGCGTCTCTTCGTAAACCTCCGGCTCCTGCGTAGTCTCGATGAGACGGCGCACGCGGTCGATTTCATCCGTCGTGCCGCGCCACGACAGCCACGGCAGCAGGTCACGCTGGCACGACATCTCCAGCGTCATGCCGTAGCCGGACGTCTCCTTGAGCAGATCATCGATGCAGCGCGCGGCCTGGCCGCCGATGGCATCGGCCGCATCGTAGAAGTCGTCGCCCTTGGCGTTGAGGAAGCGGAAAACCTGCGTGGCGGTGGCCTCGAAGAGGTTGACGCCTGTCAGGTCGGCCCGGCTGTCGCCAAGGACCAGCACCCGCGTGGAGCCGTGCTCCAGTCCGGCGAATTCCAGCCCAAGCAGGTCGCGCACGGACTGCACCGGCTGGCGAGCCGTCTCGCCGGTGTGCAGACGGTGTGCGGCGTGCGCCATGCCGCGCTCGAAGGGATCCACAGCATCCAGCAACGCGCGCAGAGGAAGCCGCCCATTGGCGCGCTCACCCATGAAGCGAAGCTCGATGAGCTCTCCAGCACGCGCGCGCTGCTCGATGATGCGCTCGTCTTCGGCTTCTTCCACATATTGCCCATACACAGACGCGAAAAAGCTGGCAGCCTGGTCTTGCGGGCTGTTTTCAGCGCGCTGGCGCTGCCGCGCGTGGCGCGCAGCGTAGAAGTTCAATTTTTCCTGCGCCGTCTTCATAGGATGATCACCGCGTAGCCCTTGGCGGCCCCGTCACGGTCTGCGCTGAACCATCGGTGCCAGTAGTCGCGCTCTTCCGCGTCATCCCAGCGCCCGATGTAGAGGTCTGCGCCATAACGCTGCCGCAGATTCTTGCGCAGTTTGAGGGCCTGCAGCGCATGATACTGCGATTGGGTGCAGTTGCGCACGTCTTCATCCGATAGCCACAGCACGGCGTCCCAGTCGGCTGGCTCCGGCTTGGGCGAGACGAACGAGCCGTCGATCCACAGCTCCTGCCCATGCAGGCCGATGCCGTGCAGGTGACCGATGAAGGCGGCCACGGCGTCGAACATACGCGACCGCCTGGCTGGACAGCCTGGCCAGGAGACGATTTTTTCGAGAGCCGCCAGGCTTATCACAGAGCGGCCGGGCGGAATAAGGGAAGCTCTGGCTAAGGTCATCAGGTCTTGACTTGCTGTTTCAAGGTCCCAACGACGTCAAAGGATTCAGCGGCTCTGGCCGCTTTTTTCACTCGTTCGGCAAGCTCCATGTCCTTCGGCGTCAGGTTCGGCCCGCGCGGGTCGAAGCTACCCAGCAGCTCCGCCAGCCGCTGCCGGTAGGCCGGTGCGTCATGGTCCACCAGCAGCGCCAGCAGCGTGCGCAGCTCGTCGCGGTGCGGGCACATGGCGATGGCGTCCAGCACGACGGGCAGGGCGGCGTGGATGGCTGCTGAGAGTGCCTGGTTGACAGGTGATGTCGCAATTTTTCTGTCTGCAGCAATCCACGCCAAGACTTCATCTTCAGTGTCTTGCAGCAACTCTGGCGGAACCTCAAGCGCCTTCGCGATTTGGAGCGTGAACTGCGAGCGAACGCTATCGCGTACCTCTAGAGCGCTGATGGCGCGGTGATCCCCTATCCCAGCCTTCTTGGCTAGGTCAACTTGGCTGAGACCACGTGCCTCGCGCAGGAGGCGAATGTTGCGACCGAGCGCCATGGACACATGTTTACATATGTTGATTCGTCACATGTTGACAGGCGCCATCAACAGGTGTAGATTTCGTGGCATGTGTGACCAAGATGTGCTCATCCTGCAACGTGCTGTGGACAAGGCCGGGAGTGTCGCGGCGCTGGCTAGGTGCATCGGCGCTAAGACCGGAACGGTTTTCATGTGGCGGTACCGAAAGTCACTTCCAGATGGCTGGAGGGCCTATCTGGCTGAGAAAGTCGATGACCCAAACTGGCCGCACCCGGATGGCCGCCCGTGCATCGACGTGGCGGCCAAGGAGGCGGCCTAGGATGAAAGCGGCAACCGTCTTTCGCGTCAGCGGCATCGAGCGCGGCGGTGCCGATGCGGCTGCCTTTGCAGCCTTGCTCAGTGAGGCGGCACGCCGCGGCCTGCCGCCGTCGCAAGCTCTTGCGCGATTGCGAGCCTGGCTTGCTGAGCGGCGCTCAACCCGGCCGGCACCGTCCACGTCCGGCCAGCGAGGTCGCCGCGCATGAGCTTGAGCATGAAGTCCGCCAGAAACAGGGTGGCCAGCTCGCGCGTTGGCGGCGGCAGCCCTTTGTCCCAGTCTGGGCTGCCAAGCGCCCAGGCTTGCAGCGCTGCCTGCGCCGCAGCCTCGTACCTGATGGCGTCCGCCGGCAGTCGCGCCTGCTGCCAGTCGATCCCGTCTTCCTGCGCGGCCATGAACAGCCCGCGGGCAACGTCTTGCGGCGTGATGGTGGCGGTTTCGCCCATGCGGCCTCCTGGAATGCGTCTGCGGCAAGGCCATTCTAGGGGCCGCATGGGCTCCATCCGGCACGGGCGCCCGTGCATGGCAACGGAGGCCGCCTGATGCCTTGGCGCTGCTCACGGCTTGCCCCTTGCCGCGTCAATGGCGCGCTGCGCCTCCTTGGCCGCCAGCGCTTCGGTCAGCCGCAGCGCCCGGCCTTCACGCCCGCGCACCACGGCAAAGCCGCGCTGCAGCGCGTGCCGCTGCGTGGTCACGGCCACGGGCTCCACGTCCCCAAACACCTCAAAGCACACCACGCACCGCGATGGATCAAGGGCCAGCGCGTACACGCTCAGACGCATGTCCATGCGCGCCTCCTGTTGGCTGATTGGATGTGAAGGAGATGGCCGTGCCCGACAGGACAGAAGTCCGCCTTGAACTGGACCCGGAGGACCTGCGCGTGCTGGACGGCTACGTCAACGCCACCGGCAAGACGCGCACCGACGTCATCCGTCAGCTCATCCGGGAGTGGGCAGATCGCAAGCTCCATGAGGCCATCGTGATCTGCCGCGTCGCCGGGGTCAATCCGGCCGCGCCGGATGCGGCCCGGAGGGTGTTGCCGTGACGGGAAAGAAAAAGCCCCAGTTCCGAGTCGACGGAATGGGGCGTTTCTTCGTGCAAAGGAGTAAGCCGTAATGCTATCCATGACTGGCACTTCTGTCAACCTGCGGCCGTTCGAGTGTAGAAGCAAGATAGTAATGTCCGCTTCCGGCAAAGTAGAAATGTCCGCTTGTTGGTCTGGAAGCGGAGGGCTGGGTGGACAAGCGCATCGAGATGAGCGAGCGGGAGATCGAGCGGCTCAAGGTG
>NZ_VJON01000040.1 GCF_007556685.1 Tepidimonas charontis | reverse complement strand
CCACCCTTGGGGCCTGCCTTGGGCGCATACGGCTCGATGAGCGCAACCAGCTCTTTCCAGGGCACCACACGCTCCATCTGCTCCAAAAACTCACGCTTGCGGGTGCGCTTGGTGCGCAGCTCAAAGCCCGTATACATCGGCACCTGAAGACTCATCTGCTTCATGTCGCTATTGTCCCATCCCGGCAGTCAGGTGGGGAGGTTTTGCAGACCTTCCCTAGCTCCCGTTTCAAGCGGTTACAACCACAGGTCGATCCCCGCTCACGCGGGGCAGACTCGTGCCCAAACTCGCCGCAGCGGCCCGTGTAGGGTCGATCCCCGCTCACGCGGGGCAGACCCGTGCTGCTGGCTGCCACCGCCTGCATCGCCGGGTCGATCCCCGCTCACGCGGGGCAGACGCGTTGAGCGCGGTGCTGGAGGCAATGACCGCGGGTCGATCCCCGCTCACGCGGGGCAGACATAATCGCTTTTTGCATGTCCGCCGCTCCTTAGGGTCGATCCCCGCTCACGCGGGGCAGACCGGTACGTGACGGCGGCACCACTGCTACCGAAGGGTCGATCCCCGCTCACGCGGGGCAGACGCGATGGTTGATCGTCGTCTGCAGCTCGTTGAGGGTCGATCCCCGCTCACGCGGGGCAGACCGGTACGTGACGGCGGCACCACTGCTACCGAAGGGTCGATCCCCGCTCACGCGGGGCAGACGCGATGGTTGATCGTCGTCTGCAGCTCGTTGAGGGTCGATCCCCGCTCACGCGGGGCAGACCGGTACGTGACGGCGGCACCACTGCTACCGAAGGGTCGATCCCCGCTCACGCGGGGCAGACGCGATGGTTGATCGTCGTCTGCAGCTCGTTGAGGGTCGATCCCCGCTCACGCGGGGCAGACCAGATCAGCCACGGCAGCAGCGGATCAGCTGGGGGTCGATCCCCGCTCACGCGGGGCAGACTGGCGTCGACCAGCTCCTGGACACTGTCCAGGGGGTCGATCCCCGCTCACGCGGGGCAGACGTCGGCTATTACGCCAACGCAGATTAGCATCAGGGTCGATCCCCGCTCACGCGGGGCAGACCTCGGACAAGGCCGCCTTGATGGCGTCGCGGTGGGTCGATCCCCGCTCACGCGGGGCAGACTCTGCAGTATAACCCCTTGACTGCAAAAGAGAAACCGGATTGTTAAGGAGCTCCGACCGGGGGCGGTCGGCGGGCGAGGACGAGGCCGTCGACATTCACGAAGTCGATGGGCGGGCTGCCGAGCGTGCGCACGGCTTGGCCGCCCGGGACGTCTCGTTCCTGCCAGATCATGATGAGCGACGCGTCCCGCTCGTTGGGGAACCAGTCTTTCAGCACGTCCCAAACACGGTCTCGCACGGCAGGCGAGATGCGCGGCGCGCTGTAGACGCCCGGGGCCAGCTCCAGCATGGCGGAGGCGAGGAAGCCGCGCACGCGGGAGGAGACGTTACGCGTCACCACCACGGTCATCGACATCGAACAGCTCCTTGATGCGGTCGATCATGCGGGGAATGAGTTTCTCTTGCCGGAACAGCTTGGCGGCGCGGCGTCGCACCTCGCGCTCCAGGTGGTCGGCCTCGCCCTCGCGCAGGGCGCGCACGGCACCGAATGCCAAGGGCAGGGTGAGGTCCACGCGATACAGGTCGGCGATGTCGAGCGTGAAGGCGTTGCTCGAATCCTCGTGAATGAACCCGAGCGGCGGCAGGGCGCCTACGGCGGCCACCGCCAGGTCAGCCGCCGCTTCCACAAAGGTAGCGGCGTGATTGAGTGCTTGGTTGGGCAGATCGGCGGCGTTCGGGTTCTGACGGTCGTACCGGCGTCCGTGCCACTCGATGCCGAAGCGCTGCGCGACGAGCTTGTAGCTCTCCTTGATCCGCGCGCCTTCGATGCCGCGCAGGGTTTCGATGTCGCGGTGCGGCAGCACGCGGCCGAAGCGCCAGGCATACAAGCGCCGTGCAGTGTCGAGCCGGCGCTTGGGGTCGGCCCAGCGCTCGGCGTGGGCGCGCGCCACGTCGGAGCGCCCTTGCCCCAGCGGAGGAGCGGTGTAGCTCTTGACGCCGCCTTCGCCCACGGCGGCGATCAACACGCCGTGGCGCGCGCATAGCCGCAGCACGTCCTGGGTGATGCTCGTGCCGGGGCCGAGCAGAATCATCGAGACGGCCTGATATGGGATGGCGTAGTCCCCCGCGTCGAGCGTCTCGCTGCGCGCCGCGACGAAGCGCAGCGTGCCGTCCTCGACCGAGAGCTTGCCGTACTCCAGCCACAGCAGGCCGTGGCGGTCTGCATGCGGGATGCGCGAGGCGGCCAGGCCCAGCCGCCCATGCAGGAGGCCGGGGCCGTTGCTCATCGCGGCGGCGCCACCAACACCATGCCGAAGCCGAAGGCGCGATGGCGGCCGATGCCGCGGCTGAGCCGTTCGGCGAACTGCTCGCCGTCCTGCACCACGGCATTCGCGCCAAAAAGGGCCTGCGGCCGTTCGACGACCAGCAACCGGCTGTGGCCGTTGCGCGCGCGGCGCAGCAGTCGGGTGCGTGCGGCCATGCCCAGCAACTCCACCTCTTCGAGTTGCACCGCCCCGTTCCATTGGCTGGCAAACCATTGCCGATACACCTCGCCGCGCGGCGGGGCATCGGCGCCCAGACGGTCGAGGGTGCGCAGGTAGAGATCCTTCTCCTCATCCCCATTGCGCGAGACAGGGCAGGCAAGCACCTCCAGATGCAGCCGTTGACCGGCGCGCCAGGCCGGCGGCATGGGTTTGCTGAAAACGCCCGCGGGGTCGAGTGCCGCCCAAGCCTGAGGCGAGGCGAAGGCCTGTGCCCGTTCGAGCAACTCGGCGGCGGAGTGTGCCGAGTACCCGAGCACCTCGTGGCGCCGCTCGAAGTATCGAAACGGCTTGGGGGCGGCTTCGCCAAACAGGGCAGCGAACCAGGCATGCAGCGTGTAGCCCAGCCCGTCTTCTTCCTGCGTGATGCCTTGCTCGGCGGCAAATCGAAGCAGCCGGGGCGCCACGACGGGGATGCGCACCAAGTGCAAGCCGCTCATCGCCCGACCTCCAGATAGCCCACGGCGTAACGCTCGCTGCCGCGATGGATGTTCTGCTCCCAATCGCGCAGGTCGTAGCGTTCCTCCCACTGCGCAGCCTCCCCTTCATCACGAGGCCACAGGGCCGGGATACGCGACGGACGGCGGCGGGGCGCTACATCGGCCAGGGGCTCAGCCGCGAGGGCCGCCTTGACGCCGACCGCCTCGCGCCGGCCGATGAGCAAGGGCGCGGCCGGCAAACACGGCTTGCGGCCGATGAAGAGCGGGCGCGCCGGGGCGCGCAGCGCGGTCTCCAGCGCGTCGAGCGTCGGCTCGCCGTCCCCGTCCAGCGCCATCGCGACGGTGGCAACGCCGTTGGCCCAGTGGTCGCGCCAGCGCTGGTGCGTGCCCGTGGCTGCGGTGCCGCCCTTGCGGTCCTCGCGGCGACCCCGGGTGGTCCAGCCGGTGTCGAGCATGAAGTCCTGGCCGAGGTCCACGGTCTGGTATTCCGTCAAGGGCTCGGGCTCCGCATCCCACCGCGCCGCAAAACGCAGGCGCGCTTGCAGGCCCTGCAAAAGGTCCGTGTCCCGGTGATCCCAGCCCAGCGCGTTGCCCAGCAGCCCGACCAGCATGGATTTGGCCGGGAAGCGCCAGATCGGGTTCAACTGGTCCACCACCACGGCGCCGAAGCTCATCAACGGCGCATCCAGACGAAGCAGCAGGCATTCCATGGGTCAGGCCCACAGCGCATCGAGCGCGGCCCGCACGGCATTCTCGACCGGCTGCGCCGCCAAGGGCGAGGACAGCGACAAGGTGGTGGCGAGCTGGCGCTGCGAGTTCGCGCCGTACATGGCGTCGAGCTTGCCCAGGTACGCGAGCATCCGCTCGGCGGCCTGCTGTCGCACATCGCCCTTCGCGGGGACGGCCTCGAGGAAGGCATTGGCCAGCGACCGCGGTTGCGCCGTGCCCGCTTCCAGCAGCAGGAGGTCCGCCCAGGCATAGGGCGCGGTGCTGCCCTTCTTGGCCCCCGGGCTTTGCTGGACGATGCTGCGCACCAGCGCCCCCAGCACGCGGGCCGGCGTGGCCGAATCCTGCTGACGCCACTCCTTGGCCTCGCAGCCGGTCAGGTTGGAGACGAGCAGCGGCACATCGACGGCGACATAGCCGTAGTACACGCCCGCGCCGAGTTCGGACTGATTGGCGTGCGCCGCGCCGGTCTCGTCGTCGCGGTTGAGGTCGTCGACGACGGTGAAGTAGTCCATCTCGGTATTGGACGCGTGCACGGTGAAGGCATGGGCCACATGCACCGGCGCATCCACGCGGGCCAGCAGGTCGGAGGTGACCATGCGGCCAAAGAGAGCAGCCGTCAGCCCGGCAGCGGCCTTGCTCATGGCGGCCAGGTTCTGTTTCTCGTCCTTGGACTTCAGCCGCTCCGCCAGGGCTTTGGCCGGGTCGGCCTCGCGGCTGGCGTCCACCAGCATCTGCACGAAGTAGTCGGCCTCACGCAGGCCGAACAGCACGGGCTGGTTCAGATCGCCGCCCTCCTTGACGCCACCATCGATCACGGCCTTGGCCAGCGGCTCGATCAGCGCGGAGGCCAGAGCCTCGCTCACGCCCGCCGCCACCGCGCGGGGCAGCACCGTGCGCGTGAAGAACGAACGGGTGCGTAGCCCATCCGGCAGATCGGGTAGCTGACGCGTGAGGTCTTCCCGCCAATGGCGCTTCAAGCACTGCGACGACACCCGCAGCCGAGTGGCGTTTCCGAACGGGATGCGCTTGGCCAAGCCCGCATCGTCGCGGTTGAGCAGGCTGGCAGGGTAGGCGGTGAGGGTGTGGATCTGCAGGAACATCGGTGTCACTCCTTGGTGTTGTCTCGCGGCTGATGGCGGTAGAAGGCTTGGGCAATGCGTCGGCACACGCGTTCGCGCGCTGGTGCGTCGGTGGTCAACAGGAAGGTGGCGGCGTCGAGCCAATCGAAGCTTTCGTTCTTGGCGGCGAGGAAGCGCACCATGCTCATGAACAGCTCGACGCGCAGCTCGTCCGGGGCGCCGAGCAGCCGCTCCAGGCGCGCTTCCGCAAAGCCCGACTCCGCGAGCGCACGGCCCAGTGGGCGTTCTTTGCGATGCGACGCCGCACCGAGGGTGGCCAAGCCCCAGGCCAGCGCCATCCATGTCGGAGCTTGGGCCTCGGAGGGAATAGCGTCGCCCACGTGGCGCAGCCACAGCCGATAGAACGCGAGCGGCATCGGTTGATCCGGCGACCAGCGTTTGAGCGCGGCCCGGTCACCTGTGGGGTAGTGAGGGTGACCGATCACGCCGGCCACGCGGCCGACGGTGGCGGCGAGCGACGATTCGCCCGCTTGGGGTTCGGCAGAGAGCGTCATGCGGTGAGCTCCTCGTTGGTTTCGATGTGTTGGGCGGACACGGAAGTCGGCACGGACAGGCCCTTTTTGTGCAGCACGCCGGCGAAAGCACGGTGCGCCTCGGTGATGGCGCGGTAGCGGCGGTTGGACGGGAGTGGCAGACGCGTGTGGGCCTCCTCGAGCAGCTCGCGCGCTTGCTGCACCAGCGCGTGCCGCCAACCTTGCCGGACGGCCTCGCGGTTTTCGTCCACCGCCCGCCACAGCGTGGGGAAGTAACTGGCCTCCCAGCGTTTGCCGAAGTCGGCGCGGGTGCGGTCCACCCAGCGCTTCACGGCGTCGCGGTCGAAGTCCGCGGTTTCCGGCCCGCCTTCCGCAAACACGGTCAAGGCCGTGCGCAGGGCCGCCATGACGCCGCTGGCATCGGTCAACAAGGACTGCGCGAAATGCGCAAGCGTGTCGCGGCTGGCCGCCGAAAACAGCGCCATGCGCGCTTTGGGCGGCACGGGCAGTTCGACACGATGAAAACCTTCCGTCGTGCCTTGGCCGCGGACAAGCACGCTGGCGACAAACCAACCGGGCTCATCCCCGGGGCGGGGCCTTTGCAGCGCGGTGAGCTCGAATCCTTGCTCGAAGAGCAGATCGGTGAGGCGGTCGGGCGTGAAACCCGCGGCAGGCAGGGTCAGCGCCGAGCGGCCCTTCTTCTTGTCTTCGGTGTTGAGCGGAATCCACGGATCACCGACGTCGCCGCTTTCAAGGTTCTTCGGTCCGATCTGTCGCGCCTTGCTGGTGGCGCCCAGCGCGATCACTGCGCCGTCGGGCGTGCGGTACAGGCGCACCGGCCGTGTTGCCTCGATGAACCAGGGCTCGAGGTCGTGCAGCCTGTGGTGGTGGCCCTCCCGGTTCCAACAAGTGAGCCAGGTGAGCACGGTGCCTCGCGCGCGAAAGCCGTAGGCGGCCTGGGTCGATTCGCGCAGGCTGCGCAGGGCGCTCACCTCGTCAATGAACCGACGCGAGGGGTGCAGGCTTTGCGTCCACGCGACGATGGGGCGACTGGCGAAGCCGCCATTCATACGCACGATGCCGTAGTTGCCCGCGCCCAGGAAGCCACTCGTCGTCTGATAGAGCAGCAGCGCGTAGAGCCACGCCTGCGCCTCATTCGCATCGACGCGGCTCATCTTGACGTCGTGGTTCTTGGAGGTGATGAGGACGTCGAGCTCGTCCGGCGTGCTGGCTTTGGGCTGGTAGCTCCACACACCGCGCTTCTGTTCCGCGCCGTAGTCCTTGGCCTCGGCCTCCCAACTCGACCACGGGTGTTGCAGGAACGCGGGCTTCGTGACGTCTTCCACTACCAGGCTCCAGGCCGTCTCCTGGCCGTCGGCCAAGTCCAGCAGCCCGTCGTGCCAGTAGGCAGGATCGGTGGGCAGCTCTTCGGTGGGGCGGCGCGCCTGGATGCTGGCCGCCACTTGCACGAGGAACACATGCCAGGGGTCGGCTTGGTGCGCCCGCAAGCCCGTGTAGCCGTCGACGGCGCCTTGCGCCAGCAGGGCATACAGCGTCGGCAGGCTCACATGGCGCTCGCTCTCGGGGGTACGCACGCCGATGAGTTCGTCTGTCAGCAGGTCATGCATCGTCCTTCTCCAGGCCGAAACGGGTGTAGCGGAAGGCACGGTCGCCGAGCACGAACCGGAATCCCTCCGCATTGGGCTCGGCAGTCACGGTGTCTGGCAGTGGGGCGTCGGGCAGCCAATGCGCCGGAACCTGCACGCGTTCGACGGGGATGCCGAACGCCGAGCGGCAGGGCGTCGTCAGCGGCACGTCGAAAGTCGGGGTGCCCAGGCGCGTGACCACCTTCTCGGACTTGTCGCTGTAATGCAGATCGCCGAAGGGCTCTTCCTTGAGCACGGCACCGACGGCCGCGCGCAGCTCGGCCAAGCGGGCACCTTCCAGCCAAGCGCAGTGCGGGTCCCATTCAGGCGGAAGTTCTGCCCAAGCCTCGGGGTGGGTCGTGCGCTCGATGAGGGCGCGGCTGTCCTCGGGCAGGACGATGGCGGCACGCGCGCTCAACTCCTCCAGCGTGCGCTGCAGGACACGCCCATCGTCGTAGACGCTGCCCAGGCCCGCGGGGCCCCGCAGAGTGCCGTCGCTGCGCAGGAAGCCCGCGAGTGGGGCGTGCGGCACCCGCACGCAGGCGCGCGGCGTGGCGAAGGGCTCGGGCCGCGCCTTGCGCTCGTGGCGATGCAGCCGGCCGAAGCGCTGCACCAGCACGTCCATCGGCGCGAGGTCGGTGACGAGCCAGTCGGCGTCGATATCGAGGCTCTGTTCGAGCGTCTGCGTGCCAATGAGCAGCAAGGGCCCATGCGGGGAATGCTTGCCCAGCGCGCTCGTCACGTGCGCGTCGAGACGCTCGCGGTCCTCGCGCACGAAGCGGCCATGGTGCGGGCAGCGGATGCCGTCGAGCGCGAACAATGCGGGCAGCAGCGAAGGCGCAGCCGATGCAAGATGTGCTTCCACGTACCGCAGCAAGGCATTGGCTCGGGCCACGGTGTTGCAGACGACGAGCACCCGGGCGCCGTGCCGCAGTGCCCCCACGAGTTCCGGCACCAAGGGGTCGTCATCGGTGAGCGTGGGGCTGAGCGTCACCTCGACGCGCCGGGCGGGTCGCGAGGTGGGAATGGCAAGGGGGCCGGCCTGCGTGCTGAGGGCGGGGTAAGGGCGTTGCAGCGCCTGCGCCAGCGGCAGCACAGCGCGCTGGAAGAAGGGCGCGGCAGCCGACTCGCCCAGCGTCGCAGACAGCAGCAAGGCCCAGCCTCCCCGACGCAGATGCCCGTCGAGCAGCGCACGCAGCACCTCCCGCATGTAGGTGTCGGAGGCGTGCACTTCGTCCACCACGAGCAGGTGCCGGTCCAGGCACACCGAGCGCAGCAGGCTGTGCTTGACCTGCAAGGCCGACAGCAGCGCCTGGTCGATGGTGCCCACGCCGATGGGCGCGGCCAGGAAGCGTTTGGGCCGCTCCGCGGACCATAGTTGCTCGCGTCGGGCATCGCGGATGCTGTCGTCCCACAAGGTGCCCGCGGGGTTGGGCAGCACCGGTGTGCCATCGGCCTTCACATAGCCAGGAGCGGCCAGCAGCACGGGGCTGGGGCGGGCGTGGGGCTCGAAGGCCGCGTCGATGGCCTTGCGCACACGCTCGTACAGCTCGCGCGCCGCCACGCGGGTGGGCAGCGCGAAGTAGAGGCCATCCACCACGCCCGCGGCATACAGCCGGAAGAACCACGCCAGCGCCGCCTCAGTCTTGCCGGAGCCTGTGTCCGACTCGATGAGCAGCAGGCGGTGGCTCTCCTCGACCGCCAGTTCTTGGGCCAACTGTTTTTGCAACGGCGACGGATCGAACCCGAACGTCGCGAGAAAGCTCTTGGACTGCCGCGACGGAGGCGGCGCCAAGCCGATGGCCCGCAGGGCGCGGGCGGCGGCGTCACGGGCGAGCGCTGCGCGGTCTTCGTTGGGCCAGGCGCGGTACGGAAAGAACTGCGTGTCCGAGCCGATCCAGTCGGCCAACATCACCAGGCCCGCGAAGCGATGCTGCAGGGCCGGCGTGGCAACGAGCGGCGCTCCATCGGGTTGGAAGGCTGCAGGGAAGGCTTGCCGTGCTGCCTGCGCGAGCGCGACCAATGCGCCCATCGGATCGTAGCCGTGGGCGGGTTTCCAATAGCGCACCGCGCGGGCAGCCCCCGACGCCTGGTAATCATTGCTGGACACCGGCCGGCCGTGGTGGGAGATGGCCGCGAGCAGCATCGCCATGGCCGCTTCACCGTCGCCACCGAACCAGCCGCACAGGTCGGCCAGCAGCTCGCGCCACGTCGCCGGCCACTGCTGTTCCAGCTCACTGAGCAGCGTCAGGGCCTCCAGCACGTGGCCGGCGGTGTCGCGGGCATGCGGGTCGGCCTTGGCTTGGAAGCCCCAGTTGCACTTGCCCAGGTCGTGAAGGAAGGCAATGACGGCCAACCGGTCTTTGAGTCTTTGGTCCAGCTCACCGAGCCGCGCCACGTTCTCGATGTCGAGCAGGGCGCGGAAGACCAGGGCCACATCCAAACAGTGATCGACGAGTGGGTGACGCTTGCCGTCCGGCCCACACTTGCCCCAACAACTCCGGTCCATCGATGGATGCAGTTTGGCTCCCTAACAGGCCGTTGAAAAAGTGGGCATCGAACGCATCAGGGACGCTGTTTTCGAAGAAACGAGTGGCCCAGACGCGTCTGCGCAGCGATTGCACCGGCCAATCTGGCCTGTTTGCAGGCCATCTCGCCCATTTCGGGCGCACGTATCCCCGGGCTCACGCATGATGCGCGTCCCACCAGCCGCCGATTGCCCCAAGGCGCTACCCCAGTTGTAGGTGGCAAAGCACAGCAGCGCCTGACCCGTGAGCTTGGCCTGACCGATGAGCTTGGTCTTGGCCAGACCACCCACGGTCTTGATCCAGCCAAAGGCCTCCTCAATGCGCTTGCGCACCTTCTGACTGGTCTTGTAGCCCTCGTGTCGGGTGATCCGGGCATCCACCGCCGAGTGCCTGTCCTTGGCCGCCACGTGCGGCGTGACCTTGAGCTTGCGACAGCCCTCGATGAAGGCCTTACTGTCATAGCCCTTGTCGGCCCCGACCGTAGCCCGCTTGTTCTTGTTGTCCCGACGCTTCAACATGGCCAGCGCCGCCTCGCGCTCGGCGGTGCCGCGGGCATGGGTGATCTGCGCGTCCACGATCAGACCGTTGCGGTTTTCCATGAGGATGTGGCCCATGTGGCACAGGCGGGACTTGTCGCCCTGGCTCTTCTTGAACAGGCGGGCATCGGCGTCCGTGGTGCTGGCGTGGGTGTCGTTGCAGCGCTGCTGTCCTTTGAAGTCCACCTCGGGATTGCGCCCCTCAGTCGGGGTTTGGTCGTCGTCCTGGCGCTTGAAGCTCAAGGGCTCCGCCCAGGCCTCAATCAGCGTGCCGTCCACACTGAAGTGTTCGTCGCTGCTCAAGCTTGCCCAATCGGCGGTGTGCTTGACCCGCTCGAAGAAGGCGCGGGCCAGGTCTTCGTTGAAGAGCCGCTCGCGGTTGGCGCTGAAGGGGCAGTGGCCCCAGACCTTGTCCTCGATGTTCAGGCCCACGAACCGGCGGTACAGCAGGTTGTAGTTGACCGCTTCGACCAACTGGCGCTCGCTGCGGATGGAAAACAGGATCTGCAGCAGCAGGGCATCGAGCATCTCCGGCGGCACCGAGGGGCGGCCCCGGCGGGCGTACACCGCGTCGAACTCGCGGTTCATCGTCGCCAGCAGCGCAACGACTGCGGCGCGTAGCTTGCGCAGCGGGTGTGTCGCCGATACCCGCTCTTCAAGGCTGATGTAGCTGAACATCGCTTGCCTGGGAAGTCTTGGTTGCCTCTCATCGTCCTCGTCCGCGTCGTTCGCCGATCGTTTCAGATCATACTGGCCGAGGCCAGCGTCGGCGGGGGATTTTTCAACGGCCTACTAGATCGTTGAGGCTGACCACGCCACCTTCTCTGATTTGACATCCTCCCCCGCCTAAAGTCGGGGGATTCCTACGGCGCTCACCCCGGCATCGAGCCGGAATGAGTCGCTTCGGTGGGTTCCTGGGCCGAGTGCGCAACCGTTGCTCGTATCTCCACAGGCGTTACTTCCGGCATGCCCTGCCGTAGGCTGCCTTGGTTGTCGGCAGCAACGCCATTGTAGGACGGCGCAGCCGTCCGCGCTATCCTTCCCCGGCCCGAAGGCCGAGGCTTGCCGCGCACCAGGTCAAAGTCGCTTGCTGCATGGGGGCGGGCGAGACCATGACTTTGCCGAAGCACACCAGGGCGCCGATGTGATGCAGCGGCACCTGCGGCCGCTACTTCACGCCGCCGTCGGCTGCTGGCATGGTAGATGGCTCCTTTGGGCACCGGCCTGCGAAGCATCTCTTCCAGGCACATCGCCTGGGCCGCAAGCTGTAGGTCGTCATACACTTTCTGGCGCTTGCGGCCGTGTTTGAACTCGACAGGGAACACTCCGCCATCTGGGTGAAACTCCACCCAATCGGCTTTGCCGATGAGGCCGAGCCTGTCAGACCAGAGAGGCAAAGCCCGCTCGACCCTCACCTCCACCTTCCATTCCTCGCCGGGGGTATCGACCAAGCGGTGCACGGCTTGGCCCCGGGCGGTGTGAACGTCGTCCGCGAAGGTCTGTTCCAGGTGGATCAGCCCACATTGACGCGGGCAGTAGGCCCAGTGCTGGAGAGCAGAGATGGGGATGGGGGCGTCCGGAACGTTCATGCGCTACCCAACGAAAAGGCGTTGCAGGAGTTCGTCCCGTGTCAGGCCATGATGCGCCGCCACGCTGTCGAGTATGGCTGCCAGAGTGCCGATGCGCAGCGGGTCATGGTTGGGGATGGTGAGGTGATGCTCGCCGCGGTCGTGGCTGGTGAGGCGGACATGGCTGCCCGTCTGGCGCGTGACCTCATAGCCGAACCGACTCAGGCGCTTGATCAGGTCTGCACCGGAAAGGTCACGTGGCAATCTCATGCCGCCAGGACTTCCTCGCGAGTGATGTGCAAACGAATGAGGCTAGGCCGCCGATCCTCATCGAAATGGCAGCGCACGGCGTCCCGAACCTGGGCGTGCAAATGGCTGAGGTCGTCGGCCTCAGTGAAGATGTCTGCACCCACGGCGCGGGCGATGTATCCGCCTTCCGGGGCCTCTTCGACAATGAAGTGGATTTCGGTCATGGTCGAGCATCCTTCAACAAAGGCGGTGCAGGGTCACGCTGGAGGGCATGTGCTCCTCGACAACGACGACGTCGTAGTCTTGAAAGCTGCGCGCGACCTCGACACCCGGTTCTGAGCGCCCATTTCAGCGGCTAGGGCCGCAACGCAGCGCAAATGTTGATCCAGCGCATGCGGCGCGCGCCAGTTGCCTTGCGCGTCGCGTGCGACGTGGGCGATAGGGGACAGGCTGGCATTCGTTACCATGGGCGTACATGGAAAGTTACCATCGGTTGCGGGGCTTGCTATGCGCGCTGAGCATCATATTGGGGACGCAGCCGGTGTGAAAGGAGATGGAATCTGGGTGCACACCAGTGGTGGCTGCACCGTCAACGCGCAAAACGCCGCCGCGTCAGTGCCAGGGCCACCCAAAACGCGCCTGCAGCGTAGGCGGCCAGGATCGCCAGGTGCAGCGCGGCGTTGGCGGGCCAGCGGTCCAGAAACAAAGGGCGCACCAGTTGCACGGCGTGCGTCAGGGGCAGGATGTCGGAGACCGCTTGCACCCAAGTCGGCAGCTGTTCGCGCGGAAAGAAGACGCCGGAGAGAAACATCATCGGCGTCAGAAACAGCGTGAAGTAATAGGTGAAAAAGTCGTAGCCCTTGGCCAGCGCGTTGAAGATCAGCGCCAGGCTGGCGAAGGTGATGCCGGTCAGCCCCAGCACGGCCCACGCCAGCGCGAGCTTGGGGCTGTGGCTGATGCCGAGAGCCAGCATCACGCCCAGAATCGCCGCGGCGGTGAACAGCGCCTTGAAGGCGGCCCACAGCATCTCGGCCAGCACGATGTCGTCCAGTGTCACCGGCGCATTGAGGATGCCGTCCCAGGTTTTTTGGACGTGCATGCGGGAAAAGGCCGAGTACAGCGCTTCGAAGGTGGCGGCGTTCATCGCGCTCATGCAAATGCTGCCGCTGGCCAGGAAGACCAAGTAGGGCACGGCTTCGGTGCCGCCCTGCGGCAGCGCCACGGTGACGGTGCCGACCAGCGCCCCCATGCCGTAGCCGAAGGCGACCAGCCAGATGAGCGGCTCGGCGATGTTGCCCACCAGGCTGGGGACGGCGAGCTTGCGCCACACCAGCAGGTTGCGCAGCCACACCGCGGCGAAACGCAGGCTCAGGCGCGGTGCGCCCCACCAGGCTGGGTGTCGGGATGCGCTCACGGCCGCCACTGCACCATCAGGCTGTGCATGTCCACACCATCGTTGGGGGAGCGCAGGCCAGCGTTGGAATAATGCGCGTAACGCCAGCCGATGCGCCACTGGCGGCCTAGCTGCAGGTCGGCGCCCAGCTGTTCGGTGAAATGCACGTGCGAACCAAGGCGGCGCGCGCCCACCTGGGTGTGGTCGAAGGCGGCCAGACCGAGAGCCGCTTCGACGTAGGGACGCAGGGTTGCCGACTGGCGAGGCTGCCACGATACGTGCCATGCGGTGGCGACGTGGCCGACGGAGCGGGAGATGCCGCTGTGCCAGCGGCCCAGCTCGAATTGCCAATGGTGGTCGAGGTCGCTGATCCCCACGCGCAGTGGGGGGTCGATGGGGAGGCGCACGAGTGCGGCGTCGTGTGTCTCGCCCGATTGCTTGCCCCGAACCAGCGCGACGGTGGGCGAAGGTCGATCCCCGTCACTGGCGATGGCGGTTGTGCCGGTACCGGGGTCGGGCGCGGCGACGACGCCGCTGGCCATGGTGAGCGCAAGCACACACCCCAAACAGGCGACGGCAGCGGTGCGATGCGGGAGCATGGTGGGATTGTCCTCGGATTAACGATGCAGTGGACCAGCAGTTTAGCCGTCGTCGCGGATCTGGCGCCCGGTGAGCTTGAGGAATAGGTCTTCCAGGTTCGCGGGGCGGTGCAGCATGCGCAGGCGCGGGCGCTGACCCAGCTGCGCCAGCAGCGGTCGCGCGTCGTGCGTGTAGAAAAACACTGTCTCGCCGCGGGTTTCCACGCGTTCGGCCAAGGCGTGTGTCGAGGGTCCCAGCAGGTCATGCAGCGCGGCGCCCGTGCCCTGTTCGCCGTACACCTCCACCACTTCCGGCTCCAGGTGCTGAGCGATCAGCGCACGCGGTGCGCCTTCGGCGATTTTGCGTCCCTGGTCGATGATGACCAGCCGATGGCACAGCCGCTCGGCCTCGTCCATGAAGTGCGTGGTCAGCAAAATGCTCTTGCCCCGTTGCAGCAGCTGTTGCAGGCGCTCCCACATCAGATGGCGGGCCTGGGGGTCGAGCCCGGTGGTGGGCTCGTCGAGCAGCAGCAGGTCGGGGTCGTTGACCAAGGCGCGCGCCAGGCTCAGGCGCCGCCGCATGCCACCAGACAACTCGCCCGGCCGGGCGTTGGCTTTGTGGGCCAGGGCTGCAAATTCCAGCAGCTGGCCGATACGCGGTCGCAGCACTGCGGCGCGCAGGCCAAAGTAACGCCCATAGACAAGTAGGTTTTCGGCGCAGGTGAAGTCGGGGTCGAGCGTGTCGAACTGCGCCACCACCCCCAGGCGAGCCTTGATCCAGGCGGCATCCGCCGGCATATCGCGGCCCAGGATGCGGATGTGGCCCGCATCGGCTGTGGTCAAGCCCAGGGCCATGCGCAGCGTGGTGGTTTTGCCCGCCCCGTTGGGGCCGAGCAACCCCAAACATTCGCCCGATGCAATCGTAAACGACAGGTCGTCGACTACAGGACGGCCGCCATAACGCTTGGTCAGGCCCACGATATCGAGCAGGGGCGGGTGCATGGCGATATTGTGCCAGTCGCACGTTCGCCGGACTGTTGGTCACGAACGCTCTTTGGCGGTGCCGTGGATATTCTGCACGCCTGAGATCCGTCCGGGCCAGCAGGGATACAGTCTACAGAAGGCTCATTTCGCCCCACTCTCGCCTGCGCAGCGCCGAGGCGCGGAGACGGCAGCGGCGCGAAGAATGAGATGGAATCAAAATTATGGCTCGCAACCGCGAAAGATGGGTCGGCGGGCGACGAAGTTCCGCAGCAGGCATCTGTGTTACTGGTGTGAACACTCGCCCGCTGCGGATCGTTTGGTCGGTTTGTTGTCGAATGACGATCAATTGACTTTTATCAGAACACCAGCGTCACCAATCGTGCCGTCATCTAGCTTTTCACCGTAAAACGCTTGCGTGTTGGAGCTCGGTACGACGACCCCGCTCGAGGATTTGCCCGACAAAATACCGCATGTGTTGCCGTAAGTGAGCGTAAATCGGTAGAAGTTCTTTCCCTCGTCGCTGGTGCGTGCCTGTCCAGCGAAGGTGCACGCACCGTTGGAGCCTTGGATGGCACCGGTGGTCGACAAGACAAAAAAGGCCCCCCCATCGCTGCGATACGTGCCGGCCATTTGGGACAAGCTTGGAGCTTGGTCGTACCAAGCATTCTTGGCAAGGGTGGCCGTTATTGCACCAAAATTTTGCGCGCTCAATGTGACGGATAGGTTCGTCGAGGTATAAGAGCCCGCCACACTGCCGGCGACCCGCGTCAGCCCTTCGTACATGGTCCCCGAGCCGGAGATACTACCGCCGGCGGCATTGACTTGTCCTTGGAACAAGACCCAACCGTTATCATACTCAATGCCCCAAAACTCACCAGTCGATGTCACCAGTACCCCACCGTATTGGTTGGTCCAAAGGCCTTCGACAGCCGATCGGGTCGGCGCTGGTGTGCTTGAGGGGCTATCGCTGCCTCCATCTCCGCCACCGCAAGCGGCAAGTACGACTGTCGTCGCGGCGACCAAGGTGTACCGTGTCATCGTTGTTTTCACGTCAATTCCTCCTTTGGGCGGGTTGAAAAGACCTGCCGTCTGTGCTCCAGATGAGCACAACGGCTCTTGTCACGGGAAGGGCGAGCCGAAGCGTACGTGTTGAATTGTACGACTGTAAAGTCCGTTTTGGAATAGTCTAGTGTGGCATAGAGCATAGATGGCGTGCCTCCTTCGCTCTATGACCCCCGATATCAAAAGCTACGCTCGCAGCTCAAGGCGGCGCGTCAGCAACGTGGGATCACTCAGACCGCGTTGGCGGCGCGTCTGGGTGTTGGGCAGTCGTTTGTTTCCAAGATGGAGCGTGGTGAGGCTTTTATCGACGTCATCTTGTTTGTCGACTGGTGCCACTCGCTCTCGATAGACCCCGCTGCAGTGTTAGGATTCCTGCGTCACGAGCCCCGCGAGGCGGGGGCAACCAGTTCCTCGCCCAACAGTGGCCTCTGACGGGTTGACGGAGCTGCCTTTGTGCTCTACGTAACGATCAGGCTCAAAGGGGCGTCTACCCGACACCTCGTCGCAAGATGTCGAATTCGTTTGCCGAACGGGCCACGGTGTGGCTGCAATATGTGGTGCCTAAGCAGGCCTTAACCGCCGTGGCTGGGGCCTTGGCGCGTCGGCCTCTGGGGGCGGTGACGCAGGCCGCGATACGCCGTTTCATCGCTCGCTACCAAGTGGACATGACCGAGGCGGCGCAGCCCGATCCCGCCGCCTATGCCACGTTCAACGATTTTTTTACGCGCGCGCTGCGCCCGAGCGTGCGGCCATTGGCCGATGCCGACCTGGTCTGTCCGGTGGATGGGGCCATCAGCCAGTGTGGCGACTTGAGCGGTGAGCGCATCGTGCAGGCCAAGGGGCACGATTACACGGCCACGGCGCTACTCGGCGGCGATGCGGCGTTGGCGGCGGCGTTCGCCGACGGCGTCTTTGCCACGCTGTATCTGAGTCCGCGTGACTATCACCGCATCCACATGCCGTGTGATGGGCGGCTGCGCGCCATGGTGCACGTGCCGGGGGCGTTGTTTTCCGTCAACCCGGCCACCGCCCGGGGAGTGCCGGGCCTGTTTGCGCGCAATGAGCGCGTGGTGTGTGTGTTCGAGGGGCAGCGTCCCGATGGCCGGCGCTTCCCATTCGTTTTGGTGTTGGTGGGGGCGACCATCGTAGGCAGCATGGCCACGCTGTGGCACGGCGTGGTCAACCCGCCGCGGCCGGGCATCGTGCGGCGCTGGACGTATGACGATCGCGAGATACGGCTGGCGCGCGGGGCGGAGATGGGGCGCTTTTTGCTGGGATCGACGGTGATTGCGCTGTTTCCGCGCGCCACCGTGACTTTGAACCCGGCGTGGGCCGCTGGTCGGGCCGTGCGCATGGGCGAAGCGATGGGCAGCTGGCGCTGACGGTGGGGGCAGGCACCGATTCGTCGGCGCCAAGTGATCGGCACCTCGCATCCAGAATGCGGCAAGCCGCATGCCGGGCCCGGATCACTGAAACGCCACCTCGGCGAAGCTGCGCAGCTTGCGGCTGTGCAGTTGGTCGATGCCGGCGGCGCGCAGCCGTTCGATGGCGCGCAGACCGATGCGCAGATGCTGATCGACGCGCTCGCGGTAGAAGTGATCGGCCATGCCCGGCAGCTTGATGGCACCGTGCAGTGGCTTGTCGCTGACGCACAACAAGGTGCCATAGGGCACGCGAAAACGAAACCCGTTGGCGGCGATGGTGGCCGACTCCATGTCCAGCGCAACCGCACGTGACTGCGAAAAACGGCGCTGGGGCAGGTGGTTGGGCAGCAGCTCCCAGTTGCGGTTGTCGGTGCTGGCCACGGTGCCGGTGCGCAGCACGCGCTTGAGGTCGGCGCCTTGCAAGCCGGTGACGTCGGCCACCGCGCCTTCCAGTGCCTGCTGGATTTCGGCCAGCGCCGGGATCGGCACCCACAGCGGCAGCTCTTCATCCAGCACGTGGTCTTCGCGCACGTAAGCGTGCGCCAGCACATAGTCACCCAAGCGCTGGCTGGTGCGCAGTCCGGCGCAGTGGCCCAGCATCAGCCAAGCGTGGGGGCGCAAGACGGCGATGTGGTCGGTGGCGGTTTTGGCATTGCTGGGGCCCACACCGATGTTGACGAGCGTCACGCCGTTGCGGTCGGCGCGCACCAGGTGGTACGCGGGCATTTGGGGCATGCGCGCCGGGGGGGCGCCAGTGGGGCCGATGATCCGGGCGCGCTCGGCGTCGCTCACTTGGGTGCGCCAGGTGACGACGTTGCCGGGCTCGACGAAGGCGACGTAGGCGCTGTCGGGGCGCGCCATTTCGGCACGCGCGTAGCGCACGAATTCATCGACGTAAAACCCGTAGTTGGTAAACAGCACGAAGTTTTGGAACCACGCCGGTGCCGTGCCGCTGTAGTGGCGCAAGCGCTGCAGTGAGTAGTCGATGCGCGCGGCGGTGAACAGCGCCAGCGGTTGCGCCTCACCAGGGCTGGGCCAGTACGTGCCGTTGGCGATACCGTCGTCCATCGCGCCGAGGTCGGGCAGATCGAAGACTTCGCCCAGGCGCGCGCGCTGCACGGGGTCGAGTTCGCCCTCGAAGTGGGTGTCCTCACCGAGCGCGAAGTGCAGCGGAATCGGTTGACGGCTGTCGCCCACCTCCAGTGGGACGCCGTGGTGCTGGCGCAGCAGGGCGAATTGCTCGCGCCAGTAGTCGGCAAACAGATCCGGGCGGGTGAGGGTGGTTTCGAACCGGCCGGTGCCGGCAACGAAGCCGTAGCTGGTGCGGCGCGCGTCGCCGCTGTGCGCGGGCTGCCATGGGCGTGTGACGTGGATCCGCACGAAGGGATAGGTGGCGCGCACGCGCGGCAGGGGGGCGGCGGCGTCCAGCGGCGTGTCGATGTAGCGCCGCAGCGCCGCGCGCAGATGCTCGACCGCGGCGTGGTAGCGGCGAGTCACCTCGGCCACCGCCGCCTCGGGATCGGTGAAGGATTGGGTCGGGGTGAAGGGCGGGGTGTCAGCGGACATCATGGGGTACGGCGCACGATGGCGGCGGGTTCGCGCAAGGTGACGAATTCCTCGGCCACCGTGGGGTGGATGCCGAGCGTGGCGTCGAATTCGGCTTTGGTGGCGCCGGCGCGCAGTGCCACGGCAAAACCCTGCACGATTTCGGCCGCCTCTGATCCCACCATGTGCAAGCCGACGACGCGGTCACTGGCATCGTCCACCAGCAGTTTGACCAGGGTGCGAGCCGCACGGCCGCTGAGGGTGTGGCGCAGCGGCCGAAAGATACTGCGGTAGATGCGCACCGCATCGCACCGTTGCAGCGCTTGCTCCTGTGTCCAGCCCACCGTGGCCACCTCCGGATCGGTGAAGACGGCGGTGGGGATCAGGTCGTAGCGGGCGTGGCGCGGGCCAGCACCCGGTGGCGGTCCAAACAGATGATCGACCAGCGCCATCGCTTCGGCCAGCGCCACCGGGGTGAGTTGCACGCGCGCGGTCACGTCACCCAGCGCGTAGATGCTGGGCACGTTGGTGCGGAAGTGCTCGTCGACGACGATGGCGCCCAGCGCCCCTTGGGCCACCCCCACGGTCTCCAAGCCCAGCCCGGCGACGTTGGGCACGCGCCCGGTAGCGTAGAGCACGGCGTCGGCGTCGAGCTGGGCGCCGTCTTCCAGTTGCACCCGCAGGCCGCCGTCGGCGCGCTGCACCGCCACCACGCCGCTGCGCAGGCGCAGGTCGATGCCTTCGCGCACCAATTCGGCGGCCAAATAGTGGCGGACTTCATCGTCGAAGCCGCGCAAAATCTGCTCGCCCCGGTACAGCAGTGTCACCTGGGCACCCAAGCCGTGAAAGATGGAGGCGAATTCGCAGGCAATGTAGCCGCCGCCGACCACCACCAAGCGCTGGGGAAAGGGCTCCAGGTCAAACACCTCGTTGGAAGTGATGACGTGCTCGCGTCCGTGAAAGTGCGGTACGTGGGGAATGCCCCCGGTGGCCACCAGAATGTGGCGTGCACGCCAGTGCTGCTCGGTCGCGCTGCCGTCGGGGTGGCGGGTCCGCACGGTCACGGTGTGGGCGTCGTGCAGCCGTGCCTGTCCCAGCAGCAGGGTCACGCCGGCGTTGCGCAGCAGCGTCTCATACACGCCGTTCAAGCGCGCGACTTCGGCGGCACGTCGTTGCCTGAGTCGAGCCCAGTCGAAGGGGGGTGTCGGGACCTGCCAGCCATAGCCACGCGCCTCCGTGAAGGCGTGCGCATAGGCGGCGGCGTAGCGGTAGAGCTTTTTCGGAATACAGCCCAGCGTCACGCAGGTGCCGCCCAAGCCCGGCAGGCCGCGCGCTTCGGCCAGCGCCACGCGCGCGCCGCGCTGGGCAGCCATGCGGGCGGCGCGCACGCCCCCGCTGCCGCCGCCGATGACGAATAAATCGAAGTCGAACTCGCTCATGATATCCCCGCGGGTAACCGAATGCGATGGGCCGGGGCTGCGTGGCAACGGTGGCCGGCAGCCGCCGTGGGTTGTATCATGCCAGCGCAGGTGTGAGCGCTGCGCGCCGAGGCCGAGGTGTAGCGATGCTGTGGCCTCGCACCGACTCTGGGGGTTCATGATGAGCGGCATTGTGCATTCCCAATCGCACCGTGCGGTACGCCAGCCACGCGCGGTTGCGCGTGCGTGCGCCCGTGCGACGCGGATCGTTTCATCGGCGCGTTTCTGGGGGTGTCCCTCGTGTTGCCTGCGTGGGCAGGCAAGCCACAGTGGGCCGGCAGCGGCCACGATGGCGTGCATGGAAAACCCCCGCATGCGGTCACGCCCGCGCCCGGTGACGCGAAGCCACCGGCAGCAGCCGTGCCAGGTGACGGCCGTGTCTCGATTGCCATTGGAGGCTATTTCGACGATCGGCAGCGCGAGGCGGTGCGCTGGGTATTCGGGCAACAGGTGGCCCGGGGCGCTTGTCCTCCGGGGGTTGGCCAAAAAGAACAATGGGTGCCGCCCGCCCGGGCTGGCGAAGTTATGGCGCCTGGGGCAGCCGTTGCCGCCGGGTGTCGCGGTCTATCCGATACCGCCCGAGCTGCGTCGTCGCCTGGGCGATCCGCCCCCCGGTCATGACTTCGTACGGGTGGCGGCCGACATTTTGCTCATTGCCGTCGGTACCTCGCTTGTCATCGACGCCATCGAGGACTTGGGGGGACTGTAAGGGGATCGGCATCGAGCGCGGTGACGTTGCGTCAACGGTGCGCCGGTGCCGCTCGGATGTGCGAGCCGCGCCGCCCCTAGCGCGTGCCCCGGCGCGCCAGGTGCTGGGCCAGATAGCGTCCGGTGTGGCTGCCCGGGTGGTTGGCGAGTTGCTCAGGCGTGCCGCAAGCCACGACGCGGCCGCCGCCGGCGCCGCCCTCCGGCCCCATGTCGATGAGCCAGTCGGCACAGGCGATGACGTCCAGGTTGTGCTCGATGACGACGATGGTGTTGCCCGCGTCGCGCAGTTGCAGCAGAACGCGCAACAGCAGTTCGATATCGGCGAAGTGCAGGCCGGTGGTGGGTTCGTCCAGGATGTAGAGCGTGCGCCCGGTGTCGCGTTTGGCCAGTTCTTGCGCCAATTTCAGCTGCTGTGCCTCGCCCCCGGAGAGTGTGGTGGCGCTCTGCCCGAGCTGCAGATAGCCCAGCCCGACGTCCAGCAGCGTTTGCAAGCGCCGCTGCAGGGCGGGCACCGCAGCAAAGAATCGGTGTGCCTGCTCGACCGTCAACGCCAGGATATCGGCGATATTGAGGCCTTTGTAGCGGACTTCCAGCGTTTCGCGGTTGTAGCGCGCGCCACCGCAGACGTCGCACGGGGCGTAGACGTCGGGCAAGAAGTGCATCTCGACCTTGATCACGCCGTCGCCCTGGCAGGCCTCGCAGCGTCCGCCTGCCACGTTGAAACTGAAGCGCCCCGGTGTGTAGCCACGCTCGCGCGCCAGTGGGGTCTGCGCCATCAGCTCGCGAATGGTGGCAAACAGCCCGGTGTACGTGGCTGGGTTGGAGCGTGGGGTGCGCCCGATCGGGCTTTGGTCCACGGCGATCACTTTGTCCAGATGCTCCAGCCCATACAGCGCCTCGTGGGGCAGCGGCTCGTCGCTGCTGCGGTGCAGGTGGCGTTGTACGGCCCGCAGCAGGGTATCGTTGACCAAGGTGGATTTGCCCGAGCCGCTGACGCCGGTGACGCAGGTGAACAGCCCAAGGGGGATGTCCACCGTGACCGACTGCAGGTTGTGGCCACGGGCACCGACGAGGCGTAACGCCCGTGCCGCCGCCGCGGCGCCGGGTGCGGCTGTGCCATCGGAGCCTGGCCAGCGCGCACGGCGCGCGTCCACAGTAGCGGCCGTCGTGTCGCCGTTGCCGGGTGTGTCCTGGGCGGGGTGGGCGTACGGCTCGGGCACCGTGGCCGCGGGTGGTGGCGTCCAGCTGCGCCGCTGTGCCGGTGGCTGAATGCGCCGCCGCCCGGCCAGATAGTCGCCCGTCAGCGACCCCGGGGTCGCAGCCACCGCCGTCCAATGGCCTTGGGCCATCACGCGCCCGCCATGGGCACCAGCCCCGGGTCCCAGGTCGATGACGTGGTCGGCCGCGCGCATCATGTCCTCGTCGTGTTCCACCACCAGCACGGTATTGCCCAGATCGCGCAGGCGCAGCAAGGTGGCGATGAGGCGGTCGTTGTCGCGTTGGTGCAGGCCGATGCTGGGTTCATCCAGCACATACATGACGCCGCTGAGCCCCGAGCCGATTTGGCTGGCTAAGCGAATGCGCTGCGCTTCGCCGCCGGAGAGCGTCTCGGCGCTGCGCGCCAGCGTCAGGTAGGGCAGGCCGACGTCGTTGAGAAAACGCAGCCGAGCGCGGATTTCGTGCAGGATGCGCTGTGCGATCTCGGCGCGTGCGCCGCCAAAGCGCAGCGCCTCGAAATATCCGTGCGCCTCGGCCAACGTCATTTGGCTGATGGCATCGATATTGCGCCGCTGCGCTCCCTCGCCGATGAAAACGTGCAGCGCCTCGGGCCGCAGGCGCGCCCCGCCGCAGGCCGGGCAGGGTTGGCGTACGCGCAGGCGGGCGAGCTCCTCTCGCACCGCGGGCGCGTCGGTCTGGCGCCAGCGTCGCTCCAGGTTGGGCAAAATGCCTTCGAAGGGGTGAGCCTTGGTCACGCGCCGTCCGCCGTCGGCCCCGTAACTGAAAACGATGGATTCACTGCCACTGCCGTGCAGCAGGGCGTGCTGCACCGCCGCCGGCAGCGTTTGCCAAGGCGCTTCGGGGTCGAAGCCATAGTGGGCGGCCAAGCTGTGCACGGTGCTGACGACGTGTGGGTTGCGGCGGTCCCAGCCGATGACGGCGCCGCCGAGCAGGCTCAGCTCGGGAAAGGCCACCACCCGAGCGGCATCGAACACTTCCACATGCCCCAGGCCGTCGCAGCGCGGGCAGGCACCCTGCGGCGCGTTGAAGGAAAACAGGCGCGGCTCCAGCGGCGCGGGCTGGTGGCCGCAATGCGGGCACGCCGGATGCGCGGCCAGCGTGTGCAGCGCGCCGGTGTCCAGTTCCAACGCCAAGGCGCGCCCGGCGCCAACGCGCAGCGCCGTCTCCAGGCTCTCGGCCAGGCGCTGGCGAGCCTCGGCGCGTACCTTCAGGCGGTCCACCACCACCTCCAGCTGCGCGTTTGGATGCAGATACGCCCGCGCCGACTCGGCTTCGTGTACCGCGCCGTCGATGCGAAAGCGCACGAAGCCCTCGTTTTGCAGTGCCTGCAGCGTGGGGGTCGGATCGTCGGCGCGCACGGCCACGGGCGCCAACAGCAACAGTCGGGTCTCGGTGGGTAGGGCCAACAGGGCGTCCACCATCTGGCTGACGGTGAGCGCCTGCAGCGGCACGTCGTGCTGCGGGCAGTAGGGCGTACCCACCCGCGCAAACAGCAGGCGCAAGTAATCGTGGATTTCGGTCACCGTACCGACCGTCGAGCGCGGGTTGTGACTGGTGGCTTTTTGCTCGATGGCGATGGCCGGGCTCAAGCCTTCGATCACGTCCACGTCCGGCTTGTCCATGCGCTCCAGAAACTGGCGCGCATAGACCGACAAGCTCTCGACGTAGCGCCGCTGGCCCTCGGCGTACAAGGTATCGAACGCCAGGCTCGATTTGCCCGAGCCCGACACACCGGTGATCACCACCAGTGCGTCTTTCGGAATGTCCAGATCGATGTTGCGCAGATTGTGGGTGCGCGCGCCGCGCACGCGCAGCACGCGCGCAGCGGCGCCGGGCGTCGAGGCGGTGAAGACGGGATCGCGTGGCGGCATGGACGACTCGGGCGTTGGCAAACCCACCATCATAGGACGAGCCGCTCGGCAGCGCTTTGCTACACTGTGCGTTATGTCTGCCCACCGCTGTCTGTTCGATGCCCGCCGGGCGGCCGCGCTCAAGACTGGCCGCCGGGAGGCTTGGCCCTGGCGCCGGCCTGTCACGCACGCCTGAATCCGCCTGCGGCGCCGCAGCGCCGCCGTTTCGCTGGTCCGCGCGTCCGCGCGTCGTTTGCGTCGTGTGAGCGGGTTGGTGGCGACAGCGCCACCCCCGCACCGCCTCAGGAGCCTTGCCGTGATCTCCGCATCACAATTCGAACAGCTGGCCGCGCAGGGGTACAACCGCATTCCCCTGGTGGCCGAGGCCTTTGCCGATCTCGACACCCCGCTGTCCCTGTATCTCAAGCTCGCGGCGGTCGAACGCCAGGGCCGCAACAGTTTTTTGTTGGAATCGGTGGTGGGGGGGGAGCGTTTCGGGCGCTACAGCTTCATCGGTTTGCCGGCGCGCACCTGGCTGCGTGCCAGCGGTTTTGGCGACGCCGCCCGCACCGAGGTGGTGCGCGACGGCGCCGTCATCGAAACCCTGTGCGGCAATCCCCTCGACGCCATCGCCGCCTACCAGCAGCGCTTTCGCGTCGCGCCCGTGCCGGGCTTGCCGCGTTTTTGCGGCGGACTGGCGGGCTACTTTGGCTACGATACCGTGCGCCACATCGAGCGCAAGCTGCAGCACACGTGCCCGCCCGACCCGCTGGGGTTGCCGGACATCGTGCTGCTGCAGACCGAAGAGCTGGCGGTCATCGACAACCTCAGCGGTCGCCTGTATCTGATCGTCTACGCCGATCCGCGCCAGCCCGACGCGTATGCGGCCGCCCTGGCGCGTCTGCAGGCCCTGCGCGAGCGCTTGCGCGCCCCGGTGCAGGCGCCCGCGATCGGTTGCGGCGCTCCAACAGCCGTGGTGCACCAGCGCAGCCGCGCCGACTTCGAGGCCGCGGTGCAGCAGGCCAAGGCGCTCATCCAACAGGGCGACTTCATGCAGATCGTCATCGGCCAGCGCGTTCACAAAGCCTTTGCGCACAGCCCGTTGAGCCTATACCGGGCGCTGCGCACGCTCAACCCCAGCCCCTACATGTACTACTACAACCTGTCGGGGGCCGATGCGCGTGGCAGCGATCTGCATGTGGTCGGCGCCTCGCCCGAGATCCTGGTGCGGCAGGAGCGCACCGCCGACGGCGTCAAGGTCACCATCCGGCCGCTGGCCGGCACGCGCCCGCGTGGCGCCACGCCCGAGCAAGACAAAGCCGCCGAGCAGGAGCTGCTGGCCGACCCCAAGGAGCGCGCCGAGCACGTGATGCTGATCGACCTGGCGCGCAACGACATCGGTCGCATCGCCGTCACCGGCAGCGTGCGCGTCACCGAAGCCTTCGCGGTGGAGCGCTACAGCCACGTCATGCACATCGTCAGCAACGTCGAAGGGCGGCTGCGTCCGGGTTTGAGCAACATGGATGTGCTGCGCGCCACGTTTCCGGCGGGCACCCTCACCGGCGCGCCCAAGGTGCACGCCATGGAGTTGATCGACCGTCTGGAGCCGACCAAGCGCGGGATCTACGGCGGCGCGGTCGGCTACCTGAGCTACGCCGGCGATATGGATCTGGCGATCGCCATCCGCACGGGGGTCGTCCACGATGGCACCCTGTACGTGCAGGCCGCCGCCGGCGTGGTGGCGGACTCGGTGCCAGCGCTGGAGTGGCAGGAGACCGAGCACAAAGCGCGCGCGCTGCTGCGCGCGGCCGAGTTGGTGGAGGAGGGCTTGGGATGATGGCCGCCACGCCCCAGCCTGCTGATGCGCTGCCGCGCACCATGAGCGAGGTCAGGCAGCGTGTGGACGCGCTGGACCGCGCGCTGGTTCCCCTGCTGGTGCAACGCGCGCACTGCATGCACGATGCGGCGCGCATCAAGCAGCACGCGCACGAAGTGCGCGACGAGGCGCGCATCGAAGCAGTGGTGCACCACGTGCGTGCGCTGGCCGTGCAGCACGGCGGCGACGCCGATTTCATGGAAACCCTCTACCGCGCCATGATGGACTGCTTCATCGCCTACGAAGCGCGCCTGTTTGCCCAACGCAGTCGCACGGCCACCGATCTGGAGCGCCCATGAAGCTGCTGATGATCGACAACTACGACTCCTTCACCTACAACCTGGTGCAGTATTTCGCCGAGCTGGGCGCCGAGGTGGAGGTCTACCGCAACGATGACATCACGCTGGAGGGCATCGCGGTGCGCGCACCCGACCGGCTGGTGATTTCGCCGGGGCCGTGCTCGCCGACGCAAGCCGGCATCTCGGTGGCGGCGATCCGGCACTTTGCCACCCGGCTGCCGATTTTGGGGGTCTGTCTGGGACACCAGAGCATCGGCGTAGCCTTTGGCGGCACCATCGTGCGGGCGCGCGAGCTCATGCATGGCAAAACCAGCGTCATCACCACCACGCAGGAAGGCGTCTTCGCCGGCCTGCCGCGCCAGTTCACCGTCAATCGCTACCACTCGCTGGCCATCGAGCGCGCCACGCTGCCGGACGTGCTGGCCGTCACCGCCTGGTGCGATGACGGCGAAATCATGGGCGTGCGCCATCGCGAGCTGCCGGTGCACGGGGTCCAGTTCCACCCCGAGAGCATTCTCACCGAGCACGGCCACGCGCTGCTGAAAAATTTTCTGGAGTCCACGTGATCGGCGGGCTGTGTCCACACGGCGTCGGCGCAGCCACTTCCCTTCTGCCGTGCCCCTGACCCACCCAACCGCGTTTTGGAGCGTCGCCATGCCCCATCGCCACCTCATCACCCCGCAAGAGGCGTTGCAGCGCGTCATCGAGCACCGCGAAATCTTCCACGACGAAATGCTGCACCTGATGCGGCTCATCATGAGCGGTGAAATCTCGCCGCTGATGACGGCTGCCATCATCACCGGCTTGCGCGTCAAAAAAGAAACCATCGGCGAGATCACCGCCGCCGCCCAGGTGATGCGCGACTTCGCCACCAGGGTGGTCGTCGAGGACACCACGCACCTGGTGGATATCGTCGGCACCGGGGGCGACGGCGCGCACACCTTCAACATTTCCACCTGCGCGATGTTCGTGGCGGCCGCCGCCGGCGCGCGCGTGAGCAAGCACGGCGGGCGCAGCGTCAGCAGCAAGTCCGGCAGCGCCGACGTGCTGGAGAGCCTGGGCGTCAATATCCAGTTGTCGCCCGCCGCGATTGCGCGCTGCATCCAGGAGGTCGGCATCGGCTTCATGTTCGCGCCCAACCACCACCCGGCGATGAAAAATGTGGCCCCGGTGCGCCGGGAAATGGGGGTCAAGACGATCTTCAACATTTTGGGGCCACTGACCAACCCGGCGGGCGCACCACGCATCTTGATGGGCGTCTTCCACCCCGATCTGGTCGGCATCCAGGTGCGCGTGTTGCAGCGTCTGGGGGCCGAGCACGCGCTGGTGGTGCACGGCAAGGACGGTATGGACGAAGTCAGCCTGGGGGCGGCGACCCTGGTCGGTGAGCTCAAGGGCGGCGAGATCATCGAGTACGAGATTCACCCCGAGGACTTCGGTCTGGCCATGGCCAGCCACCGTGCCTTTCAGGTTGACACGCCCGAGGCCTCGCGCCAGCGCCTGCTGGCGGTGCTCGATGGCGAGCGAGGACCAGCGGCCGACATCGTCGTCTTCAACGCTGGGGTGGCGCTGTACGCGGCCGACGTGGCCGACAGCATCGAAGCCGGCATCGCGCGCGCGCGTGCCGCGCTGGACAGCGGCGCCGCCAAGGCCAAGCTGGAGCAGTTCATCACCGTCACCCATCGCCTGGGCGCTGGAGAGCCGGCATGAGCGATATCCTGCAGCGCATCTGCGCCACCAAGCGTGAAGAAGTAGCGGCGGCGCGCGCGCGCGAGTCGGCGCCAGCGCTGCGGGCGCGCGCCGAGGCCTCGCGGCACGACGACCCCGTGCGCGATTTCGTCGGCGCCATGCAGGCCCAGATCGCGGCCGGGCGCGCGGCGGTGATCGCCGAAGCCAAAAAAGCCAGCCCGTCCAAGGGCGTGCTGCGCGCCGACTTCGACCCGGCTGCCATCGCTGCCAGCTATGCGCGCCATGGCGCGGCCTGCCTGTCGGTGCTCACCGACCGCTCCTACTTCCAGGGTGACCCCGCGTATCTGCGTCAGGCGCGTGCCGCCGCGGCGCTGCCGGCGCTGCGCAAGGACTTCCTGGTCGATCCGTACCAAGTGTGGGAGGCACGCGCGTTGGGGGCCGATGCCATCTTGCTGATCGCCGCTTGCTTGGACGATGCCCAGTTGGCCGACTTCGAGGCCATCGCCGAGGAGCTGGGCATGGCCGTGCTGGTGGAAGTGCACGACGCCGCCGAGCTGGAGCGCGCGCAGCGCCTGCGCACGCCGCTCATCGGGGTCAACAACCGCAATCTGCGCACCTTCGACGTCTCGCTGCAGACCACGTTGGACCTGTTGCCGCGCCTGGCGCCCGGCCGCATCCTGGTGACGGAAAGCGGCATCCAGTCTGCCGACGATGTCCGACGCCTGCGCGCAGCCGGGGTGTCGGCCTTCCTGGTCGGTGAAGCCTTCATGCGTGCGGCCGACCCCGGCGTGGCGCTGGCGCAACTGTTCGATCACCGGGGTTGAGCGTGGGGCGGCATCGACGCGACGTCGGTACGGTCCACTGGCAACCCTGCCCAGGGGCGCACACCGGTTTCGTCTTCATTTGTCCCGGCCGCTTCGAGGCGCAGCGCGGCTACCCGTGCGCGGCTGGCACCGGGGCCAATCTGGCGCGTGTGTTGCTGACGCTGCACGAGCGCGATCCACTGCGTTTTTCGAGCCCGCATCGGGCCGGCTATGTCATCACCAATGCCTGGGCGCAGGTCGAATATCCGGCGCTGACCCAGCGCTCGGTGCCCACACTGGCCGAGGTGCTGCAAACCGCCAACCTGGAGCGGCTGGCGCATGAACTGGCGGGGCTGCGGTGGGTGGTGGTCTGCGGCACGCTGGCGCACGCCGCCGTGCACGCCCTGCGCGAGCGCGGCTGGCTGGATGCGGTCGTGGCCTGTGAACGCCACCTGAGCCAGCGCAGTATCAACGGCATTCGCGCCGCGGCGGATACGTCGGGGCGTCTGGCGCACTGGTGCGACAGCGTCCTGACGCAATTGACGCGGTGCGCCGTTCAGGTCGGCGGCGGCATGCCCGCGCAGGCGTGAATCTCGCCGCGGCAGCCGGTCTCTACGGCGTCGGCCACCCGGGTGGTGTCCGCGCGGTGCACGGGGTGCTGGCGTCGCCCCTCCTGCCGCTGATCCTGCCACCGACCGCTCGATTTTTGTGCCGCGCGTGCGATGCGGCCCGAAACCGTGGCATAATCACGAACTCTCGCCGGAGGGGTGCCCGAGTGGCTAAAGGGGGCAGACTGTAAATCTGTTGGCTTACGCCTACGTTGGTTCGAATCCAACCCCCTCCACCAGCGAATCGGTTCTGTTGGGTTGAGAGAAGGCAGTGCCAGCCCGCGACGTCATCCCGCGGGATCGCGCGGGAGTAGTTCAATGGTAGAACCTCAGCCTTCCAAGCTGATGACGCGGGTTCGATTCCCGTCTCCCGCTCCAGCGCAGCGCCGGTGAGTTGGTGTCGAGTCTAGGTTTTCGTGGCTGCCGCAAGGCGGTCGCAGGCCCATGTGGCTCAGTGGTAGAGCACTCCCTTGGTAAGGGAGAGGTCGGCAGTTCGATCCTGCCCATGGGCACCACCGTTGTCCTAGCCCCACGTGGGGCGTGTGAGTGAGTTCGGCAAACATCCATTCGGAGCGCGTAGCATGGCAAAGGAAAAATTCGAGCGGACCAAGCCGCACGTCAACGTGGGCACGATTGGTCACGTGGACCACGGCAAGACGACGCTGACGGCGGCCATCACGACGGTGCTGGCGAGCAAGTTTGGTGGTC
>NZ_VJON01000004.1 GCF_007556685.1 Tepidimonas charontis | reverse complement strand
CGATCCTGCTCCAGCCACCCCCAGCGCCGTCGATGACAAGACGCTCAATGCGCGGGTGGATGACATCCTCAAAGCGCGCCAAGTCAAACAGCCATGGTGTCCCGGCCCTGAGCACCCCTGGCGTCGTCTCTTCAGCGCTCCGCCCTCATGGGCTGGCCCATGGGCCAGCCCATGAGGACATACCTTCGGGGTCAAACCGGACATTTCTAACTTGCTCAGAGGGCGGACATTTCTACTTTGCCTTGACAATCTGCCTGCACGCCAGTACTGCGGGCCGATTACGCGGGCTATAATTCCAAGGTTTATCCAGACCGTCCGCATCCCACCGGGGTCGCTGCGTCGATGTGCGCTCGTTGGCGTCACGGCGGGCGGTGCCGCAAGGGGGCAGTCGCGTCGCAACCTTGGAGAGAGTGTCCGTGTTTTCCGTCTTGCCCAACGCCCTTCTCGCGCTTGCAGACGGCACGGTCTTTGAAGGGGTGGCCATCGGCGCCGATGGCCGCACGGTCGGCGAAGTGGTGTTCAACACCGCGCTGACCGGCTATCAGGAAATCCTCACCGACCCGAGCTACCGCCAGCAGATCGTGACCCTCACGTATCCGCACATCGGCAACGTCGGGGTCAATGACGAGGATGTCGAATCCGGCGCCGTGCAGGCGGCTGGCCTGATCATCAAAGACCTGCCCATCCTCCACTCCAATTTTCGCGCCACGCGCTCGCTCGATCAGTATCTGCGCGCGCAGGGCGTGGTGGCCATCGCCGGCATCGACACGCGGGCGCTGACACGGCGTCTGCGCGAACACGGAGCCCAAAATGGCGCCATCGTCGCGCTGCCGGCTGGACAGGCGGTGACCGCTGCGCTGCGTGACGAAGCGGTGGCGTTGGCGCGCTCGGCCCCCAGCATGGCCGGCCTCGATTTGGCCCAGGTCGTCAGCACCCGCGAGCGCTACGAATGGACGCAAACCGAGTGGCGCCTGCCCGCCGACGGCCGCGGTGGCGGCTACGGCGTGCAGACGCAGCCGCGGCGCCACGTCGTGGCCTACGATTTCGGCGTCAAGCGCAATATCCTGCGCATGCTGGCCGAGCGCGGCTGCCGGGTCACCGTGGTGCCCGCGCGCACGTCGGCGGCTGAGGTCTTGGCGCTGCAGCCCGACGGCGTCTTTCTCTCCAACGGCCCCGGCGACCCCGAGCCGTGCGATTACGCCATCGCCGCGGCAGCTGCCATCGTCGAGCGTGGCGTGCCCACTTTTGGTATCTGCTTGGGGCACCAGATCCTGGCCCTGGCCAGCGGAGCGCGCACGTTCAAAATGAAATTCGGTCACCACGGCGCCAACCATCCGGTGCAGGATCTGGACAGCGGGCGCGTCAGCATCACCAGTCAGAACCACGGCTTTGCCGTCGACGCCGGCTCGCTGCCGCCGACGCTGCGGCCCACGCACGTCAGCCTGTTCGACGGTACGCTGCAGGGCATCGCCCGCACCGATCGCCCTGCCTTTGGGTTTCAAGGGCACCCCGAAGCGTCCCCGGGTCCGCACGACGTGGCGTATTTGTTCGACCGCTTCGTGGCGCTGATGGACCGCGCGCGCTGACCACGTCTCAGCAACGCCAATGTTCGGTATCACCGATCTGACCACCTTCGTGCTGGGCACGATCTTCATCGTGCTGCTGCCGGGTCCCAACTCGATGTACGTGCTGTCGGTGGCCTCGGGCCATGGAGTTGCCATGGGCTACCGTGCCGCGTGTGGGGTGTTCGTCGGGGATACGGTGCTGATGCTGCTGTCGGCGGCCGGACTGGCGTCGGTGCTGGCCGCCACGCCGTGGTTGTTCGGGTTGATCAAATACGCCGGGGCGTTGTACCTGGGCTGGATCGGCCTGGGCATGCTGCGCAGCGCCTGGCGGCGCTGGTGTGGCGCGCCGAGCTCAGCTGCGGTGGATGGGACGCCTCGCCTGCCTCAGGCCACGCGCCCGTTTCAGCGCGCACTGTCGATCAGTCTGCTCAACCCGAAGGCGATCTTTTTCTTCATCTCGTTTTTCGTGCAGTTCGTCGATCCGGCCTACCCGCATCCGGCGCTGAGCTTTGCGGTGCTGGGGGCGATCGTGCAACTGTTCAGTTTTCTGTACCTGAGCGCGCTGATCTTTGCCGGCGATCGCCTGGCGGCGGCGTTTCGCCGTCGGCGCCGTCTGGCGGCTGCGCTCAACGCCGGGGTCGGCGCCCTGTTTCTGGGCTTCGGCTTCCGGTTGGCCAAAGCCACTTCACCCTGAGCCGGCGGCCGCGCGACGCGGCGCACCGGCGTGACTCGACCCCACCATGCCCAAGCGCACCGACCTCCACAGCATCCTCATCATCGGCGCCGGCCCGATCGTCATCGGCCAGGCGTGCGAATTCGACTACTCCGGCGTGCAAGCCTGCAAAGCCCTGCGGCAAGAGGGCTACCGCGTCATCCTGATCAACAGCAACCCGGCCACGATCATGACCGACCCGGCCACGGCCGATGCGGTCTACATCGAGCCCATCACCTGGCAGACCGTCGAAAAGATCATCGCCAAGGAGCGCCCCGACGCCATCCTGCCGACCATGGGCGGGCAGACGGCGCTCAACTGCGCGCTCGATCTGTGGCGCCACGGCGTCTTGCACCGATATCAGTGCGAGCTCATCGGCGCCACGCCCGAGGCCATCGACAAGGCCGAAGACCGCCAGAAGTTCAAAGAGGCGATGACGCGCATCGGCCTGGAGTCGGCCCGCTCGGGCATCGCGCACAGCCTGGAGGAGGCGTGGGCGGTGCAGCGCCAGGTGGGCTTTCCGTGCGTGATCCGACCCAGCTTCACGCTCGGCGGCACGGGCGGCGGCATCGCCTACAACCCCGAGGAGTTCGAGACCATCTGCAAGCGCGGCCTGGAGGCCTCGCCGACCAGCGAGCTGTTGATCGAAGAGTCGCTGGTGGGCTGGAAAGAGTTCGAGATGGAGGTGGTGCGCGACAAAAAGGACAACTGCATCATCGTCTGCTCGATCGAAAACCTGGACCCGATGGGTGTGCACACGGGCGATTCGATCACCGTGGCGCCGGCACAAACGCTCACCGACAAGGAATACCAGCGCCTGCGCGACGCCTCCATCGCCGTGCTGCGCGAAATCGGCGTCGACACCGGCGGCTCGAACGTGCAGTTCGCCATCAACCCGGCCAATGGGCGCATGATCGTCATCGAGATGAACCCGCGCGTGAGCCGCTCCTCGGCGCTGGCGTCCAAGGCCACGGGGTTTCCGATCGCCAAGGTGGCAGCCAAGCTCGCCGTCGGCTACACGCTGGATGAGCTGCGAAACGACATCACCGGCGGCGCGACGCCGGCCTCGTTCGAGCCCACCATCGACTACGTCGTCACCAAGATTCCGCGCTTTGCCTTCGAAAAATTCCCCCAGGCCCCCGATCGCCTGACCACGCAGATGAAATCGGTGGGCGAGGTGATGGCCATCGGCCGCACCTTCCAGGAGAGTTTTCAGAAGGCGTTGCGCGGGCTGGAGGTCGGTGTCGATGGCATGAACGAAAAGACGCAGGACCGCGAGACGCTGGAGCGCGAGCTGGGCGAGCCTGGGCCCGAGCGCATCTGGTACGTGGGCGACGCCTTTGCCGCCGGCTGGACCCTGGATGAGGTGCACCACTTCACCAAGATCGACAAGTGGTTTTTGGCGCAGATCCAAGAGATCGTGCAGATCGAGCTGGCGCTGGACCGGTGGACCGCGCAGCACGGCGCGCAGGCGCTGGCCGCGCTGGATGCCGCAGCGCTGCGCACGCTCAAGCGCAAGGGGTTTTCCGACCGGCGTCTGGCCAAGCTGCTGGCCACCAGCGAGGAGGCCGTGCGCGCGCACCGGCACGCGCTGGGGGTGCGCCCGGTGTACAAGCGGGTGGACACCTGCGCCGCCGAATTTGCCACCACCACCGCGTACCTGTACTCGACGTACGAGGACGAATGCGAGGCCGAGCCGACCAACCGGCGCAAAATCATGGTGCTGGGCGGTGGGCCCAACCGCATCGGCCAAGGCATCGAGTTCGACTACTGCTGCGTACACGCAGCGTTGGCGCTGCGCGAGGACGGGTTCGAGACCATCATGGTCAACTGCAACCCCGAGACCGTCTCCACCGACTACGACACCAGCGACCGCCTCTACTTCGAGCCGTTGACACTGGAGGACGTGCTGGAGATCGTGGCCAAGGAACGGCCCGAAGGCGTGATCGTGCAGTACGGCGGGCAGACGCCGCTGAAGCTGGCCCTGGGCCTGGAGCGCGCCGGCGTGCCCATCATCGGCACCACGCCCGACATGATCGATGCCGCCGAAGACCGCGAGCGCTTCCAGCACATGCTGCATGTGCTGGGCCTGAAGCAGCCACCCAATGCCACCGCCCGTACCGAAGCGGAGGCGATGGACAAAGCCGCCGCGCTGGGCTACCCGCTGGTGGTGCGACCCAGCTACGTGCTGGGCGGGCGGGCGATGGAAATCGTGCACGAGCCGCGCGACCTGCAGCGCTACATGCGCGAGGCGGTCAAGGTCAGCAACGACTCGCCGGTGCTGCTCGACCGCTTTCTCAACGACGCCATCGAGTGCGATGTGGACTGCGTGCGCGACGCCAGTGGCCACGTCCTCATCGGCGGGGTGATGGAGCACATCGAGCAGGCCGGGGTGCACTCGGGCGACTCGGCCTGCTCGCTGCCGCCGTACTATTTGTCGGCTGCCACGGTGGCCGAGATCAAGCGCCAGACCACGGCGCTGGCGCACGCGCTCAATGTGGTCGGGCTGATGAACGTGCAGTTCGCCATCCAGGAGGTCGAAGACGACGGTGGCCGCAAGCACGACGTCATCTACGTGCTGGAGGTCAACCCGCGCGCCAGCCGCACCGTGCCCTTCGTCTCCAAGGCCACCGGCATTCAGCTGGCCAAGGTGGCGGCGCGCTGCATGGCCGGCCAGACCTTGGCGCAGCAAGGCGTCACCGCCGAGGTCACGCCGCCGTATTTCAGCGTCAAGGAAGCGGTCTTCCCGTTCGTCAAATTCCCCGGTGTGGACACCATCCTGGGGCCGGAGATGAAGTCCACCGGCGAAGTGATGGGAGTGGGGCGCACCTTTGGCGAGGCCTTCGTGAAAGCCCAACTGGGGGCGGGCACCGTGCTGCCGCGGCCCACGGATGCGGTGCGCAAAGTCTTCTTATCGGTCAAGCCCGGGGACAAGACCCGTGTCGTGGCCATTGCGCGCGATCTGGCGGCCATGGGATTCGAGCTGGTGGCCACGCGCGGCACCGCAGCGGCCATCACAGCCGCCGGCATCCCCTGCAGCGTCGTCAACAAAGTCACCGAGGGCCGTCCCAACATCGTGGACATGATCAAAAATGGCGAAATCGCCATGGTCATCAACACGGTGGAGGAGCGTCGCAATGCGATCGCCGACTCGCGCTACATCCGCGTGGCGTCGCTGGCGCACCGCGTCACCACCTTCACCACCATCTTCGGCGCCGAAGCGGCCGTCGAAGGCATGAAGGTGATGGACGAGCTGCCGGTCTACGCCTTGGCCGAGCTGCACGCGCAACTGGCCTGAGCGCGGCACCGTTTGCGGCCGCTGCGCCCCCATCGCAGAGCGCCAACAGCGCGGATGATGCCGCACAACCGGCGCCAACCGCGTTATCATTCGCGCTCATCGACAACGACCGCCGACCGGCAACGCTCGGCGGTTTGCTTTTGTGGGACGACCCATGCCAACGATACCGTTGACCAAACGAGGGGCCGAGTTGCTCAAAGAGGAGCTGCACCGGCTCAAGACCATCGAGCGCCCAGCCGTCATCCAGGCCATTGCCGAAGCCCGTGCGCAGGGCGACTTGAGCGAGAACGCCGAATACGACGCCGCCAAAGACCGCCAGGGTTTCATCGAGGGGCGCATCAAAGAAATCGAAGGCAAGCTGGCCATGGCGCAGATCATCGACCCGGCGCAGATGGACGCTGGAGGCAAGGTGGTCTTCGGTGCCACGGTCGAGCTGGAGGACGAAGACAGCGGCGAGCGTGTGACCTATCAGATCGTCGGTGAGGACGAAGCCGACCTGAAGACGGGCCGCATCAACGTTTCCAGCCCGATCGCGCGCGCACTCATCGGCAAGGAAGAGGGCGACGTGGCCGAGGTGCAAGCCCCCAACGGCGTGCGGCGCTACGAAATCGTGGCCGTGCGCTACGAGTGACCCGCAAGGCCGGGCGATGACGATGGACACCCACCGCAGCACACGCTGGACGCAGTGGACGCAGCGCTGGCCGGTGCTGTTGGCGGCCCTGTGGTGGGGCGCCGTCAGCGCCTGGAGCTTCGTGGCCGTGCCGCTGCTGTTTACACACTTCGACAACCCGGCAGTGGCCGGCGGCATGGCGGCACGCCTGTTTCAGGTGCAGTCGTACCTGAGCGTGGGCGCCGCGCTGTTGCTGCTGTGGTGGGGGCGCGCGCAGCGCGGGCGCGGTACGGCGGGTGATGCCAGTTGGGCCTTGCTGCCATGGTTGTTGCTGGGCGCGCTGGCTGGCCTGGTGCAAGAGTTCGGTGTGGCCGAGCGCATCGTCACGGCGCGCCAAAGCGGCGCCAACCTGGCCCTGTGGCACAGCGTGGGCAGCGCCTTGGTGGTGCTGCAGTGGGTATGCGCGCTGCGCAGTCTGTGGTGGTTTCTGACACGTCGCACTTGAGCACGTCATTCGTGCGGGTTACCGTGCGCGGCTTCCCCGGTCGCGCGGTTCTGACTGGTTCTAACTATACCGACGCATCCGAAGCGGGCACGCTTGGGGAAGAGCCGTGCGCCACGGCGTGTGCACGGCAACATGGGTGCGGTGGCGAGGGTGCAGGATGAGCGGCTCAGAATGATGGCGTGGTCAGGCGGCGCTCAGCCGCCTCGACGGTGTTGGTCAGCAGCATGGTGATGGTCATCGGGCCGACGCCGCCCGGCACCGGGGTGATCCAGCTCGCGACCTGGCGCACGCCTTCGAAATCGACATCGCCGCACAGTTTGCCGGTGGCGTCGCGGTTCATGCCGACGTCGATGACGACGGCGCCGGGCTTGACCATGTCGGCGGTAACGAGTGCGGGACGCCCAACCGCCGCCACCAGCACGTCGGCCTGCCGAGTGTGGTGGGCCAGTTCGGCGGTGGCGCTGTGGCAGATGGTGACCGTGGCGTGGGCCTGCAGCAGCAGCATGGCCATCGGTTTGCCCACGATATTGCTGCGCCCAATCACCACCGCGTGCTTGCCGCGCAGCGCGCAGCCGATGTGCTCCAGCATTTTCATGCAGCCATACGGCGTGCAGGGTCGAAAGCCGGGCTGCCCGACCATCAAGGCGCCGGCGTTGGCCACGTGAAAGCCGTCCACGTCTTTGTCGGGCGCGATGGCTTCGATGACCCGCTGCGCGTCGATGTGCGGCGGCAGCGGTAATTGCACCAGAATGCCGTGGATGGCGGGGTCGGCGTTGAGCGCGTCGATGTGCTGCAGCAACGCCTGTTCGGTGAGGCTAGCTGGGTGGGTTTGCAGCACCGAGTGGATGCCGACCTCGGCGCAGGCCTTGACCTTGTTGCGCACATAGACCTGGCTGGCGGGGTCGTCGCCCACCAGGATCACGGCCAAGCCGGGGCGGCAGCCGCGGCCGTTTAGGGCAGCCACGCGTTCACGCAGCGCCGCACGCAGTTGGCGCGACAGCGCCACGCCGTCGATCAATTGGGCGGTCATGAGCGGTTTACCCTTTCGTCGGGGTGGGTGCCAGCGCGATCTTGAGCAGGTCGGCCACGGTGTTGGCGCCCAGCTTTTCCATGATGTTGGCGCGGTGCGCCTCCACGGTTTTGATGCTGATGCCCAGGTCGTCGGCGATTTGCTTGTTCAGGCGGCCGGCGACGATGCGCTCCAGCACCTGGCTTTCGCGGGTGGTGAGCTTGGCCAGCAGCGCCTCGCGCGTGGCGGCTTGCTGGTAGATGGCGAACGACTCGTGGGCGCGCTCGAGCATGCGCTCCACCAGCGCCATGAGTTGTTGTTCGTCGAACGGTTTTTGGATGAAATCGACGGCCCCCTTTTTCATCGCGGCCACGGCCATCGGCACGTCGCCGTGGCCGGTGATGAAACAGATGGGCAGTGGCGAATGGCGTTCGATCAGGCGGTCTTGCAGCTCGGTGCCGCTCATGCCGTCCATGCGGATGTCGGCAATGAGGCAGGCGACTTCGCGCGGGTCGTAGCGGGCCAAAAAAGCCTCGGCCGATTCGAAGCAGCGCACGCGGTAGTCCTTGCCTTCCAACAGCCATTGCAGCGAATCGCGCACGGCTTCATCGTCATCGACCACGTATACGGTTCCGCGTTTGGGGATCAGGCTAGTCATCGCTCGACGAGGGTTGGCGCAGCATCAGGATGGGGGGTGGCTGCCGCAGCGCTGGGCAGCGGCAGCCAGAAGGTGAACTCACAGCCCAGTATCTCGGTACCATTGTAGAGGTTGCGGGCTTCGAGCCGCCCGTGGTGCGACTCGATGATGGAGCGACACAGCTTCAGCCCGATGCCCATGCCTTCGGCCTTGGTGCTGTAGAAGGCTTCGTAGATGCGCTCGAGCCGGTCGGGGGGATGCCACAGCCATTGTCACGCACGGAAAACTCGATGCCGTCGCGGCCGTCGAGCCGCCGCGGCGTCACGGTCAGCTCGACCCAGCGCTGCCCAGGCGGACGCTGGGCGCACTGGATCGACTCGCCAGCGTTTTTCAGCAGGTTGATCAGCACCTGCTCGATCAGGATCGGGTCCACCATCAAAGGCGGCAGCCGCTCGGCCAGATAGACGTTGAGTCGCACCAGTTGGCGCTTGAGCTCGATGTTGGCCAGCTCGACGGCATTGGCCACCATCTGGCCGACGTCGGACAAGGTCGGGTTGGGTTCGCTTTTTTTGACGAAGGCGCGGATGCGCTGTATGATGGATCCAGCGCGTTGTGCCTGGCGCGCGGTTTTCTCCAGCGCGGCCAGCATCTCGTCGGTCTCGGCGCGTCCGCTGCGCAAGCGCGCGATCAGCCCGTTGGCGTAGTTGCTGATGGCGGTCAGCGGCTGGTTGAGTTCGTGCGCCACGCTGGAGGCCATCTCGCCCATCGTGATCAGGCGGCTGGCGGTGGCGGCGCGCTCGGCTTGCAGTTTGGCTTGCTCCTCGGCCTGCAGGCGCGCGGTGATGTCGGTGGCGATGAGCATCTGCACCAAGCGGCCATCCACCCACGTGAGGTAGCGGGTGCGCAACTCCAGCCACTTACCGAGTTCTGGCACGTGAATCTGGGCGTGCTCGGCAATCGCTTCCACCAGCGCGTCGGCCGGCAGGCCCATCAGACTGTCCACCTGGTCGTACGTGTCCTGGGGCGGCAAAACCGGCACCGCGGCGCACAGTTCTAGCAAACGTTCGTGGCCGTGCGGGCCGTCGCCGAACCAATTGCGGTACATACGGTTGGCAAACAGCAGCTCGTGCGTGTGCAACGGCGCCACCGAAATCGCTTCGTCCAGGCTGTCGAGCACGGTGGCGAAGCGGTCGTAGGAAGCGGTGAGCTCTTCGCGGATGCGTTTGGCCTCGGTGATATCGGTCACCGAGGTCATCCAGCCGGTCTGGCGCCCCTGCGCGTCGATCAGCGGCGAGACGTACATGCGCGCATAAAAGATGCTGCCATTTTTGCGCTTGACGGGCACTTCGAAGCCGCCAGGCGCGTTGCGCCCGGCAATCTCGTCTTGCAGACGCGCCATCAAGGTGTCGTGGTCTCCCGGGGGCCAGTATGGGAACGGGGCGGTGGCGCCGATCAGCTCTTCCTCGCTCCATCCGGTCATGTTGCAGAACGCCCGATTGACGTAGGTGATGCGCCCTTCCATGTCCAGCGCGCGCATGCCGGTGAGCATGGAGTTTTCCATCGCTCGGCGGAAGTTGGTTTCGGCCACCAAGGCGCGCTGGGCCTGCAAGCGCCGGCGCGTGTGACGCATATTGCCCAGCAGCATCCAGATGGTGGCCACGCTCATGGCGCCGACGATCCAAAACAGCGCGTCGCTGCCGGCGTCGCGGTCGGCCCGCAAACCCTCGGCGCGCAGCAGCAGGCTGTTGCCAATCGGCGAGACGGGCATCTCGTGGCGCTGGGGCCGCGCTGCCCACGGCAAGCTGGATAAGGGCTTGCGCTCCAGTTGAAGTGGCGTGCCGGCCAGCACTTGTCCGCTGTCGTCGATGAGCGTGACCGCATAGCGTGCCAGCACTTCCGCTGGTACGCCGTAGCGCAGCAGACCATCGACGGCATACTCCGCCAGCACTACGCCACCGAAGCGGCGTTGCTCCTCGAAGGGAACCAAGAGCAAGATGGTGTGCCCCCCGTCTGGCCACGGCAGAGGGCGTGAGTAGATGGGCTGGTGCAGGTCGCGTGCCAAGTCGAACGTACCACCCAGCAGCTCTGGCGGTAAGGCGTCGCCCGCGTGGCGGTGCGCGTGGGCTGGCGCGCCGGCGGCCGCGTAGCCGGTGACCACGTCGCGGTAGGGGCCGATCCAGTGCACCGCCAGCAGCTCCGGGTTCTGCAGCACCAGCTCCTCGGCCTGAAAGACGAATTCGGTTTCCTCGATGGTGCGGTTGGCGATATCGCGCGCCATGCGCATCAACCGCTCCTGGCGCTCCAGCAGGCGCAGGCGCAGGCGTTGCTGGGCATATTCGGCATCGCGCACCACGGCCTCCTGGTCGCGCGCGCGCTCTTGCCCGGTGAAATAAACCAGGGCCGTGAAGATGGCGCTGAGGAACAGCAGCACCGAGATCAGCGGCCCGAGCATGGCCAGCTGGTCTTGCCGGGCTGCGGGCAGACGCTCCCACCATTGCCGCCAGTAGCGGCGCGGCGCGTTCCACCAATGCCGCCGCTCGGTCGAACGTGGGGCGTGGGACGTGGCGCTCATGGCCTGCAAGTTTAGGGCAAACCCTAGAGGGCGTGGCGTGGATAGGCAGCGGTGCGCGCGCGACGGCCGCAGCACGTCGGCCGCAGCGCGGCGGTGGATGGACAGGCACGGGTGTTGCTGCCGTGGCGACCGCCTTCGATCCGGGGCCCATGCCCAGCGCGGCCCCGCCCATGGGGGCCAATGTGTTCGCATAAGGTTTTGTAATATGAAATGTAAAACCATGATTTGGAAGTACGGGATTTTTGTGCGAAACTCCGTGACAGCGACAGCCATTCGCTTTACGCTTTCGTAAACCGTGAGGAGACAACCGATGTCCGACCGCGCCGAACCGATTTCCCCGCTGGTGGCCCCCGACGCCGATCCCCAAGAGACCCGAGAGTGGCTCGAAGCGCTCGACGCCGTGATCGAACGCGAAGGGGCACAACGTGCCCACTTTCTCCTCGAGCAGCTGTTGGAGGAGGCGCGCGAGCACAGCATCGACCTGCCGTTTTCGGCCACCACTGGCTACGTCAACACCATCGAGCCGGACGAAGAAGAGCAAAGCCCGGGCAATCTGGAGCTGGAAGGCCGGCTGCGTGCCTACATGCGCTGGAATGCCATGGCCATGGTCGTCAAGGCCAACCGGCTGCAGTCGCCCGACGGCAGCGAACTGGGTGGGCACATCAGCTCGTTTCAGTCACTGGCACACCTGCTGGCCTGCGGGTTCAACCACTTCTGGCACGCCGACGACACCGACCAAGGGGGCACACACGGCGGCGATTTGCTCTACATCCAGGGTCACAGCGCCCCCGGCATTTACGCGCGCGCGTTTTTGGAGGGGCGCATCACCGAAGAGCAACTGCTCAACTTTCGGCAAGAGGTCGAAGGCAAGGGACTGTCGAGCTACCCGCACCCCAAGCTCATGCCCGAGTTCTGGCAGTTTCCCACCGTGTCGATGGGGCTGGGCCCCATCATGGGGATTTACCAAGCGCGGTTTTTGAAGTATTTGCACGCGCGCGGCATCGCCGACACCGCACGCCGCAAGGTGTGGGTGTTTTGCGGTGACGGCGAAATGGACGAGCCCGAGAGCATGGGTGCCATCGGTCTGGCGGCGCGCGAAGGGCTGGACAACCTCATCTTCGTGGTCAACTGCAACCTGCAGCGGCTCGACGGGCCGGTACGCGGCAACGGCAAGATCATCCAGGAGCTGGAGGGCGATTTTCGCGGCGCCGGCTGGAATGTGATCAAGCTGTTGTGGGGCAGCAATTGGGATCCGCTGCTGGCACGCGACAAAGAAGGGGTGTTGCGCCGCATCATGATGGAGACGCTCGACGGCGACTACCAGGCCTTCAAGGCCAACGACGGTGCGTTCGTGCGCAAGCACTTCTTTGGCCGTCATCCGAAGGCGCTGGAACTGGTGGCCAAGATGAGCGACGAGGAGATCTGGGCGCTGCGCCGCGGCGGTCACGATGCGCGCAAGGTCTATGCCGCCTTCCATCGCGCCTACCACCACAAAGGGCAGCCCACCGTCATCCTGGTCAAGACGGTCAAGGGCTATGGCATGGGGCGCGCCGGCGAGGGCAAGAATACGGCCCACCAGACCAAAAAACTGTCGGACGAAGATATCCGCTACTTCCGGGACCGCTTCAACATCCCGATTCCGGACAGCGAGCTGCCCAAGATTCCGTTCTACAAGCCGGCCGACGACACGCCAGAGATGAAATATCTGCACGAGCGGCGCCGGGCGCTCGGCGGCTACTTGCCCAAGCGCCGCGTCAAGAGCGACGAGCAGTTCACCGTGCCGTCGCTGGAAACCTTCAAGGCGCTCTTGGAGCCGACCCCGGAGGGGCGTGAAATCAGCACCACGCAGGCCTATGTGCGCTTTCTGATCCAGTTGTTGCGCGATCAGGCGCTGGGGCCACGGGTGGTACCGATTCTGGTGGACGAGGCACGCACCTTTGGCATGGAGGGGCTGTTTCGGCAAATCGGCATCTACAACCCCAAAGGCCAGCTCTACACCCCGGTCGACAAAGACCAGGTCATGTACTACAGGGAAGACAAGGCCGGGCAAATCCTGCAGGAAGGCATCAACGAGGCGGGTGGGATGAGTTCGTGGATCGCGGCGGCCACGTCGTACTCGACGAACAACCGCATCATGATCCCGTTCTTCATCTACTACTCGATGTTTGGCTTCCAGCGTTTCGGCGATCTGGCCTGGGCAGCGGGTGACATGCAGGCACGCGGCTTTCTGCTCGGCGGTACGTCCGGGCGCACCACACTCAACGGCGAGGGGCTGCAGCACCAAGACGGCCACAGTCACATGATCGCCGCCACCATTCCCAACTGCGTCAGCTACGACCCCACCTTCGCGCACGAAGTGGCGGTGATCCTGCATCACGGTCTGAAGCGCATGGTCGAGCGACAGGAAAACGTCTTCTACTACGTCACGCTGCTCAACGAAAACTACGCCCACCCTGGCCTGATCCCGGGCACCGAGGAGCACATCATCCGCGGCATGTATTTGCTGCGCGAAGGGCCCAAGATAACGCCGCGCGTGCAGCTGCTGGGCAGCGGTGCGATTTTGCGCGAGGCGCTGGCAGCGCAGGCGCTGCTGGCCCAGGACTGGGGGGTGGCCGCTAACGTGTGGAGCTGCCCGAGTTTTACCGAGTTGGCGCGCGAGGGCGCGGACTGCGAGCGCTGGAATATGCTGCACCCAACCGAAGCGCCGCGCGTGTCCTTCGTCGCCCAGCAGCTGGGGCCGCACCCCGGACCGGTAGTGGCTGCCACCGACTATGTGCGCGCCTTTGCCGAGCAGATACGGCCCTATCTACCCAAGGAGCGCACATACAAAGTGCTGGGTACCGACGGCTTCGGCCGCAGCGATTTCCGCTACCGGCTGCGCCGCCACTTCGAGGTGGATCGGCACTACATCACGGTGGCGGCCCTGAAGGCGTTGGCCGAGGAGGGCACGGTGCCGGCGGCGCGCGTGGCCGAGGCCATCCAGCGCTACGGTATCGATCCGGACAAGGTCAATCCTCTGTACGCATGACACCGTCGGGAGCACGCACATGGCACTGATCGAGCTGAAGGTTCCCGACATTGGGGATTTCAAGGATGTGGCGGTGATTGAGCTGCTGGTCAAGCCGGGGGATCGGGTGGCGGTGGACCAGTCGCTGATCACGGTGGAGAGCGACAAGGCGTCGATGGAGATCCCGTCGAGCCATGCGGGGGTGATTCGGGAGCTGCGGGTGGCCTTGGGTGACAAGGTCAGCGAAGGCTCGGTGATCGCGCTGCTGGAGGTGGCGGGGTCGGATGCGGGCGCCGCTGACGGTGGGCCGGTGCCATCGGCAGCGGCGTCGTCCGGTGCTGGTGGTCAGCCGGTGGCGGCACCGGTGCAACCATCGGCGCCTGAGGCGCCGGCCCAAGCGCCCACGTCCGCGCCCCCAGTGGTGGCCCCAACAAGCGCCCATGCCGCTGCGAGCGATGCTCCACTGCCCGGTGCCAGCGCGGCCCCAGCGGTAGTATCCGCAGCATCCACCCACGCCGCCGCACAGCCCCACGATCCGACCCGCGCGCCCTTGGGCTTGCCGCATGCATCGCCCGCGGTGCGCCAGCTCGCACGCGAATTGGGCGTGGCGTTGGACGAAGTGCGCGGCTCCGGCCCCAAGGGACGCATCACCCGTGAGGATGTGTTGGCCTTCACGCGCGCCGTCATGGCCGGTGAGCAGCAAACGCGTGCGCAAGCGGCCAAAGCCCCGTCGGCCAGCGATGGCGGCGTTGCGCTGGGCCTGATCCCGTGGCCGAAGGTGGACTTTGCCAAATTCGGGCCTATCGAGCGCCGGGAGCTGCCGCGTATCAAAAAGATCAGCGGCGCCAACCTGATGCGCAATGCGGTGATGATTCCGGCGGTGACCAACCACGACGATGCCGACATCACCGAGCTGGAGGCCTTTCGACTGCAACTCAACAAAGAGCACGAAAAGAGTGGCGTCAAGGTCACCATGCTGGCCTTTTTGGTCAAGGCCTGTGTGGCGGCGTTGCAGCGCTTCCCAGAGTTCAATGCCTCGCTGGATATGGACAGCGGGGGTGAGGCGTTGATCCTCAAGCGCTATTGGAATATCGGTTTCGCGGCCGACACCCCCAACGGTCTGGTGGTGCCGGTGATCAAAAACGCCGACCAGAAGGGGGTGCTGCACATCAGCCGCGAATTGGCCGAACTCGCCGCCAAGGCGCGCGAGGGCAAGCTGTCGCCGGCGGACATGTCGGGCGCCACTTTCACCATCTCCAGCTTGGGCGGCATCGGCGGGCGGTACTTCACCCCCATCATCAACGCCCCGGAAGTGGCGATTCTGGGCGTGTGCAAAAGCCGCTGGGAGCCGCAGTGGGACGGCCAGCAGTTCGTGCCGCGCCTGATGCTGCCGCTGTCGCTGACCTGGGACCACCGCGTCATCGATGGGGCGGCGGCGGCGCGTTTCAACGCCTACCTGGGCCAGATCTTGGCGGATTTCCGCCGCGTCCTGCTGTGAGAAAGGCGCACCGATGGCACTGATCGAGCTGAAGGTTCCCGACATTGGGGATTTCAAGGATGTGGCGGTGATTGAGCTGCTGGTCAAGCCGGGGGATCGGGTGGCGGTGGACCAGTCGCTGATCACGGTGGAGAGCGACAAGGCGTCGATGGAGATCCCGTCGAGCCATGCGGGGGTGATTCGGGAGCTGCGGGTGGCCTTGGGTGACAAGGTCAGCGAAGGCTCGGTGATCGCGCTGCTGGAGGTGGCGGGGTCGGATGCGGGCGCCGCTGACGGTGGGCCGGTGCCATCGGCAGCGGCGTCGTCCGGTGCTGGTGGTCAGCCGGTGGCGGCACCGGTGCAACCATCGGCGCCTGCGGCGCCGGCCCAAGCGCCCACGTCCGCGCCGCCGGTGGTCGCTCTCACGGAGGGGAGTGCGTCCGTGTCGGCACAGGCGGGCGCACAGCCGCAAGTCACGGCTACCATGTCCACCGTGGGGCCGGCGGATCTGCGCTGCGACCTGCTGGTGCTCGGTGGCGGCCCCGGTGGCTATTCGGCGGCGTTTCGCGCCGCCGACCTCGGCTTGGACGTGGTGCTGGTGGAGCGCTACCCGACACTGGGCGGGGTGTGCCTCAATGTGGGCTGTATTCCCTCCAAGGCGCTGCTGCACGTTGCGGCGGTGATGGAGGAGGCGCGCCACTTGGCGCAGGTGGGTATCGCATTCGATGCCCCGCGCATCGACGTGCAGGCGCTGCGTGCGCACAAGGAGCGCGTGATCGGCAAGCTCACCGGTGGCTTGGCCGCCATGGCGAAGATGCGCAATGTGCGTGTCGTGCGCGGCTACGGCAGCTTTGTCGACGCGCATCGGGTGGTGGTGGAAGAAACCACGGGCAGCGGCCAGGACAAGACCGGCGCCCAAACCGTCGTGGCCTTCGCACGTTGCATCATCGCCGCGGGCTCGCAGGCGGTGCGGCTGCCGTTCCTGCCGGATGACCCGCGCATCATCGACAGCACTGGGGCCCTGACGCTGCCGGCCGTACCGCAGCGTATGTTGGTCATCGGTGGCGGCATCATCGGGTTGGAAATGGCCACCGTCTATTCGGCGCTGGGCGCACGCATCGACGTGGTCGAAATGGCCGACGGACTGATGCCGGGTGCCGACCGCGACTTGGTGAAGGTGTGGCACAAGCTCAATGCGCCGCGCTTCGACCGCTTGATGCTGCGCACGCGCACCGTGGCCGCAGACGCCCGCGCCGACGGCATCCACGTGCGCTTCGAAGGGGCCGACGGCAGCCGCAGTGACGGTGTCTACGACTTGGTATTGCAAGCCGTGGGGCGCAGCCCCAATGGACGCAAGATCGGCGCGGAGCGCGCCGGCGTCGCGCTCGACGAACGCGGGTTCGTGCCGGTGGATACGCAGATGCGCACCAACGTCGGGCACATTTTCGCCATCGGCGACATCGTCGGTGCGCCGATGCTGGCGCACAAGGCGGTGCACGAAGGGCACGTGGCCGCCGAGGTGATCGCGGGCGAGCTCAAGGGTGATGAAGCGTTGGCGCGCTCGGGCTTCATCGCGCGCGTCATCCCCAGCGTGGCCTACACCGACCCCGAGGTGGCCTGGGTGGGCCTGACCGAGGAGCAGGCCAAGACGCAAGGGGTGGCGGTGGACAAAGGACTGTTTCCCTGGTCGGCGTCGGGCCGCGCCATTGCCAACGGCTGTGAGCAGGGCTTCACGAAGCTGTTGTTCGATGCGAGCACGCACCGCATCGTTGGCGGCGGTATCGTTGGGCCGAATGCGGGCGACATGATCGGTGAAATCGCGCTGGCCATCGAGATGGGGGCCGATGCGATCGATATCGGCCGCACCATCCACCCGCACCCGACGCTGGGCGAAACCATCGGCTTGGCTGCCGAGGCGGCGCACGGGCACTGCACGGATTTACCGCCGGCGCGGCGCTGACTCCGGGCGCAGCCTAGGTTCGCGGGGGCGGTGCTGGTTCAGCCGGCTGCAGACCGCGCCACCGCAGCGCGCCGCTGTCGTCGGCGCGACGATGGGTCCCGCGCCGGCCGCCGCGTCACCAGATACGTGTCCCTTGACACGCGTCAACAAGCCCCGCCCTCGGCGGGGCTACCATGGGTCCAACCGTTTGATACCCACTGGAGGATGCCATGAATCCCATGAAAACCACCATGCAGCGACTGCTGGCTGCGGCGCTGGCGTGCGCCGCAGCGACCGTGTTGGCGCAGGGGGCCGGGCGCGCAGCGTCGAACGATCCGCTGGTGATCGGCGAAGTGGTAGCGCGCGACCGTTGCGCGGTCTGCCATGGCCCGTGCGGCCAGAGCGTAGCGCCGAACTTTCCGCGTCTGGCGGGGCAAAATGCGCAATATCTGCTCAACCAATTGCAAGCCTTCGCGCGGGGTGAGCGCAAGGACACCGCGATGCAGGAGAAGGTCAAGGGCCTGAGCGCGACCGAATTGGAGGCGGTGGCTGAGTATTACGCGCGCCAGAAGCCGGGCAACACCCCCAGCGGCGACGAGTTGCTGCTGGCCGTCGGTCGCTACATCTACGAACGGGGCAACCGCCACAGTGGATTGGCGCCGTGCGCCACCTGCCACGGACCACAGGCGCTGGGCACGGCCGAGTTGCCGCGGCTGGCGGGACAGCACCCGGCCTATATCCAACGTCAGGTGTTGGCGTTTCGCGAGCGCGACGGCGCGCGCGACAACCCCATCATGCGCGTCATGGCGCACCGCTTGAGCGACCTGGAGCTGGAAGCGGTGGCGGCTTACCTCGGCAACCTGAAGTAGGCCCACTCTGAGAGGGCGCAGCGGTGGGATGACCAGCAGGACCCCAGCGCCCTGCGGGGCTTGCCGCGCTGCCACTCCATGGCGCAGCCGCGCCGCGGCGGGGCGCCAGCCGGTCGAAGCGAGTGCGGCGGCCCGCGTCGCTCACACGGCGTCTGAGGTGACGTCGGCCACGCCGCCCATCACATGGCTGAAGCCGCCGTCCACATACAGGATTTCGGCGCTGATGCCGGCGGCCAGATCGCTGAGCAAAAAGGCGGCGGCGTTCCCGACGTCGTCGATGGTGACGTTGCGTCGGATGGGGGCGTTGTCGGCGACCACGCCCAAAATCTTGCCGAAGCCCTTGATGCCGCTGGCGGCCAGCGTCTTGATCGGGCCGGCGGAGATGGCGTTGACGCGCCAGCCGCGGCGCTGGCTGCCCAGCGACTCGGCCAGATAGCGCACGCTGGCCTCCAAGCTGGCTTTGGCCAGTCCCATGGTGTTGTAGTTGGGCACCATGCGCACCGCACCCAGATACGTCAGCGTCAGCAGCGCGGCGTTGTCGTTGAGGTACGGGCGAGCGGCCTTGGCCATGGCCGGAAAACTGTAGGCGCTGATGTCATGTGCGGCGCGAAAGCCTTCGCGGCTGAGCCCCTCCAGAAAGTCACCGGCAATGGCCTCGCGCGGCGCGTAACCGATGCTGTGCACGAAGCCGTCGAAGCGCGGCCAGTGGGCGCTGAGCTGCTGAAAAAGGCGTTCGATCTGCGCATCGTCGCTGACGTCGCACTCGAAGACCAAGGATGAGCCGAATTCGGCCGCAAACTCGGTGATGCGATCCTTGAAGCGTTCGCCCACGTAGCTGAACGCCAGCTCGGCGCCCTGGGCGTGGCAGGCGCGCGCGATGCCATAGGCGATCGAGCGGTTGGACAGCACCCCGGTAATCAGCAGCTTCTTGCCGGCCAGAAATCCCATGTGTCTTGCTCCTCGGTGTCGGAAATCCTGCAGAATTGTCGCATGCGCATGCACCCGTATCTGCACGAGCGCGCCGGCAGGCGACCAAGACCGTTGCGGTGGCTGGCGGTGCTGTGGTTCGTCGTGCTGGGCGCAGGGCACCCCGCCTGGGGCGCGCACGGCTATGCGCTGTGGGATCGGTTGCAGTATCCGCCCGACTTTGCCCACTTTCGCTACGTCAACCCCGACGCGCCCAAGGGCGGCGAGCTGCGTCTGGTCAGCAACCTGCGCACCTCCACGTTCGACAAGTACAACCCGTTCACGCTGCGCGGCAGCGCCCCGGCCTATTTGGCGGACTTGATGTTCGATACCTTGCTGGTGGGGCCGGCCGATGAACTGGGCGCGGCCTACGGTTTGCTGGCCGAGGACGTGGCGGTGGCGCCCGACCGGCTCAGCGTGACCTTTCGCCTGCGCCCGCAGGCGCGTTTCCACAACGGCGACCCGGTGCTGGCCGAGGATGTACGGCACAGCTTCGACACCCTCATCGGGCCACACGTCTCACCCGCGTATCGCACGCTGCTGGCCGACGTTGCGGGCGTCGATGTCCTGGGCCCGCGTGTGGTGCGCTTTCGTTTTCGCGTGCCCAACCGCGAGCTGCCGTTGATCGTCGGCGGCCTGCCGATTTTCAGCCGCGCCTGGGGCGACGCCATCGACCCGCGCACCGGCCAGCGCAAAACCTTCGATCAGGTCGTCACCGACATACCGATTGGCAGCGGGCCGTATCGTATCGGTCCGGTCAAGTTCGGACGCGACATCACCTATGTGCGCGACCCCGACTACTGGGCGCGCGATTTGCCGGTGCGCCGCGGGCAGTTCAACTTCGACCGCGTCACGGTCAAGATCTACAAAGACAACACGGCGCGCCTGGAGGCGCTGAAGGCGGGTGAATTCGATTTGATGCGCTTTTTCTCCGCCGGCGACTGGGCCCGGCGCGTCAGCGGCAAGCGCTTCGACAGTGGCGAATTGGTCAAAGGCGAGTTTCGTCACCGCCTGCCCACCGGCTTTCAGAGTTATGTGCTCAATACGCGCCGACCGCCGCTCGACGACATTCGGGTGCGGCAGGCCTTGGGGTTGGCGCTGGACTTCGAATGGATGAACGAGCGCTTGTTCTACGGCAGCTACCAGCGCGTGCGGGGCCTGTTCGGCAACACGGCCTGCGCGGCCGAAGGGCCGCCGGATGCCGCGCAGCGCGCCTTGCTGCAGCCCTGGCGCGGGCAGGTACCCGAAGCCGTTTTCGGGCCGATGGCCGAGCCGCCGCGCACCGACGGCGCCGCGGGTCTGCGGGCCAACCTCAAGCGTGCCCAGGCGCTCCTGCGCGAAGCCGGGTGGACGTTTCGCGACGGCGCACTGCGCAACGCTCAAGGACAACCGTTGGTCTTGGAGTACCTGGACAGCAACGAGGCCGGGGTGCGCGTGGTCACGCCCTGGGCGCGCAATCTGGCGCGCATCGGCGTGGAGCTGCGCTTTCGCTCGGTGGACTTTGCGCTGTACCAACAGCGTTTGCGCACCTTCGACTTCGACATCATATCGCTGGCGTTCCAGGGCACGCACAATCCCGGCGCCGAGTATGCCGACTTGTTCGGCAGCGAGGCCGCGCGCACGCCTGACTCGGGCAATTTCACCGGGCTGGCCAACCCGGCGGTCGATGATCTGATCCAGCGCATGGTGCAGGCCCAAGACGAGCCCGCCTATCTGGCCGCGTGCCGGGCGCTGGAGCGCGTGATCGCGCACAGCCACGTGTTGATTCCGCAATGGTCGGCGCCGACGCACCGCCTGGCCTACAACGCGTGGCGCTTGCAGCCGACGCCGACGATGCCGCCGTACGCCAGCGGGGAGGGCTGGGCGATCGCGACCTGGTGGGCGCGCCAGCCACCAGTCGTTCCAGCGCGTGCTCAGCCCCCCAGCGTGGGCGTTGCCTCCACAGGCCTCGCCCGCGCCGCAGCGATCGCCCAACCACCGGCGGCCGCGCGGCGTTGATGGAAAAAAACGGAGACACAACGATGTGGGCCTACATCCTCAAGCGGGTGCTGCTGATGGGACCCACCCTGTTCGGCGTGCTGCTGGTGACCTTCGTGGTCGTGCAATTCGTCCCCGGCGGGCCGGTGGACCAATATTTGGCCGAGGCGCGCGCCGGCCTGGGCGGTGGCGCCGAAGGCGGCGGGCTGGCTTATCGCGGGGCGCAGGGGGTGGATGCCCAGCGCCTGGAGCAGATCAAGGCCCTGTACGGCTTCGACAAGCCCGCGCACGAGCGCTTCGTGCAGATGTTGGCCCAGTTTGCGCGTTTCGATCTGGGACAGAGCTTTTTTCAGAACAAGCCGGTGGCGCAGCTGATCTGGGAAAAGCTGCCGGTGTCGATGAGCCTGGGTCTGTGGACGTTTTTCATCAGCTACGGGGTGGCCGTGCCGCTTGGCATCGCCAAGGCGGTGCGCGCTGGCTCGCGCTTCGATCTGGTGACCTCGCTACTGGTGCTGGTGGCCTACGCCATCCCGGGCTTCGTGCTGGGGGTGGCGCTGCTGGTCGTCTTTGGCGGGCAGTTGCAGTGGTTTCCGCTGCGCGGCTTGGTCAGTGATGACTGGAGCGAACTGTACTGGGGCGCGCGCATCGTCGACTATCTGTGGCACATCACGCTGCCGGTGCTGTCGATGGTGCTGGGCAGTTTTGCGGTGACCACGATGCTGACCAAAAACGCCATGCTGGAAGAAATCCGCAAGCAATATGTGTTGGTGGCGCGCGCCAAGGGCCTGAGCGAGCGGCAGGTGCTGTGGAAGCACGTATTACGCAACGCGCTCATTCCCATTGTCACCGGGTTCCCAGCGGCCTTCATCGGCGCTTTTTTCACCGGCAGCCTGTTGATCGAGACCCTGTTTTCGCTCGACGGTCTGGGGTTGCTCAGTTATGAGAGCGTGATCCGACGCGACTACCCGGTCGTGATGGGCACGCTGTACCTGTTCACACTGATTGGCTTGCTGACCAAGTTGATCAGCGATCTGTGTTACGTGTGGGTGGATCCGCGTGTCAAATTCGATTGAACCTGCGCCGTTGGCCGATGATACCGCCTGGACCGCGAGCCCCAGTCCGGCGCGCCGCGCCTGGCAGCGTTTTGCGCACAACCGTCTGGGATGGTGGAGTCTGCTGCTGTTCATGGTGCTCACCGGCGCCAGCCTGATGGCGGAGCTGGTCTCCAACGATCGCCCCCTGGTGGTATGCTACCAGGGGCAGTGGTACTGGCCGCTGTGGAACGACTACCCCGAAACCACCTTCGGCGGTGATTTCGAGACGCCCACCGATTACCTCGATCCGTTCGTGCAGGCGCGGCTGGCCGAGCCCGGCAATTGGGCCTTGTATCCGCTCAATCGCTACGGTCCGCACACCCTGAACTATTACGATCGCTCGCCGCTGCCGTCGCCGCCCAGCCGCGACAATTGGCTGGGTACCGACGATCGCGGACGCGATATGGTGGCGCAGTTGATCTACGGGTTTCGGGTCAGCGTGCTGTTTGCCTTGGCGCTGACGGCTATCGGCGTCGTGTTGGGTGTGCTCGCCGGGGCAGTGCAGGGTTATTTTGGCGGGCGGGTGGATTTGACGCTGCAGCGCCTCATCGAAATCTGGAGTGCGATGCCCGAGCTGTATCTGCTCATCATCTTCAGCGCCGTGTTTGCACCGAGCGTGGCGCTGCTGCTGATTTTGCTGAGCCTGTTTGGCTGGATGGGGTTGGCCGACTATGTCCGCGCCGAATTTTTGCGCAACCGCCAGCTCGACTACGTGCGCGCGGCGCGCGCGCTGGGATTGGGGCACTGGGCCATCATCTGGCGCCACATTTTGCCCAACAGCCTCACGCCGGTAGTGACGTTTTTGCCCTTTCGGATGAGCGCGGCCATCCTGGCGCTGACGTCGCTGGACTTTTTGGGGCTGGGGGTCCCCCCTGGCACCCCCAGCTTGGGCGAGTTGCTGGCGCAGGGCAAAGCCAATATCGATGCCTGGTGGATTTCCCTGTCCACCTTTGGCGTGCTGGTGTTGACCCTGGTGCTGCTGACCTTCATGGGCGACGCCTTGCGCGACGTCCTCGACCCGAGGCGGGCCGACGCATGAACCACGCGACCATGACTTCGTCGGCCCCGTTGTTGACGGTGCGCGGCCTGGAGGTGGCCTTCGGCGACTCCGTCGTGGTGCAGGACGTCTCGTTCGAGGTGGGCGCGGGTGAAAAGGTGGCGCTGGTGGGCGAGTCGGGCTCGGGCAAAACGGTCACGGCGCTGAGCCTGCTGCGCTTGCTGCCAGACGCGCAACTGCGCGGCAGCGTACGCTGGGATGGGCAGGAGCTGACGACACTGCCCGAGCGCGCTTTGCGCGCCTTGCGTGGCGATGCCGTGGCCTATGTCTTTCAGGAACCGATGACGGCGCTCAACCCGCTGTATCCGGTGGGTGAGCAGATCGCCGAGACGCTGCGCGCCAAGCGCGGCGTGCCGGCTGCCCAGGCCTGGGCGCAGGCGCAGACATGGTTGCAGCGCGTCGGCATCGACGATCCGCAGCGACGCGCGCGGCAATATCCGCACCAGCTCAGCGGCGGGCAGCGGCAGCGCGCGATGATCGCCATGGCGCTGGCCTTGCAACCGCGCCTTCTGGTGGCCGATGAGCCGACCACGGCCTTGGACGCATCGCTGCGGGTGCAAATCTTGGGTTTGCTCGATACGCTGCAACGCGAGCTGGGGTTGGCGGTGCTGCTCATCACCCACGATTTACACCTGGTGCGGCGCTTCGCCAACCGCGTGGTGGTGATGGAGCGCGGCCGAGTGGTCGAAGCCGGCCCCGTCGAGGCGGTATTGACCACCCCCCAGCATCCCTACACCCAGCGCTTGCTGGCCAGTCGGCTGACACGCATGGTGGGCGACGAACGCGTGGCCACGAGCGCAGCAGGCGGGCCGCCGACGGGGTCGGCTGCGCCCTTGGCGGCCACGCGAGGTGAACCTGCGGTGCGGGCGGCGACTCGGCCTGACGGCGTCGATGAGGACACCCCTGTGCTGCAGGCGGATCGTCTCACCGTCGGCTACGCCGTGGCGGCGCCGGGCTGGCGCGGCTGGTTTCGCCGCCAGACGTTTCAGGCCGTGCGCGGGGTGTCGATCCGGCTGGCGCCGGGACGCACGCTGGCGGTGGTGGGCGAGTCTGGCTCGGGCAAATCCACCCTGGCACTGGCGGCGTTGGGCTTGTTGCCGGCCCAGGGTGATTTACGCGTGCTGGGGCAGCGCTGGCAAGGTGGGCGCGCCGACCGTGCCTTGCGCCGGGCCGTGCAGGTCGTATTTCAAGATCCGTATTCGTCGCTGTCGCCGCGCATGACGCTGGAGCAGATCGTCGAAGAGGGGCTGCGCGTGCACGAGCCGTCTTTGCCGAGCGCCCAGCGCCGCGCCCGCGTGGTGGCCGCCCTGCGCGAGGTCGGGCTCTTCGACCCGGCGTGGGGCGAGCGCCACATCCAGGCGTGGCTGCAACGCTACCCACATGCGTTTTCGGGTGGACAGCGGCAGCGCATCGCCATTGCCCGCGCGCTCATCGTGCAGCCGCGTGTGCTGGTGCTGGACGAGCCCACGAGCGCGCTCGATGTGACGGTGCAGCGGCAGGTGGTCGAGTTGCTGTTGCGCTTGCAACGCGAGCGCGGACTGGCCTATTTGCTCATCACGCACGACGTCGGTGTGGTGTGGGCCATGGCCCACGACGTGCTGGTGCTGCACGCGGGCGAGGCGGTAGAGGCGGGCGCGGCCGAGCAGGTGCTGCGCCAGCCGCGCCACGCGGTCACGCGTGCGCTGGTGGCGGCGTCGGACATCGTGCCCGTGGCTGCCGCCTGAAGCGCACCGATGCCGCTACCATCGAAGGCGGGCGGATTGTGGTCCAATTCGAGGGCTGGCCGCCCCCAGTCGCAGCAACCACGTCGCTCCTGCGGCTTGCAGATCCTTGGATACTCCGATGACCACCGTTGCTCCTCCCCCCATCGCTGCACCGGCCACGGGCGATTCCGGGCCGCCTTCTCCCTTGGGCTTGACGGCGCCGCTGCGTTGGCTGCAGCAGGGTTGGCGTGACTACCGCCGCAATCCGCTGCCCGGTGTGCTGCATGGCGGTTTGATGGCACTGTTCGGGCTGATTTTGTGGTTTGGCTTGCGCGACCAATTCTGGTTGCTGGCCGGCGCCTTCAGCGGATTTTTGATCATCGCGCCTTTGCTGGCCAGTGGCTTATACGCCGTCAGTTGGTACCTGGAGCGCGGCGAGAAGGTCTGTTGCGCCGAGGTGGTGCAGCTGTGGACCTCGGGAGACCGGCGGCTGATGTCGTTTGGCTTGCTGCTGGCCTTGGCTGGAACCGGTTGGGTGCTGACCTCGGCGGCGCTGATCACGGTGGCGTCGCCGGTGCCGATTCGGACCCCCACCGACTTCGTACGGCACATCGTCCTCGATCCGCAAGTCGGGCTGTTCGAGGTCTGGCTGTTGCTGGGTGCGGCGCTGGCTGCGCCGGTGTTTGCCTCCAGTGTCATGACCCTGCCCATGCTGGTGGACACCCGTACTCCCCTGTGGCAAGCGGTGGGCGAGAGTTGGCGTGCCGTGGGCAGCCAGCCCGTGGTGATGGGCTTGTGGGCACTGTGTATCGTGCTACTGGTCGCAGTGGGCATGGCCCTGATGATGGTCGGCCTGGTGCTGACCGTGCCGGTGCTGGCCTATGCCAGCTGGCATGCCTACCGGGATTTCGAGCGCGCCGGGCTGATTCGGCCGGTGCGGGGATGATATCGTCGATGGATGCCACCCTGTTTGGTTACACCGAGGCGCAGATCGCGCAATTCGGCCTCACGTTCGGCGTGGGGGCTTTCATTTTGTACATGTTGTTCATCGTGCTGAATCTGGCACGCGAATCCAAAGCGGGCAAATTTGGCACGTTCGTCCTGTTTTTGGTGCTGTCCCTTGGCATACTGGGGTTTATCGCCAAGAACATCATCCAGTGGGTGATGGGCATGTAACGTCGCGGCTCGAGCTCCTTCGTTTCCAGAAGCAATGGATGTCGCCAGTGGTCGCCATGGGTCAGCAATGGTGGACATCCAGCGAGGGAGGCAAAAGAACATATGACGCTCAATGCAACCTTTGTGATTCCTCATCGCAGCATCGATGAGAGCTACACGGTGGGTGAGCCGGTGTTGGCGGCTGCCGTCGAAGGCTGGAACGGGCGCGTCATCGAGGGCCGCTTGGTCGATTTTCAGCCCGCGAATGAAACGCTGAAACTGCTGCTGACGGGACACGCGCGCCCGGTATCGCTGCGCTTCGCGCAGGTCAAGCGCTTGCGCATTCCGCCGCGGTCCGACGCGCCGCCACCCTTTTTGCCCTCGGGGTTCGCCGACGAGGCGTCGCGCCCCTTCGCGGTGCGCTTGCGCGATGGCTCCGTATACGCCGGTTTGTGCCACGACTGTCGCCGGCACCCCTATGGTGTTTGGCTTTTTCCGCGCGTCGTTGCCAGTGACGACCCGGAGCGCGTTTTTCTGCCCAAGCAGGCCATTGCCAGCCTGGAATTGCGCCGCGATGACGGCGTGTGGGCGGGCGATAGCGGTTTCGGGCAGTCCTTGCTGGAGCCCGACGACGCCGAAATACCGCTGGAGGCAACCGTATCGGCGCCCCCGATGGTGGAGACGCCCGAGCAGCTGAAAGAGGCGTTGGAGCGGCAGGCCCGGCTCAAACCGGTGCCGATCGGGGAAGCCCTCGTGGGGCTGGGGAAACTGACCGCGGCGCAGTTGCGGCAGGCGCTCGAGCGACAAAAGCGGGAGCCCAACCAGCCTTTGGGCCAGATGCTGGTGCAGATGGGCCTGATTCAGCCGGCCGATTTGCAGGTGGCGCTCGCGCGCAAGATGGGCTACCCGTTCGTCGATGTGCGCAAATTTCCGGTCGACGCGGCGGCGCTGCGTCTGGTGCCGGCGCCGCTGGCGGCGCGTTAGCGCGTATTGCCGTTGGCGTTGCTGGATTCGGCGTTGGTGGTGGCCATGCCTGATCCGCTGCAGTTCAAAGCCATCGATGAGCTCGAGTTCACTGCGCAACGCAAGGTCGTTCCCGTGGTGGGAGTCGTCGCCGATATTCAGCCGCGCATTGCCGAAGCGTATCGGGCCTTGGGCTTGAGCGACGACGGCGGCGCGCCTTCCCAGCCCGCCACGACGACGGCGTCGGAGCGCAACGCCGAGACCAGGCAGCTGGTGGCCGAACTGGCTGGCGACAACACCGGCGGTCTGGCAGAAGAACGCCCCATCGAGCAGTCTGACAATACGCTGGTCAGGCTCGTCAAGTCGATGATCATCGAGGCGTTCCATCAGCGCGCCTCGGACATCCATATCGAGCCCTATCCTGGGCGCGAGAAAGTGGTGATTCGCTTCCGTGTCGATGGGGAGCTGCGCCCTTATTTGGAGGTGCCATCCAACTACCGCAACGCGCTGGTGGCGCGCATCAAGGTGATGTGCGATTTGGATATCTCGGAGCGGCGCAAGCCGCAGGACGGCAAGATCCATTTCCGCCGCTTCGGCGGCTTACCGATCGAGTTGCGGGTGACTACGATCCCGACCGCCGACGGCCTGGAGGACGTGGTCATGCGCATCCTCCACTCGACCGAAGCGCTTCCTCTGGAAGGGCTGCTCTTGAGCGCAAGCAATCTGGCCGCCATCGAGCGTGTGCTCAGCCGTCCCCATGGTTTGTTGCTGTGTGTCGGGCCCACGGGATCGGGCAAGACCACCACTTTGCATGCAGCACTCAAGCGCCTGAACACGCCCAACCGCAAGATCTGGACCGCTGAAGATCCGGTTGAAATCACCCAACGCGGTCTGCGTCAAATCCAGGTCAACCCCAAAATCGGGTGGACGTTCGCCAACGCCCTGAGGGCACTGTTGCGTGCCGACCCCGACGTGATCATGGTGGGCGAAATCCGCGACGCCGAGACCGCCGAGATGGCCGTGGAAGCTTTGCTCACCGGCCACTTCGTGATGTCGACGCTGCACACCAACTCCGCCGCCGAGACCATCATGCGGCTGCGCGATCTGGGCGTCGATCCGTTTTCCTTCGCCGACTCACTGCAGGCCATCTTGGCGCAACGGTTGGTGCGGCGGCTGTGCCCGATGTGTGTTCGGCACGATCCCATACCACGGGAGCGCCTACAGGAAATAATTCAAGACTATCAGGCCCAGTTGCCGCCGCAGCATCCCCTGCGCGATGCCAACGCCTTGGAGCGCGATTGGCGCCAGCACTTCAGCCGTGATGGCGAACTGTGTCTGGGACATGCGCCGGGGTGTTCCGAATGCGGCCACACCGGCTACCGCGGCCGCATGGCACTGCACGAGTTGCTCGTGACTTCACCGGCGCTGCGGCATCTGGTACAAACCGGCGCCTCCTCGGCGACGCTGCTGGCGCAGGCGATCCATGATGGGATGCGCACGCTGCGCCAAGACGGCATCGAAAAGGCATTGATGGGGCTGACGACGCTGGCCGAGGTCCGCGCCGCCAGCTCCCTGTAGTGGGTGCGTGGGGCTGCGTGAGTGTGCGTGTGCGCGCCTCAGCAGCCGCGCGTGATGGGCATCTCGATCTCTGCCGTCGACCGGGCCAGCGCATATTTGGCCAGCTCCAGCTTGGCGATGGCGTTGCGGTGTACCTCGTCGGGCCCGTCGGCCAGGCGCAAGGTGCGTTGGTTGGCGTAGCTGCGTGCCAGGGGCGTGACCTGCGACACCCCCGCGCCGCCCCAGGCCTGGATGGCCCAGTCGATGACCTTGCAGGCGACGTTGGGCGCCACCACCTTGATCATCGCGATTTCGGCCTTGGCGGCCTTGTTGCCGACCGTGTCCATCATGTAAGCGGCTTTGAGCACGAGTAGGCGTGCTTGCTCGATGAGGCAGCGCGCCTCGGCGATGCGTTCGTGCCAGATGGTTTGGGCGGCGATGGCTTTGCCGAAGGCGATGCGTTGGCTCAGGCGTTGGCACATCAGCTCCAGTGCCCGCTCGGCCGCACCGATGGAGCGCATGCAGTGGTGGATACGGCCTGGCCCCAGCCGCCCCTGGGCGATTTCGAAGCCACGTCCTTCGCCCAGCAGGATGTGGTCGGCTGGCACGCGCACGTTTTCCAGCACCACTTCCATGTGTCCGTGGGGGGCGTCGTCGTAGCCGAACACCGACAGTGCGCGCACGATGCGGATGCCTGGGCTATCGGCAGGCACCACGATCATCGACTGTTGGGCGTGACGGGGAGCGTGCGGATTGGTCTTGCCCATCACGATGAAGACGGCGCAGCGCGGATCGCCGGCGCCGGAGGACCACCACTTGTGGCCATTGATGACGTAGTGATCGCCGTCGCGTTCGATGCGGCACTGGATGTTGGTGGCGTCGGAGGACGCCACCTCCGGCTCGGTCATCAAAAAGGCGGAGCGGATCTCGCCGCGCAGCAGCGGCTCGAGCCAGCGGTCTTTGAGGGCTTCGCTGGCGTAGCGCTCCAGCGTTTCCATATTGCCGGTGTCGGGGGCCGAGCAGTTGAACACTTCAGCCGCCCAGGGCACGCGCCCCATGATTTCGCACAATGGTGCGTACTCCAGATTGCTCAGGCCCTCGGGGGCGCGCGGCGAATTGGGCAAAAACAGATTCCACAGTCCGGCCGCACGCGCCTTGGGCTTGAGTTCTTCGATCAGGCGGGTGGGCTGCCAGGGGTTGCCAGCGGCGCGGTTGGCCTCTACCTCGGACTCGAAGCGCTCCTCGTTGGGGTAGATGTGCTCATCCATGAACGCCATCAGGCGTTCGCGCAGCGCTTGTACGCGGGGGCTGTAGGCGAAGTCCATATCGGGGCTCCTGGAGGCTGTCGAAGGAAAGGGAACAGGGGCGAGGGGGCGAAGGAGGCGCCGGGGGCGGGCGCTGCGCTCAGCCGTAGCGCTGCGCGAATTGCCAGGCGAGCTGGGCCAGCGGGCGCGCGCCCGCCGCGCTTTGCCGTGCCTGGGCACTGGAGGCGATACCGAGCTCGACGCGTTTGGCGATGCCCTGCAAAATGGCCGCCAGCCGAAAGGCGTTGTAAGCCAGATAAAACGGCCAGTCGCGCCGCAATGCTTGTGGCGTGACAAAGCCCGTGTGCGCGCAGTAGTGTTCGATATATTCGTCTTCGGACGGGATGCCCAGGGCCGCCCAATCCAACCCGGCGATACCGCGAAACGCCCCGGGCGCAATGTGCCACGACATACAGTGGTAGCTGAAGTCGGCCAACGGATGGCCGAGCGTGGACAGCTCCCAGTCGAGCACCGCCACGATGCGCGGCTCATGTGGATGAAACATCAGGTTGTCGAGCCGGTAGTCGCCGTGCACGATGCTGACCCAGCGGTCATCGCGCGCCGATTCCGGCAGATGCTGCGGCAGCCACGCCATCAGCGCATCCATCTCGGCAATGGGCTCGGTGATGGAGGCCACGTATTGCTTGCTCCAGCGCGCGATCTGGCGCTCGAAGTAGTTGCCCGGCTTGCCATAGTCGCTCAATCCGACGGCCTGCACATCGACCCGGTGCAGCGCAGCGAGCACCCGGTTCATTTCCAGATAGTGCGCACGGCGCTCGGCAGGCGTCATTCCGGGCAGCGATTGGTCCCACAACACGCGGCCCGCCACATGCTCCATCACGTAGAAGGCGCGCCCGATGACGGATTCGTCTTCACACAGCACGAACATGCGCGGCACTGGCACCGTGCTGCCAGCCAGCGCCTGCATGACGCGGAACTCGCGCTCGATGGCGTGGGCCGAGGGCAGCAGCTTGGCCACCGGTCCGGGTTTGGTGCGCATCACATACGCACGCTGCGGCGTGTGCAGGTGGTAGGTGGGGTTGGATTGCCCGCCGGGAAATTTTTCGATGCGCAGCGGTCCGTGAAAACCGGGCAAATGCGCCTGCAGCCAGCGCTGCAGCGCTGCTGTGTCCAGTGGGTGGGCAGTGGGGTCGTGGGTCATGGCTGGCATGTGCGGGGAAGGGTCCCGCAGCCGCCATGGCCGCTGCGGGTCAGGGTTCGGATTCGACGATGCGCATGAGCGCCGAGCGGTCGCGTACCACCAACCCACCGGGCTCGATGCGGATGGCGCCGTCGCGCTCCATGGTCTTGAGCTCTTGGTTCACACGCTGGCGCGAGGCCCCCAGCAGTTGGGCCAGTTCCTCTTGCGCCAGGTGCAAACCGATACGGATTTCGTTGCCCTGCGACAGGCATGGCACGCCGTAGGAGCGACTCAGATGCAGCAGCTGCTTGGCCAGACGTGCCCGCAAGGGCAGGGTGTTGAGATCCTCCACCAGCCCGAACAGGGTCCGAATGCGGCGCGCCTGCAGCCGCAGCAAAGCCTCGTAGAGCTCGACGTGTTGCTCCAAGATGCGCTGGAAGTCGCTGCGCGCCACGCACAGCAGGGTGGTGGCCCCATGGGCGTATGCGTCGTGCGTGCGCGCGTCGCCGTCGAACATCGCCACATCGCCGAACCACACCCCGGGCTCCACATAGGTCAGCGTGATCTGCTTGCCCGTGATCGAGGTCGAGCTCACCCGCACCGCTCCCTTGGCCACGGCGCTCCATACCGTGGGCGGGTCGCCGCGGGCCGCGATCAGCTCGCCATCGGCATAGCGTTTGACAAAGGCACATCGCAGAATGTCGTGACGCAGGGAAGGGGACAGACTCGAAAACCAGCGGCCACCGTTGATGGCCTGCCGTTCCTCCATTGTCAGGATCGGTTCATCCAGCGGCTGTCGTGTGAGCGACTGCAGGGGCATCGGTCGGTCTCCTCGGTGACACGGACGGTGGCCACACCCTCAGCGGTAGCTGGGCGTGCGCTTGTCCAAAAAGGCGCGTATGCCTTCGCCGGCGTTGGGGTGGTGCAAATTGCGCACGAAGTGGTCGCGCTCCTCGCGCAGTTGGCGACTCAGGCTGTGCTCCAACGCATCGTTGGCCAAGGCTTTGATGCTGGCCAGGGCATTGGGGGCCTTGGCGTTGAGCTGCTCGCCCAGGTGCAGCGCCTGCTCCAGCGCCTCGCCGGGCGCGCTGACGGCGCTGACCACACCCAGTTGGTGCAGCCGCTCGGCGCCGACGCGCTCGCCCAACATCAGCAACCGCAAGGCGGTGGCGCGCGGTAGCTGGCGCATCAAGCTCCAGGTGGCACCGCCGTCGGGCGACAGGGCCACGTTGACGTAGGCCATCACGAATACGGCGTCGCGAGCGGCCACGATCAGGTCACACGCCAGCGCCAGCGAAAAACCCGCGCCGGCGCAGGCGCCTTCCACCGCCGCCAGCACCGGCTTCGGAAAGCTACGCACCGCCTCGATCCAGCTGTGCAGCGCTTCGATGCTGTCGGCCTGGACCTCGGGGGGCTGCTGCCGGTTGGCCAGCAGCCGCTGCAGGTTGCCGCCAGCGCAAAACGTGCCGCCTTCGCCCGTGATGACCACCGAGCGCACCTCGGCGTTGCGCTCGGCAGCGATCAAGGCTTCGATGCCGGCGACATAGATTTCGGGGCCGAGCGCGTTGCGGTGCTCGGGGTTGTGGATGCTCAGCACCAAGGTCCCGTCGTGACTGTGGGTTTTCAGCGTCGCGCTCATGTCGGCTCACTCCTCGGGGTGGGTCAGGCTCAGGCCCAAGGCGCCACGCCGACGCAACCACGGCGAGGGGCGGTAGCGCATATCGCCATAGACGGTCTGCAAATTGAACAGGATCTCCAGCACGCTGGCGGCGCCGACGCGGTCGCCCATGGCCAACGGCCCGGCGGGGTAGCCCAAGCCCAGCGTCACCGCCGTCTCCAGGTCGGCGGGGGTACAAATACCCTGCTGACAAATATCGGCGGCGATGTTGACGATGGTGGCCAGCACGCGCTGGGTCACGAAGCCGCCGCTGTCGCGAATGACGCTGACGGGCTTGCCATCGCGGGCGAACAATGCATGGGCAGCGGCGCGCATATCGCTGCGCGTGGCCGGGTTGGTGGCGATGACGCGCCGCTTGACCGCGGCATCGGGCAGCAGCATGTCGATGCCGACGGTGCGACCGGGGTCGAGCCGCTCCACCGCCGCGACCGTGGTGACGTCGTGCCCGAGCGGCGCCACCACGATGAGGGCCTGTGGCGAGGGTTGGGCCGTGGTCTCGATCGAGGCGCCCAGGCCGGCGAGCAGCTGCAGCAGTTCGGTGCGCCGAGCGGCGCGTGCCGGCACCCACACCGGTGGCAGTGCGGCCACGTCCGGCACAGGCGGCTCGGGCGGCACCTGGGCCTGACCATCCACGTAGCGATAAAACCCTTCGCCGACCTTGCGTCCCACGACGCCGCCGGCCAAGCGCTGCGCGGCGATGACGCTCGGACGAAAGCGCGGCTCCTCGTAGTACTGGTGGTAGATCGACTCCATCACCGGCTGCGATACATCGAGCGCCGTCAGATCCAGCAGCTCGAACGGCCCCAGGCGAAAACTGCCTTGGTCTTTCAGGATGCGGTCGATGGTGGCGAAGTCGGCCACGCACTCGCCGGCGATGCGCAACGCCTCGGTGATGTAGCCGCGCCCGGCGTGGTTGACGATGAAGCCTGGTGTGTCTTGCGCACGCACCGGCGTGTGACCCATCTGGCGTGCCAAGTCACACAGCCGCTGCACGACTTCCGGGTCGGTCTTCAGACCGCTGACCACCTCCACCACCTTCATCAGTGGCACCGGGTTGAAAAAATGAAAGCCAGCCAGCCGCTGCGGGGTACGCAATCGGCTGCCAATGGCCGTCACCGACAGCGACGAGGTATTGGTGGCCAGCACCGTCGTCGGCGCGACGATGGATTCGAGTTGCTCGAACAACGCCTGCTTGGCATCGAGCCGCTCGACGATGGCTTCGATGACGAGGTCGCATGCCGCCAAGTCGGTCAACCCGCGGACGGGGCGCAGGCGCGCCATACAAGCCGCCGCTTCGGTGGGGGCGAGCCGGCCTTTGTCCACCAAGCGCTGCCACGTCTGTGCCAAGGCCTGCTGGGCGGCCTCGAGGGCCTCGGGCTTGGCGTCCATCAGGCTGACGGTGGCGCCGGCTTGCGCCGCGATTTGCGCGATGCCGCGCCCCATGGCGCCCGTGCCCACCACGCCGATGTTGCAAAAAGACAGTACTGCAGAGGCCTCGGTCATTGTGACTCCCGTGAGTTGAGCCTGAGTTATGACAGAATGCTAGCCGATTCGATCGCGGCTGCGACCGCGTCCCCGCTGTTATGTTCTCATTTGATCCCATGTCTTCGCGCGTAGCGCTGGCTATATTGTTGTTCTTGTCTTTCCACTTCGGTCGTACGCAGACCTTGGGTTGGGCGCAGGGGCCAGTCTTTATCGGTCGTCCGCTGAATATCGTCATTCCAAGCCGCGATACTGCGTCCGATGGCGGCGGGGGTAATGCGTGCGTCCAGGCCAGCGTTCGCTACGGTGACACGCCAGTGCCTGCGGCGGATGTCAGCGTCGAAAGTGAGCGATCCGAAAGAGAAGGCACGGGGCTTTTTCGCGTGCGCTCGAGGGCCCCAGTCGATGAGCCCTACGTGATCGTTGAGTTGCGTGTTGGATGCCCCGTGAAGTTCACACGCACTTACACCCTATTGGCGGACATCGGACCGTCGGAAACGTCCGACGCCGAAGCGCCCCGCGCCGCCTATGTGTCGCCCTCACCAGTGCCGACTGCACCCTCGGCTTCCTCGGTTGTCGAAGTGCCATCCGAATCGATCCGCAGTCTGTGGTCACTTCGAATCGGACGGGCTTTCGTCGAAAGTCGAGATCATCCAGACCATTTGGCACCAGTCGCGGTGTCACCGTATCCGACGCGCTCCACCGTCGTATCTGAACCCGAGGAGGTGACTCCTACCCCAGCACGGCGTGAATCCATGGCGAGACCTCGACCGGCGCAGCCCGCGCGTAAGCCGGCGCCGACAGTCACCCCGCCGTCGCGCCTTGAACTCAGTCCACCGTTGACGAAGGATATCGCTGCCGCCACGCCACCGTCGTCTGGTGTCGACACGAAGCGCGCTTCCGGCGATGACGTCATGTCAGCATCTGCCCAGGGCTCAGAATCGGAGCCGGCCGCGACGTCTCAAGATCCGACTGGACTGTCTGGTCCGGCCATCGAGCCGACGACTGAACCGCAGGGTCCGGTCGTAAAAGCACTCGTGACAGAGGGAGAGATGCCCGCGTCGCCCCAGTCGCCGCCGTCTGAGCCACCGACCGACTCTGCCTTCTCCGGTGCGGATTCTGACCCGGTCCAACTCGCATTGCTGGTGGGCGCCAGCGCCCTAGCGGGCGTGGCGATTTACCTGCGACGCCGACAGCGCAAAAATGCCGTGGCGCAAGGTAAGGAGGAGGGGACACCATTACTGTCAGATTCAAACTGGTTGACCCGTTGGCGAAATTGGCGTCTCCGCAGTAGAGATCGGTTGAATCATTTTCCGTTTCGGCCACGACCCAGTGGCGACGTCTTGGAAGACCGGAATGCAGTCGATGAGCAAACGTCGAGCGCTCGTCTGGTCGCCAATGAAAAGCCATTCGCAACTGGTGGTCAGAAAGATGTCGTCGCGCCGTTGATTGCGCTGTGGGATCGGTTAGATTTCTTCGAATCTTGGGGGCAACCCGAGGAAGCGTTGAGGGATATCGAGGCTTATTTCGAAGGCACTCAGCCGGTCAGTGAGGCACTTTATTTGCGTGCCATCGAGCTTGCCAAGCGTCTGGGCGATCAAAGTGCCTTGGATCGCTTTGCGCAGCGCTACCATTCGGCGTTCGGAACGGCTCCAGAGCTCACCTCGGGACAGCTTTCGCCAGCTCAAGGACTATTGGCAAATCAGGCCATGCTCGAGGAATTACAAGCCCAGTGGCCTCACCGGGCTCGAGAGTGGCTGGAGCATTTCATCCTTTCCACGCCCGAACAGAGGCAGCGGTTTCCTCTGCGTACCCTGGGTGCTTTCGACGATGCGATCGTTCTATATCGCCTACTGGATGAATTGGAATCGCTGCCTGCCAATTTCATATAAATTCGGTATTGTAGGTTCACCATGGATTTTCACTGATTGGCATCGTGGTAATGTCGGCAGCACTCCTCTCATTGTACGGCGATGGTCATTCTTGTCGCCGTTTCGTGGCTGTCATGTCATAATGAGCGTCGTACGTGTAGCGCCCCGGGGTTGACGATGTTGGTGGGGGTGCCCTTGATGTAGTTGACGACGTTGTCGAAGGCAGCGCTGAAATATTTCTCGTAGCTGTCGAGCTCGACGAAGCCGATGTGCGGCGTGCAGACGCAGTTTTCCAGTCGCAGCAGCGCGTGTCCCTGCAAGATCGGCTCCGTTTCGAACACATCGACGGCAGCCATGCCGGGGCGGCCGCGATTGAGCGCGGCCACCAGCGCGTCCGGCGCCACCAGCTCGGCGCGCGCCGTGTTGACGAACAGTGCCGTGGGCTTCATGCGCGACAGATCCTCCAGCGTGATGCAACCGGCGGTGCGCTCGCTCAGGCGCAGATGCACGCTCAGCACGTCGCTGTCGGCAAACAACGCCTCCTTGCTGGGGAATGTGTCGAAACCATCGGCGCGCGCACGGTCGCGGCTGACCTCGCTGCCCCAGACGAGCACGCGCATGCCGAAAGCGCGACCGTAGCCCGCCACCAAGCGGCCGATGCGCCCATAGCCCCATACGCCCAGGGTGCGCCCGTGCAACACCATTCCCAGACCGAAGTTGGTCGGCATCGAGGCCGCCTTCAGCCCCGACTGCTGCCACGCGCCATGTTTGAGATGACCGATGTAGTGGGGCAATCGGCGCATGGCGGCCATGATCAGCGCCCAGGTCAGTTCGGCGGGGGCGATCGGGTCGCCCACCCCCTCGGCCACCGCCACGCCGCGTTCGGTGCAGGCCTGCACGTCGATATGACGCCCAACCGCGCCAGTCTGCGAAATCAGCTTCAGGCGCGGCAATTTTTCCAACAGCTGGCGCGTGATATGGGTGCGCTCGCGAATCAAGACGACGATGTCGGCATCGCGCAACCGCACCGACAGTTGACCAACCCCCTTGACATTGTTGGTGTACACCTTGGCCGGATACGGGTCGAGCTTGTGAGCGCAGGTCAGCTTGCGCACCGCGTCTTGGTAATCGTCGAGGATCACGATATTCATGGCTGCCATTGTGCCTGCCCTGTCGCCGATGCGGCGCGGCTTGGCAGCGGCCCGCTCACCTTTCCTCTACCATTGGTGGCATGGGCATGAGCGTTTCTCCGCCGCCGGCTATCGCGTCGGCCGGCCGCCCCCATCCGCCGTGGCAGCGCGATGCCACCGTGATCGGCCTGGTCGGCTTGGCCCACGCCGCCTCGCATTTTTCGCATCTGCTGCTGGCCCCGCTGTTTCCGATTTTCATGCGTGAGTTTGGGCTCACGTTTTCGCAGGTCGGCCTGTTGACGAGCCTGTTTTTTCTGCTTTCCGGGGTTGGGCAGGCCTTGTCCGGCTTTTTGGTGGACCGGGTGGGCGCGCGGCCGGTGTTGTTTGCTGCGATCGCCTTGTTCATGGGCTCGGCGCTATCGACGGCGTTGGCGGACGGCTATCCAGACTTGCTGCTGGCAGCTGTGTTGGCGGGATTGGGCAATGCCCCCTTTCACCCGGTGGACTTTTCGATTCTGAATCAACGGGTGTCACCGCAGCGCTTGGGGTATGCGTTCAGCGCCCATGGGCTCACCGGCAATCTGGGCTGGGCGCTGGCGCCGGTGTTTCTGGTGGGCATAACCGCATTGAGTCATTGGCGGGTGGCGTACTGGGCCGCCGTCGCGGTCTATGCGGTGGTGTGGGGTCTGCTGTGGTGGCAGCGTGAGCACCTCACGACCGAGGTGGTGGGGCGGGCGGCAGGCGCGACGCGGGCGGACGATTTGGCGTTTCTGCGTCTGCCGGTGGTGTGGGCGTGCTTTGGCTTCTTTATGCTGTCGACGATGACCTTGGCGGTGGTGCAAACCTATGCCAGCCCCATTTTGCAAGCGATGCACGGGGTGCCGCTGGAGACGGCTGCGTTGACGGTGACTGCCTATATGCTTGCCGGGGCCGTGGGGATGCTGGCAGGCGGCTTCGTGGCGGTGCGGGTGCCGGCGGTGGATCGCGTGGTTGCCGCGACACTGGCGGCAGGTGCGGCCTTGCTGTTACTGGCGGCCACCGGTTGGCTGGGTGGCTGGGGCTCGATGGCGCTGTTGGCGATCACGGGTTTTGCCGTCGGCATCGGCGGGCCGAGCCGGGATTTACTCATCAAGCGGGCAACACCCAAGGGGGCGACGGGGCGCGTCTATGGATTGGTGTATTCCGGCCTGGACACCGGGTTTGCGCTGGCACCGCTGGTGTTCGGGGTATTGATGGATCACGGTTGGTATGCGGCGACATTGGCCGCTGGGGCGGTGACGCTGGCGTTGGCGGTGGTGGCGGCGCTGGCGGTCGGCGGTCGCACCCGGCTGGTGTGAGGCTTGGCACCTTGCCCCAGGCGTCACGAACCTGGGCTGCGTTTGCGCAAGCGGCACAAGAAAAAAGCATCGGTCCACTCGGTGGGGATGATGCGGCGCGCGTGCACGAGGCCAGGGTGCAAGGTCTGCCCAGCCCACTCGGTCAGGCCAGGGACGGCCGGCAGCGGACACGGCCACGGTGCCGGCTCGGGCTGCAAGTCGTCGCGGTGACGCAACAGCACATCCAGTACGCACTCGTTTTCCTCGGGCGACAGCGAACAGGTGCTGTAGACCAATACGCCGCCGGGCTTGAGTGCGTCGGCCGCCGAGGCCAGCAAGCCCGCTTGCACCTGGGCGCTGGCGCGCACTTTGCGTTGGCTCCAGTGGGCCCACGAGCGCGGGTCCAGCCGCGTGATCTGCGCCTCCGACGAACACGGCGCATCCAGCAGCACGCGGTCGAAGCGCTGTGGCACCAGCCGCCCCACCTGGCGTCCGTCCTTCAGATACAGCTGTGTATTGCGCACCCCTAGCCGCTGCAAATTGGCTTTGAGCCGAAAAAAGCGGGCGCGCACCGGCTCCACCGCTGCGATGCGACCCCGATTGTCCATACACGCCGCCATCAGCGCGGTCTTGCCGCCGGGGGCGGCGGCCAAATCCAAGACCTCTTCGTGCGGCTGCGGCTGCAGGGCCCACACCGCCGCCATGCTGGCGATGCCTTGTATGTACAGACTGCCGTCGGCCACCAGCGAGTGGTGTGTCAGCGCGGTGCGTGCCCGTGGCGGCAGACGAAAAACATCGCTTACGCCGGGTACCGGTTGCACGGGCAGCGCCGCCAGCGCTTGCATGGCTGCGGCGCGGTCCTGCAGACGCAGTGGGTTGAGGCGAAACACCACATCCTTCGCGGTGGTGTAGCTGGCCAGCGCCTGCGCTTGCCACGGGGGTGGGATGACGGCGTGCAGCAAAGCCTCGAAGGCGGGCGGCAAGGGCGGCAGGGAGTCAGGCACCGCCGTTGCCTCGGCGGGTGACGGGTGCCTGTTGTTTTCGTGGCCGGCCATGGTGGGGACTGGGCAACGGTAGTCGTCAGCGGGCAAGGGGCGTTACGCTGCCGGAAGCTCGACATGGGCGTCGCGCTCCAGCGCCTCGATCGTCTCGGCGATGGTCAGCCAGCGCTCCTCCGCAGCGGCGATTTCACTCTCCAACGCCTTCAGGCGCCGGCCCAACTCGGCCCGTTGCACGGGGGTGAGCGGCTGTGCCAGCTGGGCCTGCAGCGCCGTTTGCTCGCTTTGCAGGCGCTGTAACTGCCCCTCCACGGCCTCACGCTCGCGCAGGTGCGGTCGCAGGCGAAGCGCGAGCTGCTGGCGCCGCTGGGCCAGTCGGCGGCGGCGCTCCTGGGGCGTCAACCCCGCCCCTGCATCGTCGGCAGCCGTCTGCGGCATGGGTACTTCGGCAACGGATGCCGCTCCATTGTGGTGGCTGCCGAGCGGGTCATCCGGGCTGGGCTCGGATCGACCGCTGCGGCCGCCGGCACGCCAGGCTTCACGGCGCTGCCGGGCGTGTTGCAGCACGTGCCGTTGATAGTCTTCCAGATCGCCGTCGAACGGCTGCAGTTGACCCTCGCTCACCAGCCAAAAACCATCACAGACACTGCGCAGCAAGGCGCGGTCGTGGCTGACCAGCAACACGCTGCCGTCGAAATCGTTGAGGGCGACGGCGAGCGCTTGGCGCAAGTCCAGGTCCAAGTGGTTGGTGGGTTCGTCCAACAGCAGCAGGTGCGGGCGCTGCCACACCAGCAGGGCCAATGCCAAGCGCGCCTTCTCGCCGCCACTGAGCGAGCCGACCGGTTGCAGAGCCATTTCGCCGCTGAAGGCAAAGCCGCCCAAGAAGGCCCGCAGATCGGCCTCGCGCACCAACGACTGAGGGTTGCTTGGGCCGTGGGCCTCGACCTGGCGTGCCAGCCGCTGCAGATGCTGCAGCGGCGTCTCATCGGGACGCAGTACATCGAGCTCGTGCTGCGCGAAGTAGCCGATGCGCAAACCGCGCCCGACCGCCATCCGGCCCGCCAGTGGCGGCAGCACACCGGCCAAGGTCTTGACGAGCGTGGACTTGCCCTGTCCATTGGCCCCCAAAATGCCGATGCGCTGACCCGGCAACACGCTGCAGCGCACGCCACGCACGATCGGGCGCACGTCGCCGTCGGCCAGCCGATAGCCCGCCGTGACATCGTGCAAGATCAGCAACGGGTTCGGCATCGCCCCCGCCGGGGCAAATTGGAAGGCAAAGGCGTTGTGCGCCAGTACCGGGGCTAAGCGTTCCATACGCGCCAGTGCCTTCAGACGGCTTTGTGCCTGGCGCGCCTTGGTGGCTTTGGCCCGAAAACGCTCCACGAAACGTTGCAGATGGGCGATCCGTGCTTGCTGGCGCTCGTAGGCGGCATGTTGCTGCGCGAGTTGCTGGGCTTGCCAGTCCTCGAAGGCGCTCAGGCAGCCGCCGTAGCGTGTCAGTCGCCCATCCTCCAGATGGACGGTCACGCGCGTGACGGCATCCAGGAACTCGCGGTCGTGGCTGATCACGATGAGCGTGCCCGCGTAGCGTTGCAGCCAGCCTTCGAGCCAAATCAAGGCGTCCAGATCCAAGTGGTTGGTGGGCTCGTCCAGCAGCAGCGCGTCGCTCGGGCACATGAGGGCGCGTGCCAGCTGCAGCCGCATGCGCCAGCCCCCGGAAAACGAGCGTACCGGCTGCTCCAGCCCATCGGGCGCAAAACCCAGGCCGAGCAACAAAGCCTGCGCGCGCGCGCGGGCGTCGTGGGCGCCGGCGTCGGCCAGGGCGGCATGGGCCGCGGCGATCGCCGCGCCATCACCGCTGATTTCGGCGGCACGCAGCTGGGCCTGCGCGTCGCTCAGGCGCGTATCCCCAGCCAGCACGAAGGCCGTCGCGTCGGCATCGGTCTCGGGCATATCCTGCGCCACATGGGCCACGCGCCAATGCGGCGGCACGGTCACCTCTCCGCGGTCTTCGTGCAGCTCGCCACGCAGCAAGGCAAACAGGCTCGATTTGCCGGCGCCATTGCGCCCGACCAGCCCCACCTTCTCGCCAGGATTCAGGATCAGACTGGCACCGTCGAGCACGAGTTTGGTGCCGCGCCGCAGCACGACGTCGCGCAGCACGATCATGGCAGCAGGTCCGTCGCGGGCGGCTCGGCCTCACGCGCGTGCGCTGCCGGTGCGCGGCGCCCGGCACTGGCATGCGGCGCACCGAGCGCGTCGGTGCCGCCACCGTATCGCGCTGCACCGGCGGCTGCATCGACTGGCCCGCCTGCTGCGCCGTCGCCAGCTTGCGCCATGGCCAGGGCGTCGCGGGTGATCAGCAGCACCGCGTCGTCACCGGCGCTGGTGCGCAGCCACACCACAGGGACATGGGGGAAGGCACGTTCGAAATGCGGCCGCTCGTGCCCAATTTCCAGCACCAGCACGCCCTCTGGATTGAGGTGCGTCAACGCGTGCGCTAGCACATGGCGGACGAAGTCCATCCCGTCCTCGCCGCCATCCAATGCCAAAGCCGGCTCGGCGCGAAACTCGGGCGGCAGGGCTGCCATGCTGCGCCGGTTGACGTAGGGCGGGTTGCAGAGAACGAGGTCGTAGCGTCCGTCGATCTGGCGCCAACCATCGGATTGCAGCAAACGGATGCGATTTTGCAAACCATGGCGCTGGACGTTGCGCTGTGCCACGGCCAGCGCGTCGGCGCTGATGTCACTGGCGTCGACCGTGACCTCGGGCCACGCCAGCGCCGCCAGCACGGCCAGCGAGCCGTTGCCGGTGCACAGATCGAGCACTCGGCGCGTGTGTGGCCCGAGCCAGGGGTCGATGGGGTCGGCCTGGGGCGCGGCGGCGATCAGCTCGGCAATCAGGCTGCGCGGCACGATGACGCGCTCGTCCACGTAAAACGGCACGCCCTGCAGCCAGGCCTCGCGCGTCAGGTAGGCAGCCGGTTTGCGTGTGCGGATGCGCTCCTCGATGAGCGCGTCGACGCGCTGCGCATCCGCCGCCGGCACAGGCATCGAACCATTGGCCACCACGTCGGTGTCCAACGGCAGCCCAAGCCGCCACAGCACCAGCCACGCCGCTTCGTCGTAGGCGTTGGTGGTTCCATGACCAAACGCAACACCGGCGGCGCTGAGTCGGCGCTCGGCGCGTTCGACCAGGGCGGACAAGGGGGTCACGACGGTTCTCACTGCCCAGCTCGCTCAGCAACGATCCACCAACGATCTTTCATACGTTGGAGCTCCATGGACTTATGGGTTCGGAGCTCCTTGGCACCCGCGGCGCGGTACCGCTGAATGAAGGTCACGTAAGCTCGATCGCTATCCACGACGATACGTAACCGCTCGATTTGCACATCGATCGCGGCACGGCTTTCAATACGCTGCAGACGGCTTCGACGCCACTGATCATGGGTTTTCCCCGACGGTGCGAATGCTGGATGATAGTGCGAAAAATAATTCTCGATATCGCGTTGAGACCACGCGCGCGCCCAACTCAACAAGTGCTGGCGAACGGCCTCGATATCCGATTCGTCACCGCCAGCGGAGTGGCTTGGCGATGATGCCTGGGCAGATGGCGACTGCTGCCTATCGAGGCTTGTCAAAAACCATGGTTCGGGTTGAACGGGCGAAAATTCGTTGTCCCGTTCGCGCACGAATAGGGTGCGTGGGGTGGAGTGCCCGTCCTGCCCCGCCCACTCCAGACGCCAATAAATACTTCCATCGCTTTCTTGCCAGCGGGTAGCGGTCACCTGGTCGCGAGCGGGCAGCTCGGCCAGACGTTGATGCAACCAGGCATACAGCCGCTCGAACTCGGGAGCAAGGGCATCGGAACCACTTTCGGTACGCCACTGCACGCCGCTCATCAGCAGTACGGGGACGTTCTGTATACCATCGTGTTGCAGTAGCGCCAACATGTCGTCGTTGGCGACCACGATACAGCCCTCCGATGCCAGCGGCGGGCGGCTATAGGTATTCGGAGGCGTGCCATGTATCCAAATACCGCTGCCACTACGCATTAACTGCCGATCAACCGAATTAGGATAATCTAAAATCAGGGCGCCGGCCCCGTAGAAAGAAGGAAGTTCGGATGCGTCTTTGAGAGCAACGATCCGATAGCTGCCAATCGGTGTTTTGTTGTCACCTTCCCGTTGTTTGCCGTAGCCTGCCTTACCGATCGAGATATAAAAATTACGCACGAGCTTGAGTCGATCGTTTTGTGAGTCATCGCGCTGGAGCCAGTACAGACGATGGCTTTCCACATCCACGACGATCACATCGTGCTGATTGCGTGCAAGTGCCACCAGCTCCAGAGGCCAGGCATTGGCTGGCGGTATCGAAGCGAGCGCGCTTGCACGATAACGCAACTCCTGCAGCACGTCGACCAGCGCGGGATCTTCGAGACTTTGCGGCTTCGAGGCCCTACCGCTTTGCATGGCGAGTGTATCAGCGAGAATGACACGCGCAAGTGAAAAATCGGGCTGGGTTTCCAAAAGACGTCTGAGCTGCTGTTCTGCGCCCCGTAGGTCTCCGCCGACGAGGGCGTCGATCGATTGCAAAAAGAGCCGCTCCACGTCGGTCAGCGAGGCTGAAAGGTCGAAATTCGGGCTGAATCGGACATCCGAGGCGGCGGCCGGCTGCATTCCGCTCATTGCACCGGCGGTTGGGATCGACGGTGAAGACGGAATGATAAGACCGACCTTTCCTCCAAAAAATACCAGTACGAAACCCAGCGTCAGTATCGCGCCGAGTGTCGTGAGTTGTCGGATCGTCATGTAAATTCAATATTACCGGTAAAAATGGTTTATCTTGCGAAGGCCATTCGCGTTTTCACGATGAGCGTTCGCTGGTAATCAGCCAGCGCCCATTCTTGTTGGCGAAGACGAGTGTCTTGCGCGTCGTTGCCGTCAGCTGGTCGGATCGGTAGCGCTGGACAAAACGAACTTGGTAAGTGCCCGCATCGATCGGGCGTATCGAGATGTTCGATATTTTGACATCGATGAACTTTTTCGACACGATTTTTTGTGTACGATCATTGATCCACTCTCGATTCGACATGCCCGGTGTTGCAAAGTCAGGCGCATAATGGTCTAAATAGCGCTGAATATCGCGCTTGCTCCACGCATCGGCCCAGCTTTCGACCGCCGCTTGAATGTCGTGCCGTACGCCGTTCGTGGCGCCGGGTGCCGTGCGTGCGTTGGCAGCGGTGGTATCCGCGGTTGTTTTGACAGTAGCGGAGGTTGCGCTTTCGTCTTGGGCTGGAGCGTTTGAGGCTCGTGCTGATTTGACGGTACCGATGGCGCCGCCTGCACCGTTTTCTACTGCGGTTGGGGTCGCCAATGCAATGACTTGATTCAAGAGTCGCAGCTTGGGTTGGATATCACGTTTTTGAGCGCGGGCCAAGTTCAATGCCTTTGCATATGATTGGCTGGCCAGTTTGGCGTATAGATCGCCTAGGTTTTCGAAAGCCGTTGCGTAGCTGGGGTGCGTTTTGATCGCAGCCTCGAGGGTCGCGCGCGCCTTGTCGTACTCGCCTTGTGCGGCATAGATAACCGCTAAGTTATTATGCGGTTCCGGTAACCCAGGATGCTCATTGACCAGGCGCAAAAAGATTTGCTTGGCTTCCTCACGCTTGCCCAACTCAACCAATACGACGCCTTTGGCCAGCAGCAATTCGGCATCATCGGGCGCTTTCGACAACTTTTCGTCGATCGTGGCCAAGGCGCGCTGGTACTGACCGCTCTGCAACCATTGTTGAATGAGTCGTGCCGTGGTGGCATCTAGAGCGCTGGCTTGACCCCAAATCGGGGTGAGCGCTAGCAGCAGGGCTGACAAGCCGCGTTGCCAGGCCCACTGCTGCATTGAAGAAATGGGGGTCGCGATCGAAATTTTCTTATTCATGGTGCGTTAAGCGTTGCAAGATGCGATGGTAAATATGTGTCAGCGATTTTAAATCCTCGACGTCGATGCATTCGTCGACCTGATGGATGGTGGTGTTGGGCGGGCCACACTCGACCACCTGCGGGCAGATTTGGGCGATGAAGCGACCGTCGCTGGTGCCGCCGGTGGTGGACAGTTCCGGTTCCGTGCCGGTGACGTCGCGGATGGCCGCGCGGATGGCATCGACCAGTGTACCGCGCGGGGTCAAAAAGGGCAGGCCGCCCACCGTCCACGCCAGCTCATAGTCTTGGCCCGGGCGCAGACCGTGGCGCGCCAGGATGTCGCTCACGCGTGCCTGCAAGCCCTCCGGCGTGGATTCGGTGCTGAAGCGAAAGTTGAAGTCCAGCACCACGGTGCCGGGGATGACGTTGCTGGCCCCCGTGCCGGCGTGGATATGGCTGACTTGCCAGGTGGTGGGGGGGAAGTGGGCGTTGCCGTCATCCCAGCGCGTGGCCACCAGTTCGGCCAGGGCTGGCGCGAGCAGGTGTATGGGATTGCGCGCCAGGTGAGGGTAGGCGATGTGGCCCTGAATGCCCTTGACCGTCAGCCGCCCGCTCATCGTGCCCCGGCGGCCATTTTTGATCATGTCACCGGTGCGCCGCACGCTGGTGGGCTCACCGACGATGCAGTAGTCGAGCCGCTGCCCCCGCCGCCGTAGAGCCTCGCACACCACCACGGTGCCATCGCGCGCCGGCCCTTCCTCGTCGCTGGTGAGCAAAAAACCAATGCTCAGAGGAGGGTTGGGCGACTCGGCCAAAAAGCGCTCACACGCCACCACCATGGCCGCCAGCGACGCCTTCATGTCGCTGGCGCCGCGGCCATAGAGCTTGCCGTCGCGCAGCGTCGGGGTGAAGGGATCGCTGTGCCAGTGCTCGCGCGGTCCGGTCGGCACCACATCGGTGTGGCCCGCAAACACCAATACGGGTGCCTGCGGCGTGGCGCCCGGGCGCAGAGCCCACAGATTGGTGACGCGGAATTCGGGGGGGCCGCTGACCAGGGTTTCACATTGAAAACCGAGTGCGGACAGGCGTTCGGCCAACAACGCTTGACAGCCCGCGTCGTCTGGGGTCACGGAGGGGCGACCGATCAGCGCCTCGGTCAGCTGGACGACTGCCGCCCCCGCGTCATGCGTCTCGTGCAGGGCTGGGTCCATGGTTGAGGTCATCGGAAAGCGTCGATGCAAGGTGCCGCGTCAGGACTGGGGCGGCAAAAAGCCCTCGAACGACGGCCCACCGCCTTGACCGGGCTCGGCGGCGGGACCGTGCGCGGCGGCGGAAGCAGCCGCGGCGCGGGCACGGTCGTCGTTTTGCAGGCGCCACAAGAGGTTGGTGGGCGAGTCGGCGTAGGCCAGACCTTCTTCGCGCGTGATGCGTCCCGACAGGATCAGCCGCGCCAAATCGGCCTCGAACGTCTGCGACTCCTCCGCCATCGATTTTTCCAGTGCCTCGCGCACGCCAAAAAAATCCGCTTTTTCGATCAATTCGCTGATCAGGCGGGTGTTGACCAGGACTTCCACCGCCGGCGTGCGCCCGCCGTCGACCGTGCGCAGCAAGCGCTGCGAGACGATGGCACGCAGCGACGAGGCCAAGTCGTTGAGCATGGTCGGGCGCACTTCGGCCGGATAGAAGTTCAGGATGCGGTTGAGCGCTTGGTAGCTGTTGTTGGCGTGCAGGGTGGCCAGGACCAAATGCCCGGACTGGGCGTAGGCGATGGCGTGCGACATCGTCTCGCGGTCCCGGATCTCACCGATCAGGATCACGTCGGGCGCCTGCCGCAATGCGTTTTTCAGCGCGGTGTGCAGCGACTCGGTATCGTTGCCGACCTCGCGCTGGTTGACCACCGCCTTTTTGTTCTTGAACAGATACTCGATCGGATCTTCGATGGTGAGGATGTGGCAGCAGTCGTTGGCGTTGCGGTGATCGAGCAGGGCAGCGAGTGTGGTGCTTTTGCCGGAACCCGTGGCCCCCACCACCAGCATCAGGCCGCGCTTGGCCATGATCATGCGCGTGAGCACCGGCGGAATGCCAAGTTCCGATACCGCCGGGATCCGTCCGCTGATGAAGCGCACCACGACGGCGCAGGTGCCGCGTTGGCGCATGGCACTGATGCGAAAACGCCCCACGTCGGGCATCGGGATGGCGATGTTGAGCTCCCCCGTCTGGTCGAAGGTGCGCAACTGCTCGGCGCTGACGACTTCGGCCAACAAGCGGTACGGCCCGTCGGCTGGCAGCGGCTTGTCGTTGACCGGTTGCGTGACCCCGTTGATTTTGATCAGCACGGGTGACGACGCCGACAGATAGATATCGGAGGCGTGGCGCTCGGCCATCAAACGCAGCAGCTGCTCCATCACGCCCATGGCGACACCCCGTTTTCGTGGCAAGCCTGCCCGCGCGCAGCCCCCCGATGCTGCGCGAGCGCCATCGTGCCCACACGCGGCCGCCGCCCGTTTGGCCGCGGCGTCGCCTCAGTCGCGCAGCAGTTCATTGAGGCTGGTTTTGGCGCGCGTCTGCGCGTCCACGCGTTTGACGATGATGGCTGCATACAGGCTGTATTTGCCGCCTTCCTTGGGCAGACTGCCGCTGATGACGACCGAGCCCGCTGGCACCCGGCCGTACAGGATCTCACCGGTGGTGCGGTCGTAGATCGGCGTACTCTGGCCGATATAGACCCCCATCGAGATGACCGAGTTCTCCTCGACGATGACGCCTTCGACGATTTCGGAGCGCGCCCCGATAAAGCAGTTGTCCTCGATGATGGTGGGGTTGGCCTGCAGTGGCTCGAGTACGCCGCCCAGGCCCACACCGCCCGACAGATGCACGTTCTTGCCGACCTGGGCACACGAGCCCACCGTGGCCCAAGTGTCCACCATCGTGCCTTCATCGACATAGGCACCGATGTTGACGTAGGATGGCATGAGGATGGCGCCGCGTGCAATGTAGCTGCCGCGGCGAGCGACGGCGGGCGGCACCACGCGTACCCCGGCCGCTGCCATTTCTTGCGGCGTCAGATGCGCGAATTTGGTCTTGACCTTGTCGTAGAAGGCCAAGTCCCCGGCGCGCATGAGTTCGTTGTCGTGCAGGCGAAAGCTCAGCAACACCGCCTTCTTGATCCACTGATGCACCGTCCACTGACCCACCCCATGACGGGTCGCCACGCGCAGGCGGCCGGTGTTGAGCTCGTCGATGACGTGTTCGACGGCGTCGATGACTTCCTGCGGGGCGTTGCCGGGCGACAGTTGGACGCGGTTGTCCCAGGCGTTTTCGATGATTTGCTGCAACTGTTGCGTCATGACGGTTGAAAATTAAGAAGCGGGAGACGAAGCGGATGCGGTACGCACGAAACGGACGATGCGCTCAGCCGCTTCCAGGCATTCGTCGAGCTCGGCCACCAGCGCCAGGCGCACGCGTCCGGCCCCGGGATTGCGGCCATCGACATCGCGCGCCAAGAACCGGCCCGGCAATACCGTGACATTGTAGTGGGCATGGAGGGCGCGCGCGAAGGCCAGGTCATCGCCTCCGGGCACGCCTGCCCACAGATAAAACCCAGCGTCGGGCAGGCGCACGTCCAGCACTTGCGCCAGCAGCGGCGTGACGCGCTCGAACTTCTCGCGGTATTGCGCGCGATTGGCCTGCACGTGCGCTTCGTCGTCCCAGGCGGCGGCGCTGGCTTGCTGCACCGCCACGCTCATGGCGCTGCCGTGATAGGTGCGGTAGAGCGTGAAGGCGCGGATGAGCTTGGCGTCCCCGGCGACGAAGCCCGAGCGCAGGCCAGGCGCATTGCTGCGCTTGGACAGGCTGGTCAGGACGATCAAGCGCTCGAACCCAGATCGGCCAAGTAGCTGGGCAGCCTGCAAGGCCCCCAGGGGCGGCTCGTCACGGAAGTAGATCTCGCTGTAGCACTCGTCGCTGGCGATGACGAAGCCGTAGCGGTCGCTGAGCGCGAACAGTCGCTCCCACTCGGCCAGCGGCATCACCGCACCGGTCGGATTGCCCGGAGAGCAGGCATACAGCAGCCGGGTGCGCGCCCACACGGACGCGGGCACGCGGTCCCAATCGACGGCGAAGTTGCGCGCCGGATCGCAGGGCGCATACCACGGCTGGGCGCCGGCCAGGAGCGCCGCGCCCTCGTAAATCTGGTAGAACGGATTGGGGCAAACGACGACGGGCTCTTCGCCCGTGGCGAAGGCGCGCGGGTCGATCACCACCTGCGCCAGCGCAAACAGCGCCTCGCGCGAGCCCAGCGTGGGCAGTACCTGGGTGTCGGGGTCGAGTGTGACGCCGTAGCGCCGCTGCACCCAGCGCGCGCAGGCCTGGCGCAGAGCCGTCGTGCCCGCCGTGGCCGGGTAGACCGCCAGACCGGCGTCGGTGCGCTCGATGGCCGCGTGCAAGGCGTCTTTGAGCACCGCTGGGGTGGGGTGACGGGGCTCGCCGATGCCGAGGTTGATGGGGCGCCACTGCGGCTCGGGTACCACACCGGCCAACAGTGCCCGCAGGCGCTCGAACGGATAGGGCTGCAGCCGCTGCAGCAAGGGGTTCAAGGGGAGGTGATTGGCGTCGTCCACGGGGTGCAATGGTAATGGCTGCGCTCGGGGCGCTGCACGGTCGGCTCATGCCAGCGCACGCGCCGCGCGGGGCGCCCCGTAAACTAGCGCCCCGTGCGACTGCAGACGATCAAACTCTCCGGCTTCAAATCGTTCGCCGAACCCACCACGCTGCACTTGCCTGGGCAGCGGGTGGGGGTGGTCGGCCCCAATGGCTGCGGCAAATCCAACATCATGGACGCCGTGCGCTGGGTGCTGGGCGAGTCGCGTGCCAGCGAGCTGCGTGGCGAGTCCATGCAGGACGTCATCTTCAACGGCAGCGCGCAGCGCAAGCCCGCCCAGCGCGCCAGTGTCGAACTGGTGTTCGACAACAGTGCGCGGCGCGCCGGCGGGCCGTGGAACCAATACGCCGAAATCTCCGTGCGGCGGGTACTCACGCGCGACGGCACCAGCAGCTACGCCATCAACAACCAGCCGGTGCGGCGGCGCGACGTGCACGACGTGTTCCTGGGCACGGGCTTGGGGCCGCGCGCCTACGCCATCATCGGGCAGGGCACGATCAGCCGCATCATCGAAAGTCGCCCGGAGGAACTGCGCCTGTTTTTGGAAGAGGCGGCGGGCGTGTCCAAATACAAAGAGCGACGCAAGGAAACGGCAGCGCGCCTGGCCGACACACGCGACAACCTGACGCGAGTCGAGGATATTTTGGGCGAACTCGAGGCCCAATTGCAACGACTCGAGCAGCAAGCCGCGGTGGCGCAGCGTTACCACGATTTGCAGCGCCTGATAGCGCGGCGCCAGCAGCAGTTTTGGTGGCTCAAACGCGAGGAAGCCAGCGCTCAGCTTGAAGCGGTGCGCGCGCAGGGGCTGCAGGCGCTCAATGCGCTGCAGGAGCGGCTGGCCGCGTTGCGGGCGGTCGAAGCCGACGTGGAGGCGCTGCGTCAGAGCCACTACGACGCTGGTGAAGCGGTCAATCGGGCGCAGGCTCAGGTCTACGACATCGGTGCCGAGGTGGCGCGCCTGCAAGCGCAGCTGCGCTTCGCCGCCGAAGGCCGCCAACGCGCCGAGCAGCGGCTGCAGGCTTTGGGTCAGCAGCTGCAGGACTGGCAGGGGCGGGCCGAGCAAGCAGCGCAGGCACTGTCGCAACTCGATGAACAGGAGGCCGCCTCGGCCGAAGAAGCCGAGCTGCTCGCCGCCCAGATGGAGGAGCACGCGCAGCGTCTGCCGGCGCTGGAGGAAGCCGCTGCTCAGGCCCAGGCACACTGGGCCGCGCAGCGCGAGCGCGTCGCCCAGGCGCAGCAGGCGCTGGGGGTGCAGGCAGCCGAGCAACGCGCCTTGGACGAGCAACTGCGCCAGTGGCGGCAGCGCGAGGAGCGCCTGCGCGCCGAACAGCGCCACATCGAAAGCCCCGATGGGCCGCATTTGCAGCAGCAGCGCCAGGCGCTTGCCGCCGCCGAGGCGGCTTGGGCCGACGCCCAGGCCCGCCTGCACGATGCCGAGCAGGCCCTGCCGGCCGCGCAGGTCGCCTGGACGCAGGCCCAACAGCACGAACGCGATCAAGCGCGGCGCGGCGCCGAGATTCGCGCCCGCTTGCAGGCGTTGCAGGCGCTGCAAGATCGGCTGGCCGCGGACGAGCGCTTGCAGCCCTGGTTGCAAGCACAGGGGCTGGAAGGCTTGGCGGCGTTGTGGCGGGTGCTCGACGTCGAACCCGGCTGGGAGACCGCCATCGAAGCCGCCTTGCGTGAACGCTTGCGGGCGTTGCGGGTGCAACGGCTCGATGGATTGGCCAGCCTGCAACGCACGGCGCCACCGGTCAAACTGGCCTTCTGGGCTGCGGGCGAGGGCCATGCGCGCGCTGCCGCTGCATCGCCGCCCGATCCGAGTGCCGTGCCGTTGCTGCAGCGATTGCGCCTGCACGATGCCGAGCTGTATGCCGTCTTGAGCGACTGGCTGGACGGCTGCCTGTGCGCGGCGGACCTGCCCACCGCCTTGCGCTGGCGCAGCGCGCTGCGGGCCGGGCAACGGCTCTACACCCCGCAGGGGCACAGCGTGGGCCGGCACGACGTGAGCTTTTACGCGGCCGACGACCCCCAGTCGGGGATGCTGGCGCGCGCGCATGAAATCGACGACCTCCAGCGCCAATGGCGTGCGCACGAGCTGCTGCACGAAGACGCGCGCGAACGCGCTCAGCGCGCCGAAGCGCAGGTACACCAGCTCACCCAGCAGGTGCAGCAGTGGCGGCGCGAGGCGGCGCAGTGGCAGCAGCGCCGCCACACCTTGCAGCTCGAGGTGCTCAAAGGCGAGCAGTTGGCCGAACAGGCGCGCCAACACCAGCAGCGGCTGGCGCAGGATCTGCAGGAAGTGCAGGCGCACATCGAGGCGCTGCAGGAGCGGCGCGTGCAAAGTGAGCTGGCTTTCGAAGCGTTGGACCTCCAGCTGGCCGACCTGCAGATGCACCTGCGCCACGCCGAAGAACGTGCCGCGCGCGCGGCCGCCGAGCGCGACGCGGCGCGAGAGCAGTGGCGCGCCGCCGAGCGGCGGGCGCAGGAGGCGCGTTTCGGCCAGCGCACGCTGGCGGCGCGGCGCGCCGAGCTGTTGCGGCAGGTCGAAACGGCCGCCGAGCAGCTCGCCCGCCTACACGCAGAGGCCGAGCAGCTCCAGCAGGAGTTGGCGCAACGTCATGACGACGAAACCGACGCGGCGTTACAGCAGGCGCTGCAGGGGCGTCAGCACCGCGAGGCCGCTTTGGCCGCTGCGCGCAGCCGCTACGACGAGTTGACGGCGCGCCTGCGCACCGCTGACGAGCAACGCCTGCGTCTGGAGCGCGAGCTCGAGCCGCTGCGCGCGCGCATCACGGAGTGCCAGCTCAAGGAGCAAGCCGCGCAGCTCGCCCTGGACCAGTACAGTCATCAGCTCGCCGAGGCCGGAGCCGACCTGAGCGCCGTGCAGCACAGTGTGGCCGAAGACGGCGTGCGCGCCGCCAGCCTGCCGGCCGAAATCGAGCGCCTGCAGCGCGAGGTCGCCGCGCTGGGGGCGGTCAACCTGGCGGCGCTGGAAGAATTGGCCGCTGCGCGCGAGCGCGAGCAGTTTTTGTCGAGCCAGTCACGCGATCTGCAGCAGGCCATTCAGACCCTGGAAGACGCCATCCGCAAAATCGACGCCGAAACGCGCGCGCTGCTGGCACACACCTTCGATACCGTCAACGCGCACTTTGGGCAAATGTTTCCCGAATTGTTCGGCGGCGGCCAGGCGCGTCTGATCATGACCGGCGAAGAAATCCTCGACGCCGGCGTGCAGGTGATGGCGCAGCCCCCCGGCAAACGCAACCAGACCATCCACCTGCTGTCCGGCGGGGAAAAGGCGCTGACCGCCATCGCCTTGGTGTTCGCCATCTTCCAGCTCAACCCGGCGCCGTTTTGCCTGCTCGACGAAGTCGATGCGCCGCTGGACGACGCCAACACCGAGCGTTATGCGCGGCTGGTCACCCGCATGAGCCGCGACACGCAGTTCCTCTTCATCAGTCACAACCGCATTGCGATGGAGATGGCCGAGCAACTCATCGGGGTGACGATGCAGGAGCAAGGGGTGTCGCGCGTCGTGGCGGTCGATCTGGCCGAAGCGGTCGCGCTGATGGACAATGCCGCCTCATGATGTCCTCGTTACAGTTGGCCTTGCTGGTGGCCGGCGTCGTCGTGTTGCTGGCCATTTGGGCCTATTACCGCTGGCAGGTCAAGCGCCTGAGCCCGCGCCGCGCCGATGGCGACGCGCCCGCGGTGATGGGCCCCGAGCCACCCCCGCGTCGAGAGCCGACGCTGGACGCACCGCTGCCGGCTTCCGTGACACACGCCGCCCCAGCGGTGCTCGATGAGCGGCTCGACGCCATCGTGACCTTGCGCCTGGACAAGCCGGTGACAGCCGAGGCGGTATGGTCGGTGCTGCCCGGCAGCCGGCGCATCGGCTCCAAGCCCTTTGTCGTCGAAGGCGTGCCGCTGCAAGCGGAGCAGCCCAGCGATCAGGCCGGCGGCGGGCCCCAGGCCGACTGGCAGACGCTGATGCCCGGGCAGCGTTACGGTGCGCTGCGCGCTGGTATTCAGCTCGCCAATCGGGCCGGCGCCCTCAACGAAATCGAGTATTCGGAGTTCATACAGAAACTGCACGACTGGTGCGAACACTGGCTGGCTGCGGGCGATCCGCCCGACATGTTGGCGGTGGTGCAACGCGCGCGCGCGCTCGACCAGTTTGCTGCCGCGCACGATGTGCAGTTGGCGCTAACGGTGCGTGCGCGCCGCGCCGCCTGGAGCCCCGGCTACGTCGCGCAGCACGCCAGCCGGCTGGGTTTCGTGGCGGGTGCGCTGCCCGGGCGCATGGTGTGGCCGTCGAGCGAGCCCGGTGCCGCCCCCTTACTGGTGTTGCAGCTCGAAACCCAGGCCGCGCTGGCCGAGGACCCGGAGCTGGCGGTGTTGCGTGAGGTGCGGCTGGTGCTGGAAGTGCCGCACGTGCCGGCCAACGAACGGCCGTTCGAGCGCTTGCGCGAGTTGGCGACGGCGCTGGCCGAGGCCATGGATGGCTGGGTCGGCGACGACAGCGGCCAGCCGCTCGATGGTGCCGCCCTCGATCGTATAGGGCAGGAATTGGATCGGTTGTACGAAACGCTGCAGGCGCACGAGCTGCCGGCTGGGTCACCGGCGGCGCGCCGCTTGTTCAGCTGAGCCGCCGCAGGCCGACGCGGAGCAACGCGTGCCACCCGGGGTTCCGCATTGCGGCCAGTAGTGCCGCGCCCGTCGCGCAGAAGACACGCTACACCGTTGGCGTCGATTGCGTTGCGCGGGCGCGTTCCCCAACGCAGACGCACCCGGGTTTTCTGCACCGCGGCGGCTCACGCAATGTCGGCCGTGTGCACCCCGAAATGCCCGCGGCGGCGATCGTCGAAGTAGCGGCGCAGCGTCTCCTGCACGGTGCGAAACGCCAGCTCCTCCCAGGGGATTTCGTGCTCGTGAAAGAGGCGCGCCTCGAGTGTTTCGTGACCGGGTGCGAAACGGTCGCTCAACAAGCGCGCGCGGTAGTAAATGTGCACCTGGCCCACCCGGGCCACGTTCAGCAGGGTAAACAACCCCTCCAGCGCAATGTGTGCGCCCGCTTCTTCCTGGGTTTCGCGCACCGCTCCCTCGGCGGTGGTTTCCCCCAATTCCATGAAGCCGGCAGGCAGCGTCCACTTGCCGCGCCGCGGCTCGATGGCGCGCCGACACAGCAGCACCTGTGCGCCATCGGCACCCCAATACGGCACCGTGCCGACGACGTTGAGCGGATTTTCGTAGTGGATGGTGCCACAGGCCGGACAGACGGCGCGCACGCGCGTATCGCCGTCGTCGGGCACACGGTACTCGACGGCAGTGGCGCAAGCGCGGCAGAACCGGATGGAATCGCGAGGCATCCCACAAGTGTACGCAGGTACGCAGCCGGCGGCGGCACGCCGCCGGCAGGGGCACATCTCACGCTTTGGTGTGCTTTTCGATCAGCTTACGCGCCGTCTCCAACAGATCGCGGCCGTTGAAGCCGCGCTTGTCCATCTCCTGCACCCACTCGGCCTCCGCCACGCGCGCGCGGCGACGGAACTCCTGCGCCTCGGCCAGTCCGATGGTGTGGATGCGATTGCCACGTTCGACGGCGAGTTTACGCGCCGGCGCATCACCGGCTTGCTGGACGCGCCCCAGGAAGGCCGACGTCTCCAGGCCGGAATTGGCGTCGATGACGCGCTTGAGATCCGGCGGCAGCGACTCATAGCGCGCCTTGTTCATGCCCATCACGAAGGTTGTCGTGTACAGTGCGCCGCCCTTGGGATCGAACTCGCTGTGGTTGCTGACCAGCTCATGCACCTTGACCGACGGCACCACTTCCCACGGAATGACGCAGCCGTCGATCACACCCTTGGACAAGGCATCGGGAATCTGCGGCAATGGCATGCCCACCGGCGTGGCGCCCAAATACCCCAGCATCTTGGTGATCTGGCGCGTCGGGCCGCGCATCTTCAGGCCGCGCAAATCGTCAGGCTGCGTGATCAGGCGCGTCTTGACGTGAAACATCCCGGGGCCGTGCACCTGGAACGCGATCGGGTGGATATCGCGGTATTCATCGGCCGCTTTGGTTTGAACGTACTCCCAAAACGCCTTGGATGTGGCCTCGGCGTTGGTCATCATGAAGGGCAGCTCGAACACTTCGGTGCGCGGAAAACGCCCCGGCGTGTTGCCCGGCAGTGTCCAGACGATGTCGACGACGCCGTCCTTGGCCTGGTCGTACAGCTGCACCGGCGAGCCGCCCAGCTGCATCGCTGGGTAGGCTTCGAATTTGATGCGACCGCCCGAGTCTTTTTCGACCTTGTCCATCCACGCCTTGTGCATGTTCAACCAAACGTTGGACGTCGGCGACATGAAAGTGTGGAATTTCAGCGTCACGGAACTCTGCGCGAAACCGATCAACGCGGGGGAAGCCAACGCAGCGGTGGCGCCACAACGCAGCAGGCAACGGCGGGTGAGCATGAATCGGATCTCCAGTGAGGGACGAGGCAACGCGGGGGGCAGCGGCGCCGCTTCGCGAAAGGGGCTACCAGCCCCGCACCGTCAGCGCGTGCGCAACGCCGCCGACCAGGACCACAAGTGTACGCTGCGCGGCGTCGACCGTGCCATGCCGATGCCGTCGCGGCAGGCGGCGAGTAGGCCTGCGCGGCCACGCTGCGTAGGCGCGCCGACGGCACCGGCGCAGTACGGTTGCTGGCTAAACGCATGAGGCCACACACTGGCTAACCGGCTAGACTTGCAGCCTACGCCTCGTTTTCCGATCCGCGTCGGCCCCCCACCGTATGCGGGCCCTGCGCGGTGGCCCCGCGCGGACAGAGGGCCATGCCGACGCGGAGACGAGCGCGCGAGGTGGTGCGGCCAGCGCGCGGCCAAGCCGCTTCGCTCCGGGGCACCGCTGCGCCATCGACTGGGTAACTCCTTCCATGAAGCTGTACAACTATTTCCGCTCCGGCACCTCGTTTCGGGTGCGCATTGCGCTCAACCTCAAAGGTTTGTCCTATGACTACGTGCCGGTCCACTTGGCCAAGGGCGAGCAACACGGCGCGGCCTATCGTGCGCTGAGCCCAGACTCGTTGGTGCCGCTGCTCGACGTCGAGGGCGACCCCGACCATGCGCTGCTGAGCCAGTCGATGGCCATCATCGAATACCTGGACGAAACCCACCCCGAGCCGCCGCTGATGCCGCGCGATCCCTTGGGGCGTGCGCGCGTGCGGGCGCTGGCGCAGACCGTGGCCTGCGAGATTCATCCGCTCAACAATCTGCGCGTGCTCAAGTATCTGGCGGGCCCACTCGGGCTGGACGAGGCGCAACGCACCACCTGGTACAACCATTGGGTGCGCGAAGGGCTGCGGCACTACGAACGGCGGCTGCAGCAACTGGCCGAGGAACGCGCACGCGCGGGCCTACCACCGTCGATCTACTCGTATGGCGACACGCCCACCTTGGCCGACTGCTGTCTGGTGCCGCAAATCGTCAACGGCCAACGCTTTGGCTTGCGCGTCGAGGATCTGGACGTCCCGTTGACGCTGGCCGTCTATGAGCGTTGCATGGCGCTCGACGCCTTCCAGCGCGCCCATCCCGCGCGCTGTCCGGACGCCGAATGAAGCCGGTGCCAGCACGCCAGCTTGCCCGTTTCGCCATGGCCCCAACCACCGACGCAACCGCCGATGAGTCGTCCATGCCCGGCAAGACGGTGGGGGCTGCGCCAGACGCCTTGTTCACATTGACCGCGGAGTTGGGCCATGCGATCTGCGCAGGCATGACTGGCCGCGCCGGCGGCGTCTCGCAAGGGCCGTGGGCATCCTTGAACCTGGGTGACCACGTGGGCGACGACGCCGCCGCGGTCGCGGCCAACCGCGCGCGGCTGGCCGGCGCCTTGGGTGTGCGCCCGGTGTACTTGCGCCAAGTGCATGGTTGCACCGTGGTGCCCATCGACCGCCACACACCCGACGGCGTGCCAGCCGATGCCTGCTGGACCACGGACGATCAGGTAGCCTGCACCGTGCTGGTCGCGGACTGCCTGCCACTGCTGTTCGCAGCACCCGGGGCAGCCTCGGTGGCGGCCGTGCACGCCGGCTGGCGCGGCCTGGCGGGAGCAGACGGGCAGGGGATTCTGGAGGCTCTGGTGCAAACGTGGCCAGCGGTGCGCAGCGCCGCGGCGCGCCGCGCGACGGTGGTCTGGATCGGTGCTGGCATCGGCCCGCGACATTTCGAGGTGGGGCCGGAGGTGCGCGCCGCCTTCGTTGGCGCGCACGCCGACGACGCGGATGCGTTTGCGCCGTCGCCCCGCGACCCCGAGCGCTGGCTGGCGGATCTGCCGGCGCTGGCGCGCCGGCGTCTGCGGCGGCTGGGGTTCGAGCATATCTTGGGTAACGACGGCACCGCGTCGTGGTGCACCGCCAGCCAACCGTCACGGTTTTTCTCGCACCGGCGCGACGCGGTCGTCTTCGGCAGCAGCGGGCGTATGGCCGCCGTCATCTGGCGGCGTTGAGGCCGCCGCCCCCGCGGTCATTGGCCGTTCAGCCCGCTGGCGCGCGCGGCGGCGCAGCGGGCTGCCCGCGATATAGGCCACCAAGGCCATCGGCAACACACCGTAGGCCAGCGCAGTCCCGATGGCACCCAGGATGCTGCCCGCCGGACTCATGGCTTCGGCCACGGCCATCATCAGCACCACATAGCCCCACGCGATCAACACCAGGTACATCGTATCGTCTCCATGCGCGAGGGTAGGTTGTCAGCGTCACGGACGGATCGTGCGTGACACTGCCCGCGGTCGCAGACACAGAATCGTCATCGTCGCGCCATCCGCCATGGCAGCGGCGCTACGGTTTGCGGCAACGCAGGTGACATTGTCACGATACTGGCATTCATCTGCGTTACGATGGTAACGACAGGGAATCCAAGGAGACAACGCATGACGCAATCCCGCCCAACCGATCCGATGGCGGCGTGGGCCGAATGGTCGCAGCAGGCGCTACGGTTGTGGACGCAGGCCGCACAGACGTGGCCTCATGCCGCGGCGTCGGCAGAGGCGTCGGGCATGCCCCCGCAGTGGGCAAGCGCCAGCGTGCTGTCAGACCTGTTTCGTCAAACGGCAGGGCAGGGTGTGACCCTGGAGCCGCAAGCCTGGGCCGAGATTCAACGCGACTACCTGAACGAAATCACGCAGCTGTGGCAACAGGGCTGGCAAGTGCAGCCGCCGCGCGACGACCGCCGTTTTGCCGACGAGGCCTGGGCGCGCAACCCGGTGGCGGCCTTCAGTGCGGCGCTGTATTTGCTCAACGCCCGCACGCTGATGCGCATGGCTGACGCGGTGCAGGGTGACGCCAAAACGCGTGCGCGCATCCGATTTGCGGTGCAGCAGTGGATCGATGCCAGTGCGCCCAGCAATTTTTGGGCCTTCAACGCCGAAGCGCAGCGCCGAGCCATCGAAACCCAAGGCGAAAGCATTGCCAAAGGGGTGCAAAACCTGCTCAAGGACATGCAGCAGGGTTTCGTGTCGATGACCGACCACAGCGCCTTCGAGGTGGGGCGCAACGTCGCCACCACCGAGGGGCAGGTGGTGTTCGAAAACGCACTGTTTCAGCTCATCGAATACAAGCCGCTGACGCCGCAGGTGTACGAGCGTCCCTTTTTGGTCGTGCCGCCGTGCATCAACAAGTACTACATCCTCGATCTCCAGCCCGACAATTCCTTTCTGCGCTACGCAGTCGAGCAGGGGCATCGCACTTTCGTGATGAGTTGGCGCAACCCCGACGCCACGCTGGCCCAGGCCACCTGGGACGACTACATCGAGCAGGCGGTGATTCAGGCCATCGACGTGGTGCGCGACATCGGTCGCTGCGACACCATCAATACACTGGGCTTTTGCGTCGGCGGCACGATGCTGGGCACCGCGCTGGCGGTGCTGGCGGCGCGCGGCCAGCGCAAGGTCGAAAGCGTCACGTTTTTGACCACGTTGCTCGACTTCAGCGACACCGGGGTGTTGGACGTCTTCATCGACGAGGCCTTCGTGCGCTTTCGCGAGCTGCAGTTCATCAACGGCGGCATCCTTCCCGGGCGCGAGCTCGCCACCACCTTCAGCTTCCTGCGTCCCAACGACCTGGTGTGGAACTACGTGGTGGGCAACTACCTCAAGGGCGAGTCGCCGCCGCCGTTTGACCTGCTGTACTGGAACAGCGACAGCACCAACTTGCCCGGTCGCTACTACGCCTGGTATCTGCGTCACCTCTATCTGCAAAACGAGCTTTGTCAGCCCGGCCAGCTCACCGTCTGTGGCGTCCCGCTCGACCTGGGGGCCATCGACATCCCTGCGTACATCTACGGCTCGCGCGAGGACCACATCGTCCCCATCGGCGGCGCCTATGCCACCACCCGCCACCTGGGCGGGCCGATGCGTTTCGTCATGGGGGCCTCGGGCCACATCGCGGGCGTCATCAACCCGGCCTCCAAAGGCAAGCGCAGTTTCTGGACCGGCCCGGCACAACACTTTCCCGAGCGTTGGGACGACTGGCTGGCCACCGCCACCGAGCAGCGCGGTAGTTGGTGGACCGACTGGGCACCCTGGTTGGCTGGTCATGGCGGTGGGTGGGTCAAAGCCCCGCGCAGCCCCGGCAACCGGCGCTACAAGCCCATCGAGCCGGCCCCCGGCCGCTATGTCAAGGTATCGGCCGAGGCGGCGTTGGCCACCATGGTCAAGGGCGGCAGCACCGTTTGAGCGTCAACCACATACCCGCTTGCGGCGGGGTTCTCCCCACATCTTTTTCGTTCGAGGAGTCGTCATGCAAGACATCGTCATCGTGGGCGCCGTGCGCACCGCCATCGGCCGCTTCGGCGGCACCTTGTCCAAAACCCCGGCCACCGAGCTCGGCGCCACCGTCATCCGCGCGCTGCTGGAGCGCACCGGGGTGCCCGCCGCGCAAGTGGGCGAGGTCATCATGGGGCAGGTGCTGGCAGCCGGCTGCGGCCAAAATCCGGCCCGCCAGGCCGCCATGAAAGCCGGCGTGCCCAAGGAAACCCCGGCCCTCACCATCAACGCCGTCTGCGGCTCGGGCCTCAAAGCCGTGATGCTGGCGGCACAAGCCGTGGCCTGGGGCGACAGCGAAATCGTCATCGCCGGCGGGCAAGAGAACATGAGCCTAGCGCCGCATGTGCTCATGGGCAGCCGTGAGGGGCAGCGCATGGGCGACTGGAAGATGATCGATTCGATGATCGTCGATGGCCTGTGGGACGTCTACAACCAGTACCATATGGGCATCACCGCGGAAAACGTGGCCAAAGCGCACGGCATCACGCGCGAGATGCAAGACGCCTTCGCCCTGGCCAGCCAGCAAAAAGCCGCTGCCGCGCAAGATGCCGGTAAATTCAAAGACGAAATCGTCCCGGTGACGATTCCGCAACGCAAGGGTGACCCATTGGTGTTCGACACCGACGAATACCTCAATCGCAAAACCAGCGCCGAGGCGCTGGCCGGACTCAAGCCAGCGTTCGACAAAGCGGGCACCGTGACGGCGGGCAATGCCAGCGGCATCAACGACGGGGCAGCCGCCGTGATGGTGACGTCGGCGCGCAAGGCGGCCGAGCTCGGCCTGCCGGTGCTCGCACGCATCGCCAGTTTCGGCACCAGCGGACTCGATCCAGCGATCATGGGTATGGGTCCGGTGTCGGCCTCGCAAAAGGCCCTGGCGCGCGCTGGCTGGTCGGTGGCCGATGTCGATCTATTCGAACTCAACGAAGCCTTCGCCGCTCAGGCTTGCGCGGTCAACCAAGTGCTCGGTATCGATCCGCAAAAAGTCAATGTCAACGGCGGCGCCATCGCGCTGGGGCACCCGATCGGAGCGTCGGGCTGCCGCATTTTGGTCACCTTGCTGCACGAGATGCAGCGGCGCAACGCCAAGAAAGGTTTGGCGGCGCTGTGCATTGGCGGCGGCATGGGGGTGTCCCTGTGCGTGGAGCGCTGAGGCGCCCGCTCGGCGGCGCATTCTGGCAGGGCCCGAGCCGCGCAGTAGCCGTCGTCGCAGCCAAGCCACACCGCGTATCGTTTTTCAACCCACCACCCAGACGGAGGAGTCTCTCATGAGTCAGCAACGCGTCGCATACGTCACCGGCGGCATGGGCGGCATCGGCACCGCCATCTGCCAGGCCCTGTACAAAGCCGGGTTCAAGGTCATCGCTGGCTGCGGCCCCACGCGGGACTATCAAAAATGGCTGGATGAGCAAAAAGCGCTCGGCTATACCTTCTACGCCAGCGTCGGCAACGTGGCTGACTGGGACAGCGTCGTGCAAGCCTTTTCCAAGGCCAAAGCCGAGCACGGGCCCATCGACGTGCTGGTCAACAATGCCGGCATCACGCGCGATCGCCTCTTCGTCAAGATGACGAAAGAGGACTGGGATGCGGTCATCAACACCAACCTGACCTCGATGTTCAACGTCACCAAGCAGGTGGTGCCGGACATGATCGAACGGGGCTGGGGCCGCATCATCCAAATCTCGTCGGTCAACGGGGAAAAGGGCCAAGCCGGGCAAACCAACTACTCGGCGGCCAAGGCGGGCATGCACGGCTTCACGATGGCGTTGGCGCAAGAACTCGCCTCCAAAGGCATCACGGTCAACACCGTCAGCCCGGGCTACATCGCCACCGATATGGTCAAGGCCATCCGTCCGGACGTGCTGGAAAAAATCGTCGCCCAAATTCCGGTCAAGCGTCTGGGCGAGCCGCGCGAAATCGCCTCCATCGTGGCCTGGCTGGCAAGCGACGACGCCGGCTTTGCCACCGGGGCCGACTTTTCGATCAACGGCGGCCTGCACATGGGCTGATGCCCGCAGCGAGCGCGCAGGCGCGGGGGCGGGCCCACTGCGCCGCTGCGTGAAATGCGCGCACCGCCCCGCGCGTGGCCCGGCTGTCCAGCTGTCTGGCTGTGGGGCACCGGTGCGCCACGACGCCGCACGGCGGCGCGCCGCCCGATGCGGCCGTGGCTGCGGCGCGAAAGCGGCCCTCGGCGATAATCGGGGCGTGAGCGCCAATGCCCCCGCCTCTGCACCGCCTACGCCGAGCACCGCCTTGACGGCGTCCAGCGCCAACCCATGGCGCCTGAGTGTGGCGCCGATGATGGAGTGGACCGATCGCCACTGCCGCTGGCTGCACCGGCAGTTGACGCGTTGCGCTCGGCTCTACACCGAAATGGTCACCACCGGTGCGCTGCTGCACGGGGACGCGCGGCGCCTGTTGGCGTTCGATCCCATCGAGCACCCGGTGGCGCTGCAGCTCGGCGGCAACGACGCGCGCGAATTGGCGGTGTGCGCGCGCATCGGCGAGGCCTGGGGCTACGATGAAATCAACCTCAATTGTGGCTGCCCCAGCCCGCGCGTGCAGCGTGGTGCGTTCGGCGCCTGTCTGATGGAACACCCCACCCTGGTGGCCCAATGCGTGCGCGCCATGCGCGATGCCGTGCAGATTCCCGTGACGGTCAAGCACCGCATCGGCATCGACCGCGTGCAAGACTACGCCTTCGTGCGCGATTTCGTCGGTGCCGTGGCCGAGGCCGGTTGTGCGGTCTTCATCGTGCACGCCCGCAACGCGTGGCTCGATGGCTTGAGTCCGGCCGAAAACCGTACCGTCCCCCCGCTGCGCGTTGAGGTCGTGTACCGCCTCAAGCGCGATTTCCCGCATCTGACCATCGTCGTCAACGGCGGCGTCACCACCGACGCCCAGGTGGCCGAACACTTGCGGCACGTCGATGGCGTCATGGTGGGCAGACAGGCTTATCACAACCCGTGGTGGCTGGCGTCGTGGGACGAGCGCTACTTCGGGATGCACGGCGTCGCTGCGGATCGGGACGCGGTGGAGGCACGCCTGGTGGACTATATGGCCCGTCACGCGCCGACGCTGCCGGGCGGCTGGTACGCCATCGCACGCCACATGCTGGGCCTGCGCCACGGTCAGCCCGGTGCGCGCCGCTGGCGTCAGGTCTGGAGTGACCACCGGCTCAAGTCCTTGCCGCCGCACGAGGTGGCGCAACGGGCCCGCCAGGCCCTCGAGCGGTCACTGGTCACAGGCAAGTGACGCGCCGGGTGCGTCGTCGCAGCGGGCGATGCGCGCCGCCGGCGCGGCGCACCCGTCAGACCGCCGCCTGCAACCCGTTGGCAAAGTGCACGCGCACGGCCTGCGCGGCTGCGGCCGCATCGCGGCGTTTGAGTGCATCCAAAATGGCTCGATGCTCGGCCAGCGACTCGGCGATACGCCCTTCCTTGGCCAGCGACCCGTGGCGGTTGAGCTTCATGACCTTGCGCAGATCGAGCACCAGCTGTTTGCGCCAGCGGTTCTGCGCCAGATCCAGAATGCGCAAATGAAACGCTTCGTTGCACTCGAAAAAACGCTCGCGTGAGCCGGTGTGCGGGTCGGCGGCGGCCTCCAGCTCCGTGTGCAGACGTTCCAGCTCGGCCAGATCGGCCTCGGTGGCGCGCCAACAGGCGGCCTCGGCTGCATCGGCCTCCAGCAAGGCCAACACCTCATAGACCTCACGCAAATCCTGGGGCGACACTTCGGTGACGTAGGCGCCGCGGCGCACCTTCATCGTCACCAGTCCCTCGGCGGCCAGCACCTTGATCGCTTCGCGCAGCGGCGTGCGGCTGATGCCCAGCTCCTCGGCGATCTTGAGCTCATCGATCCAGGCGCCCGGCGGCAATTCACGGTTGAAGATACGCTGGCGCAGCCATTCCGCCACTTCCTCGTAAAGCGCACGCGACATCAAAGGAACCGCTGTCATACTCGCATGATACCGCGTGATGCATTTCGCATCAATAATTATGAATGCGTTACACTCTGGCCTTACACCAGCGTGTCGATGCCACGGTTGCCGGCCACCGGCGCGGCAAACGCGCCGCAGCCGATCCGCGACGCCGGCACGCGGTCGATTCGATGGGCGCCGCCTGCGGCCGCCTCGCTCACCTCGTCGCTGTCCGCCAAACACCATGTCCACCTCCGAATTCCGCACCTACACCCTGGCCGACTGGGAAGCCGCGGCCCGACAGTCGCTCAAGGGGGCGCCCCTGGAGCGACTGAATTGGGTGACGCCCGAGGGCATCGTTGTCAAGCCGCTGTATACGGCGGCCGACATCCGCGACCTGCCATACACCGACACGCTGCCCGGTTTTGAACCCTTCATCCGCGGTCCGCAGGCCACGATGTACGCGGTGCGCCCCTGGACCATCCGCCAGTACGCGGGCTTTTCGACCGCGGAGGAGTCCAACGCCTTCTACCGCAAAGCGCTGGCCGCCGGCGCACAAGGCGTCAGCGTCGCTTTCGACCTGGCCACCCACCGCGGCTATGACTCGGACAACCCGCGCGTGGTGGGCGACGTCGGCAAGGCCGGTGTGGCCATCGACAGCGTCGAAGACATGAAAATCCTGTTCGACGGCATTCCGCTCGACCAGGTATCGGTGTCGATGACGATGAACGGGGCGGTGTTGCCGGTACTGGCCGGCTACATCGTCGCCGCCGAAGAACAGGGGGTGCGCCAGGACCAGCTCTCGGGGACCATTCAGAACGACATCCTCAAGGAGTTCATGGTCCGCAACACCTACATCTACCCGCCCGAACCCTCGATGCGCATCATCGGCGACATCATCGAGTACACGGCGCGGCACATGCCCAAGTTCAACTCGATCAGCATCTCCGGCTACCACATGCAGGAGGCTGGTGCCAACCAAGCATTGGAGCTGGCCTTCACGCTGGCCGATGGCAAGGAGTACGTCAAGACGGCACTGGCCAAGGGCCTGGACGTGGACGACTTCGCCGGGCGGCTGTCGTTTTTTTGGGCGATCGGGATGAACTTCTATCTCGAAATCGCCAAAATGCGCGCCGCGCGGCTGCTGTGGTGCCGCATCATGAAGGGATTCGGCGCGAAAAACCCCAAGAGCCTGATGCTGCGCACCCACTGCCAGACGTCCGGCTGGAGCCTGACCGAGCAGGATCCCTACAACAACATCGTACGCACCACCATCGAGGCGATGGCGGCTGTGTTCGGTGGCACCCAATCGCTGCACACCAACTCATTCGACGAGGCCATCGCCCTGCCCACCGAGTTCAGCGCCCGCATCGCGCGCAACACCCAGCTCATCCTGCAAGAGGAAACCCAGATCACGCGCGTCGTCGATCCCTGGGGGGGCAGTTACATGATGGAGGCGCTGACGCAACAAATGGCCGACAAGGCCTGGGCCATCATCGAGGAAGTGGACGCGATGGGCGGCATGACCCGCGCGGTGGCCAGCGGCTGGGCCAAGCTCAAAATCGAGGCCAGCGCCGCCGAGAAGCAGGCGCGCATCGATTCGGGCAAAGATGTCATCGTCGGCGTCAACAAGTACCGCCTGGACAAGGAAGACCCGGTCGAGATCCTGGAGGTGGACAACATGAAAGTACGCGAGGCGCAAATCGCGCGCCTGCAGCGCATCCGCGCCACCCGCGACGAAGCGGCGGTGCAGCATGCGCTGCAAGCGCTGACCGCGTGCGCGGCGTCCGACCAAGGCAATCTGCTGGCACTGTCGATCGAGGCCATGCGCCTGCGTGCGACGGTGGGTGAAGTGTCGGACGCGCTGGAAAAAGTGTTTGGCCGACACCGCGCCGACACCCAAAAGGTGACCGGGGTGTACGCCGCGGCCTACGACTCGGCCGAGGGCTGGGAAAAACTCAAGCAGGAAGTCGAAGCCTTCGCGCAAGAGTTCGGGCGCCGTCCGCGGGTCATGATCGCCAAGCTGGGTCAGGACGGGCACGACCGCGGCGCCAAGGTGGTGGCCACCGCCTACGCCGACTTGGGCTTCGACGTGGATATGGGGCCGCTGTTCCAGACGCCAGAGGAGTGCGCACGTCAGGCGATCGAAAACGACGTGCACGCCGTTGGCATCAGCACCTTGGCAGCAGGCCACAAAACACTGGTGCCGGCCATCATCGAAGCGCTGCGCCAACAAGGGGCGGACGACATCATCGTCTTCGTCGGTGGCGTCATTCCGCGCCAGGACTACAAGTTTCTGTACCAGGCGGGTGTCCAGGGCATCTACGGGCCGGGCACACCCATTCCCGCCAGTGCCAAAGACGTTTTGGAAAAAATCCGCGCCGCGCTGACGCGAGGAGCCGCTGCATGAGCGCTGTGCCCTGGGTCGAGGGCATTTTGCACGGCCAAGGGACCGTGCAGCGCCGTGCGATGGCCAAGGCGATCACGTTGCTGGAGTCGACCCGCACCGACCACCGACGCATAGCCGACGCGTTGCTCAACACCTTGCTGCCGCACACCGGGCGCGCGTTTCGGCTGGGCATCAGCGGCGTCCCCGGAGTCGGCAAGAGCACCTTCATCGAAGCGCTGGGCATCTACCTCATCGAACGGGGCCACCGGGTGGCGGTATTAGCGGTGGATCCGAGCAGCAGCGTCTCCGGCGGGTCCATCCTGGGCGACAAGACGCGCATGGAAAAGCTGTCCGTGCACGAGCATGCCTTCATCCGTCCCAGCCCCAGCGGCGGCACACTGGGTGGTGTCGCGGCCAAGACCCGCGAGGCGATGCTGGTGTGCGAAGCCGCAGGCTACGACGTCGTCATCGTCGAAACCGTGGGGGTAGGACAGAGCGAGACCGCGGTGGCGGACATGACCGACCTGTTTTGTGTGCTGCAGCTGCCCAATGCCGGAGACGACTTGCAGGCGATCAAGAAGGGCATCATGGAGCTGGCCGATCTCATCGTCATCAATAAGGCCGACCTCGACCCCGACGCCGCCACGCGCGCGCAGGCCCAGATCACCTCGGCGCTGCGGCTGTTGGGGTTGCACGGACGCGCCATGGCCGACGATCCGACCATGCCGCGCTGGCAGCCCACTGTGTTGACGCTGAGCGCCGCCACCGGCCAGGGTGTGGCGGCGTTCTGGGAAGCGGTGCAGCGCTACCGCCACCTGCAAGAGGTCAACGGCGCGCTGGCTGAGCGCCGGCGCCGCCAAGCCGCCGCCTGGATGTGGGAGCGCATCGATGCGGGTTTGCGCGAGGCCTTTGGCCAGCACGCCGCTGTGCGGGCGCGGCTGCCTGCGCTTACCGAGGATGTGCTGGCCGGGCGTGTGGTGGCCTCCGTGGCGGCGCGCGAGTTACTGCACGTCTTTTTGGATGCACAGGCAGATCAGGGGCTGCCGTGCACATCCCTCGAATCGACACCATTGCGCTGAGTAAGGTGCTGGGCCCAGCGGTTTTTTCTGTTTATTCATCGGGAGTTTCCATGCAAGACATCCTCGACCAACTCGAGCGCAAGCGCGCCGCGGCCCGGCTGGGCGGCGGGCAAAAGCGCATCGATGCCCAACATGCCAAGGGCAAACTCACCGCGCGCGAGCGCCTGGAAGTGCTGCTCGACGAAGGCACGTTCGAAGAGTGGGACATGTTCGTCGAACACCGCTGCACCGACTTCGGGATGGCGGAGCAAAAAATTCCGGGTGACGGCGTCGTCACAGGCTACGGAATGATCAACGGCCGCCTGGTCTTCGTGTTCAGCCAGGACTTCACCGTGTTTGGCGGTGCCCTGTCCGAGGCGCACGCCGAGAAAATCTGCAAGATCATGGACCAGGCGATGAAGGTGGGTGCGCCGGTCATCGGCCTCAACGACTCCGGGGGCGCCCGCATCCAGGAAGGGGTGGCATCATTGGGCGGCTATGCCGAAGTGTTCCAGCGCAATGTCTTGGCCTCCGGGGTGATCCCGCAGATCAGCGTCATCATGGGCCCGTGTGCGGGTGGGGCAGTGTACTCGCCGGCCATGACCGACTTCATCTTCATGGTCAAAGACACCTCGTACATGTTCGTCACCGGTCCGGACGTGGTCAAGACCGTCACCCACGAAGAGGTCACCGCCGAGGAGCTGGGTGGCGCCACCACCCACACCACGCGCAGCGGAGTGGCCGACCGCGCGTTCGACAACGACGTGGAGGCGCTGCTCATGGTGCGCCGGCTGTTCAACTACCTGCCGTTGTCCAATCGTGAAAAAGCGCCGGTGCGGCCCAGCGGCGATCCGATCGATCGCGCCGAACTCAGCCTGGACACCCTGGTGCCGGACAACCCGAATAAGCCCTACGACATGAAGGAGCTGATTTTGAAGACGGTCGACGACGGCGACTTCTTCGAGATCCAGCCCGACTACGCCAAGAACATCATCGTCGGCTTCGCGCGCATGGACGGGCAGACGGTGGGCATCGTCGCCAACCAGCCGCTGGTGCTGGCCGGCTGTCTGGACATCAAGAGCAGCATCAAGGCGGCACGCTTCGTGCGCTTCTGCGACGCCTTCCACATCCCGGTCATCACCTTTGTCGATGTGCCCGGCTTCATGCCGGGCACGGCGCAGGAGTACGGCGGCATCATCAAGCATGGCGCCAAGCTGCTGTATGCGTACGCCGAAGCCACCGTGCCCAAAATCACGGTCATCACCCGCAAGGCCTACGGCGGCGCCTACGACGTGATGGCCTCCAAGCACCTGCGCGGCGACGTCAACCTGGCCTGGCCCAACGCCGAAATCGCGGTCATGGGGGCCAAGGGCGCGGTGGAGATCATCTTCCGCGAGGACAAGAAAGACCCGGCCAAGCTGGCCGAACGCGAGGCCGAGTACAAACGCCGTTTTGCCAATCCCTTCGTCGCGGCCGAGCGCGGCTACATCGATGACGTGATCCTGCCGCACGAAACGCGCAAGCGCATCTGCCGCAGTCTGGTCATGCTCAAAGACAAGAAGCTCGACAATCCGTGGCGCAAGCACGGCAACATTCCGCTGTGAGGCCAGGGGGGATACACACCGTGTTCAAGAAGATCCTGATTGCCAACCGCGGCGAGATTGCCTGCCGCGTCATCGCCACGGCACGCAAACTGGGCATTGCAACGGTCGCCGTTTATTCCGAGGCCGACCGCGAGGCACGCCACGTTCGTCTGGCCGACGAAGCCGTCTGCATCGGACCCGCGCCCAGTCGCGAGAGCTACCTGCTCGCCGACAAGATCATCGCCGCAGCCAAAGCCACTGGCGCCGAGGCGATTCACCCCGGCTATGGCTTTTTGTCCGAAAACGAAGACTTCGCACGCCGCGTGGAAGAAGAAGGGCTGGTCTTCATCGGCCCGAAGCACGCTTCCATCGCCGCAATGGGGGACAAGATCGCCTCCAAGAAGCTCGCTCAAGCAGCAGGGGTCAACACCATTCCCGGCTGGAACGACCCGATCGACACGCCCGAGCAGGCGGTCGAGATCGCGCGCCGCATCGGCTACCCCGTCATGATCAAAGCCAGCGCCGGCGGTGGCGGCAAGGGTCTGCGCGTGGCGTTCACCGACAAGGAAGCCTTCGACGGCTTTGCCTCGTGCCGCAACGAAGCGCGCAACAGCTTCGGTGACGATCGCGTCTTCATCGAAAAATTCGTGGAGGAGCCGCGCCACATCGAAATCCAAGTGCTCGGCGACGCCTACGGCCATGTCATTTATCTGAACGAGCGGGAGTGTTCGATCCAGCGCCGCCACCAAAAGGTGATCGAGGAGGCGCCCAGCCCCTTCATCAGCGACGCCACCCGCCGCGCCATGGGCGAGCAGGCCGTGGCGCTGGCCCGGGCCGTGCAGTACCAAAGCGCCGGCACGGTGGAATTCGTGGTCGGCAAGGACCAGAGCTTTTACTTCCTGGAGATGAACACCCGGCTGCAGGTGGAGCACCCGGTGACCGAGTGCATCACCGGGCTGGACTTGGTCGAGCTGATGATTCGCATCGCCGCCGGCGAACCGCTGCCGCTGACGCAGGCCGACGTCAAGCGCGAAGGCTGGGCGATCGAATGCCGCATCAACGCCGAAGACCCCTTCCGCAACTTCTTGCCTTCGACCGGGCGGCTGGTGCACTTCAAGCCGCCCACCGAGACGATGTGGGCGGCCGACACCGCGCACCGCTATGGCGTGCGGGTGGACACCGGGGTATTCGAGGGTGGCGAAATCCCCATGTACTACGACTCGATGATCGCCAAGCTCATCGTCCATGGCCGGGATCGGGCGGAGGCCATCGCCAAAATGCGCGAGGCCCTCAACGGTTTCGTCATCCGCGGCATCAACAGCAATATTCCTTTTCAAGCCGCGCTGCTGTCGCATCCGGACTTCGTCGCGGGCCGTTTCGACACCGGCTTCATCGCCCAGCACTACGGCCGCGGCTTCCGCGCGGAGGATGTGCCCCACGACGATCCGGATTTTTTGGTCGCGCTGGCGGCCTTCGTGCGCCGCAAATCGCGTGAGCGGGCGGCTGCCATCAGCGGTCAGTTGCCCGGCTACGGCGTCAAAGTGGGCAAGGACTACACCGTCATCCAGTTGGCCGCCGATGGCCGCCACCGCTACATCCCGGTGCATGTGGACGAGTTCGTCGGCGAAACCGGCTATGCCTCGGTGCTGGTGGGCGAGGGCGCGCAAGCGCGCCGGTACAAAATCAGCTCGCCGTCGCGTCTGAACGATATCGTCATCCATGGCGAGTGCAACGGCGTACCGTTCACCGCCCAGGTCGAGCGCGGCACGGTGAAAAACCCACTGGCGCTGGTGGTTCAACACAATGGCACACAGCTCGAATGTTTGGTGGTGTCGCCGCGCATGGCCGAGCTCTATCGCCTCATGCCCTTCAAGGCGCCGCCGGACATGAGCCGCTATGTGCTGTCGCCGATGCCGGGCCTGTTGGTGGAGGTGGCGGTGCAACCCGGCCAAAAGATTCAGGCGGGCGAGCGGGTTGCCGTCATCGAGGCCATGAAGATGGAAAACGTTCTCTTTGCCGCCGCCGATGGTGTCGTCGCCAAGGTGCTGGCGCGCCCCGGCGAATCGCTGGTGGTCGATCAACCGATCGTGGAGTTCGAGCGATGAGCGCGCGCCCGTTCCGCGTGCTGGGCATCCAGCAAATCGCCATCGGCGGCTTGGACAAGCAACGCTTGCGCCGCCTGTGGGTGGAGCTGTTCGGCCTGTCCGTGACCGGTTACTTCGTCAGCGAGCGTGAAAACGTCGATGAAGATATCTGCACCATCGGCACCGGTCCGTTTGCCGTCGAGGTCGATTTGATGCAGCCGCTCGACCCCGAAAAGAAACCCGCCGTGCACGCCACTCCGCTCAACCACGTCGGGCTGTGGGTGGACGATCTGCCGCGTGCGGTCGAGTGGCTCAGCGCCCAGGGCGTGCGTTTTGCCCCCGGCGGCATCCGCCGCGGCGCGGCCGGCTTCGATATTTGCTTCATCCATCCCAAGGGAAACGACGAGTTTCCGGTGAGCGGAGAGGGGGTGTTGATCGAGCTGGTGCAAGCACCGCCCGAGGTCGTGCAGGCGTTGAAGACCTGGGCCGATGCCCACACGGATGCCGGTGGTTGAGGCAGCGGGCGTTGGCCCTTACTGCGGCGGGGGCGCGGCGGCCGCTCGCGCCGCGCGGGCCTTGGCGATGGCCGCTTCGATCAGGGCGCGCTTGCGCTGCAGCACCGCGGGGTCGCTGTGTTTGGAGTGGGCGGACAGATCCGCGAGCTTGGCTTGTGCCTTGTGCAGGCGACGCTCGGCCTGCTCCTCGACCTCGCGCGACCGCCGTGCTTGCCGCGCCTGGTAACGCGTACGCGCCTGCTCGGCCTGGGCCGGCGTCCAAGCCGCCCAGCCCGTGCGCTGCCCGCTGACGTTGACCATTGCGATACAGTCCACCGGGCACACCGGAACACACAGCTCACACCCCGTGCAATACCCTTCGATCACGGTGTGCATGCGCTTGTTGGCGCCGACGATCGCATCGGTCGGGCAGGCCTTCAGGCACAAGGTGCAGCCGATACACCAGGTCTCGTCGATCACGGCCACGGCCAGCGGCTGCTCCCGTCCACACGCCGGATCCAGCGGAAGGACCGGGCGGCCCGTCACCGCGGCGAGCCGCTCGATCCCCTCGGCCCCGCCTGGCGGGCAGCGGTTGATGTCGGCTTGGCCACGCGCGATGGCCTCGGCGTAGGCGCGGCAATCGGGATAACCACAGCGCCTGCACTGCGTCTGCGGTAAAACGGCGTCGATGCGCTCGGTCAATGCCGCGCACGTTGCTTCGGGCCCGGACACGGCGCTGTCGCTGCCCATGCTCACAGCGCGGCTTCGTCGCCGCGGCGCGTGCGGCCCGAGCGGGTATGGGAACCTTCCTCGCGCCGGATCGCCGAGGCCATCAACTCGGCCTCGGTTTGCACTGCCGCCAAGTCGGCACCGCCCATCGCCGGCTGGTGGGCGCGAATGAAATCCCGCACCACCGGATATACCATCTGCCGCCAGCGGCGACCACTGAAGATGCCGTAGTGGCCCGCCCCTTCGACTTCGAAGTGCTGTTTGTGCTGGCCCGGGATTTGAGTGCAGAGATCGTGCGCGGCGCGCGTCTGGCCACTGCCGGAGATATCGTCCAGCTCACCCTCGACGGTGAGCAGGGCCGTGTCGCGGATATCTTGTGGGCGCACGCGCTCCACGCCCCCGTCCGGTCGCCGCACGTCCCAGGTGCCTTGAACCAGGCGAAACTCCTGGAACACGGTGCGGATCGTCTCCAGGTAGTAGTTGGCGTCCATGTCCAGCACGGCGTTGTACTCGTCGTAGAACTGGCGGTGCGCCTCGGCGCTTTCGTTGTCGCCTTGGACCAGGTGCTGGAAATAGTCGTAATGACTATTGACATGGCGACTCGGGTTCATCGCGATGAACCCGGCATGCTGCAGGAACCCCGGATACACGCGTCGCCCTTCACCCGGAAAACCGGTGGGCACGCGGTAGATGACATTGTTTTCGAACCAGGCGTAGCTGCGCTGCAACGCCAGGTTATTGACGGCCGTGGGGGATTTGCGCGCGTCGATGGGGCCGCCCATCATCGTCATCGACAGCGGGGTTTTTTCGCCGCGGCTGGCCATCAGCGACACCGCCGCCAACACCGGCACGGTGGGCTGGCACACGCTCATGACGTGACAGTTCCCGTAACGCCGCTGCAGGTAGCGGATGAACTCCTCGACATAGTGAACGTAGTCATCGAGGTGGAAGTCGCCCTCGGACAGCGGCACCATACGCGCGTTCTTCCAGTCGGTGATGTAGACCTTGTGGTCGCGCAGCATGGTGCGCACGGTATCGCGCAGCAAGGTGGCGTAGTGGCCAGACAAGGGCGCCACGATCAACACCACGGGCTGCTCCTTCAGACGCAACAACGTCTGCGGATCGTCGGCGTAGCGCTTGAAGCGGCGCAGCTGGCAAAACGGCTTGTCGATTTCGACGCGCTCGTGCACCGTGACGTGCACGCCGTTGACATCCACCTCGCGGATGCCGAACTCGGGTTTCTCGTAATCCTTGCCCAGGCGGTGCAGCAGGTCGTAGCCCGCGGCGATACGCTGCGCAAACGGTGTCTGCGCCAAGGGCGACGTCGGCGTGGCGAACAGCTTCGCCGCCACTGCTGCGAAGTCAGAAAACGGCTCCATCAGGGCGCGTTGCGCCTCATACAGGTGATACAGCATGGCGTCGGCCTTTTATGTTGCAGTGCAACAAATATAACAGGAACCGAATGTTTGCGCCATGCCCATCAACCCGGATAGACCGTCACCTGGGAGACAGGGTCACAGCACCGCGGCGATCGCCTGGCACACGTAGTCCACATTACGGCTGTTGAGCGCGGCCACACACATACGCCCGCTATCCGTACCATAGACCCCGAACTCCTGGCGCAGGCGCACCATCTGGTCTTTGCTCAGGCCCGAGTAGCTGAACATACCCAGCTGCTGCGTGATGAACGACATATCCTGTTCCACGCCGGCGGCCTTGAGGCCATCGACCAGGCGTTGCCGCATGGCACGAATGCGGGTGCGCATCTCGCCGAGCTCCTGCTCCCACAGGGCGCGCAACTCGGGCGTGTTGAGCACCGTGGCCACCACCGCTGCCCCGTGGGTGGGCGGGTTGGAGTAGTTGGTCCGCACCACGACCTTGAGCTGCGACAGCACGCGCTCGGCTTCGTCCCGGCTGGCGCACACCACCGACAGGGCGCCGACGCGCTCCCCATACAGGCTAAAGCTCTTGGAAAACGAGGTGGCGACGAAGACGTCCAGCCCGGCGTCCACGAACTTGCCGACGACCGCGCCGTCTTCGGCAATGCCATGGCCAAACCCTTGATACGCCATATCCAGAAACGGCACCAGGCCGCGCTCGCGCACCACCGCCACCACGGCATCCCACTGCGCTGGCGTCAGGTCATAGCCAGTTGGGTTGTGGCAGCAGGCGTGCAGCACGACAATGGTGCCCGGAGCGGCGGCGCGCAGACTCGCCAGCATCCCCTCCACATCGACGCCGCGCCGGGCGCCGTCGTAGTAAGCGTAGGTGTGCACGGCAAAGCCGGCGTTGCCAAACAGCGCGCGGTGGTTCTCCCAGCTCGGATCGCTGATCAACACCTGCGCCGACGGCAGCAACTTTTTCAAGAAATCGGCCCCGATTTTCAAGCCGCCGGTGCCGCCCAAGGCTTGCACGGTGGCGACACGGCCGGTGCGCACCACTTCGCTGTCGGCACCGAATACCAACGCCTTGACCGCCTGGTCGTAGGCGGGCATGCCGTCGATGGGCAAGTAACCGCGCGCGCTGGGCTGGGCCAACAAGCGCTGCTCGGCCTCGCGCACGCATTGCAGCAGCGGCAGTTTGCCGTTGTCGTCATAGTACACGCCCACCCCCAGATTGACCTTGTTGGGGCGGGGGTCGGCAGCGAACTGCTCATTCAGACCCAAAATCGGGTCACGCGGGGCCATTTCGACGGCGGCAAAAAGCGACATGGACAGCAACCTGACGGAAAAGGAGGGGATAAAAGAACGGACGCCGGCCGCCTCGAGGGGCCGCCGTCTGCGGCAAAGGCAAACTTTATTATTTTAGCGTGCGGCCCTGCGGCAGGCGCCACAGGGGGGTGTGCCCGTGCCTGGCGGCGTGGCGGCGTGGTCGTCGGCGCGCGTCACCGAGGTCGAACTATCATCACCGCCATGTCCTCCACACCTCTGCCTGCCAGCGGCCAAATGGTCCGCTTTCCCGGCTCGCCTTTCGAGCTGTTTCAACCTTACCCACCGGCGGGGGATCAGCCCGCGGCCATCGAGCAACTCGTCGAAGGGGTGCTGGACGGCGAAGCCTTTCAGACGCTGCTGGGCGTCACCGGTTCGGGCAAAACCTTCACCATGGCCAATGTGATCGCGCGCCTGGGCCGGCCGGCGATCGTCTTTGCCCCAAACAAGACTTTGGCGGCACAGCTTTACAGCGAATTTCGAGAGTTTTTTCCCAAAAACGCGGTCGAGTACTTTGTCAGCTATTACGATTACTACCAACCAGAGGCCTATGTGCCACAGCGCGATCTCTATATCGAAAAAGACAGCGCCATCAACGAGCACATCGAGCAGCTGCGGCTGAGCTGTACCAAGAGCTTGCTGGAGCGCCGCGACGTCGTCATCGTCGCCACCGTCAGCGCCATCTACGGCATCGGCAAGCCCGAGCACTACCACCGCATGATCCTGACGCTGCGCACGGGCGACCGCCTCAGCCAGCGCGACATCATCGCGCAGCTGGTGCGCATGCAGTACCAGCGCAATGAGCAAGAGTTCGTGCGTGGCAAATTCCGGGTGCGCGGCGACGTCATCGATATTTTCCCTGCCGAGCACTCCGAGCTGGCGCTGCGCGTCGAGCTCTTCGACGATGAAATCGAGTCGTTGACGCTGTTCGATCCGCTGACCGGGCAGAGCCGTCAACGTCTGCTGCGCTTTACCGTCTACCCGAGCAGCCACTACGTGACACCGCGCGAGCAGGTGCTGCGCGCCGTGGAGTCGATCAAGGACGAGCTGCAAGCCAGGGTGCAGGAACTGCTGGCCATGGGCAAACTGCTGGAGGCGCAGCGGCTGGAGCAGCGCACGCGGTTCGACTTGGAAATGCTGGTGGAAGTCGGCCACTGCAAGGGCATCGAAAACTACACCCGCCACTTGTCTGGGGCGGCGCCGGGCGAGCCGCCCAGCACGCTCACCGACTACCTGCCGCCCGATGCCTTGATGTTTTTGGATGAGAGCCACGTGATGATCGGCCAACTGGCGGGGATGTACAACGGCGACCGGGCGCGCAAAACCACTTTGGTGGAGTACGGCTTTCGCCTGCCCAGCGCGCTGGACAACCGGCCCCTGAAATTCGAGGAGTTCGAGCAGCGCATGCGGCAGGTGATATTCGTCTCCGCCACGCCGGGCGAGTACGAATTGCGCCGCTGCTCGCGCGTGGTCGAGCAGGTGGTACGCCCGACCGGATTGGTCGACCCGGTGGTACAGGTGCGTCCCGCCACTCATCAGGTGGACGATCTGCTGCAGGAGATTCGGCTGCGCGTGCAGCGCGACGAACGCGTGCTGGTGACCACGCTGACCAAGCGCATGGCCGAGCAGCTCACCGACTATCTGAATGAAAATGGGGTGCGCGTGCGCTACCTGCACTCCGACGTCGATACGGTGGAGCGCGTGGAAATCATCCGCGACTTACGGCTGGGTGCGTTCGACGTCTTGGTCGGTATCAACCTGCTGCGTGAGGGGCTGGACATTCCGGAAGTGTCGCTGGTCGCCATTTTGGACGCCGACAAGGAAGGGTTTTTGCGCGCCGAACGCAGCCTCATTCAGACCATCGGCCGCGCCGCGCGCAACCTCAATGGCATGGCCATCCTTTATGCCGATACCGTCACCGATTCGATGCGCCGCGCCATCGAGGAAACCGAACGTCGGCGCGCCAAGCAACTCGCCTACAACGCCGCGCATGGCGTCACCCCGCGTGGGGTGAGCAAGCGCATCAAGGATCTGATCGAAGGCGTGGTCAGCGACAAGGCGGCCGAAGCCGAGCAACGCCAACGCCGGCTGCGCGAGCAAGCCGAAGCCTTGCAGGCGCTGGACGAGAAGGCCCTGGCGCGCGAGATCAAGCGGCTGGAGAGGCAGATGCTGGAGCACGCCCGCAACCTGGAGTTCGAGGCTGCCGCTCGGGTACGCGACCAGCTCATGCAGCTCAAGGACCGCGTGCTGGGGGCCCACGGCGCCGCAGACGAGGCCCTGGCGACGAGTGCGTAGTCGCCTCCCCTGTTTGGGGGAGTTCGATCTGCGATCAGATTGTTCACAATCCGTCTCATGTCAGGCATCACGCGGATTTACCTGATCGAAGACGACCCCTCTATTTTGCGTTTCGTCGAAGCCGCCTTGCGCCAGCGTCCCGACTGGCGCCTGGTAGGCCATTCCGACACCTACGCTCATGCCGAGCTGATGGCGCCCAACAGCCTGGCAGACGTCTTTCTGGTCGATTTGGGGTTGCCCGACGGGCGCGGTGAAGACCTGCTGCGCCAGCTCGCTGCCGCCAAGCCCGAAGCCGAATTGCTGGTGTTTACCGTGTTCGGCGACGAGTCACGCCTCATCCCAGCGTTGCAGGCAGGCGCCACCGGCTATGTCCTGAAGGGCTGCAGCGAAGCCGAGCTCATCGATGCCATCGAGCAAATTCGCGCCGGTGGTGCACCGATCTCGCCCCTGTTGGCGCGCATGCTGCTCAAGCAGTTCCGCGCGGCCGATGCGGTGGGCGGCCCCGACGGGCCGACGCCCAGCCTGTCCGAACGCGAAACCGATGTGCTGCGCCTGGTGGCGCAGGGCTATGTCAACAAGGAAATCGCACAGCGGCTGGGCATCGGCGTGGCCACCGTCAGCACGCACGTCAAAAGCTTGTACCGCAAACTGGCGGTGCGCACACGCGTGCAGGCGGTGCGGGCGGCTCAGGCCCGGGGATTGCTGTGACGCGAATGCCGGCGCCATTGCAGCGTAATGCGGAGGCAGCCATCACAAGCGTGGGGGCGCGCACGGCTGTCGTTGGCCTAATCCTGTTGCTCGCGTCGCTGGTGGCCTTGCTGTACGCGGTATCGGCGCCGCGCGCGCTGGACGGTGTGGCCGCCGTGCGCGAAGCCCAGGTGCACCTGCCGCTGGATCCGCAGCAGCCGCCGCGCACGGTGCCGTTACCCCACATCCTCGACGACGAATCGCCGGCATGGTGGGGCTGGGTCACATACACCCTGGCATGGCCGGCGACGCTGACCTATCAAAATCCGGCCGAAGCCCGACTGGCGGTGTTGCTGCCCCGCGTCGGCCCGCGGTTTCGCTTGCTCCTGAACGATCGCGAAATCGCCCAGATGGGGTGGTATGGCCCCGAGCGAGCGACGGTATTGTCCACCGCCCAGCCGCATTTGGTGGCGTTGCCCAGCTCCTTGCTGCTGCCGCAGGCCACGCACAATCGTCTCATCATCGAAGTGCGGGGACAGCCGCTGGAGCGCAGTGGCCTGTCGCCGCTACACATCGGCGACCACGATGTCTTGCTGCGACGTCATCGCCAACTCGAATGGTGGCAGATCACCGGCGCGTGGATCATGGCCACCCTGGCCTTGTTCGTCGGGGTTCTGGCACTGCTGCTGTGGCGCGTGCTGGGTGAGCGACTCTTTTTGCTGATGGGCGGCGCGGCGTTGGCGCTGATGGCGCGTACCGTGATGTTGGTCGTCGTCGAGCCGCCCCTGCCGTACGAGCTGTTGTTTTTCCTGCATCGGTTGGCATTTGCCCTGTTCGTCGGCCTGTTCATTTTGATGGTCGAAGATTTTTTTGGCCGTCAGATGCGCTGGGTGCGAATCGGGTCGTGGCTGATGATCGGCTTGACCGTGCCGTGGATGGTCTGGGCGCAGTGGGTACAGGACTACGCCGTGGTGCGTGCGTGGGCCGGCGCCATCACCGTTTTTGCCATCGCAGCACTGAGCGCCGTCGTCGTCGAACACCAGCAGCGTGGACACCTGACCTTTTCGGCCACTGCGGTGGGGTTGGTGGCGGCATTTGCCTTGCTGACCGGTATTCGCGACTTTTTGGTGGTGCAGCTCGACTTCCCTGGCGACGGCGAGCTGCGCTGGCTGACCTTTGGCAGCATCGTGCTGATGTTTGCGCTCGGCGCGGCCTTGGTGGAGCGTGCCACCTCATGGGCACGCGACGTGCAACGTCTCAACGCTTCGTTATCGGAGGCGGTGGCGCGGCGCGAGAACGAACTGCGTGAGGCCTTCCAACGTCTGCGCTTGGCTGAGCGACAGCGGGTGGTGGAGGAGGAGCGGCGGCGCCTGATGCGCGATATGCACGACGGTCTGGGCAGCCAGCTGGTGCAGACCCTCAATCTGGTGCGCAGCGCCGAAGGACATGTCGAGCGTTCTTCCATCGAAGCGCTGCTGCGTCAGGCGCTCGATGAGTTGCGCTTGACGCTGGACTCGCTGGAGCCGATGGAGGGCGATTTGCCCGCGATCCTCGGCACCCTGCGGCGCCGTCTGGGGCCGGCACTGGAGGCCGCCGGCCTGGAGCTGCGCTGGGAAGTACAGGATGTGCCGCCGCTGCAGGGCTTGGATGCGCGTGGCGTCATGCACCTGTTTCGCTGCTTACAGGAAATCTTGGCCAACGTCGTCAAACACGCACACGCGACGCGCGTCACCGTCAGCACCTGGCTGCGCGACGACCACGTGGTGCTGACCATCGAGGACGACGGCACGGGGCTGCCGCCGCCCGAAAAACGACCGCCGGGTGGCCGGGGCTTGCGCAACATCATCACGCGTGCCACCAAGCTGGGGGCGAGCGTGCGCTTCTACGATGCCCACCCGGGCACGGGTATCGAGCTGGCCTTTCCTTTGCATGGCAACCCGCCCGCGGTTGACAGCGCGTGGATGACGCGCGCGGCGTGAAGCGGCTGCGATCACGCAATCCCGAGCAAAACGTTCGGCTTTTTGCTATACTCGACGAAAACGCTCGGGTATCCCCTGAAGCAATCGTCAGCCCACCACCAGGAGTCTGCCATGCGTCTGACCACCAAAGGGCGATTCGCCGTCACGGCGATGATCGATTTGGCGCTGCGCGAAGCCAGCGGCCCCGTCACGCTCGCCGCCATCAGCCAGCGGCAGCACATCTCGCTGTCTTATCTGGAGCAGTTGTTTGGCAAGCTGCGCCGCCACCGGCTGGTGGAGTCCACGCGCGGCCCCGGCGGCGGCTATACCCTCGGGCGCCGCGCCGCCGACATCACGGTGGCTGACATCATTCTGTCGGTGGATGAGCCCATCGACGCCACCCAGTGCGGCGGCAAGGAAAACTGCCACGGCGACGGGCAGCGTTGCATGACGCATGATCTGTGGACCGAGCTCAACGAGCGCATGATCGATTTTTTGCGCTCGGTGACGCTGCAGCAACTCGTCGACCAGCAGCTGGCCAAGGGGGTGGCGGTGGAGCCGGCACCCTCGCTCAAGCGGGCCATCTCGGCCACCCCGGTGGTCAAGCCCATCCGTGTCAACGCGCCGAACTCGGTGTTCGCGCTGGCTACGGCCGCCGCCGAATGAACGTCCCGCTCGTGCCACCCGCCACCAGGAGTTTTCGATGAGCAGCACCCCGCACATGCCCCTATACCTGGACTACAGCGCCACGACGCCCGTCGATCCGCGTGTGGTCGAAAAGATGGTGCCGTGGCTATACGAACATTTCGGCAATCCCGCTTCGCGCAGCCACGCCTGGGGCTGGGAGGCCGAAAAAGCCGTCGAGCATGCACGCGAACAGGTCGCCGACCTGATCGGCGCCGATCCGCGCGAAATCGTCTGGACCAGTGGCGCCACCGAGTCGAACAACCTGGCGCTCAAAGGCGCCGCGCATTTCTACCAAGGCAAGGGGCGGCACATCGTCACCGTCAAGACCGAGCACAAGGCCGTGCTGGACACCTGCCGGCACCTGGAGCGCGAGGGGTTCGAAGTCACCTACCTGGACGTGGACGAGTACGGTTTGCTGGACCTGGACGCGTTTCGCGCCGCCCTGCGGCCCGACACCATCCTGGCCAGCGTGATGTTCGTCAACAACGAAATCGGCGTCATCCAGGACATCGCCGCCATCGGCGCCATTTGCCGCGAAAAGGGCGTCATCTTTCATGTGGACGCCGCACAGGCCACGGGCAAGGTCCAGATCGACCTGCGGCAGCTGCCGGTGGATCTGATGAGCCTGGCCTCACACAAAACCTACGGCCCCAAGGGCATCGGCGCGCTGTACGTGCGGCGTAAACCGCGCGTGCGGCTGGAGGCGCAGATGCACGGCGGCGGCCACGAGCGCGGGCTGCGCTCCGGCACGCTGGCCACCCACCAATGCGTCGGCATGGGCGAGGCGTTCGCCATCGCCAAGGCGGAGATGCCCACCGAATTGCCGCGCATCCAGCGGCTGCACGACCGGCTGGTGGCGGGGCTGACGCAGATCGAGCAGTCCTTCATCAACGGCCACCCCACACGGCGCGTGCCGCACAACCTGAACATGAGCTTCAACTTCGTCGAGGGCGAGTCGCTCATCATGGGCATCAAGGGGGTGGCGGTGTCCAGCGGTTCGGCGTGCACGTCGGCCAGCCTGGAGCCCAGCTACGTGCTGCGGGCGCTTGGGCGCAGCGACGAGCTCGCCCATAGCAGCCTGCGCATGACCATCGGGCGCTGGACCACCGAGCAAGAGATCGACTACGCCATCGAAGCCATCAAGGCCAACGTCGCCAAACTGCGCGAACTCTCGCCCCTGTGGGAGATGTACCAAGAGGGCATCGACTTGAACAGCATTCAGTGGGCCGCGCACTGACGCGGCGGGTTTCACCGAAAGGAGCACACCATGGCATACAGCGACAAGGTCATCGACCACTACGAAAACCCGCGCAACGTCGGCAGCTTCGACAAAAATGACAGCCATGTCGGCACCGGCATGGTGGGTGCGCCGGCCTGCGGTGACGTGATGAAGCTGCAAATCAAGGTCAACCCGCAGACCGGTATCATCGAAGATGCGCGTTTCAAGACCTATGGCTGCGGCTCGGCCATCGCCTCCAGCTCGCTGGTCACTGAGTGGGTCAAGGGCAAGACCTTGGACGAAGCGGCGCAAATCAAAAACAGCCAGATCGCCGAAGAGCTGGCGCTGCCGCCGGTCAAGATACACTGTTCGATTCTGGCCGAAGACGCCATCAAGGCGGCGGTTGAAGACTACAAGAAGAAACACGCTGCCCAGACCGCGGCCGCGTGACCCGTTGCCAACGCATGCCGCGCGCGAAGCCGGCAGCGTCGGCCAGCTCGGCTGTCTTTCCCGTTTTCCTGCATTCCAGTTCGTTCATGGCCGTCACACTCACCGAAGCCGCTGCGCGGCACGTCCACAAATACCTGTCCCGGCGGGGCAAGGGCATCGGCGTGCGCCTCGGGGTCAAAACCACGGGCTGTTCCGGACTGGCCTACAAGCTCGAATACGCCGACGACATTGCGCCCGAAGACATCGTCTTCGAAGCGCATGGCGTCAAGGTCTTGGTCGACCCGAAGAGCCTGCCCTACCTGGACGGCACCGAGCTCGATTTCGTGCGCGAAGGCCTCAACGAGGGATTCCGCTTCCACAACCCGAATGAACGCGACCGCTGTGGCTGTGGCGAATCCTTCCGTGTCTGAGCCGTCGCTGTCCGCCAACGATTTTGCGCTGTTCGGGCTGCCGCAGCGCTTCGCGCTGGATGCAGCGTTGCTGCAAGAGCGCTGGAAGGCGCTGCAACGTCTGGCTCACCCGGATCGTCATGCCCATGCCGGTGCGGCCGCACAGCGCCTGGCCATGCAGTGGTCGGTGCGGGTCAACGAGGCCTATCAGCGCCTGCGCGACCCTTTGCGCCGTGCCGCTTACTGGTGCGAACTGCAGGGGCAGCCGGTGCAGGCCGACAGCAACACGGCCATGCCGGCCGAGTTCTTGCTGCAGCAAATGCAGTGGCGCGAAGCCTTGGAGGAGGCGCGCGATCCCACCGACTTGCAGCGCCTGCGGCATGAGGTGCAGGCCGAGCGCGACGCGCGCCTGCAGACGCTGGCCGCCGCCATCGACACCCATCACGATGCCGCTGCTGCCGCGGCCCAGGTCCGCGCGCTGATGTTCATCGAGCGCTTCCTTGAGACGCTGCACGAGCGGCTCGACACCTAACCTTTTGCTTGCGCATGGCCTTATTGCAAATTTCCGAGCCGGGGCAGACGCCCGACCCGCACCAGCGCCGCATCGCCGTCGGCATCGATCTGGGCACCACGCATTCGCTGGTGGCAGCGGTGCGCCACGGGGTGGCCGAGTGCCTGCCCGACGCCCAGGGACGGGTGATCCTGCCCAGTGTGGTGCGCTATCTGCCGCCAGGCAGCCGCCCGTCGCGTCAGGTGGGGTTCGACGCGCTGGCGGCGCAGGTCGACGACCCGGCCAACACCATCAGCTCGGTCAAGCGACTGATGGGGCGTTCACTGGCGGACATCCAGGCCCAGGGAGTGGCGGCGCGCTTGCCCTATCCCGTGCACGAGGGCCCAGGCGGGGTGGTGGTGCGCACCGTCGCCGGCGACAAAACGCCGGTGGAAGTCAGCGCCGAGATTCTGGCCACGCTGCGCCAACGCGCCGAAGAGACGTTCGACGCCGAGCTCTACGGCGCCGTCATCACCGTGCCGGCCTACTTCGACGACGCCCAGCGGCAAGCCACCAAGGACGCGGCGCGGCTGGCCGGTATCGAGGTGCTGCGCCTGCTCAACGAACCCACTGCTGCGGCCATCGCTTATGGTCTGGACAATGCGGCAGAAGGGCTGTACCTGGTATATGACTTGGGCGGCGGCACCTTCGACGTGTCGCTGCTGCGTCTGACGCGTGGCGTATTCGAGGTGGTGGCCACCGGAGGTGACTCCGCCCTTGGTGGCGACGACTACGACCGCGCCCTGGCCGATTGGGCCTTGCAACAGGTGCGCCCGGGCGCACAGACCGCCGAGCTGAGCGCACGCGCGCGCGCCACCCTACTGGCGCGCGCGCGCCAGGCCAAGGAGGCGCTGAGCGCTTGCGCGGCCGGGGATGCCGTGACACTGCTCGTGCCAGGGCCCGATGGCGATGTGGCGGTGCCCGTGCGCCCGGCGCAGTTCGAGGCGATCACCCATGCACTGACCGAACGCACGCTGACGGCCGTGCGCCGCGTACTGCGCGACGCCCAGGTGACGGTGGATGAAGTGCAAGGCGTCGTCTTGGTGGGAGGTGCCACCCGCATGCCCGTGGTGCGTGATGCGGTTGCGCGCTTGTTTGGACGGGCGCCACTGACCAACCTCAACCCCGACGAAGTGGTGGCGCTGGGCGCGGCCATCCAGGCCAACCAGCTCGCGGGCAACGACCCCAACGGCGAACTGCTCTTGCTCGACGTCACGCCGCTGTCGCTGGGCATCGAAACCATGGGGGGGTTGGTGGAGCGCATCGTGCCCCGCAACACCCCCATTCCCACGGCGCGCGCACAGGACTTCACCACCTACCGCGACGGCCAGACGGCGATGGCGATCCACGTCGTGCAGGGCGAGCGTGAGCGCGTGCAAGACTGCCGCAGTCTGGCGCGCTTCGAGTTACGCGGTATCCCGCCGATGGCTGCGGGCGCGGCGCGTATCCGTGTCACCTTCACCGTGGACGCCGACGGGCTGCTGCATGTCAGCGCCCGCGAATTGACCACGGGCGTTGAAGCCCATGTGGACGTCAAGCCCTCTTATGGGCTCAGCGACGATCAGGTGGCGCGCATGCTGCAGGAAAGTTTTGCCGCGGCGGAAGCCGACATGCGCCTGCGCGCCCTCATCGAAGCGCGGGTCGAGGCCGAGCGCATGCTGCTGGCCACGCGCAGCGCGCTGGCCGCCGATGGCGATCTGCTCAGCGACCGTGAGCGCGCCGCCATCGAAGCGCTGATGCAGGCCGTCGAGCAAGCGCGCCAGGGCGACGACGCAGCCGCCATCGACGCCGCCACGCAGGCGCTGGCCAAAGGCACCGAGGCGTTTGCCGCGGCCCGCATGAACCGCAGCATTGCCCGGGCTTTGGCCGGCCAGTCCGTGGACCACATCTAACCCCCCCTTGCCCCATGCCTGCCATCACGGTTTTGCCCCACCCCGAGTACTGCCCGCAGGGCGCACGTCTGCAAGCGCCCACCGGCACCAGCTTGTGCGAGGCGCTGCTGGACAACGGCATCGAAATCGAGCATGCCTGCGAAATGAGCTGTGCCTGCACCACCTGCCACGTCGTGGTACGCCAAGGGTTCGAGTCGCTCAATCCGCCCAGCGAGGAAGAAGAAGACATGCTCGACAAAGCCTGGGGGCTGGAGCCACAATCGCGCTTGAGTTGTCAGGCTCGGCTGGGTACGCGCGACGTCACCATCGAAATCCCGCGCTACTCGATCAACCACGCGCGCGAGCGTCACTGAAGCGGGGCAGGGCGATGCGACAAATCGTGCTGGACACCGAAACCACCGGCCTGTCGCCGCAAGACGGTGACCGCATCATCGAAATCGGTTGCGTGGAGCTCGTCAACCGCCAGCTCACGGGCAACAATCGCCACTTCTACCTCAATCCCGAGCGCGACATCCATGAAGAAGCGCTGCGTGTGCACGGCATCACGCGCGAATTTTTGGCCGACAAGCCGCGCTTTGCCGACGTCGCTGCCGAGTTACTCGACTATCTGCGCGGCGCCGAGCTGATCATCCACAACGCGCCGTTCGACCTGGGCTTTTTGGATGCCGAATTCGCTCGCCTGGGGCTGGGGCCCACGCGTAGCCTGGTGGCGGGCGTCATCGATACCCTGGTGTTGGCCAAGGAAATGTGGCCCGGCAAGCGCAACGGGCTCGACGCGCTGTGCGATCGCCTGGGCGTCGACAACTCCGGCCGCCAACTGCACGGAGCGCTGCTGGACGCCGAACTGCTGGCCGACGTCTACATCTACATGACACGCGGCCAGGAATCGCTGGTCATCGATGTCCACGGTGAGGACGACGGCAGCGCCACGCTGCAGCGCATCGATCTGTCCGCCTTGGCGTTGCCGGTACTGCAGGCCAGTGCCGAGGAGCGCGCCGCGCACGAGGCGCTGCTGGCCTCACTCGACCAGGAAAGCAAGGGCCGCACCGTGTGGCGCCGCCTGGAGGCGGCGAGCAGCGCCACGGCGGCAAACAGACCCCCAAACTAAGCTATAATCCGATTCGTTGTCAGACACGACCGGGTGATTAGCTCAGCGGTAGAGCACTGCCTTCACACGGCAGGGGTCGTAGGTTCGAACCCTGCATCACCCACCAAACATCGCGCCCGCTTGTAGCCTTGCTGCAAGCGGGTTTTTTATTGACCGTTTGGTGTTTGCCGCGAGCGTCAGCGCCGCGCAAGGCGCTCTTCCATAATGCGATGGTCAGTCCCCCGACGACCCGAGGAGAGAGACCGCCATGAGCCACACCGATTACGCCTCGTTCTACCGCCGCTCCATCGACGACCGCGATGGCTTCTGGGCCGAGCAGGCCCGTCTGATCGATTGGCAGCGCCCGTTCGATCGGGTGTGCAACTACGACAACCCGCCGTTTGCGCGCTGGTTCGAAGGCGGACTGACCAATCTGTGCCACAACGCGGTCGATCGCCATCTGGCCACGCGGGCCGACCAAAACGCGCTGATCTACGTCTCCACCGAAACCGGTACCGAGCGTGCTTACACCTACCGCGAACTGCACACCGAGGTGCAACGCATGGCAGCGATCCTGCGCGCACTCGGCGTGCAAAAGGGCGACCGCGTGCTCATCTATATGCCGATGATCCCAGAGGCGGCGTTTGCCATGCTGGCGTGCGTGCGCATCGGCGCCATCCACTCGGTGGTGTTCGGCGGCTTCGCCAGTCATTCCCTGGCCACCCGCATCGACGACGCCGCCCCCAAGGTCATCGTCAGTGCCGATGCCGGCATGCGTGCAGGCAAAGTCGTTCCCTACAAGCATCTGTTGGATGAGGCCATTCGCCTGTCCCGCCACCAGCCGCAGCGCGTGCTGATGGTCAACCGCGGACTGGCTCCGTTGGACCCGGTGGCCGAGCGCGACGTGGACTATGCCACCTTACGCGAAGCACATCTACAGGCACAGGTCCCGTGCGAGTGGGTCGATAGCACCCACCCCAGCTACATTCTCTACACCAGCGGCACCACCGGCAAACCGAAAGGGGTACAGCGCGATACCGGCGGCTATGCCGTGGCGCTGGCTGCCTCCATGCGCTACATCTATATGGCGCAGCCAGGTGAGACGTATTTCTCCACCAGTGACATCGGCTGGGTGGTCGGCCACAGCTACATCATCTACGGCCCGCTCATCAACGGCATGGCCACCATCATGTACGAGGGCACGCCGATCCGGCCCGATGCCGGCATCTGGTGGCGCCTGGTGCAGGACTACCGCGTCACCGTCATGTTCACCGCACCCACGGCGGCGCGGGTGCTCAAAAAACAAGATCCTGCCTATCTGACGAAGTACGACCTGAGCTCTTTGCGCGCCTTGTTTTTGGCGGGGGAACCCTTGGATGAGCCCACCGCCACCTGGATGGCGCAGGCCATTGGCAAACCCGTCATCGACAATTACTGGCAAACCGAGACTGGCTGGCCGATTTTGGCCGTTTGCAATGGTGTCGAGCCAGCCCCTACCAAGTTCGGCTCCCCTGGTAAGGCGGTGTATGGCTACGACGTGCGCCTGATCGACGAAAACACCGGCGAGAAGATCACCGAACCCAACCGCAAAGGCGTCATCGCGGTGCAGGGGCCGCTGCCACCGGGTTGTCTGCAGACCGTCTGGGGCGATGACGAGCGCTACGTCAAGACCTACTGGTCCAGCATCCCGGGACGGCAGATGTACAGCACCTTCGATTGGGGGGTGCGCGACGCCGACGGTTACTACTACATCCTCGGTCGCACGGACGACGTGATCAACGTTGCCGGCCACCGGCTGGGCACGCGCGAGATCGAGGAAAGCATCTCCAGCCACCCGGCGGTGGCCGAAGTCGCGGTGGTGGGTGTGGCCGATGCGCTCAAAGGGCAGGTGGCCGTGGCCTTCGCGGTGCTGAAAGACCCGGCGCGCGCCGCCACCGAGGCCGATGCGCTCAAGCTCGAAGGCGAGATCATGAAAGTGGTGGACGAGCAGTTGGGGGCGGTGGCGCGGCCGGCACGCGTGCGCTTCGTCAGTCTGCTGCCCAAGACGCGCAGCGGCAAATTGCTGCGGCGTGCCATCCAGGCCGTGTGCGAAGGGCGCGACCCCGGTGACTTGACCACCCTCGACGACCCCAGCGCCCTGCAGCAGATTCGCGACTTGGTGCAGCCCCCTAGCGCGTAAGGCCGGGCGGTCGCGTCACCGCTGCGCGCGGCGACGCGCCGTCGGCCTCGATGCAAAAGGCCGTCGCCCGCAGCGGTGCCATCGGCGGCAGCGCGCTTCGGTGGTTGGCTCGTGTCGTCTGAACCGTTGGTGGTGGAGCGTTTTCCCGCTATGATGAGCGGACGTAGAGATGCGTCCGCTTATATATGCAACCACTCACCGATAACGACACCCTTGCGGACAAGGATCGTGTATTCGAGCTGGCGGCCGAGCTGTTCGGCATCCTCGCGACGCCAACCCGTTTGCGCATCCTCAACGCCCTGTGCGACAAGGAAAAATCGGTTTCCGAGCTGTTGGCCGAAATCGACACCACACAGCCCAATCTGTCGCAGCACCTCAATCTGCTGTACCGCGCGGGCGTGCTGGCCAAGCGCAAAGAAGGCACGCAGGTGTACTACCGCGTACAGAGTGAGCAGGCGGTGGCCCTGTGCCGCACCGTCTGCACGCAAATCGCCATCGAACTCGACAACCCCGGCAGCACGCCCGGCGCAGAGCGGCTGCTGCCCCGGCGCAGCTAAACGCCCCGACGACCGCACGGGCCTCCACCGAGCGCAAATACCCTGCGGCAACCCAGGCGCAGCCGGGCATGCTGTGGCTGCGCGCGGCAACGCCGCTGTGACGGTGACGGCCCGGGCCGAGCTCGCCTGGCGGCCCGGTGCCAGCATAATGACATCTTATGACATGCCATCTGATACAAAGCCCATTGGCATCATGGGCGCTTGATGGCACAATTCGCTCTGCACAGTCCCTTCCAGTGCCACTGTCGCGTCCGCCAACCGGTTCAGCCGTGTCGCGGAAGGTTTTTTCACCCACCCGTCAGTCCCCTACAGGGGGACGGAGGTCAGCGATTCCATGAGCGAGACGACAAGCGTCTACGAGGCGTTCTCGGCCAACTCCTATCTCTTCGGCGGCAATGCGCCTTATGTCGAAGAGATGTACGAGAAATACCTCACCGACCCCACCAGCGTTCCAGCCGAATGGCGTGATTATTTCGACGCGCTGCAGCATGTACCAGCGGTCGATGGCAGTGACGCCCGCGACATTCCGCACATGCCGGTCATCGCCGCCTTTGCGGAGATGGCCAAGCAAGGGACTTTGCAGACCACCGCCGCCCAGCCCGCCGATCCGGAGCAGGCGCGCAAGCTGGTGGCCACGCAGCAGCTCATTGCCGCCTACCGCAATCTGGGGGTACGCTGGGCCAATCTGGACCCGCTCAAGCGCGCCGAGCGTGAGAACATTCCCGAGCTCGATCCGGCCTTCTACGGCTTGACCGACGCCGACCTGGAGACGGTGTTCAACACCAGCAACACCTACTTCGGCAAAGACACGATGTCGCTGCGCGAGCTGCTCAATGCGCTGCGCGAGACCTACTGCGGCACGATCGGCGCCGAGTTCATGTATATCACCGACCAGACGCAAAAGCGCTGGTGGCAAGAAAAGCTCGAACGCATCCGCAGCAAGCCCAACTTTACGTCCGAGCAAAAGCGCCACATCCTGCAAAACCTGACCGCAGCCGAGGGGCTGGAGCGCTACCTGCACACCAAATATGTGGGGCAGAAACGCTTCTCGCTGGAAGGGGGCGAGAGCTTCATCGCCGCCATGGACGAGCTGATCCAGCAAGCTGGCGCGCGCGGTGTGCAAGAAGTGGTCATCGGCATGGCGCACCGCGGCCGGCTCAACGTGCTGGTCAACGTGATGGGCAAGATGCCCAAGGATTTGTTCGCCGAATTCGAGCACACCGCGCCGGAAGATCTACCGGCCGGAGACGTGAAGTACCACCAGGGCTTCAGCTCCGACGTCTCCACCCCCGGCGGCCCGGTGCATTTGAGCCTGGCATTCAACCCCTCGCACCTGGAAATCGTCAACCCGGTGGTGGAGGGTTCGACGCGGGCGCGCATGGATCGTCGCGGCGACCGTCGCGGCGACCAGGTGATGCCGGTACTGGTGCATGGTGATGCCGCCTTTGCCGGGCAGGGGGTCGTCATGGAAACCCTGGCACTGGCGCAGACGCGCGGCTACTACACCGGCGGCACGGTCCATTTGGTCATCAACAACCAGATCGGCTTTACCACCTCCGACCCGCGTGATAGCCGCTCCACGCTGTACTGCACCGATGTCGTCAAGATGATCGAGGCACCGGTGCTGCACGTCAACGGCGACGATCCGGAAGCGGTGACGCTAGCCACGCAACTGGCGGTCGAGTTCCGCCAGACGTTCAAAAAGGACGTGGTGATCGACATCGTGTGCTTCCGCAAGCTCGGACACAACGAGCAAGACACGCCCTCGCTGACGCAGCCGCTGATGTACAAGAAGATTGCGGCGCACCCCGGCACCCGCAAGTTGTACGCGGACAAGCTGGTGGCGCAAGGCGTGCTCGGCGCCGATGAACCCGAACAGATGGTCAAGGCCTACCGCGCCATTCTGGATGAAGGGCGGCGCACGGTGGAGCCGGTGCTGACCAACTACAAGAGCACCTACGCGGTCGATTGGTCGCCATTCCTAGGCAAAAAGTGGACCGACGCCGCCGACACCGCCATTCCCTTGGCGGAGTGGAAGCGCCTGGCCGAGCGCATCACCACGGTGCCGGACAACATCACGCCGCACCAACTGGTCAAGAAGGTGTTGGCCGACCGCGCAGCGATGGGGCGCGGCGAAATCAACGTCGACTGGGGCATGGGCGAGCACATGGCGTTTGCCTCGCTGGTGGCCAGTGGCTATGGCGTGCGGCTGTCGGGCGAGGACTGCGGTCGTGGCACCTTCACACACCGGCACGCGGTCATCCACGACCAAAACCGCGAGAAGTGGGACGAGGGCACGTACATCCCGCTGCAAAACGTGGCCGACAATCAAGCCCCCTTCACCGTCATCGACTCGATCCTGTCGGAAGAAGCGGTGCTCGGCTTCGAATATGGCTACGCGTCCAATGAGCCGAATACGCTGGTGATCTGGGAGGCTCAGTTTGGCGACTTCGCCAATGGCGCGCAAGTGGTCATCGACCAGTTCATCGCCTCCGGCGAGGTCAAGTGGGGACGCGTCAACGGCATCACGCTGTTTTTGCCGCATGGCTACGAGGGGCAGGGCCCGGAGCACAGTTCGGCGCGCATCGAGCGCTTCATGCAGTTGGCGGCCGACACCAATATGCAGATCGTGCAGCCGACCACCGCGGCGCAGATCTTCCACGTGCTGCGCCGGCAAATGATTCGCAACCTGCGCAAGCCCCTCATCGTCTTCACGCCGAAGTCACTGCTGCGTGCCAAGGAAGCGACTTCGCCGCTGTCCGAATTCACCAAGGGTGGCTTCCAAACCGTGATCCCCGAGCAAAACGCCGACATCGTCAAGAACGCGCAGCGCGTCAAGCGGGTCATCGTCTGCTCGGGCAAGGTGTACTACGACCTCGTCAAGAAGCGCGAGGCCAAGGGGTTGGACGACGTCGCCATCGTGCGTATCGAGCAGCTCTATCCGTTCCCGCACAAAGCCTTTGCGGCGGAGATGAAACGCTACCCGAACGCCACCGACGTCGTCTGGTGTCAGGATGAGCCGCAAAACCAGGGACCCTGGTTCTTCGTGCAACACAACATTCACGAAAACATGCTCGATGGCCAGCGCCTGGGCTATGCCGGGCGCGCTGCCTCGGCCTCGCCCGCAGTGGGCTATGCCCATCTGCACCAAGAGCAGCAAAAAGCGCTGGTGGAAGCCGCTTTTGGCCGCCTCAAGGGCTTCATCCTGACCAAATAAATCACCCCAAGGCCTCAGCGGCGCGCCCTGCGTAGGCGGAGCGCGCTGCTAGCCACACCGCTTTTCAGTCGTATTGACAGAGGAAGAACACATCATGGCCATCGTCGAAGTCAAAGTGCCGCAGCTGTCCGAATCGGTGGCGGAAGCAACGCTGCTGCAGTGGAAGAAAAAACCCGGCGAGCCGGTTGCCGCCGACGAAATCCTGATCGAAATCGAAACCGATAAAGTGGTGCTGGAAGTTCCGGCGCCCGCTGCCGGCGTCTTGTCCGAAATCGTCGTCGGCGACGGCGGCACCGTGGTCTCGGAGCAGGTGATCGCGCGCATCGACACCACGGGCAAGGCAGCGGCCACGGCTGCGGCTGCCGCCCCCGTGGCTGCGAGTACGGCGGTGGCGGCCCCGGCCACCGCGCCTGCCCCTGCCCCGGCAACGGTAGCTGCAGCCGCCATCGCCATGCCCGCTGCCGCCAAACTGATGGCCGACCACGGCTTGGCGCCGGGTTCGGTGGCCGGCACCGGCAAGGACGGTCGCATCACCAAGGGCGACGTGCTGGCTGCCGTCGCCGCCCCTAAACCCGCAGCCGCCCCGGCTGCCATCCCCACCGGCGTACCTGCCAAGGCGTTGCCTCAGGTCAGCGCCCCGCTCGGGCTGTCGCCCGCGCTGGCCAATCGTCCCGAGCAGCGCGTGCCCATGACGCGCCTGCGGGCCCGCATCGCCGAGCGGCTGCTGCAGTCACAAGCCACCAACGCCATCCTGACCACCTTCAACGAGGTCAACATGGCGCCGGTGATGGAATTGCGCAAAAAATACCAGGAACGCTTCGAGAAGGAGCATGGCGTCAAGCTCGGCTTCATGAGCTTCTTCGTCAAGGCCGCGGTGCATGCGCTGAAAAAATTCCCCATCCTCAACGCCAGTGTGGACGGCAACGACATCGTCTATCACGGCTACTTCGACATCGGCATCGCCGTGGGCTCGCCGCGGGGGCTGGTGGTGCCGATCCTGCGCAATGCCGATCAGCTCAGCTTTGCCGATATCGAGAAGAAAATCGCCGACTTCGGCAAGCGCGCTGCCGAGGGTAAGCTCGGCATCGAGGAAATGACCGGTGGCACGTTCTCGATCTCCAACGGTGGCGTGTTCGGCTCGATGTTGTCCACCCCCATCATCAATCCGCCGCAGTCGGCAATTCTGGGCGTTCACGCCACCAAGGAACGCCCGGTGGTGGAAAACGGCCAAATCGTCATTCGCCCCATCAATTACCTGGCGCTGTCGTACGATCACCGCATCATCGATGGTCGCGAAGCCGTGCTGGGCCTGGTGGCGATGAAAGAAGCGCTGGAAGATCCGGCCCGTCTGCTCTTCAATATCTGAGTAGGCCTTGTCTGCTCTGGCCAGCGCCCAAGCGGGGGCGCTGGCGCAACGCCCTAGGAACCCCCCATCATGTCCCAGACTTTTGACGTCATCGTCATCGGCGCCGGCCCCGGTGGCTACATCGCCGCCATTCGCGCGGCGCAACTCGGCCTGCAGGTTGCCTGTATCGACGCCTGGACCAACGCCGCCGGCGGCGCAGCGCCCGGCGGCACATGCACCAACGTTGGCTGCATTCCCTCCAAAGCGCTGCTGCAGTCGTCCGAATATTTCGAGCACGCGCAGCACCATTTCGCCGAGCACGGCATCGGCGTCGGCACGGTCAAAATCGACGTGCCGCGCATGATCGCGCGCAAGGACGCCGTGGTCAAACAAAACAACGACGGCATCCTGTATCTGTTCAAAAAGAACAAGGTCACGTTCTTCCACGGCCACGGTTCGTTCGTCAAGGCGGTCGAAGGTGGCTACGAGATCGCCGTCACCGGAGCCCAGCCGGCCACGCTCATCGGCCGGCACATCATCGTGGCCACCGGCTCGACCGCGCGCGCCTTGCCCGGAGTGGCGTTCGATGAGGAACGCATCCTCTCCAACGACGGCGCACTGCGCCTGCAAGCGGTGCCCAAGAAGCTGGCGATCATCGGCGCTGGCGTCATCGGGCTGGAAATGGGCTCGGTGTGGCGCCGCCTGGGGGCGGAAGTCACCCTTTTGGAAGGCTTGCCCACGTTCTTGGCTGCTGCCGACGAGCAAATCGCCAAAGAAGCCAAAAAGGCGTTCGACAAGCAAGGCTTGACGATCGAGCTCGGCGTCAAGGTGGGCGAGGTCAAAACCAGCCGCAAGGGCGTTGCCATCGCCTACACCAACGCCAAAGGCGAAGCCGTGACGCTGGAAGCCGACCGGCTCATCGTCTCGATTGGCCGTGTGCCCAACACCGCCGGCCTCAACGCCGACGCCGTGGGTCTGCAGCGGGACGAACGTGGCGCCATCGTGGTGGATGATGAGTGCCGCACCAACCTGCCTGGCGTGTGGGCGGTGGGCGACGTGGTGCGCGGCCCGATGCTGGCCCACAAAGCCGAGGAGGAGGGCGTGGCGGTGGCCGAGCGCATCGCCGGCCAGCACCCGCACGTCAACTTCAACACCATTCCCTGGGTCATCTACACCAGCCCGGAAATCGCCTGGGTCGGTCAAACCGAACAGCAGCTCAAGGCTGCCGGGCGCGCCTACAAAGCCGGCACCTTCCCGTTCCTTGCCAATGGGCGGGCACGCGCGCTGGGCGATACCACCGGCATGGTCAAAATCCTGGCCGACGCGCAGACCGACGAAGTGCTCGGTGTGCACATCATCGGCCCCATGGCCTCCGAGCTGATCGCCGAAGCGGTATTGGCGATGGAATTCCGTGCCAGCGCCGAGGACATCGCGCGTACCTGCCACGCCCACCCCTCGCTGTCCGAGGCTACGAAAGAAGCCGCGCTGGCGGTGGACAAGCGCACGCTGAACTTCTGACGTGGGCGGCATGACGGCCCGTGATGCTGTGCCCAGCGCCGCACCGGCTCCCATGCCAGCCTGGGGGCCAGTGCGGCGCGCCTACGAAGCCGAACTGGCCGCACGCGGCTACCGCAGCGATCCGGCCCAGTTGCGCGGTATCGAAGCGCTGGAGCGCTGCGCAGCCGATTGGACCCACTTCAAGCAGCGGCGCTCCAACCCCCTCAAAAAGCTCATCAACCGGCTGCCCATTCCGCGAGGCGTGTACCTGTACGGCGGAGTGGGGCGGGGCAAGAGCTTTTTGATGGACTGCTTCTACAACGCGGTGCCACTGCGCCGCAAAACCCGGCTGCACTTTCACGAATTCATGCGTGAGGTGCATCGGCAGTTGGCTGACCTGCAAGGCACCGTCGATCCGCTGGACGCCTTGGCCCAGCGGATGGCAGTGCGCTTTCGGCTCATCTGTTTCGACGAATTTCACGTCGCCGATGTGACCGACGCCATGATCTTGCACCGCTTGCTGGAGGCAATGCACAAATATGGCATCGGCATGGTGACCACCAGCAATTTTCATCCCGATGGCCTCTACCCCGATGGCCTGCATCGTGACCGCATCCTGCCGGCCATCGAGCTGCTCAAGCGCACCATGGAGGTGATCCATGTCGATCACGGTATCGACTACCGCGGCCGCACGCTGGAGCACGTGCGCTCGTACCTGACCCCGCTGGGGGAGGCCACCGAGCGCGAAATGGAGGCCATCTTCGAGCGCTTGGCCGAGGCACAGGACGAAAATCCGGTGTTGCAGATCGAGGCGCGTGAAATTCGCGCCATTCGTCGTGCCGGCGGTGTGGTGTGGTTCGACTTTCGCACCCTGTGCGGCGGCCCCCGCTCGCACAACGACTATCTGGAAATCGCCAGCCAGTTTCACACCGTGCTGCTGAGCAACGTCCCGCATCTGCCGGCCAACATGGCGTCGGCGGCGCGGCGCCTGACCTGGTTGGTGGATGTGCTGTACGACCGTCGTGTCAAGTTGATCGTCTCGGCCGCCGTCCCGCCGGAGCAGCTCTACACCGAGGGCCTGCTTGCGCATGAGTTCCCACGCACGGTCTCGCGCTTGCGCGAGATGCAGTCCAAGGCGTATCTGGCCTTGCAGCGGCGCGCTGTCGATACCTCGCTGACGTAGTGGCGGCGCGCGTGCAAGCGGAGCCGGCGCATCGCCGCCCGCGGGGTGTCAGGCGACACCGTAAATTGACCCCCTAGCGACACGAGGAACTGACCCCCTCGTTCGCAAGGAGGCCATCGTTGGAAACGAAGCACATTGAGGTAGATCCTGTGCGCCGTGTGGTTTGCGGAGTGCAGGAGATGTTGGAGCCGGAAGCGAT
>NZ_VJON01000039.1 GCF_007556685.1 Tepidimonas charontis | reverse complement strand
ATGGTGCTCTCATCCGGCACCACATCCACCCCCAGGTCCAACCCAACAAACCGGGCCAGCAGCGGCGTGTCATACAGGGCTTCCTCCACCGCCGGATCCGACAGCCCAAACCACTGCTGCAGAAAGTAAATCCTCAAAAGCTTCTCGACCGCAAAGGGTGGACGACCACCCTTGGGGCCTGCCTTGGGCGCATACGGCTCGATGAGCGCAACCAGCTCTTTCCAGGGCACCACACGCTCCATCTGCTCCAAAAACTCACGCTTGCGGGTGCGCTTGGTGCGCAGCTCAAAGCCCGTATACATCGGCGCCTGAAGCCTCATCTGCTTCATGTCGCTATTGTCCCATCCCGGCAGTCAGGTGGGGAGGTTTTGCAGACCTTCCCTAGCCTGGGCCAGCGAGCGACGCCTGATCGTGGTGCGCCAATCGGTCAAGCGCAAAACGGCGCCGGGCAAGACGCTGTCGCTGTTTGCCGATGACCCGGACATTCAGGGCTGGCGCTACGGCGCCTTCGTGACCAGTGTCGACCTGCCGATGGTCGAGGTCTGGCGCACTTACCGTGGGCGGGCGGACTGTGAAAATCGGATCAAGGAACTGAAGGCGGATTTCGGCTTGGACGCCTTCAACATGCGCGACTTCTGGGCCACGGAAGCCGCCTTGGGCTTTGCCATGCTCGCCTACAACCTGATGAGTCTGTTTCGCCAAGCCGTCTTGCGTTCCCGAGTCCAGCATACCCTCTCGACCTTGCATGGCCTGGTGCTGGCCATCGGCGGGTCTTGGCACCCCGATGCCAGCCAAAACAGGCTGATGCTGTCCGTGCCCCGCCGAAAACGGGCGTGGTTCACAGGACTCTGGGCCAACGCATCCGCACCTCCCGTCACCCCGGCGCTGCATACCGGCTAATGGACAATCTGGGTTCAAAAAGCACTGCGCCATTGCGACGGCAGTGTCGGGCGCACGGCGGCACTGCTGGGTATCAGTCGCAAGACCTTGTGGGAGAAGATGAAGCGTCTGGGACTGCAGAGCTGAGCCCTTGGTGCGCGCGCTGTCCCGACCGATGAACCGATACGTAGGTCCGAGGTTTACCCTACGCGTGCAGGGCCCACCACCGCTGGCTGACCAAGCGCTTCCGCGGCGGCTTCACCGGCGCCGCAGCACCGATATGTATTCCGAACCGGCGGTCTCCTGATGAATCAGCTCATTGCCCGTTTGCTTGGCGAACGCCTGAAAGTCGCGCATGGAGCCGGCGTCGGTGGCGATCACTTTCAAAATCTGGCCGCTGCTCATCTCGGCCAAGGCTTTTTTGGCCTTCAAAATGGGCAGCGGACAGTTCAGGCCGCGCGCATCCACTTCACGATCGATGTTCATGGACAGGTAACCTCACTGGGCCCGTATTGTACGGTGCCATGAGATGCAGCGGGTCCGACACGCCCCCTCACCCGACTGGGGATTACCCGCGACTGCGCGGGCGTGCTTCGGCGCCTTGGGTGCCGAGCGGCGACTGCCTGGTCGGTTGACCCACGCCACAGCCGGCACGCCTGAGCATCGAGGGTGGCCGGCACCCCCGGCACGTGCGGGGCGCCAAGGCCACCCCAAGCGCGCGGCGCCACGCCGCTGGTCCCACGGGCGGCCATCAGGCCGGAAAGACGCCGGTGGACAGATAGCGGTCGCCACGGTCGCACACGATGAAGACGATGGTGGCATTGACCTCCCGCGCGGCGATTTGCTGCGCCACCCAGCATGCGCCCGCCGCCGAAATCCCGGCGAAGATCCCCTCCTCGCGCGCCAGACGCCGGCACATGTCCTCGGCGTCGCTCTGACTCACGTAGACCAGCTCATCGACGTGGGTGGGGTCGTAGATCTTGGGCAGATACTGCGGCGGCCATTTACGGATGCCGGGAATGCGCGAACCTTCGCTGGGCTGGGCACCGATGATGCGAATGGCCGGGTTGCGCTCTTTCAGATAGCGGCCAACGCCGGTGATGGTGCCGGTGGTGCCCATGGCGCTGACGAAATGCGTGATGCACCCGCCGGTCTGACGCCAGATTTCCGGGCCGGTGGTCTCGTAGTGGATGCGGGGGTTGTCGGGGTTGGCAAACTGATCCAGCACCTTGCCCTTGCCTTCGCGCTGCATTTTTTCGGCCAGATCGCGCGCATATTCCATGCCCCCGCTCTTCGGCGTCAGAATCAGCTCGGCGCCAAAGGCTTTCATCGTTTGGGCGCGCTCGATCGAGAGGTCCTCGGGCATGATCAGCACCATCCGATAGCCCTTGATGGCTGCCGCCATCGCCAGCGCGATACCGGTGTTGCCGCTGGTGGCCTCGATCAGTGTGTCGCCGGGGCGAATTTCGCCACGCTCCTCGGCTCGCCGGATCATCGATAGCGCCGGACGGTCTTTCACCGAACCAGCGGGGTTGTTGCCTTCGAGCTTGCCCAGCACGACCGTGCCGCGCTGGCGGTTGTCCGGCTCGCCAATGCGCTGCAGTGCCACCAGCGGCGTCTGGCCAATGGCGTCTTCGATGGTGGGGTAACGACGCGAGGGGCGCCGCCGCGTGGTGGCGCGCGGGTCAGGGACAGAAGGTGGGGTCATCATCAGACAAACCTAGGCGTGAAAAAGCATCGCGGCCAACCGCGGCGTCAAGTCGACGCCGCCCCGCGCAGCGCCGCAGCATCGGCCCTGGCCGAACGGCACACACGAGGCTGATCGTGCCGAGCCGACGGCGTGCAGCGAGGCAACGCCGGCACTCAGCCGGCACACGGCGGCGTGTTCGGGTCAGGATGATGCCACGAGCGCGCCCCGCCGCCACTTCGGTGGGCCTGCGCGCCTGTGCCATAATTCGGTGCATGCACGCCGGAGTGGCGAAATAGGTAGACGCAGCAGATTCAAAATCTGCCGGTGGCGACACCGTGCCGGTTCGAGTCCGGCCTCCGGCACCACCACAGGGAGGTGCACATCCGACCCACCTCGTGCACGCGGCGGCGCTGCTTGTTTGCGCTGATCGCGGGCCAGCAACGCGCCATCTCGCTTGACCCCGATAGCCGTGAGAGCGCTGGGCGCATTGCTGCTGCCTGCGAGGCCACGTTGGCACAAGGTCATCGCCGTGGCAGCCCAAGGGGCTGCACCCACCACTTCCCACCTTCCAGGCATTCCCTTCATCGCGCCCGCTGCCGTCATCGCCGCCATGGAATTTTGGTTGTTGCCCTTGGGTGCCATCGTCATCGGTCTGGCTATTTTGGTGTGGTCAGCAGACCGCTTTGTGGGTGCCGCCGCTGCCCTGGCACGGCACTACCAGCTGCCGCCACTGCTGATTGGCGCGGTCATCATCGGCTTTGGGACGTCGGCGCCCGAGCTGGCGGTGTCGACGTTGTCGGCGCTGGAAGGGGCGCCTGGCATCGCGCTGGGCAATGCGTTTGGCTCTAACACCGCCAATATCGGGCTCATTCTGGGCTTGACGGCGCTGCTGAATCCGATCACGGTGCAGTCGCAGGTGTTGCGGCAAGAGCTGCCGATCTTGCTGGCGGTGACGGCCTTGGCCGTGGGCCTGCTGTGGGATCTGCAGCTGGCGCGTAGCGAGGCGCTGCTGATGCTGGGTGTCTTTGGCCTGCTGGTGGTGTGGTCGATCCGGCAGGGCATGCGCGATGGCGCCGACCCGCTCGGCGCGGAGACCGAAGCCGAGTTGACCGCCCATCCGATGCCCATAGGGCGGGCGTGGGCCTGGGTCGGTGCGGGCTTGGTTTTACTAATCGGCAGCTCGCGGCTGCTGGTGTGGGGAGCCGTGACGATAGCCCAAGCCGCGGGGGTGAGCGACTTGATCATCGGCCTGACCATCGTCGCGGTGGGCACGTCGCTGCCCGAATTGGCCTCTTGCATCGCCGCAGCGCGCAAAAACGAGCACGATTTGGCGCTGGGCAATGTGCTGGGTTCGAATCTGTTCAACACGCTGGCGGTGGTGGGCCTGGCCGGCAGCATCGCGCCCATCGACACCGAAGCCGCCCTGATGCAGCGCGACCTGCCGGTGATGGCCGCCATGACCGCCGTCTTGCTGGTATTGGGTTTGGGCTGGAGAGGGCGCCCAGGACGCGTCAACCGCCTCGAGGGTGCGGCGTTGGTGCTGGCGTATGTGGGCTATACGTTGTGGCTGGCGCGCGACACGTTGGCGGTGCCAAGGTGAACCAAGCCGGGCGCGGCGTCCCGCCGATCTGTCCGCGGCAACGCTCCGTCCTCGTCGCCAGGGAGGCAGCGGTCCGAGCGCCCCGCCCTGGCGGCGACACCACAGTCCCCATCCCCTGGCTCACCGGCCGGGTTGGGGCGCCTGATCACGCCGCCGGGCAGGCGGGACGACACGCTCAGCCGGCACGCGTCCAGCCCGCCCGCACATCCGGGTAGCGCAGACGCAGACGCAGCTCGCGCTTCAGGCGCGTGTTGTCCAGCCGGCGCGACTCACTCATGAACGACAACAGCATCGGCGGCAGCTGCCGCTGCGCGTCGGCGCGCGCCACACGCGGTGGCCGAGGCAGTCCGTGCAGATCGGCCACCCAATCGAAATAGTCGCCCATGCGCCACTCGGTGTCGTCGCATACATGAACCACGCGCTGGGGGAGTCCGCGCCACAGCGCCGCCACGCAGGCGCGCGCCAAGTCGTCGGCATGAATGTGGTTGGTGTAGACGTCATTTTCCCCGCGCAGCACCGGGGTGCCCCGCCGCAACCGCTCCACGGGGCCACCGGGGCGATCGGGCGCGTAGATGCCAGGGATGCGTAGCAGCGTCACCCGAGCGCCGGTGGCGCGACCAAACCAGCGCCATCGCCGCTCGGCGTCCAGCCGACGCCAGGCACGCGCCGTGGCGGGCGCTGCGGGGCGCGTCTCGGGTACTTTGGCGCCGGCGCAGTCGCCATAGACGCCACTGGTGGATGCATAGACCAGCGCCTGCGGCGCCCCGTGCCGTGCCAACGCCAGCGCCAAGGCGCGCGAGCGCGTATCGCACCACACATCACGCCCCACACCGTCGCTGCGCGGCGGCGCCAGATGGAGAACGCGGGTAGCCAGACCGGCCAAGCGCGCCAGCGTGGCCGGCACATCCAGGTCACCCACCAGCGGCGTCACCCCGGCCGCGCGCAGCTGCGGCACGCGTTGCGCTTGCGAGGTCATTGCACGCACCGTCAACGGCCGCCCGCGCCACAGCGCCGCCACGCGCAGCCCCACATCCCCACAACCCACGATCAGTACGCGCGGCCGCCGAAAACGCGCCGGCAACGCTCCGCTCCAATTGGTTCGCATGGCGCAACTCTAGCGCAGCTGAATCAGGGTCCGGTGCGGGCAGCGCGGCTCACTGCGTCCCAGCCGTTTTGCGACAATTGGGCTTTGTGCCGATCGCGCCCCAGTTCAAAAAACCGATCCCTGACCATGCCATTTACCGTCACCGTCGAACCCAGCGGCCGCACGTTCACGGCCACCGAGCATGAAACGCTGCTGGCAGCCGCCATCCGGCAGGGCATTGGCCTGCCCTATGGTTGCAAGGATGGGGCCTGCGGTTCGTGCAAATGCCGGCTGCTCGCCGGCCACGTCACGCACGGCCCGCACCAGAGCAAGGCGCTCAGCGCCGAGGAAGAAGCCGCCGGTCTGATTCTGACCTGCTGCGCCACACCGCACAGCGACATCGTGCTGGAGTCGCGCCAAGTCAGCGCCGCCGGTGCGTTTCCGATCAAAAAACTGCCGGTGCGGGTGCTGTCCCTGGAGCGTGCGGCGCCGGACGTGATGATCGTTCGCCTGCAACTGCCGGCCAACGACACCTTTCCATACCACGCCGGCCAGTACGTGGAGTTCTTGTTGCGCGACGGCGCGCGCCGCGCCTACTCGATGGCTAATGCGCCGCACCTGCGCGGCGACGTACCGACGCTGGAACTGCATATCCGCCACATGCCGGGTGGCAAGTTCACCGACCACGTATTCGGCACGATGAAGGAGCGGGAGATTTTGCGCATCGAGGGGCCGTTCGGCAGCTTTTACTTGCGCGAGGGCTCGGACAAGCCGATCATCCTGCTGGCCTCCGGCACCGGCTTTGCGCCGATCAAGGCCATCTTGCAGCACATGCAGCACCAGGGCATCACGCGGCCGACGTGGCTGTACTGGGGAGGCCGGCGACCGCACGATCTGTACCAAGACGCCTGGGTGCGCGAGCTGGCCGCCACCATGCCCCAACTGACCTACGTGCCGGTGGTCTCGGACGCGCTGCCCGAGGACGGTTGGAGCGGACGCACAGGGTTCGTGCACCAAGCGGTGCTGGCCGATCACCCGGATCTGTCCGGCTTCGAGGTGTACGCCTGTGGCGCCCCCATCGTGGTCGATTCGGCGCGCCGTGACTACCAGGCGGCTGGCCTGCCTGAAGATGCCTTCTACGCCGACGCCTTCACCTCCGAAGCGGACAAAGCCGGCTGACCATCGTTTTCGACCCAACCCACCAGCTCGCTCGCTCCGTGACCGCGGCGCCCCGATTCAGCCGCTCGGCTGGCTCGGATGGCGCGGCCCCCGACCGGGCGCCGTCGCGAGGCGCGCCGGACACGGGCATTGCCAGCCGCGTTCAGCCTTGCGCCAGCAGACGCCGCACGTCATCCGCCAACGCTTGCGCGCCACTGCCGTAGCGGTGATACAAACGCACCCGGCCCTGGGTGTCGTAGACATAGCTGCCGGCGGAGTGATCCATGGTGTAGCTGGTCGGCGTCGGGCCAGGCACTTTTTTGTAGTAGATCTTGAACGCTTTGGCCAGCGCGGGCAGCTCCTCGGGGCTGGCGCGCAGAGCCAAAAAACTCGGGTCGAAGCTGGCCATGTACGCGCGCATCACTTCAGGCGTGTCGCGCTGCGGGTCCACGCTGATGAAAATGCCCTGCAGACGCTCACCCTCTGGGCCCAGCAAGCGCTTGGCCTCGGCCAGTTCGGTCAATGATGTCGGACACACGTCCGGGCATTGGGTATAGCCGAAAAATACCACCACGACCTTGCCGCGAAAATCGGCCAGCGTGCGGCGCCGACCATCTTGATCGGGCAAATCGAACCCCTGAGCATAGTCGGCGCCGGTGATGTCGATACCGTGAAAAGCGGCGGCGCGTTCACCGCAGCCGACCACCAGCAGCGCCATCCCGGCCAGCGTCCCCAGCCCCAAGCATCGCACGACGGCACGGCGCGCGGCGAACAGCACCGCGCTTGACGGCAGCAGCCCGGCACGCGGGTGTACACAGGCTGCTGTCGTGCTCGCCTGCGTCGCGACGCCGGCGGCTGACGCATCGACGCACCCGCCACGGCCAGCGCCCCAACCCGTCGCCGGCTCACCCCACCGATCCATCATCATGTCATCACCAGATAATGATCCACCAGCATCGCGGCGAACAGCAGCGACAGGTGAATCAGCGAGAAACGAAAAGTCCGTCGCGCCAAGGCGTCCGAATACTGTCGCCACAGGCGCCAGGCGTGGGCGACGAAGCCGGCATTCAGAATCACGGCCACCAGCAAATACAGCCAACCGCTCATGCGCAGCAAATAGGGCAACAGGCAGGCCGCAAACAGGATCAGCGTGTACAGCAGGATGTGCAAGCGCGTAAACGCCGAACCGTGGGTGACGGGCAGCATCGGCAGCCCCGAGCGACGATAGTCCTCAACGCGGTACAGTGCCAAGGCCCAGAAGTGCGGCGGCGTCCACAAAAAAATGATCAGGAACAGCACCAGGGCCTCGGCGGTGACCGCATTGGTCATCGCGGCCCAACCCAGCACCGGCGGCATCGCGCCGGACGCTCCGCCGATGACGATATTTTGCGGCGTCAGCGGCTTCAGAATCACCGTGTAGACGACCGCATAGCCGACGAAGGTGGCCAGGGTCAGCCACATGGTCAGAGGGTTGACCGCCCAGTACAACAACGCCGAACCCGCGGCACACAACAGCGCGGAAAACACCAGCGCCTGCCGACGGCTCAGTTCGCCGCGTGCGGTGGGCCGCCATGCGGTGCGGCGCATACGCGCGTCGATGTGCTGCTCGATCAGGCAATTGAACGCCGCCGCTGCCCCCGAAACCAACCAGATACCCACACAGGCCACGGCCATGGTGAGCCACTGCGCAGGGCTGGGCCAACCGGGCACCGCCAGCACCATGCCGATGAGGGCACAGAAGACGATGAGCTGGATGACGCGCGGTTTCATCAGCACGTAGTACTGCCGCCAGGTGGACGGCAGCGGCGACGGCGGGGTCACCACAGTGGTGCTCATGCCGCGCTCCTCGTTCGCACTGCGGCGGCGGCCGCGCCTGGTGCCCACACACCACGCGCGGCTGGATAAGCGGCCGCCAGCCAACCCGCCAGCACGGTCACCAAGGCCGCCGCGCCACCGGTGTGGGCCACCGCTGCCAGCAGTGGCCACTCCAGCACGATATTGCTCAGGCCCGTGAGCAGCTGCCACGCCGCCAGCCCCCACAGCCACCGCGCGTGGCGTGGCAGACCTTTGCGCCGCAGCGTCCAGCCCAGCCACGCCAGCGCCGCCAGCACGACGTAGGCCGCCAAGCGGTGGGTGTAATGAATGGCGGTCAGCGCGGCAAAGGGCAGCGCCTCACCGCTGCCCTGCGCGCCCAACTCGCGCCACAGCTCGAAGCCGCGCGCAAAATCCATCGACGGCCACCAGCTGCCTTGGCAGGTGGGGAAGTCACGGCAAGCCAGCACGGCGTAATTGGTGCTGACCCAGCCACCCAGGGCCACCTGTAGCCACACCAGCGCGAACACCGCCCACAGCGCCGCCCGCAGGCCGGGCCCCAGCCGCGCCGCCGCCGCCGACAGCGCATCGGGTGTGCCGTAGCGCACCGCCTGCAGGCGCAGCAACGCCAACAGCACCAAACCCCCCATCAAGTGCAAGGTGACGATGGCCGGAGCCAGTTTCATCGTCACGGTCAGCGCCCCAAACGCGCCCTGCACACACACCCACACCAGCGTGACGATGGGCCACAACACCGGCACCGGTCGGTGCCGGCGCTCCAGCACGCTGACCAGCGCCAACACGACGATCAGCGCGCCCACCGCCGTTGCCAGATAGCGGTGAATCATTTCGATCCACGCCTTGGCAAAGGTCACCGGACCGCCGGGCAGCGCGGCCTGGGCGGCGGCGATGTCGGCGCGCGCCCCGATCGGACTGGCGGTGCCGTAGCAACCGGGCCAATCCGGACATCCCAGGCCGGAGTCGGTCAATCGAGTAAAGGCGCCGAACAGCACCAAGTCGAACGTCAGAAACAGGGTCACACCGGTGAGCAAACGCAGCCGCGCAGCGGTGTCGGCCTGCCGGCTGCGCAACCACACCCAGGCCAGCGGCACCGCCGCGATCAGCGCCCCCAGCCACATCAGACGGAATACGGGCGTCCAGTCGACCAGCGTGCTCATGAGGCATCTCCCGGTCGGCCGGGTTGATCCCAGCTGGCGGAGGCGCGCATCAGGCGCTCCAAGTCACGTCGCATCTTCGCCGGATCCGCTTGCGCCGGAAACCGCATCATCCAATGCCCCATGGGATCGACCACATACAGATGATCGGACAAGCGCTGGCCCGGCGCCGGTTGCAACCAGGTCGCCAGCTGGGTCTCATCCACCCACAACGCCGTGGCGGCCTGCAACGCCGGGCGCAAGCGCTCCGGGAAAGCGCGCTCACCGGTGCGCAACCACACCCAATCCAGACGCGCTTTATCCTTGCCCAGGCTCTCGCGCAATTGGCGCTGCAAATACAGATGGCGTTCGCACTGCGCGTCGCAGGCGCTGTCGGCCACGCTGATGAACAGCCACTGGTGCTTCAACGACGACAGTGCCACCTCGCGCCCCGCGGCGTCGATGCCGCTGAACGCCGGCAGCGGGCGCTGTGGATCGATCAGCTCACCGTAATTGCGCCGCCCTTCCGGCCGAATCACGTAATACGTGAAGTAAGACGCGATGACAGGCGACGCCGCCACCAAAAACAGCAGCAGCATCTTGATGCGACCGGCGCGGGTGGCCGCGGCATCACGCACCGCCTGGCCACTGGCCGACGGCAGACTGTGCACCGTCAGCGTCAACGGTTGGTCGAGCAAGCCGCCGACCTCAGACGCGCGCGCCTCGGCGCCGCCGGGGCTGGAGGAATTGATACCAGACATACAGGCCCAAAAAGACGGCGGACAGCGCAAACCACTGCACCGCATAACCGATGTGTTTGGCCGGATCGACCGCCACCGGGGTCCAGTCGCGTTGCAGCGCCAGCCCCTCCTCGGTCGCCTCGGGTGGCGCAGTCTGCTGGACCGACAGCGGCAACAGCGGCAGCCGCCATTCGGCCGATATCGCGGCTGGGTCGATATTCTGCCGGATTGGCCCGCTGGCCGGTGGTCCCCACTCGAATAGCTGGGACGGTGGCGGGGCCAGCCGTCCTTCGATGCGCACCGGCTCGACGCTTCGACGCAGGGTAGGTAGCGCGGTGCGGTCATCGGCGCGGCGCGGCACCCAGCCGCGCTGCACCAACAGCGCGGCCCCCTGCCCCGGTGGCAACAACGGCGTCACCACGATGAACCCCGCGCGCCCATTCATCGGGCGGTTGTCCAGGAAGACCGTGGCCTCGTCTTGCCAGCGCCCCTGCAAGCGCACCGCACGGCCGACGAGCGCATCGAGCGTGCCGCGCGCCGCGGCCTCCTCGAGCTCGTCCCAGCCAAGCACCGGTGCCGCGGCGCGGTCGGCCAGCTGCTGCTGCAGGGCGCGCTTTTCGGCTGCGCGGTCGAGCTGCCAGAGCCCTAAGCGGGCCGTCGCACCGATCGCCAACAACGCGCTCAGGGTCACCGCCCAGCGTTGCACACCAAAACGCGTCGTCATCCGATAATCGCTCCGATGAAACCCCTCGTCCTTGTCGCCTTCGTGGGCATTGTCGCCGCGCTGGCCAGTGCCGGCTTCGCCATGGCGCGTGGCGATTCGGAAAGCGGTGACGCGCGCCGCTCACGCCGCATGGCGCGCGCCCTGACAGTGCGCATCGGCCTGTCGGTGCTGCTGTTCCTGTTCATCTTGCTCAGTTACTGGCTGGGGTGGATTCAGCCCACCGGGCTGCCGCGCGGTTGACGCTCGCCCCGACACACGCCCCCAGGGAAGGCGAAGGGCACCGTTCGGTGCCCCTCTATCATCCACGATGACCAACCGGCGCAACGCCTAATGGGTGCGCGGCGGTCTTCGGTGCTCGCGGCGGGATGCCATGTCTGAAGACGCCCGCTGCGGCTGGCTTACATCCAGTACACCAGCACGTACAGGAACAGCCACACCACGTCCACGAAGTGCCAATACCACGCTGCGCCCTCAAAGCCGAAGTGGCGGTCCTTGGTGAAGTGGCCCTTCTGCAAGCGCAGTGTAATGACCAGCAGCATGATCATGCCGACGAACACGTGGAAGCCGTGGAAACCCGTCAGCATGAAGAAGGTGGAGCCAAATATGCCCGAGCTGAGCTTGAGGTTCAGGTCGGTGTAGGCGTGGTAGTACTCGTAGCCTTGCACCGCCAGGAAGGTCGCCCCCAGCAACACGGTCAGCCACATAAAGGCAATCGCCTTGGTACGGTTGTCGTCTTGCAGCGCGTGGTGGGCGATCGTCAAGGTGACGCCGGACGTCAGCAGCAGCGCGGTGTTGATGGTGGGCAACCAAAACGGCCCCACGGTTTGAAACGGCTCGACGATGCCCGCCGGCGACGCCGTGGCACCCGCTTGCACCGACGGCCAGACGGCCTGGAAGTCCGGCCAGATCAGGCTGTTTTCCAGGCTACCCAGCGTGGGCACGGCGTGGCTGCGGGCCCACCACAGGGCCGTGAAGAAAGCGCCGAAGAACATCACCTCCGAGAAGATGAACCAACTCATGCTCCAGCGGTAGGAGATGTCGATCTTGCGCCCGTACAGGCCGCCTTCACTTTCACTGACGGCGTCGCGGAACCACTGGTACAGGACCACGAGCCACCAAAGCAGCCCGAAGGCCAATGAGTATTTGCCCCAATCGGCGCCGTTGATCCACTGGCCAGCGCCCAGAATGACGAAAAACAGCCCAAACGCGGCCATCGCCGGGTGCCGCGATAGCCCCGGGACGTAGTAGTACGGCGTGCTGCCGTGGGTGGTTGCGGACATGGTCACTCCTCTTGCGGAAAATCGATTACGGTTGCTTGATATGTTTTCTCGGCCCCGGCGCCGAGCCCAACGGTTCCCTCAGGGCGCCACGACCCAACGCACGATCAACATCAGCAAGGCGATGAACAAAAACACCAATACGACGTCGGTGACGATCACCGCGATCGGGCTGAGACGCTGTACGTCGTGCTCGAAGTCACTGCGCCGTCGCAAGCCAATGAAGCTCCACAGAACGGCCTTGACGGTGGCCACAATATCCACCGATCGGCGATGCGCAGGCTCGCTCATGACGCCTCTCCGGTACGGATCAGGGACGCCGTTGGCGCCGGCGGCGTCGGTGCCCCGACTTCGAAGAAGGTGTACGACAGCGTGATGGTCTTGACGTCTTTGGGCAGTTTCGGATCGATGACGAATGCCACCGGCCACTCCTTGCGCTCACCCGGTGCCAAGGTGTACTGGTTGAAGCAAAAACACTCCAACTTGTTGAAATGATTGGCTGCCTGCCGCGGGGCATAGCTGGGGATGGCCTGCGCAGCCATGGTCCGGTTTTGCACGTTCTGAAACTCGTACATCACGGTGGCCAGCTGCCCCGGATGCACCTCGATGGAACGCACCGCCGGCTTGAAATGCCACGGCCCACGCACATTGGTGTCGAATTCCACCGTGATGGTGCGCGTCGTGTCAACCTGGGTGTTGACCGGATCGACGCGCGATTTGCCCGGCAACTGGCGTTCACCGAGCGCCAGGATGTTGATACCGGTTGCTTCGCAAATGGCACGGTAAATCGGCACCAGCGCGTAGCCGAAAGCAAACATGCCCGCCGCGATGACCACGAGCTTGCCCGTCATGCGCAGGTTGTCTCGTCGGCGCGATGGCGTCATGCGTTCAGCCTCCCAACAGCCACAGCTTGGCCACAAATCCCAACGCGAAGGCCAGCGCCACCGACGCCAGGATCAGACCCAGGCGCACGTTCTGGCGGCGTTGTTCGGGCGTCATTCGCACAGGCTCCTCGACGGTTGGCGCGGCACAGGGACAGGATCAGCCGACGATGCGGGTCGCAGTCGCATCCAGCTTGGGCGGCGTCTCGAAGGTGTGGTGCGGCGCCGGCGACGGCACTTCCCACTCCAGACCCTCGGCGCCCTCCCACGGCTTCTGCGGCGCCTTTTGTCCCTGGCCGCGCATCATGGGCAGCACGACGGCGAGGAAGAAATACACCTGCGCCAGGCCGAAAGCAAAGGCACCGACCGAGGCGATCGCGTTGAAGTCGGCAAACTGCATCGGGTAGTCGGCATAGCGGCGCGGCATGCCGGCCAAGCCCAGGAAGTGCATCGGGAAGAAGGTCACGTTGAACGAGATCATCGACCACCAGAAGTGGATCTTGCCGCGTGTCTCGTCATACATCACACCCGTCCACTTCGGCCCCCAGTAGTAGAAGCCGGCAAACATCGCAAACAGCGAGCCAGCCACCAGCACGTAGTGGAAGTGCGCCACTACGTAGTAGGTGTCCTGGAAGTTGATGTCCAGCGGCGCCATCGACAGCATCAGCCCGGTGAAGCCACCCATGGTGAAGACGAAGATGAAGCCCACCGCCCACAGCATCGGGGTCTCGAACGTCAGCGAGCCCTTCCACATGGTGGCAATCCAGTTGAAGATCTTGACCCCGGTGGGCACCGCAATCAGCATCGTGGCGTACATGAAGAACAGCTGACCCGTGACCGGCATACCGGTGGTAAACATGTGGTGCGCCCAGACGATGAACGACAGGATGGCGATCGAGGCCGTCGCGTACACCATCGAGGTGTAGCCGAACAGCTTTTTACGGGCAAAGGCCGGCACCACCTGGCTGATGATGCCAAACGCCGGCAGGATCATGATGTAGACCTCGGGGTGCCCGAAGAACCAGAAGATGTGCTGGTACATCACCGGATCACCGCCGCCGGCCGGATTGAAGAAGCTGGTGCCGAAATGACGGTCGGTCAACGTCATAGTGATGGCGCCGGCCAATACGGGCATCACGGCAATCAGCAGATAGGCCGTGATCAGCCAGGTCCAGGCAAACATCGGCATCTTCATCAGCGTCATGCCGGGCGCGCGCATGTTGAGGATGGTCACGATGATGTTGATCGAGCCCATGATCGACGACGCGCCTAGGATGTGCATCGCGAAGATGGCCGCATCCATCGACGGCCCCATCTGCAGCGTCAGCGGCGCATACAGCGTCCAACCGGCCGCGGGTGCGCCGCCCGGCATGAAAAAGGACGCCACCAGGATGATCGCGGCCGGCACCATCAACCAGAAGCTGAAGTTGTTCATGCGCGCGAACGCCATGTCGGACGCGCCGATTTGCAGCGGAATCATCCAGTTGGCAAAGCCGACGAAGGCCGGCATGATGGCGCCGAACACCATGATGATGCCGTGCATGGTGGTGAGCTGGTTGAACAGCTCGGGATTGACCACCTGCAAGCCCGGCTGGAACAGCTCGGCGCGAATGCCCAGCGCCAGCAGCCCGCCGACCATCAGCATGGCGAAGCTGAACAGCAGGTACAGTGTACCGATGTCCTTGTGATTGGTGGCGAAGACCCAGCGCCGCCAACCGGCTGGGGCATGGTGGTGTGCATCGTCGTGCGCGTGCGCGCCGTGGTGATCCAGAACTGCGCTCATGATGATTTCCTCTCGAAACGAACCCTCGTATCACTGACGCGCCGCGACCACTTCGCGCGGCTGCACGGCATCCCCGGCACGGTTGGACCAGCTGTTACGGGCAAACGTCATCACCGCCGCCAGCTCGACGTCGGACAGTTGCTTCCACGCTGGCATCGCACCATTGGCCGCCCCGTTGAGCAAAATTTGCAACATCTTGCCGTGTTCGGCGTCGGTCACGATGGCCGATCCGTCCAGCGCCTTGATCGGGCCGGCCCCCTGGCCGTTGGCCTGGTGGCACGCCGCGCAGTTGGCTGCATACACCTTTTCGCCGCGCTGCACCAGCTCAGCCAAGGTCCACTCTTTGTTCGGGTCGTCGGCCAGCGCCGCCATGGCTTTCTTCTTCTCCTCCACCCACTTGGTGTACTCCTCCTGGGTCACCACTTTGACGTGGATCGGCATGTAGGCGTGTTCCTTGCCGCACAGTTCGGCGCACTGGCCATAGTAGTCGCCGGTTTTTTCGGCGCGGAACCAGGTGTCGCGCACGAAACCAGGGATGGCATCTTGCTTGACGCCAAAGGCCGGTACCATCCAGGCGTGAATGACGTCGTTGGCGGTGGTGATGACGCGCACCTTTTTACCCACCGGCACCACCAGCGGGTTGTCCACCTTGAGCAGATAGTCGTCCACCGCCTCGGGTTTGCCGCTGTCGGACATGATGCGGTGCTGCGGGTCGAGTGTGGAGAGGAACTGGATCCCCTCCCCTTCGCCCTTCAAATATTCATAGCCCCACTTCCACTGCATGCCGACGACTTTGATGGTCAGGTCGCTGTTGGAGGTGTCTTTCTGCGCCACGATGACCTTGGTGGCCGGCAGCGCCATGCCGATGACGATGAGCAGCGGCACGATGGTCCAGCCAAGCTCCACCCAGATCGGCTCGGGCAGCTCTTGGGCCTTGTGGCCCGCCGCCTTGCGGTGTTTGGCGATGGAATAGAACATGATGCCGAACACCACCACGAAAATCGTGGCGCAGATGGCCAGCATGAACCAGTGCAGCCAGTGCAGCTCTTCGGCGATGCGCGTCGCTGGCGGGTGAAAATTGAGTTGGTTGACCGCCGGGCCGCCTGGCAGATCATTGACCTGGGCCTGCACGGCCGTCACCGCCCATAGGCTACCCAGGGCGACCGCGGACCCCACATTCCGCACCGCGCGCGCCAGCTTCGCCACAGCGAGCTGGGACTCGGTTTGACCTGACTGCGTCATCATGCTCACGTCGTTTGCCTCGAATATAAGCGTTGATTTATGTCAACGCGAATTACACCAAACTTCTCGCCCACTGCGACTACGGACTATCCCCAATATCCCCCGTGCGGTCTCGGGCTTTCGCGCCGCGACTCACCGCGCAGCGTGCGCCAGCGCCCAACGCAGCTCGTGCGCCAGTTGCTGCCGCTGCGCCGGTGTCGCCCAGCGACCCACCCAGAACCGCTCGGCCCCTGCGCGCAATTCCAACCATCGCTCCCCTTGGGCCGGGCTTTCCACCCGCACCCAAACAGCCGGCCACTCCCGCCGTTCGATATGCCCACCCTGTTCGCACTCCAGACACAAACGACCACCCTGCAGCACCAGCAACTCTCGGTCGAGCGCATGGCGGCCATACCACAGCAGCGCCACTGCGAGCGCGCTCAGCTCGAGCACCGCAAACGGCAGCACCCAGCCGATACCCGCGACCCAGAACGACAAGGCCACCAACAGCGACATCGCACACGCCACAACGAACGCCAAGCCGCACTGGCGCGGCGTCAGGGCACAAGGACGTTTCAGCAGCCAGCACCATCCATCCGAATCGCGCCGCGCCAACTGAAGCGACTGCGCTGCGGCAGGTGGCTCTTCGGGTTGCACAAGACGCTCCTGAGGCAGAATGACACGAACAAGCCAGAACGTCGCGCTGGGATGTGTATCACGTCCCCGCGTCGTCTTTGATCTTTGTCAATTGTAGTGGGGTTTTCACCCGTTGGCCAGCGGGTTGGGCGCGGCCGACCGGGAGTCGCGGCGCAGCGCTTCGCGCATGCGCTGCAGCGGCACGCGGGTCTCGGCCGCCACGGACAAGCGCGGCTGTGGGCGGAAGGCGTGGCCATACACCACTTCCACCGTCAGGCACAGACGGCCGTCGGCATCACGCGGCAGCCGCTCCTGCACCGCTTGCAGCCAGCGGGCCTGCCAAGTGCGGCTGCGCAGCGCCGGGTAGCGCGCGATGTGCCAGTTGCGCGCCGTGGCGCGCAAGTCGGCCAGCAGACGCTGCGCGTCGGGATACGTCAGCGTCACACGTTCCATGTCCATCACCGGCTCGGCGTAGCCCACCGCCACCAACAAATCCCCCCAGTCGTGCATATCGACGTAAGGCGCCGCCGGCGGCGGCCAGCCCAGTGCGGCGTGGAGTTCACGCAGCTCGCGCGCGGTATCCGGCCCCAGACAGCTGAACATCAAAAAGCCGTCGTCGGCCAGCCAGTCGTGCCAGTGTTGCAGCAGGCGGCGCGGCGTGGCGCTGGCGTGCAGGGCCATATTCGCCCACAGCAGACCGACCCGCTCCGGAATCGGTTGCTCGGGGCTGACCACGCCAGCCACCTGGCCCCACTCGCTGGCAGGCGCCGCCGCGCGTCCGGGCCAACGCCGCCACCACGGCTGCGGCGGCGGCTGCCAACGCGCCCAGGTGGCCGCCGCCAGCTCGCCGGCCAGCCACACGCGCGCTTGCGGGTAGTGCCGCGCCACGGCCCGGTGCGCCGCTTCGCCGCCGAGCAGCGGCGACCAACTGGCCCAGGCCGCCGGCTGCGCCTTGATCCAAGCCAGCCGCTCGGCCATGCGCGTCCCCACCCATTCATGCAGCCAAGGACTGGCCGCTGGCGGCCGCTGGCACCAGCGCGCGGCGGCCACCGGGTCCAGCTCGGGTACCCGGCTGCCATCGGCGGACGAGGGAGGCATCGGGGCAGCGGCCATGGGGCGCGCAGTATAGTCGCCAGCGAACAACCCAAGGGAGGCTACGGGATGTTGCTCGACCACCGATGGCGGCGCTGGCGGGCTCGTTGGGCGCGCGCCGTGCCCGCCTTGTGCGAGGCCTGTGGGCGCTGGCCCGACGGCCCGCTGTGTCCAACCTGCCAACGCGATCTGGCGCCGCTGATGCCACGCTGCCCGCGCTGTGCCTTGCCACGGCCCGCCGAAGTGCCGTTTTGTGCGTCGTGCCTGGGTCGAGAAGCGCCACCGTGGACACAGGTGCTGGCGCGCGTGGACTATGCCCCGCCCTGGGACGCCTGGGTGGCGGCGCTGAAGTTTCGCGGCCGACTCGGGCTGGCGGCACCACTCGCACGCCTGTGGTTGGACGACCCGGCCCTGGATGCCCTGCTGCGCGGCTGCGACGTCTGGTTGCCCATCCCCTTGGCGCCGCGACGGCTGGCCGAACGCGGCTACAACCAGGTGTGGGCGCTGATGCAAGCCCTGGCGGCGTGGCGCCCAACCCCCTGCGCCTGGCCAACGGCGCTGCAGCGGCGCGACGATGCGCCCGCCCAGCACCGGCTCGACCGCGCGCAGCGGCTCGCCCAAGCGCCGCAGCTGTTTGCGCTGGACGCGCACGCGGCCCACCGCATCCGGGGCTGTCACGTACTGGTGGTGGACGATGTCATGACCACCGGCGCAACCCTGCAAGCGGCCAGCGCCGTGCTGCTGGCCGCCGGCGCGCGGGCCGTCAGCGCCTTGGTGCTGGCGCGCACGCCGCGGCCCGGGTCGCCAGCGTCGATGGAATAATGCGCGCCCCATGTGGCATATCGTCCTCGTGGCGCCGGAGATCCCGCCCAACACCGGCAACGTCATTCGCTTGTGCGCCAACACCGGCGCCACGCTGCACCTGGTCGAGCCGCTGGGTTTTTCGATGGACGACAAATTGCTGCGCCGCGCCGGGCTCGACTACCACGAATACGCAACGGTGCGTCGCCACGCCTCTTGGGCCGACTGGTTGGCGCAGGAGCGGCCGGACCCGGCACGATGCTTTGCCCTGACCACGCGTGGCAGCCGTTCGGTGTATGCGACGACCTTTGCCGCCGGCGACTGGCTGGTCTTTGGCTCGGAATCGCGCGGGCTGCCGGCTGACGTGCTGCACGCCTTCGCGCCGGCGCAACGCCTGCGCCTGCCGATGCGCCCGGGACAGCGCAGCCTCAATCTGTCCAACGCAGTGGCGGTGGTGTCGTTCGAAGTCTGGCGCCAGTTGGGATTTGCGGGTTCGGCGCCGGTGGTGGAGAGTTGAGCGGCGACCCCCAAACCGGCCGGTCTGGTCAACCACGGCAACGACGCGCATCGCGCGCGACGACCGGGGCGGCGGCGGCCGAAGCAGTTCGCCGCCCCGCGCGCCGGGCTCACCGATAGTGCCGCACCAGCATCTCGGCCACGCACGCCGGCTTGGTCTGTCCCTCGATCTCCACCGTCACGCGCCAGGCCAGGTGCACGCCGTCGGGCTCGATGGGCTGCAGCGACAGCAGATTCAGCCGGGCGCGCAGGCGGCTGCCCACGGGCACGGGAGCCGTGAAACGCACCCGCTCGATACCGTAGTTGATGGACATACGCACGCCCTCGACGAGCACCGCCTCGCCCAGCCAGCGCGACAGCAGTGACAAAGTGAGAAAGCCATGGGCGATGGGGCGGCCAAACGGTCCGCGCGCGGCGCGCTCGGCATCCACGTGGATCCACTGGTGGTCATCGGTGGCGTCGGCAAAGCGGTTGATGCGTTCCTGCGTGATGGTCAACCAATCGGTGACGGCGACCTCGGTGCCCACTGCCGCCTGCAACGCCTCGAAAGAAGAAAAGGTTTTCATGGCGCCCGACTGTAGCGCCCAGGGGCGCGTCGCGCTGTCCGCTGGCCGACACGGTGCCCCTGCGCCTCAAGGTGCATCCAGCCAAGCCAACAACGGTTGCCACTGGCGCAACTCGCGCTCGACCTGTGTTGGCCGCACATCGAACAGCGTCAGTCCCTGCGCGGCCAGGTGGCGGTACAGCTGCGCTTCGCGTATCCAGCCGACCACCGGCACCTGCAGTGTGTCGAGAAACGCCTGCAACTGCCGCGCCGCCAGCGTGCGCTCGTCCACCCGCATCGCCACCACCGCCACCCGCAGCTCCGCTGGCGAGCGCTCGCGCACCGTGGCCAAAAAAGCGTGGGTCGCATAGATGTCGAAGACGCTGGGCTGCAGCGGCACCAGCAAGCGATCAGCGCGGCGCAGCACCTCGCGCAAGCGCTGCCCGTGCAGCCCAGCGGGGGTATCGAGCACGACGTGGGTGGTGCCACGCGGCGGTTTGAGCACGTCGGCTCGGCTGACATCCCAGCCGGCGATGGGGCGCGCTGCCGCCGGCCGCAGGGCCAGCCATTGAGCGGCGCTTTGCTGCCGATCGACGTCACCGAGCATGACGGCGTGCCCACACCGGGCCCAGTGGCCAGCGATGTGGGCGGCCAGCGTCGTTTTGCCGACGCCGCCTTTGGGATTGGCGATGGCGAGCACAGGCATTCGCAGAACCTCGACGTGCGCAGACCCCATGGTAGTCCACACAGCGGCGACAATGCGCCCATGTTTACCCCATCGCAAGCCGACGTGCGCCGTTTTTTTTGCGGCGCGTATGACCTTGGGCGGCGCGGCCTGCCGCTGGAGCCACTGCAGGCGCTGGCCTACGAGTGGATACGGCAACACCCCGAGTATCACGCCGAACTGGCCGATCTGGAGGGGGCGCTGCGCACCATGGCCAACATCGACCCCGCACGCGACAACCCATTCTTGCATCTGTCGATGCACCTGAGCATCAGCGAGCAGTGCTCGATCGACCAGCCAAGCGGCATCCGCCAAGCGGTGGAGCTGCTGGCGGCGCGCCGCGGCTCGCTGCACGCGGCGCACCACGAGGTCATGGAATGTCTGGGGCGTATGCTGTGGGAGAGCCAGCGCAGCGGACGCCCGCCCGACGGTCTGGCCTACGTGGCCGAAGTGCAACGTCGCGCCACTGCCGGCTGAAACCGGCGCGGTGCGTGCGGCCATACGCCTGCATGGCCAGCCCACGGTGCCACGTCCCCAGAGGAATGGGCGGCGTGCCTCACCATTACCCCCGCACCAACGGAAAGGCCCCGACGGGCTGCACCCATCGGGGCCTGGGCGCGGGGTTCGCTCCGCGCCAACCGAGGCCGCATGGAGGTCATTCGTCACACGCGGCCGGAGGCAAGGGATTGCCTCCTTCGGAGGAGGGCCAGGCCAAGCCGTCGCCGCACTTGGCGGGCCGGTCGCAGCCCGCGGCTGTCTGGCCACGATGCGGAGCTGCGACGACTCCACTTTAGCCCGCCTGCGCCGCCCCTGCACTGAATTTTTTCGATGACGCAGGGCCTCGTCATTGAACGAACACGAAGCGCAGACGTCGTCGCCAACCCGCCGTTGACTGCGCTTGCAGCGGCGTCCGTGACCCTGGGTGCCGCCCGCCTCGCCCAAGCGCGCACGGCGCCTGCGCGACCGCGAGCACCCCCTCGGAGCGGCGCTGGAAAGTCCCCCAGTCCTGCGGACAAAGCCAACGGGCCTGGGTGCCCCCGTTCTCAGGGGGCGTGGTCGCGCCCACACCGGTGTCGCCCCATTTTTTATATCTGTAAGTAATTTTATGATGCTTTCTAAGTCTTGACGTAATATGACAACCCCCCTACCATCGCGCCCGTTCCGTGTTCAACCCCGAGCAGGGTTGCCGGGTGGGGCAAATCGCCGCATCGATTCCGCATCCCACCTGGGCGCGACCGCCCGACCGCGGTCGCCCCACGGCCACGTGCCTGCTCACGAGCCGACCCCGGGGCATGCGCCGTCGGCGCGCGGCGCCGCGCCGCCCGTCGGATCGCACCCCACGCTGCGCCCCCTGTGCGCAGCGGCATGACCGCCGTACCGAGCGAGGATCCGCCCGATCGGCGGCCGCGGCTCGCCAAATGACGAAAGGAGCGTGTCCATGACCCTGTGCATCGACACCCAAGACCATTCCGCCTTGCGAGGCTGGCGGGCCGATCCGCACACGGATCGGCGACCACAGAGACTGGCAACGTCCGCCCGAGCAGGCCGTTCTGCGCCACAGCGGTGGCTGCGCAAGGCCTGGGACATGGCCCGCCACGCGCTGGCCGCCATCGGGCTGGCGTGGCTGGCCGGCGTGGCCGTGCTGGCGCTGCAGCCCGACTGGCGCGCCGAACTGGAGCGCGAAGTCACCGAGTGGCTGCTGCAGCGACAAGCCACCGAAAGCCTTGTGGACGAAGCCGGCGCGCTGACCGAGCGTGTGCTGGCGGCCGATCCGCTGGCGCTGCCGCCAGCGCAGGCGCGCGTGGCGCAATGGCTGGCGCGTAAATACCGCGTGGCCAGCGAACCGCTGGGTGCCCTGGTGGCCGAGGCGCACCACATCGGCACTCAGCTGCAACTCGACCCCACCCTGATTCTGGCGGTGATGGCGATCGAATCGCGTTTCAACCCTTACGCCGCCAGCCCTTGGGGCGCGCACGGACTGATGCAGGTGCACACCCGCGTGCACGAGGACAAACTCGAACCGTTGGGCGGGGCGCTGGCCGTCTTCGATCCCTTGAGCAATCTGCGTGTCGGGGCCGAAATCCTGCGTGATGCCATCCGGCGTGCCGGCTCGATTCCTGGGGGCTTGCGCCTGTATGTCGGTGCCGTCAGCACCGACGGGCGCGACTATCTCGTCAAGGTGCTCTCGGAGCACGAGCGCCTCAAACGCGTGGCCAACGGCCAGCAGGTGGGGTTCCAGGCGGCCATGCCCTTGCCACCGCTGCCCGCTGTGGACGATGAGGCGGCGGCTTTGCGCTCGTCACCGCTGCCCGCAGTGGGCGATAGCGCCGCCACACCCGCCGAAGCAGCATTGGACGCGAGCAAGGCCAGCGCTGCACGCCCATCCTGACCGCGCCACGCCGGGGCCGATCATTGGCCGACCTTGGTAGAATCGGCGCGCGCGCGACTGGCGATAGGTTGGACAGCAGCCGTGGCAGGCACGGTGTGGCTGTGGCCGACGTGGGGCACCACGGGGAAGCGCGCCGACCGAGCCGTGTCGCGGCCCGGCGTTGCGCCGTTCGCCTGGGCAGCCCGTGTTGACACCGCCGCGCCACGGGTCTAACGACCACGACAGGACTGCCATGTTCGACCGCAGCGTTCTCATCGAACACACCGACCCCGAGCTGTGGGCGGCCATCCAAGCGGAAAACCGCCGCCAGGAACAGCACATCGAGCTGATCGCCAGTGAAAACTATGCCTCGCCTGCCGTGATGGCGGCGCAGGGCACGCAGCTCACCAACAAATATGCCGAAGGTTATCCGGGCCGCCGCTACTACGGCGGCTGCGAGCACGTGGACGTGGCCGAGCAATTGGCCATCGACCGTGTCAAGCAACTGTTCGGCGCCGAGGCCGCCAACGTCCAGCCGCATTGCGGCGCCTCGGCCAACGAGGCGGTGTTTCTGGCCTTCCTCAAGCCGGGTGACACCATCATGGGCATGAGCCTGGCCGAAGGCGGCCACCTGACCCACGGCATGGCGCTGAACATGTCGGGCAAGTGGTTCAACGTCATCTCCTACGGGCTCAACGAGCGCGAGGAAATCGACTACGACGCGATGGAAGCCAAGGCGCGCGCGCACCGACCCAAGCTCATCATTGCCGGCGCCAGCGCCTACAGCCTGCGCATCGACTTCGAGCGCTTCGCCCGCGTGGCCAAGGAGGTGGGCGCCCTCTTCATGGTGGACATGGCGCACTATGCGGGGTTGATTGCAGCCGGAGTCTACCCCAACCCGGTGCCGCACGCCGACGTGGTCACCTCCACCACCCACAAGAGCCTGCGCGGGCCGCGCGGCGGCATCATCCTGATGAAGGCCGAGCACGAAAAAGCCATCAACAGCGCCGTCTTCCCCGGCCTGCAGGGCGGCCCGCTGATGCACGTCATCGCCGCCAAGGCGGTGGCGTTCAAAGAGGCGCTGTCGCCCGCGTTCAAGACCTACCAGCAGCAGGTCGTGCGCAACGCGCAAGCGATGGCCGAGACCCTGCAGCAGCGCGGCCTGCGCATCGTCAGCGGCCGCACCGAAAGCCACGTGATGCTGGTGGACCTGCGCGCCAAAGGCATCACCGGCAAAGAAGCCGAAGCCGTGCTCGGGCAGGCGCACATCACGGTCAACAAAAACGCCATCCCGAACGACCCGGAAAAGCCGATGGTGACTAGCGGCATCCGCCTGGGCACGCCGGCCATGACGACGCGCGGCTTCGGCGAGGCCGAGGCGCGCCAGACCGCGCATCTGATCGCCGACGTGCTCGACGATCCGCGCAACCCCGCCACCATCGAGCGCGTGCGCGCTGCGGTGGCGGCGCTGACCGAGCGCTTCCCCGTCTACGGGTGATGCGATGAAATGCCCGTTTTGCGGACACGCCGACACCCAAGTAGTGGAAACCCGCGAGTCCGACGACGGGATGTTCGTACGCCGGCGCCGCCGCTGCGGTGGCTGTGACCGGCGCTTCACCACCTACGAACGGGTGGAGTTGACCTTCCCGCAGGTGGTCAAGAAAGACGGCCGGCGTGTGGACTACGACCCGGCCAAGCTGCGCGCCAGCTTTGCCCTGGCACTGCGCAAGCGCCCGGTGGGCGCGGCGGACATCGACGCCGCGATGGCCCGCATCGAAGAAAAACTGCTGGCCGAAGGGGCGCGCGAGGTCAGCGCGCAGCGCATCGGTGAATGGGTGATGGAGGAGCTGCGCCAGCTCGACCAAGTAGCCTACGTGCGCTTTGCCAGCGTCTACCGCAGCTTCGAGGATGTGGATGCGTTTCGCAGCGTCATCGACGAGGTGCGCCGTTGAGCCGTGGCGCGTGCAGCGGCAGCCGCACCTGGGCCACGAACTCCCCTTCCGACTCGTACACCCGCAGCCGCGCAGCCCCGCCGTACAACAAGGCCAGACGCTCGCGCAGATTGGCCAGCGCCAGGCCATGGCCTGCGGTGCGCATACCAGGCGCGGGCAGGGGGTTGCGCACGAACAGCACCAGGTGCTCGTCGTCGCGAAACGCCTCCACCGTCAGGCAGCCACCCTCGGGCCGCGGCTCGATACCGTGGCGCACCGCGTTTTCCACCAAGGGCTGCAGGGTCAGCGGCGGCAGCAGCGCGTCCATCGGCGCGTTGTCCACGTGCCAGGCCACGTGCATCCGCTCGCCCAGACGCACCTGCTCCACCGCCAGGTAGGCGCGCGCCAGTGCCAGTTCCTCGGCCAGCGGCACCTGTGCACGCGGCTCGGCCAGCAGGGCGCGGTACAACTCCGCCAGGTCTTCCAGCATCGCTTCGGCGCGCGCCGGATCGCGCCGCAACAGCGCCAGCACGCTATTGAGGCTGTTGAACAAAAAATGCGGCCGCATACGCGATTGCAGCGCAAGCAAGCGCGCCTGTGCCAAAGCAGGCGACAAGCGGTGGTGGCGCCAGTCGAGGTAGCCCAGCAGCGCCAGCACGCTGAGCTCGACCAGCGCCAGCGCTCGCGGCCCGTCGGCGTCTGCGCGCGCGCCGAAGCGCCACGCGGCGTCCACACCCAGCGTCAGCAGCGCCGCCCCCAGCGCCACCCACGCCACCGCATGGCGGTAGGGGCGCTGGCGCAACCAGGGGCTCAACGCCGCCAGCCCCAACAACAGCGCGGCCAAGGCCGCTGCCACCACGGCGACGGTCGCGCTCGATGCCACTTCGCCGATCCGTATCAGGCCCAGGGCAGCAACCCACAGCCCGACGGCGCGCAGCACCACGGCAGGCGCGCGAAAATCCGGAAAACGCACGGCATCCAGCGTCATGGGCACCGAGTATGCGCCAGCCAGCGGCGCGCGGGGGCGTCACTCGGGGCCTGTTATTCGGCTGGACCGTGGTCATGGACCCGTCGCGCCCCGTTCAGCGCTGCCGCTGCACCGTCGTCCCTGCCCTCATCCCTGCCCTCATCCCTGCCCTCATCCCTGCCCTCATCCCTGCCCTCGTCCTTGCCCGCGCGGCGCGGCGCCGACGGTGCGACAATCACACCATGTTCACTGGCCTCATCACCCGTGTCGGGCGCATCGAGCGGCTGCAGCCGCTGGGCCCCGACGCCTGCCATGGCGTGCGGCTGCACGTGGCCGCCGACCCCGACTATCTGGACGATGTGGCGCTGGGCGACAGCATCGCCATCAACGGCGCGTGCATGACGGTCACCGCGCTCGATGCGGCCGCCGGCACGTTCACGGTGGACGTATCGGCCGAATCGCTGGCGCGCACCTGCGGGCTCGATCGGCCCGGCCCCGTCAATTTGGAGAAGGCCTTGCGGCCGCTGGACCGCCTGGGCGGGCATCTCGTCAGCGGCCATGTGGATGGCGTGGGCAGCGTGACCCAACTCAGCCCGGTGGGGGAGTCCTGGTTGCTGGGCGTGCTGGCGCCGCCCACCTTGGCCAAATATCTGGCCTACAAGGGCTCGATCACCGTCAACGGGGTCAGCCTCACCATCAATGCCGTGCGCGACCGCGCCGACGGCTGCGAGATCCACATCAATCTCATTCCCCATACACTTCAGCACACGACCCTGGGGACGTTGGCGCCCGGCGCCCCGGTGAACCTGGAGGTGGATATGATTGCGCGCTATGTCGAGCGCATGCTGGCGCTGGGCAAGCTGGCTGCGGCACCCGCTGCCTGAACGCCCGCCGCCGGCGCCGCTTGCCTCGTCGGGGCGCACCGCCGCCCCGCGCCGCGGGCATCCCCTCCCGTCCCCCCCAGGGCACCGATCTATGCAGCCATCCGCACCAAGCACCCCACCGCCGGCGCTCGCCCCCATCGCCACGGTCGATGAGATCGTGGCCGAACTGCGCGCCGGCCGCATGGTCATCCTAGTCGACGAGGAAGACCGCGAAAACGAAGGCGATCTGGTCTTGGCCGCCGACCACGTCACGCCAGAAGCCATCAACTTCATGGCCAAATACGGACGCGGGCTGATTTGCCTGACGCTGACCCGGCAGCGCTGCGAGCAGCTGCGCCTGCCGCCGATGGTGCCGCGCAACGGCACCAAGATGGGCACGGCGTTTACCGTCTCGATCGAAGCCGCCGAAGGCGTGACCACGGGCATCTCGGCGGCCGACCGCGCCCACACCATTCGCGTGGCGGTGGCGCCCAACGCCCGACCCGACGATTTGGTACAGCCCGGCCACGTCTTTCCGCTGCAGGCGGTCGATGGCGGCGTGCTGATGCGCGCCGGCCACACCGAAGCCGGCTGCGACCTGGCCGCTCTGGCCGGCTGCACGCCCGCTGCCGTCATCTGCGAGATCATGAACGACGACGGCACGATGGCGCGCCTTCCCGATCTGCAGCGCTTTGCCGCGCTGCATGGCTTGAGAATCGGCACCATCGCCGACCTGATCGAGTACCGCAGCCGCACCGAAAGCCTGGTGGTGCGCGTGGGCAGCCGCCCGCTGACCACCGCATTCGGCGATTTTTTGGCCCACGCCTACCGCGACAAAACCAGTGGCGGCGTCCATTTTGCCCTGGTGGCCGGTCAGTGGCGGCCCGAGGACGTGGTGCCGGTGCGGGTCCACGAGCCGTTGTCGGTGCTGGATGCGCTGGAGGTGGGCCGGCGCATGCACTCCTGGAGCCTGGAGGCGGCGCTGCGCCATCTGCAGCAGGCAGGGCGCGGTGTGGCGGTGCTGCTCAACGCCGGCGAAAGCGCCGAGCAGCTGCTGGAGCAGTTCAATGGTACGGCGCGCTCCGCGCAAGCGCCCGAGCGCGGGCGCATGGATTTGCGCACCTACGGCGTGGGCGCGCAGATTCTGCGCGACTGCGGCGTGCAGCGCATGCAGTTGCTGGGCCACCCCCGCCGCATGCCCAGCATGACGGGCTATGGGCTGGAGGTGGCGGGTTTTTTGCCGCCGACTTTGGAAGGAATGTCCTCATGATGGGAGCCCACAAGGGTCAAAGCAGTGCCGCGCTCGACGGACGCGGGTTGCGCGTTGGCTTGGTGCAGTCGCGCTTCAACCAAGGCATCACCGACGCGCTGGTGGCCGCATGCCGCAGCGAGCTGCGCACACTCGGCGTGGCCGACGATGACGTGACGCTGGAGCAGGTACCGGGCGCGCTGGAGGTGCCGCTGGCCTTGCAGGCCATGGCCGAGAGCGGCCGCTTCGACGCCCTGGTGGCGCTGGGTTGCGTGATTCGCGGCGAGACCTACCACTTCGAGCTGGTCTGTAACGAGTCGGCCGCCGGCATCACGCGCGTGGCGCTGCAGCAGCGCATCCCCATTGCCAATGCGATTCTCACCACCGAAAATCTGTCGCAGGCGGTGGCGCGCCAAGACGAGAAAGCGCGCGACGCGGCGCGCGTGGCGGTGGAGATGGCGCGGCTGCTCAAGCGCTGGCCGGTGGACTGAGTGCGGCTGCCCTGCCGTCGCGGCCCGAGCCGGCCCGGGGGTCTGGTGCGTCTGGCAACCGCCGCAGCCCGCGCCGCTCTGGGACAATAACGCCCATGACATCAACGAAAGAAAAATCGGCACGCACCCGTGCGCGCGAATTCGCCGTGCAGGCGTTGTATCAGCATCTGGTGGGGCGCAACGAGGCGCAGGACATCGACCAGTTCACGCGCGACCTCAGCGGCTTTCACAAGGCCGACAGCGCCCACTACGACGCGCTGCTGCACGGCTGCATCGCCGAAGGCGCCGAGCTCGACGCCGCGCTGGCACCGCTGCTGGATCGGCCGCTGGCCGAGCTGTCACCCATCGAACACGCGGTGCTGTGGATCGGCGCCTACGAATTTCGCCATTGCCCCGACGTGCCCTGGCGCGTCGTCATCAACGAGTGCATCGAACTGGCCAAGCGCTTCGGCGGCACCGACGGGCACAAATTCGTCAACGGCGTGCTCAACCGGCTGGCGCCGCAGATACGCGGCGAGGAGGTGACGCGTGACCCGGCACGCCGGCCCTGAGCTGGCCACGACACCGCCCTCACCGGCCACGCAGTCGCCACAGGGCCACGCGCCGCAATCGGCAGCCAACTCGTCGGTGGACGCCGGGGCAGACGCGGCCGGCGGCACGCAACACCGCTGGAGCGTGCGGGTCTATTGGGAAGATACCGACGCCGGCGGCATCGTCTACTATGCCAACTATCTGAAATTTTTCGAGCGCGCCCGCACCGAGTGGCTGCGCCAGCTCGGTCTGGAGCAGCAGGTGTTGCGGCAGCGGCACGGCGGTATGTTCGTCGTCGCCGAGGCCCACGTGCGCTATCTGCGCCCGGCGCGCTTGGACGATGCGTTGCACATCGTCACCACCTCCACCGAGCTGGGCCGCGCCAGCGTCACCCTGGCGCAGCGCGCCGAGCACACCGATGGCACCGTCCTGTGTGCGGGGCAGGTGCGCATCGGCTGGGTGGAGGTGGCCACGCTGCGCCCGGCGCGCCTGCCGTCCGAGCTGGCACGCGCCTTGGCGCCGCTGGCAACCGATTCTGCACGGACACCGTCATGACGCACGACTTTTCCATCCTCCAATTGCTGCGCGATGCCTCCTGGGTCGTGCAGGCGGTGGTGCTGTTGCTGGTAGGAGTGTCTATCGCCAGCTGGGCCGCCATTTTTCGCAAGATCTTCACGCTCAAGCGCGTGCAGCGCCTCACCGACGCGTTCGAGCGCGACTTCTGGTCGGGCGGCAGCCTGCAGGAGCTGTACCTGGCGGCGGTCAAGCACGCACGCGACGGCAGCCCGATGGAGCGCATCTTCGCCAGCGGCATGCGCGAATTTCAAAAACTGCGCGAGCGCCGCATGGCGCAGCCCGATGCGCTGCTGGACGGGGCGCGGCGCGCCATGCGAGCCGCCTACCAGCGCGAGCTCGACGCCCTGGAGGTCAACCTATCGTTTCTCGGCTCGGTGGGGTCGGTCTCGCCGTATGTGGGGCTGTTCGGCACGGTGTGGGGCATCATGCACGCCTTCACCGGGCTGGGTTCGATGACCCAGGTGACGCTGGCCACGGTGGCACCCGCCATCGCCGAAGCGCTGGTGGCCACCGCCATCGGCCTGTTTGCCGCCATCCCGGCCGTCGTCGCCTACAACCGTTTCGCGCACGACATCGACCGTCTGGCCAACCGCCTGGAGACCTTCATCGAAGAGTTCTCCAACATCCTGCACCGCCACGCCGGAACCGCAGGCGGCATGTCGCATGGAGGCTGATGCGCCATGCCCGCACTGAGCCCACGCGGGCGCGGACGACGCGCCATCACCGACATCAACATGGTGCCGTTCATCGACGTGATGCTGGTGCTGTTGATCATTTTCATGGTGACGGCGCCGCTGATCGTTCCCAGCCAGGTGGAATTGCCGCGGGTGGGGCAAGGGCAGCGCCAGCCCGAGCGCTTCGTGCACGTGATGGTGGAGCGTGATGGTACGCTGCGCGTGCGCGACAGCGCGCGCGCCACGGCCGAGGCCGACAGCGTGACGCTGCCCATGCTGCCCGCGCGCGTGCGCGCCCTGCAGGGCGAAGGCGACGCCGCACAACAGGTGCCGGTCATCATCAGTGGCGACCGGCGTGTGGTCTATGAGGAGGTGCTGCGGGTGATGGACGCGCTGCAGCGCGCGGGGGTGCAGCGCATTGGCTTGTCGGTGCAAACCGCGCCCGTGCAGCGCTGACCTGGACTTCCCCAGCAGGAGACGGCAAAGCGCCTATGCAGGCCAGCGTGACCGACGTCGATCTGAGTCCCCCGCCCCCGCGCGGCAGCTGGCGCCCGTGGGCGCTGGCGCTGCTGGCGCACGCGCTGCTGGCGCTGGCCCTGTCGTGGGGGGTGACGTGGCAGCGCGACACCCCGGTGGTGGCCAGCGCGGAGCTGTGGGCAGCGCTGCCGCAGACCGCCGCACCCCGGCTGGTCGCTGCCGCCGAGCCGCCAGACGATCCCGCGACCGCGCCGCGCCCGCAGCCGCCCCAACCCGCCCCCGT
>NZ_VJON01000038.1 GCF_007556685.1 Tepidimonas charontis | reverse complement strand
TGTGCGTCGAGACGCACGAGACCTGGCTGGAGGACAGCCGTTACCTGAACATGACGCTCCTTTCGGAGCAGAAAAAGGAGGCGTTGAGACTGGCCGCCTGAAGCGGCCGCGCGCTGTCGTCATCGCTCCGGGCTACGCCCTCCGCGACAACGACAGCGCAAACAGGATCAACCAATTACCTGATCACCAATTTGCACAACTTGACGCACACAACTGCCGAGGCGCTCGCGCGCAAAAAGTCATACCCCAGCACGCGCACGAACAAAAAGACCAAAAAACTGCCCGTGCCCGGACCGAAAAACCCGTCGTAAAAGCCGATCGTGCCGCCCACCGCGGACGCCACCATCGCCTGCGCGCGGCCAGCAAAACGCGGCGCGTGGTGCCGTCCCAAGTCCTTGCGCATCAGCGTGTAAGCCAGCACCGCGGTCAAAATAAAGGGCAAAGCGCGTCGTAGGCCATCGGGCGGCAGCACCGTCACCGCCCACGCCCCCAGCCACGCGCCCAGCGCGCACACCGCGGCGGCCGGCAGCAGCGCTGTCCACGGCACGGCCACACGGCGCGCGTAGCGCCATGTCGCCGCTGCCGTCCCCCAAACGGAAGCGCTTTTGTTGGTACCAAAGAGAGTGGCCGGGGGCGTGCTCGGAAACACCGCAAACAGCGCTGGCACCAAAATCAGGCCGCCGCCACCAACGATCGCATCCACGAAGCCCGCCAGCAGCGAGGCCGCGGGCAAAATGATCCATTCCGTCATCTGCGCATTGTCGCCGCAGTGGCGCTGCCGCACCGCACGGCCGCGCTCACCCATCTTTGCGCGCGCCACGAAGACGACCGCGGGCAGCGCCGATGGAAAAAAGCCCGGGGGCTTGCGCACCCCGGGTCCAATCCCCGGCAACCCTGTCTTGGTTTGACGAGGCCCCCGATGTCGGGACCGCCACGACTCAGCGGTTGTAGGCCGACTCGCCGTGGTAGGTGATGTCAAGGCCCTCGCGCTCCTCCTCCTCGGTGACGCGCAGCCCGATCGCCATGTCGACGATCTTGTACGCGATGAAGGCCACCACGGACGACCACACCATCGTGATCAACACGCCCTCGGCTTGCACCCACAGCTGACTGGCGATGCTGAAATCCTCGGCCCCCGTGCCACCCAGACTGGGCGCGGCAAACACCCCGGTGAGCAGCGCACCGACGATGCCGCCCACCCCGTGCACGCCAAACACGTCCAGTGAGTCGTCGGCGCCCAGCATCTTCTTCAGCCCCGTCACCCCCCACAGACAGAGGAACCCAGCCACCAAGCCGATGATGAGCGCGCCCATCGGCCCCACCGAGCCGCACGCCGGCGTGATGGCCACCAGACCGGCCACCGCGCCCGACGCCGCCCCCAACATCGAGGCCTTGCCCTTGTGCAGCGCCTCGCCCACCGACCACGCCAGCACGGCGGCGGCGGTGGCCACCAGCGTATTCAGGAAGGCCAGCGCCGCGCCGGCGGTGGACTCCAGATTGGAGCCGGCGTTGAAGCCGAACCAGCCCACCCACAGCAGCGACGCCCCCACCATGGTAAGCGTCAGGCTGTGCGGCGGCATGGCCTCACGGCCATAGCCGATACGCTTGCCCACCAGATAGGCGCCGACCAGGCCGGCCATCGCCGCGTTGATATGCACCACGGTGCCGCCGGCAAAGTCCAGCGCCCCTTTGCCCAGCAAGTAGCCGCCTGCGCCCCAGACCATGTGCGCGATCGGCAGGTAGCTGAAGGTGAACCACAGGGCGCTGAACAGCAGCACGGCACTGAATTTGATGCGCTCGGCAAACGAGCCGACGATCAGCGCGCAGGTGATGCCCGCGAACGTGGCCTGGAACGCGACGAAGATCAGCTCCGGAATCTTGACGTTTTCGGTGAAGGTGTCGGCCAGCGATGCGGTGCTGACACCCATCAAGAACGCCTTGTCCAGACCGGCGATGATCAGCCCTTCGCCCCCGAAGGCCAAGCTGTAGCCGTAGATCACCCACAGGACGCTGATCAGCGAAAACACCACCATCACTTGCATCAGCACCGACAGCATGTTCTTGCTGCGCACCAAGCCGCCGTAGAACAAGGCCAAACCCGGCAAGACCATCAGAATGACCAGCAGCGTGGCGGTCATCATCCACGCCACGTCACCCTTGTCCACGGTCGGGGCCGCCGCCGGTGTATCGGCTGCGGCGGGGGCCACCGCAGGTGTGTCGGCAGCGGGCGCCGCCGCAGGTGTACCGACCGCCGGCGCGGGAGCAGAGGCGGGCTCGTTGGCGTGCGCCAGCGTCATGCCGCCCCACAACAAACCGAGGCCCAGACACAGGCTCGTGAGAAAGTGTTTCATGGAAAACCCCTTGAAGCGGAAACGTTTGAGCGGATGGAGGGCGTCATAGGGCATCGGCGCCGGTTTCACCGGTGCGGATGCGGATGACCTGCTCCAGCGGGAAGACGAAAATCTTGCCGTCGCCGATCTTGCCGGTACGCGCCGCGCTTTCGATGGCCTCGATGACGCGCTCGACCAGCGCATCGTCCACCGCGGCTTCGACCTTGACCTTGGGCAAAAAATCGACCACGTATTCGGCGCCACGGTACAGCTCGGTGTGGCCTTTCTGGCGTCCGAAGCCCTTGACCTCCGTGACCGTGATCCCCTGCACACCGATGGCCGATAGCGCTTCGCGCACCTCGTCCAGCTTGAAGGGTTTGATGATGGCGGTGACCAGTTTCATGACTGTCCTTTCCTAGGGTTGCGCACCTCGCCGATTGGCTGCCAAGCTCGGCAAGCAAACGGCGTGCCACGCGCGACGCGCGCTCGCCTCGCACCCGTGCCGGGCGCTGTCGCCCCCGCCTCATTCAGCTGGGACAGCGCCGCCGCTGCGCCGCCCCAGCTCATGGCATCATCGGTGCCGAAGGCAACTGCGATATGGCGATGGATATGGCGATGGGAGGTCGGTGTGATGGGCTTGTGTGTGGTGCATAGCCGCACCCTGGTGGGGCTGACGGCCCAGCCCGTGCAGGTGGAGGTGCATTTGGCCAACGGCCTGCCCAGCTTGACCCTGGTGGGCTTGGCGGATACCGAAGTCAAGGAAGCACGCGAGCGCGTGCGCTCGGCCATTCAAAACAGCGGGCTGGCGTGGCCCAGCAATCAGCGCATCACGGTCAATCTGGCGCCGGCCGACGTCCCCAAGGAGTCGGGACGACTCGATTTGCCGATCGCCTTGGGCATTCTGGCGGCCAGCGGCCAGATCGACGCGGCGGCACTGGACGGCCATGAATTTGCGGGTGAACTGTCGCTCAGCGGGGCGCTGCGCCCCGTGCGCGGCGCCTTGCCGATGGCCTTGGCCCTGCGCACCGAAATGGGGCACAGCGGCCGGTGCGCGGCCCTGGTGTTGCCCCCCGGCAGTGCAGAAGAGGCAGCCTTGGTGCCGGGCGTGGTGGTCTACAGCGCGCCGCACCTACTCGATGTGGTGCGGCGCTTTGCCACCCACCCTCCCATTGGGGCCGAGGCGATCGACGGCTGGCGGCGTGTCACCGCCGCGCCACCTGCCTGCGATCAGGCCGCCGGCCCCGATCTGGCCGACGTCAAAGGCCAAGCGGCGGCACGGCGGGCGCTGGAAATCGCCGCAGCCGGCGGCCACAGCTTGTTGCTGGCGGGGCCACCGGGCACGGGTAAATCGATGTTGGCGCAGCGGCTGGTGACGCTGCTGCCGCCGCTGACCGACGACGAGGCGCTGGAGGCCGCCGCGGTGGCATCGCTGCTGGGGCGCTTTCGACCCGAGCGCTGGCGCCAGCGGCCGCTGGCTGCGCCACACCACACCGCCAGCGCGGCAGCGCTGGTGGGCGGCGGGGCGCCACCGCGCCCCGGCGAGATTTCGCTGGCCCACCACGGCGTGCTGTTTTTGGACGAATTGCCCGAATTTCCCCGTGCGGCGTTGGAGGCGCTGCGCGAGCCCCTGGAGACCGGCGTGGTGCGTTTGTCGCGTGCCGCGCACCAGGTGGAGTACCCGGCACGCTTTCAGCTCGTGGCGGCCATGAACCCCTGCCCCTGCGGCCATCTGGGCGACCCGCGGCGCGCCTGCCGCTGCACGCCCGAGCAGATCCAACGCTACCGCAGCCGCTTGAGCGGCCCGCTGCTGGATCGCATCGATCTGCATGTGGAGGTGCCTGCGTTGAGCCCCGAGACGCTGTTGACGGCGCCGCCGGGCGAGCCCTCCGCAGTGGTGCGCGCACGGGTGTGTGCGGCCCGCCAGCGTGCCCAGGCACGCCAGGGCCACGTCAACAGCGCCCTGCAGGGCGAAGCGCTGCTGGCCCACGCACGCTTGGACAAGGCCGCACAGCGCCTGCTGCAGCAGGCGGCCACCCGGCTGGGCTGGTCGGCGCGTGCTACCCATCGCGCCCTGCGCGTGGCCCGCACGATTGCCGATTTGGCCGACAGCGCCGCAGTACAGGAACACCACATCGCAGAGGCGTTACAGTATCGCGAAGCCAGCCCCCAGCCACGTGGGTGATACCTTGCCTCATCTTCGTGACCCTATCAAGCGATGGTTGATACCGCCGTGAACGATCCCGCCCACCTCTTCGCCGACGGCGGCCGGCACGACACCACACTCACATCGATGTGGTCCGGTGCTTGCCGTTTACCGGAACATCCTGCTTCCTCGGCGTTGCCATGCGAAATCGAAAACTACGCTGGTCAAAAACAGGCGTGCTTGCTTGCGGGCCTACATTTAAATACACGGACCGCCTCCCTACTATTGTACCCGTCGCGCTCGCCATTAAAGCTCGGCTTTGACAAGATTCGGCGCTTGACCCTTACGGTCCCCTCGACGTCTGAAAGCAAGCGCAACGACTCCATACCTCCTGAATCCGACATATTCCAGCGATATACGCTTCACTACACCGATGGAAAAGTACAAGGCGGGACCTTGGCAGGATATCAGGAGCATTCCGGCGATCTATTCTTATGCGAATGCAGCGAAACAGAAAGTACACAGCTTTACCGCGTCTTCATTCCACGTGAAGCCATTAAAGAATTTCAACTCGACGCTGGGCAGCCCACCTCGACGATTACCTCGAACGATATCCGAGACACGAACACACCCCTTGAATCCGCCGTTAGCGACGATAGCTCCGCCATATCAAACCCTGCCGATCTGCTCAACGCACTAGAGGCGCAACGCTCCAAACCAGTCATTCGAATAGGGCAAGCCCTGCTTTCCCTGGGTTATATACAGGAAAGCCAACTACAACACGCACTCACCCATCAAAAGACCGTATCCAAAACTCCATTGGGGGAAATCCTATTACAACTTGGATACATTGATCGCGAGCAGTTGAGAACCGCGCTCGCATACAAGATGGGATACCCGATAGTCGATATCATCAAATTTCCCATCGACAACGAAGCCCTGCGCCACCTGCCACTCACGACTGCCCGAAAGCTCCGTGCGGTTCCTTTGTTATGTCGCGAAAAGTTTTTTGTTTTCGCCACCGAAGACCCCTTACAACAAAGTATTGTCGATGAAATAGAATTCACCACTCAGTGCAAAGCACATCCCGTCCTCGCCAACAGCGCCGTCGATGCCAACACAATTCGGCAGATTTATGCACGTCATGGATTCGACGAGGGCGGAAAAATCGCTGACAACACCGACGACGATCAACCTTCGACGGCACAGATTCTCCAATCACTCGAACAAGAAGCCGAGGGCGATGATAATGCCCCTGAGATCGAACAGTCAGACAATCAACTGGTTCGATTGATCAACAACATCATTATTGAAGCCTATCAAGCCGGCGTGTCGGACATTCACATAGAAACACATCCAAACAAGCGGAAGGTTCGCATTCGCTGGCGTAAAGATGGCATGCTTCGCTTACACATGGAGCTGCCGCATACCTATCGGAAAGCCCTGGTTGCACGCATCAAAATCATGTGCAATCTGGACATTTCTGAACGACGCAAACCGCAGGACGGCAAAATTGACTTCAGCCGGTATTCCCCTCAGCATCACATAGAATTGCGCGTCGCGACCATTCCCACCTACGGTGACGCGGAAGACGTCGTCATGCGCATATTGGCGTCGGCCAAACCCATTCCCTTGCACCAGCTGGGCTTGACCGAAGAAAATTATCGAATGCTCATCAACGCGGTCGAGCGCCCCCATGGAATCGTGCTCTGCGTTGGTCCTACAGGCTCCGGCAAAACCACGACCCTGCATTCGGTATTACAGCATTTGAACACACCGGACAAAAAGATCTGGACCGCCGAGGACCCGATTGAGATCGCCAATCCGGATTTGCGACAAATTCAAGTCAATCCAAAAATCGACTGGACATTCGAGAAAGCGCTGCGCGCGCTGTTACGCGCCGACCCCGATATCATCATGGTCGGCGAAATCCGCGATACCGAAACCGCCAAAATGGCGATCGAAGCATCCCTGACCGGTCACCTCGTGCTATCCACGTTGCACACCAATAGCGCACCGGAGACGGTTGTGCGGCTGCTCGACATGGGCATCGATCCGTTCAACTTTGCCGATGCGCTGGCAGCCGTTTTGGCGCAGCGGCTGGTACGTCGGCTGTGCCCCCATTGCAAACAGCCACATCCCAATGCCGAAGAATTGGTCAATGAGCTGATCGATGATTTTCTGTATGATTTTCCGGAGACCGTCCGACCGGAGGCAGAAGCGATACGGCGGGCGTGGATGGCGGAATACGCCGACCATACCGGCACTTGGAATTTTTATCTGCCCGCCGGGTGTGATCACTGCGACCACACAGGGTACAGAGGACGGCTGGGTATTCACGAACTGCTGTCGGTCGATGCACGTATGCGCCGTTTGATTCAAACCCGCCGCCCACCAGAAGCACTGCGTGAGGAGGCGGTGACCCACGGTCACTTCCGTACCCTGCGGCAAGACGGTATTCTCAAAGTGTTGCAGGGCCTGACGACGATCGAAGAAATTCGCGGCTCCACGGCGCATTGAGTCCGCCGCCAGCGCAGCCGTGCGCTTGCTCACGGCCGTGACGCCAGCGCGGTACACCGAGGCTGCCGCAGCCGGGCTGGCGCTACGCACGCAACCGATGCGCCGCCACGGCGAGCACCCCGGTGATCGCCGCCGGCGCTCCAAACGGCGCCCTCACAAATTGGGCGCCAGCCAGCGCGCCAGCTCATCCACCGGCCAGCCACGGCGCCGGGCCATGTCTTCGAGCTGGTCCTGCCCGATCTTGCCGACGTTGAAATACGTCGCCTGCGGGTGGGCGATGTAGAAGCCGCAGACGCTGGCCGGCGGCGTCATGGCCAGGCTTTCGGTCAGGCCCATACCGATTTCGTCGCAGCGCAGTAGCGCAAACAAATCGCGCTTGACGGTGTGGTCCGGGCAGGCTGGATAGCCCGGCGCCGGGCGAATGCCCTGGTAGCGCTCGGCGATCAGCTCCTCGTTGCTCAAACGCTCGTGCGGGGCGTAGCCCCACAGCTCGGTGCGCACGCGCTGGTGCAGGCGTTCGGCCAGCGCCTCGGCCAAGCGATCGGCCAGCGCTTTGAGCAGGATGGCCGAGTAGTCGTCGTGCTGGGCCAAGAAGCGCGCCTCGTGCGCCTCGGCGCCGATGCCGGCGGTGACCGCGAACGCCCCCACGTAATCATCGACGCCGCTGGCGCGCGGAGCCACGAAGTCGGCCAGGCAGCGGCTGGGCCGCATGACGCCGTCGATTTCTTCCTTTTGCGTTTGCTGCCGCAGCCCGTACCAGGTCAGCACGGGCTGGGTGCGCTCTTCGTCGGCGTACAGCACGATATCGTCGCCCTCGCCGCTGGCGGGCCAAAAGCCAACCACCGCATTGGCCGTCAGCCAACGCCCTTCGATGATGCGCTTGAGCATGGCCTGTCCATCGGCGAATACTTTGCGCGCCTGCTCGCCGACGATCGGGTCGTCCAGGATGGCCGGAAAGGGCCCGGCCAGATCCCAGGTCTGGAAAAACGGACCCCAGTCGATGTAGCGGGCGATCTCGGCCAGGTCGTAATGCTTGAACACGCGCCGCCCCAAAAAGGTCGGCCGTACGGGCTGCCAGGCCGCCCAGTCGATGGGGGTGCGGTTGGCACGCGCCTTGGCCAGCGGCCACAGCGGCACCGGCTTTTTGGCCGCGTGCTGCGCGCGCACGCGCTCGTAATCGGCGCGCAGTTCGGCCACGAAGGCGGCGCGCTGCTCGCTCAGCAGCGCCTGCGCCACGCCCACGCTGCGCGAGGCGTCGGGCACGTACACCACCGGGCCGCTGTAGTGCGGCGCGATTTTGACCGCGGTGTGCACCCGGCTGGTGGTGGCGCCGCCGATGAGCAAGGGGATACCGCGCTCGCGAAACCAGAGGTCTTTTTCCATCTCGGCGGCGACGTGCTGCATCTCCTCTAGGCTCGGAGTGATCAGGCCCGACAGCCCGACGGCGTCGGCCTGCACCTCTTTGGCCTTGGCCAGGATGTCCTGGCACGGCACCATCACGCCCATATTGACGACGTCGAAATTATTGCACTGCAACACGACGGCGACGATATTTTTGCCGATGTCGTGCACATCGCCCTTGACGGTGGCGATCACGATCTTGCCCTTGGAGCGCACCGTGCCGCCGGCGGCTTCGAGCTGACGCTTTTCTTCCTCGATGTAGGGCACCAGGTGCGCCACCGCCTGCTTCATCACGCGCGCGCTCTTGACCACCTGGGGCAAAAACATCTTGCCGGCGCCGAACAGGTCGCCGACGGTATTCATGCCCGCCATCAGCGGCCCTTCGATCACGTGCAGCGGCCGCCCACCCTGGGCGCGGATCTGCTGCCATGCCTCCTCGGTGTCTTCGATGATGTGGTCGGTGATGCCATGCACCAGCGCGTACGCCAAGCGTTCGTGCACCGGTAGGCTGCGCCAGGCCAGGCGTGTCGCGTCGTCCTTGGCCGCGCCTTTGACCTGTTCGGCGATAGCCAGCAGCCGCTCAGTGGCGGTCTGGTTGGGGTCGTCGCCTTCGCGGTAGGTGGGGCGGCGGTTGAGCACCACGTCCTCCACCCGCTCGCGCAGCACGGGGTCGAGTTCGTCATAGACGCCGATCTGCCCGGCGTTGACGATGCCCATGTCCATGCCGGCGCGGATGGCGTGGTAGAGGAAGACGGTGTGGATGGCCGCGCGCACCGGCTCATTGCCACGGAACGAAAAACTGACGTTGGACACTCCGCCGGAGACCTTGGCCCCGGGCAGGTTTTGCTTGATCCAGCGCGTGGCCTCGATGAAATCGACGGCGTAGTTGTCGTGCTCGGGGATGCCGGTGGCGATCGCGAAGATATTCGGGTCGAAGATGATGTCCTCGGGCGGGAAGTCCACGTCCTCGACCAGGATGCGGTAGGCACGGGCGCAGATTTCGATTTTGCGCTCGAAGGTATCGGCCTGGCCGCGCTCGTCGAACGCCATCACCACCGTAGCGGCGCCGTAGCGGCGGATCAGGCGCGCCTGGCGCCTGAACTCCGCCTCGCCTTCCTTGAGGCTGATGGAGTTGACGATGCCCTTGCCCTGGATGCATTTGAGACCGGCTTCGATCACCTCCCACTTGGAGGAGTCGATCATGATGGGCACGCGCGCGATATCCGGTTCGGCGGCGATCAGGTTGAGAAAGCGCACCATCGCGGCCTTGCTGTCGAGCATGGCCTCGTCCATGTTGACGTCGATGATCTGCGCACCGTTTTCCACCTGCTGGCGGGCGACGGCCAAGGCGTCTTCGAAGCGCCCTTCCAAGATCATGCGCGCAAACGCCTTGGAGCCGGTGACGTTGGTGCGCTCGCCGATATTGACGAAGAGACTGTCTTCGCCAATGACCAAGGGCTCCAACCCCGACAGCAGCATGGGCGGAATACGGCGGGCGGCAGACGCAGCAGAGGCGTTCACGGCTGGCAGGCTTTCTCTGGGCAAAGCCTGCGATTTTAGGCTGCACCCGCGCCGGCGTGGAGCGCCGCCCTATCCGAGCCGACGGCCGCGGTGGCGCAACCCGCGCCGCAGGCGGTGGTTTCGATTTGCAGGGTGGTGTGCCCCACACCCTGTGCGTGCAAGACCCGCGCGGCTTCGGCCAGCACGGTCTCGGCGCTGGGCGCGTCCGGGCCGAGAACCAGGTGAGCGGTCAGGGCCACGTCGTCAGGCCCGCCGGTGCCCAAGGCCCACACATGCAAATCGTGCACCGAGGCCACACCCGGCAGCCGCAATAGGGCCTGCCGCACGGCAGACAGCTCGATCCCCGCCGGCACGCCATCGAAGAGCAGGTGCAGGGTCTGCCGTGCCAGTGGCAGCGTGCCCGCGATGATCACGCCGGCGATCACCAAACTCACCGCGGGGTCGATCCAGCCCCAACCGCTCCACCACGTCAGCACACCGGCCAACACCACGCCCAGTGAGATCAGCGCATCGGCGGCCATGTGCAAAAAGGCGCCGCGCAGGTTCAAGTCGCGCCGGCCACCCGCCATGAACAGCGCCGCCGTCAACCCGTTGATCAACACCCCCACCGCCGCCACCGCGATGACGATGCCAGGCGCCGGTGCGGCCGCAGCGCCCAGCAAGCGGGTGCCCGCTTCCCACCACAGCCACCCCATTGCCGCCAGCAGCACCACCGCGTTGACGAACCCCGCCAGAATCGAGCCGCGCCGCCAACCGTAGGTGTGACGGTCGTTGGGGCGCAGGCGCGCCGCCGCGTAAGCGCCCCAGGCCAGCAGCAAGCCGGCCACGTCGCTGAGATTGTGGGCGGCGTCGGCCAGCAGGGCCAGCGACCCCGCCAGCCAGCCGCTGACCGCCTCCACGGCCACGAAGCCGAGATTGAGGGCCACGCCAAGCGCAAAGCGGCGGCCCCAGCCCCCGGTATCGGCGCCGTGAACATGTCCATGGATAGGGGCATGCGCGTGATCGTGGACGTGGCGCTCGTCGGCGCCATGCGCGTCACCTTTCGCCACCCACGACCCGTTGCCGTGCTCGGCCCCACATGCCGGGGCGGGGCACAGGCCACTGGGCGCGGCCGGCGCCGCCGTATCGGGCGGTGGGGCCACCGGCGCTGCGCGTGAGCTCGTGGGGTGTGCCATCGGTCGTCGCCCCATCACCGGCGTGCCGCCTCCAAAAAGGCATCCAGCATCGGCGTCGGGTCGAGCAATGCCTCATCACCCGGGGGGTGGAACTCCGGGTGCCACTGAACCCCGAAGACGAAGCCACGGCCCTGGTAACGTATGGCTTCGATGACGCCGTCGGGCGCGGTGGCCTCGACCACCAAATCGCGCCCGAGCCGCTTGACCGCCTGATGATGGACCGAAACCACCTGCCGCCCGGGTAGGGCGCCGTTCCACTGCTGCAGGCGCCCGCCGGGCGTCAACGTCACCTCGTGACGGTGGCGGTCGTAGTGCGGCGTCTCGTGTGCAATGGCATCGGGAACCAAGGTGGGGATATCCTGAAACAAACTGCCCCCGAAGGCCACGTTGATGAGCTGCATACCACGGCAGATGCCCAGGATCGGCTTGCCGGCCTCGAGAAACTCGTGCACCAACTCGAGCTCATAGGCGTCGCGTACGGGGTCGCCCGCCCACTCGGGCTTCAGCGGCTCCTCGCCATAGGCGCGTGGGCTGATATCGGTGCCTCCTTGCAGAATCAGCCCGTCCAGATACTGCGCATAGTCGCGCAGCCGGATGCTGCTGCGCTGCAGGGCGCCGTCCTGCACCACCGAGGGCACCATCAGCACCAAGGTATCGCGCGAGGCCGCCCACTGCGCCACCGACTGCTCCAACACCTGCAGCGTTTTGCTGCGCAAGCCGGACTCCCCGCTTTGCGGGTGCATGATGCGGGCCGACAGCCCGATGTGAACAGGACGACGACGACCGAACATGACTGGCCCCAACGCCGCGCTTGGGCGTCTTGGCATGATAGCACCGAAACGCCGAGGATGCGGGCAGCGGCGGTGCCACGCCCCATCGGACTCGGCGGCACACCCGACGGGGCCGGCACCCCAGAGCCGCAGCGCCGCGCCAGCGGCCCGCCGACACGTCGTCCTCAGACGTTGAACAAAAAGTTCATCACGTCGCCGTCTTGCACCACGTAGTCCTTGCCTTCGGCGCGCAGTTTGCCGGCCTCCCGCGCGCCTTGCTCGCCGCCGTAGCGGATGAAGTCCTCGTAGGCAATGGTCTGGGCGCGGATGAAGCCGCGCTCGAAATCGCTGTGGATGACGCCGGCGGCCTGGGGGGCGGTGGCGCCGACCGGAATGGTCCAGGCGCGCACCTCCTTTTCTCCCACGGTGAAGTAGGTCTGCAGGCCCAGCAGCTGATACGCCGCACGGATGAGGCGGTTGAGCCCGGGCTCCTGCAAGCCCAGCTCCTGCAAAAACGCCGCTTTGTCGGCGTCGTCCATGTCGGCCAATTCGGCCTCGATCTTGGCGCAGATGGCCACCACCGGCGCCCCCTGACGTTGCGCCCAAGCCTGCAGCGCATCCAGCAAGGGGTTGTTCTGAAAGCCATCTTCGGCCACGTTGCCGACGAACATGGCCGGCTTGGCAGTGATCAGGCACAGCGGCTTGAGCAGCGCGCGCTCCTCCTCGGACAAGGCCATGACGCGCACCGGGCGGCCTTCGTCGAGCACCGCGCGCACCCGCCCCAGCAGCGCCACCATTTTGGCGGCCTCCTTGTCGTGGCCGCTCTTGGCCGCCTTTTGGACACGCTGCAGCGCCTTGTCCACGGTGCCGAGGTCGGCCAGGCAGAGCTCGGTCTGGATCACCTCGATGTCGGCGATCGGATCGACCCGGCCCGCCACGTGAATGACGTTCGGATCGTCGAAGCAGCGCACCACGTTGATGATGGCGTCGGTCTCACGGATGTGGGCCAGAAACTGATTGCCCAGACCCTCACCTTGGCTGGCGCCGGCCACCAAGCCGGCGATATCGACGAACTCGACGATGGCCGGTACCACCCGCTGCGGGCGCGCGATGGCGGCAAGCTGCTGCAGGCGCGGGTCGGGCACCTCCACCACGCCGACGTTGGGCTCGATGGTGCAAAACGGATAGTTCTCGGCCGCGATACCGGCTTTGGTCAGCGCGTTGAACAGGGTGGACTTGCCGACGTTGGGCAAGCCGACGATGCCGCATTTGAGGCTCATGGGAGGATCGTGCCGACGATGTCTGCCACCGCGCAGCGGCCCCGCGCCACGACCGCGCCCGACGGGGCGCCGACCGGATGCGTCACCACGCACGGGGCGGGTGTGCGGGGCCGACTGCGGTGAACGATGAAAAAAGAAGACCCGATTCTACCGGCGCGGCCACGCCACCCCGCGCATACCTTCGTGCAGCATCTGGCCCACGCCGGTGCGCACGATGGCGTTCATGCCAAAGGTCACGGCCCCGCGCAAGCGCTCGTCGCGCCGGTAGCCGCGCAACACGGGGCCTACCGTATCGTCCGGCACCCCGCGCTGTGGATCGACATCCGGAATCGTGCAGCGTGAGCAGGGCTTGACCAGCTCCAGCTCGACGGCCGGCGCCTCGGCAGGCAAACCCTCGGCATGCCAAGCCAGGCGCGCCCAGCCATCCTCGGCATGGGCCGGCACCCCGCCCACCACCAGATTGGGGCGAAAGCGCTCCACGCCCACCGGCGCCGCACCCTGCAGCACCAAGCGGCGGTTGAGCTCGTCCAGCGCCGCGCGGCTCAGCACCAGCAGCGCAAAACCGTCGCTGAAGGTGTTGTACGCCGGCGCCCCGCCGGTCCAGTGCAGCGGCGACAGGCGTCGCTCGTCGGGATCGAAGCGCACCAGACGCAGCGGCCCCACGCCCGGCGGCGGCTGCAAAAAATCATTGAACCATTGGGCGGCCACGTCGCCCATGTCGTAGGCACCGAGCGCGTCGTCCCACACCCGCACGCGGCACGGGGCCTCGGCCGCATCCAAGGCCAGGTGCAGCGTCAACATACCCGGCGCCGACAATTCCAGCCGCCCCATGCGCAGCCGCGGCCGAATCAGCGCCATACGCGGCAGCTCACGCTGCGAGACGAACTCACCGTCTTCGTCCACCACCATCCAGGTGCGGTCCCACTCCAGCCCGGTGTCGAGCAACTCCACCGAGCGCAGGCGCAGTCCCGCACACGACTTCACCGGATAAATCCAGAGCTCCTGCAATGTCGGAAACAGCGGCTCGGCGTTCATGAATGGACATTCTGACACGTCCCGCCCCCTGCGCCTACAATGGCTGCCATGCTTACACGCTACGACGTGTCGATCCTGGGCGGCGGCATCGTGGGCCGTACACTGGCGTTGCTGCTGGCGCGCGAGCGCCTGCGCGTGGCGCTGGTGGAGCGTCCCCCGCTGCCCACCGCGGCCCCGGACATCCGCGCGTATGCGCTCAACGCCGCCTCGCGCGCACTGCTGCACGGTGTGCGCGCGTGGCCGGACGAACCCACCGCCGCCACTCCGGTGCAGTGCATGTGGGTGGCCGACGCCGCACCCGGCGCGACAGCGGCCTGTGCCCCGCAAGCCAGCCTGCGCTTCGACCCCGATGATGGGCAGCCGTTGGCCTGGATCGTCGATGTACCGGCGCTGGAGGCGTCCCTGGATCGAGCGTTGCGCTATCAGCCCGGTGTCGAGCGGCTCGACGCGACCCAGCACCCGCGTCCGAGTGCGGCACTGACGGTGATCTGCGAAGGGCGCCACAGCGCCAGCCGCGCTGCCGAAGGCTTTGGCTACGAACGCCAACCCTACCCACACACCGCCGTGGCCGCGCGCCTGCGCACCGAGCGCCCCCACGGTGGCGTGGCGCGTCAGTGGTTTTGCGGCGACAGCATCCTGGCCTTGCTGCCGATGGACGGCCCCGAAGGCCACCTGGTGGCGCTGGTGTGGTCGGTGCCGCACGAGCGCGCGGCCGCCCTGCTGGCACTCAGCGCCCCCGCGTTTGCCGCCGCGGTGGCGGCCGCGTGCGACCATGCCCTGGGGTCCATGCAGACCGAAGGCCAACCCGCCGGCTGGCCGCTGGAGCGCTCGCTGGCACGCCCGTGGGTGCGCCCTGGCTTGGCGCTGGCCGGCGACGCCGCGCATGCCATGCACCCCCTGGCCGGGCAGGGCCTCAACGTGGGGCTGGGCGACGTCGCCGAGCTGGCTCGCGTGCTGCGCGAGCGCGAATACTGGCGCGAGCTGGGCGACCTGCGGCTGCTGCGACGCTACGAGCGCGCGCGCGCCGCCCCCGTGGCGGCCATGCTGGCGGCCACCGACGCCCTGCACGCCCTGTTTGCCGCCAGCGACGCACGCGTGGCCGCCTTGCGCCGCTGGGGCCTGCGCGCCGTCGATCGCCTGGAACCCCTCAAGCACTGGTTCATCGAACAAGCGGCGGGCGTGGCGTCGAACCGCGCGCACCCCAGTCCTGTCCTCTGACGTATCCTGGCACACCGTGCGGCCCCGTACCCAGCCTCCGACGGCCTGCGCCCGCTCCCGCAGGGGCGGCGCCGCACGTCGGGCACGGTGCCGCCTGCCGCGCCGACCCGTGCAGTGCGGCCGACGATTGCCCTGACCACAGCCAGCGCCCGCTGACCCGCCACATCTTTCACCCTTCCATTGCCCCCGCCAACATGCCAATAACTCGACAGCCGCTCACACCGTTGTCCGCAACGACCGCAGGCGAACCACCCCCTTGTGCGCACGTGCGCACCGGACTACGGCCCGACCCGGCCGGGTGCAGCCGCGCCCGCGGGCGCCCGCGCCTGCCCGCCGCCGCTGCGGTGCTGGCCGTGCTGACATGGACCGCAGCGCAGGCCAACGAAGCCGTCATTCGCAAAAACCTGACAGAACGCCTGCCCAATCTGCCGCCGATCGAGGAGGTGCGCCCCACACCGATGCGCGGCCTGTTCGAAGTGCGCATCGGCGGCTCGGAGCTGCTGTACACCGACGCCGAGGGCAACTACCTGATCCAAGGCGTGCTGATCGACACCCGCGCGCGCACCAATCTGACCGAAGAGCGCCTGCAGCAACTCACCGCCGTCGCCTTTGCCGACTTGCCGCTGCAAGACGCCTTTGCCACCGTGCGCGGCAATGGGCAGCGCAAAATCGCCGTCTTCGCCGACCCCAACTGCGGCTTTTGCAAACGCTTCGAGCGCGACCTGCTCAAACTCGACAACGTCACGGTCTACACCTTCCTCTACCCGGTGCTGGGCAAAGATTCGGAGCAAAAGGCGCGCGCCATCTGGTGCGCGCGCGACCGCGCCAAAGCCTGGGCCGACTGGATGCTGCGCAACGTCACGCCCGCCGTGCCGCCCAACGGCTGCGACACCACGGCCCTGGAACGCAACCTGGCCTTCGGGCAGAAGGCTCGCATCACCGGCACCCCCACCACCTTCTTGGCCGATGGCCGGCGCGTCACCGGGGCCATCGGGCTCGACCGGCTGGAACCGATGCTCAACGCCGCCAAATGACAGACACGGCCCTCCAGTCAGCGGGGGTGCACTACACCGTCGCGGTGGACGACCCGCATGCCCACTTATGGGCGGTGACCGTGGTGATCGACCACCCGGCGCCGCGCCAGCGCCTGAGCCTGCCGGTGTGGATTCCCGGCAGCTACCTGGTGCGCGAATTCGCACAGCACCTGCAAGAACTGCGTGCCGACGCCGACGCCAAGGCGGTGCCGGTGCGCTCACTGGACAAAAACCACTGGGAAGTGGTGCTGCCGGCCGACACCCGTCGCCTGACGGTGCGCTACCGCGTCTATGCCTTCGACCGCTCGGTGCGCACCGCCTACCTCGATGCCCAGCGCGGCTTCTTCAACCCCACCAGCCTGTGCCTGCGCGTGCACGGGCGTGAAGCCGAGCCGCATCGCCTGACCCTGCAGCCCACCGCCCACACCGCGGGCTGGCGCGCCGCCACCGCCTTGCCGCCGGTTGGCGCGGCACCGGCACGCGCACAGCGCCAGCGCCGCACGCGCGCCGTCCTGCCGTGGGCCAGCGGCGACGGCTTTGCCACCTACCACGCGCGCGACTACGACGAACTGGCCGACCACCCGGTCGAAATGGGGACGCTGTGGGTCGGTGACTTCAGCGTGCGCGGCGTGCCGCACCGGTTGGTGCTCAGCGGTGCGGTGCCTGCGGGCGCCGACACCGAACGGCTGCTGCGCGACGCAGCGCGCGTGTGTGAAGCCGCCATCGCCCTGTGGCACGGCCCGCACGATCCGCCGCCGTTCGACCGCTACCTGTTTTTGCTGCACCTGACGCCAGGCGGCTACGGCGGTCTGGAGCACGCACGCAGCACCGCGCTCATCGCCGCCCCCGGCGACCTGCCGCTCTCACCCCTGCCCCATGCCCCGGCAGACGCCGCCTTGCCCGAAGGCTACGTGACCCTGCTGGGCCTGATCGCGCACGAGTATTTCCACGCCTGGAACGTCAAGCGGCTGCGCCCGCGCGAGCTCGCGCGTATCGACTACGACCGCGAAAACCACACCACCTTGCTGTGGTTTTTCGAAGGCTTCACCAGCTACTACGACGAGCTGCTGCTGGTGCGCGCCGGCCTCATCGATGCCAACACCTTTTTGCAGCGGCTGGCCAAGACCATCAACCAGGTGCGCGAGACACCAGGCCGCTGGATCCAGAGCGTGGCGCAAGCCAGCTGGGATGCGTGGATTCGCTACTACCGCCCGCACGAAAACACCCCCAACGCCACCATCAGCTACTACGCCAAAGGGGCGCTGGTGGCGTTGTGCGTGGACTTGACGCTGCGCCGCGAGGGTCATACCACCCTGGACGAAGTGATGCGGGCCCTGTGGCAGCGCTGCGCCGGTGGGCCCATGGGTGAAGCCGACCTGCGCGCCGTGCTGCGCCGACTGGGGCGACGCGCCTACGACGCCGAACTCGACGCCTGGGTGCACGGTACCGGCGAGCTGCCCCTGCGCGACGTCTTGACCGCACACGGGGTGCGCTGGAGCGAAACGCCGGCGCCGCTGGCGCAGCAGCTGGGGGTGCGAGTGGACGAGGGCCCCGGCGGCTTGCGCCTGCGCCAGGTGCTGCGCGGCAGCGCGGCCGAGGCCGCCGGCCTGGCCGCGGGCGACGAATGGCTGGCGGTGGAGCGCGACGGCGCCGTCTGGCGCGTGGTGCGGCTCGACGACGTGGCGCTACACGCGCGCGGCCTGGCTCCCGAGGCCCCATTGACCGTGTGGATGGCGCGCGCCGGGCGAGTGCTGCGGGGGCAGCTGCGCTGGCCGGCACCCGCCACCGTCGTCACCCTGCAGGCGGACCTCGGCGCCGGGGCGCATGCACCGTGGGCGCCGGCCGCTGCCAGCGCCAGCCTCACTCCCCCGTAAACCGGGCAGGGCGCTTTTGCAAAAAGGCCGTCACGCCCTCGACGTAGTCGTGGGTGCGGCCCAGCGCCGACTGCAACTCGCACTCGGCCTGCAACTGCGCCTCGAAACTGCGCTGGGGAGCCGCGCGCAGCAGGGCGCGTGTGGCCACCAGGGCCTGCGTGGGCATGGCCGCCAGACGCTCCGCCAAGGCCAGGGCCGCCGCCAGGGGGTCATCGGCCACGTCCCAAATCAGGCCCCAGTCGCGCGCCTGTGTGGCGGGCAGCCGGTCCCCCAGCATGGCCAGCCCCAGGGCACGCGCCAAGCCCAAGCGCTCCACCGTCAGCCAGCTGCCACCGGCGTCCGGAATCAGGCCGATTTTGCTGAACGCCTGCACGAAGCTGGCGCTGGGTGCGGCCACCACCAAATCGCAGGTCAAGGCCAATGACACCCCCGCGCCCGCCGCCACGCCGTTGACGGCAGCCACCGTGGGCACGCGCAACTGCATCAGCGCCCGCGCGGTAGGGTTGAAACATTGTTCCAACAACGGTCCCGGATTGACACGTTCCCACAGATCGGGCCCCGGGGTGAAGTCCAGCTCCGACAGGTCCAGGCCAGCACAAAACCCCCGCCCCGCCCCGGTCAGCACCAGCGCACGCACGCTGCGGTCGGCCTCGATGCGCGCCAAGATATCCTGTAACGCCGCATGCATGCGGCGCGTGAAGCTGTTGAGCGCTTGCGGCCGGTTGAGCGTCACCACGGCCACCGGGCCGCGCGTTTCGTAACGAACTTCAGGCTCGGCGCGGTCCGTGCCGGCGTCGGTTTCGGTCATCGTCGTCTCCTCTCTTCCTGACTGCGGCATCCTCGTGTGTATTGCGGTGAGTCGCCATCACCTCAGGCATCCACCGCCGCCGTGGCCGCTGAGGGCAGCGCCACGGACTGCGGGCCCGACTGCCCTTGCGTTTGGCGCTGCATGAAGCGCCAAACGCTGGCGCACATATCGTCCAGGGTGCGGCTGGCACGCCAACCCAGCACCCGCTGCGCTTTGGACGGGTCGGCCCAGCAGGCCGCCACGTCACCGGCGCGCCGCGGCGCGATCCGGTACGGCACCCGCTGCCCGCTGGCGGCCTCGAACGCCGCCACCATCTGCAGCACGCTGGTGCCGCTGCCCGTGCCCAAGTTGAAGATATCCAGCGGCTGCGCCATCCGCGCCAAATGGTCCAGCGCCGCGCGGTGCCCTTCGGCCAAGTCCATCACATGGATATAGTCGCGCACCCCGGTGCCGTCGGCCGTTGGATAGTCGTTGCCCCACACATTGAGCACGGGCAGACGCCCCACCGCCACCCGGGCGATGTAGGGCATCAGATTATTCGGCACGCCGTTGGGGTCCTCGCCAATCCAGCCGCTGTCGTGCGCGCCCACCGGGTTGAAGTAGCGCAGCACGGCGATGCGCCAGCTCGGGTCGCTCGCCGCGACGTCCTGCAGCATCTGCTCGATATGCAGCTTGGTGCGTCCATACGGGTTGGTGGCGCCCGTGGGGTGTGACTCATCCAATGGCAGACGCTGCGGCTGCCCGTACACCGTGGCGCTGCTGGAAAATACCAAGTGCCGCACGCCCGCGTGCGCCATCGCGCGCAGCAGACTCACCGTGCCCGCCACATTGTTGTGGAAATAGGCCAGCGGCTGCGCCACCGATTCCCCCACCGCTTTCAGGCCCGCGAAATGCACCACCGCCTCGATGCGGTGGTGTTGCAGGATCAGCTGCAGCCGCACCGTATCGAGCACATCAGCCACCTCGGTGGGCGGGCGCTGCCCCAGAATGTGCGCTAAGCGGTCGGCCACCTCCAGCCGGCTGTTGGAAAGATTGTCCAGCAACACGACGCGGTGCCCGGCCTGTGCGAGTACCACCGCGGTGTGGCTGCCGATATAGCCCAGCCCCCCGGTGAGCAAAATATTCATCAGTCTGCGCGGGAGACCCCGGCGTTCAGGCCGGGGAGGGATAGCACAGCGGTGCAAGCCGCCCCTGTTCCCGCCCTCCTTTCAAAAGCTATCTTGCCCACGAATACCCATACCCGTCCGCCCGCTGGATCAGCGAACAGAAACGGTAATGGATGCCCTGAACGACGCCTTGCGGCGTCTGGATGTTGAAACTTCCGCTAGCGCGAATGGCTACGCGGCCTCGATATCTGCCTGTCCTCTTGCCCGAGGGTACCACGGCTTTCACGCTGTCGCCCGTCTGAAAGCCAAAGGCGCTTTTGTTCCGTGTCAGGTAGCTCCGCGGGAAGCCAAACCGATCCAGCCTGGTGCGCTGATAGCTTCCTCGACCCGTCGCCTTGATGCAAAGTACGGGCTTTTGCCATTCCTGAACGTCGTCCACATTTCCGACACAGGCGGCGTCCAAAGCATGCCCCTTGGGGATATTCAGCCGTGTGCGGTTGAACTTCGTCCTGCCACCGGTGCCGCTCTCTACCGGTAAGCCAGTCGCCTTCAGCGCGTTGAACAATGCCCAACGAGTGCTGTTGACGGCTGCGGCGTCCCTGAGGGGCGCCTTGGCCTGGGCCAGTATTTTTCGGATGCGCTCTGGTTGTTTCGCCAGAAACCGTTCCACAGGCATATTGCCTTTGGCCCGGTTGCAGTCGTGACAGGCGATGACAAGATTGCTCACCCGGTCGCTACCGCCCCGGCTACGAGGAAGGATATGGTCGATTTCAAGCGGAACATCCTTCGCATCGCAATACGCGCACTTCCGGCCCCACTTCTCCAGCAGATATTCCCGGACTTCGTACCCGGCTAGTGTGCCTTGCTGGTATTCAACACCGCCGATCTCGGGGTTTTGCAACGCCTGAGTGTCGAAACGCACGAGTTCCTGGTTTATCGCCGTGACCGGCACCCATCGCCTGAGTCGATTCACCCAGGCCATGATCGTATCCACCCGATGTTGCAGACTGGGCGGCAACCAGCCAGCCTTGCGCACACGGTTATCAAAACGTGGAGCACGGTAGCACAGGTTGGAGCTGCGCCGCCGACGACGAAACGCGCGGCGCTGCGTGAGCGCATCCCGGATCGTCTGCCCGCGATGCTTAAGTTCGGCCAACAGCACGACATGCGCCACCTTCTTCACCTCGCCAGTGTCCACGTCCACATCGTCCTGATCCCGAACCAGCGCAATACCCGTGGTTTGGCTACCGGGGTCGATTTTGACGCGCAGGGGTTGCAACACACTGTCTTCGATTCGACGGTCCACCAGTCGAATGGTGAACGGAACCATGCAATGCACCCGCGCCCGACCGCGCTCCAGCAAAAGCCGCGCCCGCTTCTCTGAGCATGGCATCAGCGGGCGTTTGCGTTTATCCAATACAAGTACAGCCATGTTGTACCTCCTGTTATCCCTTACGGGACTTGTTACGCGGAGCCTTGCGGCCCCATCTCCCCTCGGGAATGTCGGCAACCGGCTCCCTCTTGCGAGGCGGTTGGAACCTTCGGCGCTTTACCTTTCGCCAGCATGATCCCAACCTTCCAGTGTCCGGGACTGAGGAAGCATCCCGGAGTGGGTCTTGACGACCTGTTGCCGACGCAAGCGGCTTGGTTACCGCTTTCCCTGATCAACCGAGCCTGCTATCGCAAGCTCCGCCCTGAAGGGCGGGGTAGTTGACGAACGACTCCCTCTAACGCCTCGAATCGGCACGCATCGCGCTACGGCGCGCAGCCCACCCGCCGATCGCCGGGATGGCAACGCCGCCAAGCCGACATCGTAACCGAGCCGGCGTCATGGCAGAATGCCTGCCATGATGACCGCCAACCCCACCTTCGAGACCGTTCTGGTACGCACCGATGGGCCCGTGGGCATCATCACCCTCAACCGGCCCAAGCAGCTCAACGCGCTCAACGACCAATTGATGGACGAACTCGGCGCGGCCCTGGCCGCGCTCGACGCCGACGACGCGATCGGCTGCATCGTACTCACCGGCAGCGACAAAGCCTTTGCCGCCGGCGCCGACATCGCCGCCATGGCGCGCTACACCTTCTCGGACGTATTCGGCAGCGAATACATCACCCGCAACTGGGAAGCCCTGCGGCGCGTGCGCAAGCCGGTCATCGCGGCCGTGGCCGGCTACGCCCTGGGCGGCGGCTGCGAGGTGGCCATGATGTGCGACATCGTCATCGCCGCCGACAATGCCAAGTTCGGCCAGCCCGAGGTCAAAATCGGCGTCATCCCCGGCGCTGGCGGCACCCAGCGCCTGCCACGCGCCATCGGCAAGGCCAAGGCCATGGACCTGGTGCTGACCGGGCGCACCATCGACGCCGAGCAAGCCGAGCGCTGGGGCCTGGTCAGCCGCGTGGTGCCGTTGGCCAGTTTGATGGACGAGGCGCTGGCCACCGCGCACGCCATCGCCGCCCTGCCGCGCTTGGCGGTGCTGGCGGCCAAGGAAGCCGTCAACCGCGCCTTCGAAGGCACACTGTCGGACGGCCTGATGTACGAGCGCCGGCTGTTCCACGCCATGTTTGCCACCGAGGACCAAAAAGAAGGCATGGCCGCCTTCCTGGAAAAGCGCGCTGCGCAGTTTCGCAACCGCTGAGCCGCCGCTTGCGGCATCACGCGGCACGGTACTGCTATAATGCTGCTCCTGTTGGCGCTTTAGCTCAGTCGGTTAGAGCGACGGAATCATAATCCGCAGGTCCGGGGTTCGAGTCCCTGAAGCGCCACCAAATACCGTCAACATCCGATCTTGAGGCGTTCTTCGCCTGTCCAAAACCGCCACAACTGGCTGGCCTCTCCCGTTAGTAAACGTTTTTCCAGCTCGCAGGCTATGCTGGGATTTAGCGCGTGGCGCCACCATACTGGCGGCTACCATGTAGCGAACATGGCCGGCGGCACGGGTCCGAAGCTGCGGTGCGGCCGACGGTGGTTGTCGTCCTAACGATCGGCTAGCTGTGAAGCTTCAATAGGTTGTATCTGCGGTTCACCCGGACTGCGTCTGGGAGACTGGGAGTCGCCAAACAATCCAGCACTTTCAGGAACAGCCGGATGAACACCCATAAGAATGCCCGACTTACCTTCGCCCGTCGCTTGCAGATGGTTCAAGAGATGACACAGCACGGGCTCAAGGCCTGTGAAGCAGCGTCACGCCATGGCGTGACGCCGCGCACTGCGCGCAAATGGCTGGGCCGCTACCTGGCTGAAGGAGCCAGCGGCTTGACCGACGCATCTTCCCGGCCGAAGCGCTCGCCGCGGGCGATTGAGCCGAGCAAGGCATTGCTCATTGTCGAACTGCGGCAGCGCCGAATGACCCAGGCACGAATTGCTCAGAGCGTGGGCGTGTCAGAGGCCACGGTCAGCCGTGTGCTGCGCCGAGCCGGGCTGTCGAAGCTGTCGGATCTGCAGCCGCGCGAGCCAGTACAGCGCTACGAGCATGCACGGGCTGGAGATCTGCTGCACATCCACACCAAGAAGCTCGGGCGTATCGAGCGGCCGGGGCATCGTGTCACCGGCAACCGGCGTGACTCGGTAGCTGGAGCCGGCTGGGAGTTCCTGTTCGTGGCCGTGGACGGCCATGCCCGCGTGGCCTTCACAGCTATCCACCCCGACGAGCGTGCCCCCAGCGCAGTGCAGTTCCTGCGTGACGCCGTGGCGTACTACAACCGCCTGGGCGTGACGATCAAGCGAGTGCTGACCGACAACGGCCCGGCCTTCCGTTCCAAGCCATTCCGGCAGGCTTGCCAGCAACTGGGCATCGCGCACAAGTTCACCCGCGCGTATCGGCCACAAACCAACGGCAAGGCCGAGCGGTTCATCCAGTCGGCGCTGCGTGAGTGGGCCTACGGCTGGACCTACCAAAACTCCGAGCAGCGGCGCCAAGCGCTTCACAGCTGGCAGCACCACTACAACTGGCATCGCCCGCACCACGGCATAGGCCGCGTCGCGCCTATGTCACGGCTTCCAGTTCTTCGGAACAACCTCTTGACGGCTCACAGCTAGCCAACGCCAATGCGCACCCCCAGCAGCTTGTGCTCGTCGGCGTCGCCGAGCAGGCGGATGACGACGGACGCATCCAGTGCCAGCGCCTCCTGTGGCGCCAGCAGATCACGCATGGAGGCGAAATTTTCCGTGTTGATCGAGACGATGTACTGCATGTCCGACTCACGCAACGTCTGCATCGCATACGCAATCCATGCCGCGCGCTGATGCGGATCGATGTGGTCGAACAGGCCGTTGTCGTGCCACAGATGCCGCATGGCGTGGTGCGCGCCGTGACGGTAGAGGAGCCAGTCGAAAGCGATGATGCGCGCCGCATTGACGCCGTCGGAGTTCTGGCTTTGCACCTGTACCTTGAGGTTGTAGCGCAGCCTGTTGTTCGGGCGGAGGTTGTTTTCAAGCGCGATGCCGCAGTGCTCGTTGGGATACAGGGTGTGAATCAGCTCGCGGAAGCGCCGATCAGCCCATTCGATGGGACGAGTGGCCAGGTATTCGCTGGCGCGGCGGTTGTCTTCGGCGGCGCGCTCCTCCAGGTCGATGCGCTCTTTTTCCCATGCCGCCTTGGCGTCTTCGTAGCGGCGCAGCCGCTGCACGTCGGCGCGCATCTGTGCCAGACGCTGTGCCACGGCGACATAATCGCCCATGGCGTGGCGCTGGCCAAGATAGGCCATCGCCTCATCGCGCTGCCGCGCGGCCTCGCGGCGCGCCCGCTCGACCTGTTGGCGCTGCTGCTGCAGGGCGATTCGATCACGCTCAAGCCGCCGCTGGCGCTGCTCGGCCAGCGAACGGTGAAACGACTCGACCGCCTCGAAATGCGCCAGCGCCTCAGGCTTGAACACATGCTGCAACCCGCGGTAGAAGCCGAGCATTTCCTCGCGGGCAATATCTGGCGTCACACCCAGGCATCGCTCGATGCCCTGCAACTGGTAATCGATGCGCGCAAGCTGCGCTTCGTACTCGCGCACCGCCTCGGTGAGCTGCTGCGCCTGTTGCCGGACCTGCTCATAGTCGTCGGCCACCTGCATGGCGTCCAGCCTGCGCTGCATCGCCGCGATGTTGTTTTCCAGCTCGGCAATCTGAGCCTGTGTCGCCATGCCAGTGCGCAGCAGCTCGTGCAGCCGGCTGTCGGCCTGCTTCAACAGCTTGAGGTTGTCGTCTAACTGCAACAGGCGATCCCGACGCTCGATCTTGGCCAGCGCCAGTTCGATATCAAGGCCGAGCAGGTGCAGCGCATGCACTAGTCCCTGGTGCGCCTCCTCGCGTCCGAGCGTTACCGGATCGACCAGGTCCTGCCGCTCCACGCGCGCAAAGCGCCGGTACAGACTGCGAAAGCTCAAGCCCCCGCGAGGCGGCAGCACGAAAGGGCCGTGCGCATCGAGCCAGCCGCGCAACGACCTCTCCCCGATGGATTGACCGTCGAGCGTGATATCGGCGCCGTCGCCATTGCGCTCGATGCGGTGCGTCTGGCCGGCCAGCTCGAACTCCAGCGCGAAGCGCCAGTCGCCCACGCCGCGCGCGAGTTCATCGCGGCGCCGCGCGCCAAGGCAGTGGTGCACTAGGCGCAGCGCCAGTGTCTTGCCGACCCCGTTGGCGCTGCCCTCTTCCCGTTGCGCGTCGCCCACCAGCACGGACAGGCCGCTTAGCCGAAATGTGAGCGTCTTGAAGCTGGGACGATCGCAGCTCAAGCGCAGCAGTCTCACCGCACGGCCCCCACACGATCCTCTTCGACGATGCGCGCCGCGCCGATGGCGTACAGCAGCGCAACTGCCAGCGCCAGGTCGCTCATGCCCGGCCGCGCCGGCCACTGGCTGTCCGGGCGCGCAAGCAGCGCCAAGAGCTCATCGAGCGTGCGTGGGCCCTCTTGCAGCAACGTGCGCACATAGCCTGCCAGCCCGAGCAGGCTGTCGGCAAAACGGATGTGCTCATGCGGCGCGACCGCCAGTTCCAGGTTGCGCATAGACGTCGCAGGTTTCGAAATATCTGGCCAGCACCACCTCGGCGGCCTGGCGATAGGCCTTCAGCGCGATGTTATTACTTTGCGCGACTGGCGGAATCATACGCCCGATCATCCAGACAAAGCGCATTGCCGCGGCATCCTCGTCATCATCCACCACCTGGCGCAAACCCTCGGCATACAGTTGGCGCAGTTCTTGCCCCACGGCCTGGGCCAGGTAGGCGTCGCGCGTCTGGAAAAACGCCTCAACACTGCCGGCCTGATACGACATGCTGCGCAGTCGGTCGGCCGCAAAACCGTTGAGACCATTGAACCGGATCTTCTCATCGAAATCCGGAGCGAAGCGCTTGGCCGGGTCACCCCAGCCTGCGTCATTGAGCGCCAGGTGCTCCAGCACCTCGCCGATGGCGCGCGGGTCGATCCAATCCGGCATTTCGGCGGGAACGCCCATGACGATGCCGCCTCTGGCGGCATCATCGAGCGCCATGAACCAGTCCGTCAGATGGCGGCTGAAAATGCCTTCGCACGGCACGCCGGTGTCGCGCGCCAGCGCGGCGATCGCATCGAGCAGGTCTTTGGGCGCGCCGCGAAAGCGGTCGTTGAACACGAAGCTGTAGCGCTTAATGCCTGGGTAATGCTGACGCAGCTTGTCGAAGTCCTCTTTGGCCTTACGCACCAGACGCGCCGGATCGATCTTCGAACCCGCCTCGGGCCCATGCACCTGGAGAAACCACTGCTGCGACGGCACATAGCCGTCGTTGCCGCCGTCTCCGCTGCGGCCCGAGGGGCGCACCGCCAGAAAGTCCTGATGACGCGCGTGCATCAGGTCGGAAACCAGGCCTTGAAAGGCTTGGCCCGACGCTTCATACAGACGAAGCTTGAAGAGGATGCGGGCCCAGTAATTCTCGACGGTTCGACTGGCGGCCATGCTGGCGAATGGATTCATTGCTCCACAGCAAGCAGTCTAGCATAGCCATGTCTGACCCCCTGGCCCGCTGCTCAGCGGGCCAGATACCCGGCCAGAATCTCCAGGATCGTCTCGCGCGCGGAATCGGTCAACGCGCGGTCGGACTCGTGTAGCGAGCAAATAAACTGTCCGGACTTGTAGCACGAGGATTGTCCGGTATTCATTGGGAGCCGAAGGAGGTGCCTGATGAAGCGGACGGAGTGGTTACAGGAGACACGGAAGATGCGATTTGAAGAGGCGTATGAAGGTTGGCAGGCGGGCCGGCTGACGCAAGAGGAAGCGGCGCGCATTCTTGGAGAAATGTGGATGTCCTCAACTCACAACGGCGCGCTGTTCGGGCGCATCCAGCTGATCCGCAAGCAGGCTTCGCCTGCCGGCGGCGAACGCTACGTGCGCCTGGAGATCAACCAGACGGCGACGATCAGGCATTTGCTGCGCATCACCAGCAACCCGCAGCTCGATGCGCTGTTTGCAGAGCTGGCGACGTGACGGGGCGCAAAATGCCGCCATGAGAAGCCGAAGCGCCGTCCCCGCCTGCCCGGCCCTGCCGCGTGAAGTGCTCGCCCGCCACTGGGTGTGGCCGGAAGAGCTTTACGAAACCACCGACCGCGGCCCGGGTGTGGGCGATCGCCACATGCGCCTGTGGCTGCACCTGGCCGACCGCCGCGTGCTGGCCTTGCGCTTCGCGGCGCTCGACGCCCCGGACGATCGCGTCATCGCGCCGACCGTGGCCGCCTTGGCGGGTGACCTGCGCGGCGAGCGTCAGGGGCTGGAACTGCCAGACGTGGGCTATGTGCATGTGCTCTACGCCGCGCCCGTTGCCCCGCCGCCGACCATGAACGCCGCCACCGGGCGTAGCGAAGGCCCGCTGCGTTGGGCGCCGGGGCTCGATGGCGAGGTGCTCGATGCGCTGCAAAGCCTGCGCGGCAGGCGCTTTTACCTGTCGGTGCGCAATTACAACCGGCTCGCCCCCCTGCCGCCCGAGCTGCGCGCACGGCGCTTGCAGGCTCTACGGCGCTTTCCGGCGCTGGTGGCGCCGATTCTGCTCACCGCGCATGCCTATCCGAATTGCGCCGACGGCCAGCGTCATGCGCGGCGACATGCCGATCCGGAGGTGGAGGCGGCCATCGACCGGGGGCGCGATCTCACTGGAGCGCTGGCCCGCCATTACGGCATCAGCCGGGCGCTGGTGCGCTCGGCCCTCAATGCCGAGTTTTGGGATATCAGTTATGGCATGCGCCGCATGCATCCTGGCCTTGCTCGATGTGCTTCCCGCCAACAAGCGCCCGGAAAGCGCCTTGGCGCTCGTCCGCGAACTGGATGGCCTGCACAGTTATCTGCTCTTCATCGGCAAAGACGAGGGGAGCGAGCCGTTACCGTCACGGCTTGTGGTGGAGGCTCATCTGCGCAGCTTCGCCCGCGGCTGGGAGGCTACCTGGTGCAAGCTGCGACAGCGCTTCTGGCCGCTTTATCGGCAGCTTGCCGATGCGAATGACTTTTTGGTTGCCGCCGCCGAGGAGGCGGCACGTCTGACTTGCCGCCGACATGGCCCGCCCGAGCGGCACCTTGCCGTGGCCTGGATCGCCAGCCACGGGCTTTTCGGTCTGCTGCGCGACTCCGCCCGCTGGCACGCCTGGCGGCCGCGGCAGAGGCAGGCGATGCCCGACATCGATTTCACCCTGCCGGCGCTGGTAGGCGAATGGCACGACGGCGGCTCCGCCGCGCGCGAGCTGCTCACCGCCCAGGCCTTGCAGGAGGAAGGGGAGGCCATGCACCACTGCGTCGGCAGCTACTGGGAGCGCTGCGTGGCGGGCGAGCCGATTTTCGCGCTGACCGACGCGCAGGGGCAGCGCGCGACGGCGCAATACCAGCCCGTCGTGCTCGCCAGCGCAAGGGACGAGATCACCTATCGGCTCGTGCAGTTGCGCGGGCCCTGCAACCAGGAAGTCGGCAAGAAGCTGTCGCGCTTTGCTAGCCAGCTGGCGAAGGTGATCAACGCGCCCGAACGCCAGGACGCCCGCCGGGCCGCCTTGGCAGCCATCGATACGCTTCGGCGTCTGCAGCGCGATGCCCGGCACGCTCCGGCCTTGCCCGCATTGGATGCGACGAGCCGCGCGCGCCTGCTACCCGTCCTAGCGCGGCTGTCCTTCGAGCCGGCCGCGCCCGGCACGTTGCTCGTCGCCCATGTCGCGGGCGTCGATTACCATGACTTCCCGCGACTGGAAGTGCAGGGCCTGGCCCGGTTTGCGGCGGGTGATACGCTCCATGTCATCCGCGAGCCGGACAATCCCCGCGATGCGCTGGCCGTGCGCATCGACTGGCAGGGCCATCGCCTGGGCTATGTGCCGCGGCCGGACAATGCCGAGATCGCGCGTCGGCTCGCCGCCGGAGAGGGGCTCGTCTGCCGGATTACGCGCTTTACCCCCACGGCGCCAAACTGGCGCAAAATCGAGGTCGTCATCACGGAGGACAGGGCATGAGACCCAACGCGGGCTTCTTTCACCTCTGGCCGGATTACCGCCCCTGGGCGCTCGGCGTGGCGATGCTCATCGGCGGCCTGGGCTTCTTCATCGCCGAGACGGGTTGGGCCGATAGTCTCATGCTGGGTTTGGGCATGGCTGTGCTCGGTTTTATCGCCATGCTCATGGGCTACCCGCTTTATTTCCTCATCCGCACGGCCATCGACACCGTGGCAGCGTGGCTACCGGGCAAACCGGAGAAGGCGCGTGCGCCGGCCGCCGTTTCCCCCATCGATACCGCCGCAACCCGGCGCAAGCCGCCCGCAAGCGCCCCAGCAAGCCCCGGGTTCGGCGTGCGCATCGCGGCGCCCAGCGCCCCTGTCCGCGTCGAGCCCGACACCCGGGTCACCGTGCTGCCGGGCGTGCGCTGGCTTGCCGAGCGCATGCGCGTCTGGCGCGAGCGCATCGCTTCCCGCAAACCCGTCGGATCCCCAACGGCCTGGGGCTGCGTCGAGGAGGCCGCCGCGGCGCTGGAGCACGGCCTGCGCCCGGCGATCCAGCGGCTCGCCAGTGAACTCACTGCACTGTCTTCGGCCGCCATGAGCGTCAAAGAGGGTGAAGCCATGCCGGAAATCGCGGCGGCACGCTTCGAGGCCGCCTTGGAGCATTGGCGGGCGATCGATGCCGCGCTGCGCGCCCGCACGTTTGCCCATAGCATGCTCGGCGATCGCCTGGTGACAGACATCCTCACGGCGATCGAGCAGCGGCTTGTGCGCACCTTCGACACCTACATCCGGCTGGCCAACGGGCCGCGGCAGGCGCTGCGCTGGGCCGACGGAGGCGGGCAGGTTGCGATCGAGGTCGATTTCGACTGCGCGCGCGAGGTCGCAGCCTTCGCGCAATGGGCAGAAACACAAGCGCGCACGCAGCGCAAGAGCAGCTTCTGGTGGCTGGTGGGTGCCTTTGCCGTTGGCTACTGGCTGGGAGACGATTGAACTTGGGCTGGGTGCAGGGGCGGATCGATCGATTGTTGCAGCAGGACCGAATAAAGACTAAATTGAGTCCTAGGTGTCAGGTCCCGGACGATTGCATTGATCCGCGACGTCGTGCATTATTCATAGGTCGCGAGACGATGCGTGAGCTGATCGAGGAGCTACGGAGGCAAAAGTCATGATGGTTCGACTGCACAAGAACGC